>NZ_JBEXMW010000026.1:0-195752 GCF_040610775.1 Nonomuraea sp. NPDC003709 | reverse complement strand
CTTCACCGGCTACTGGCCAGGAGTCGTGGACGACGTCCGCACGTATGACGGCGTGCTGAGCGCCGAGCAGATCGCTCAGCTGGCCGCCCAGTAAGTTCCCACCCACCCCAGTAAGTCCAATCTGCACCCCGACTGGGAGAGGTTCATGGACCTGCCGAGTGAGTTAGACCTGCCCGAATCCCGCTGGAATCGACCTCACGAACCCGACGAACCCGACAATCCCGACCCTTACTGGAACCGTTTCGTCAAGCCCAAGCCCGAGTCGCCCTGGCCTCGCAGACTCGCGGCGGTGCTCACCATCGCCCTCGTCGTCCCCCTCACGTACGCCATGCCCGCGGAGGCCGCGCCCCGGCCGGCCCCCTCGGTGGAGAACGAGAAGCCGATCAAGGGCAAGAGCGTCCCGGTCCTGCCCCCGATGGCCAATCCCGTCGAGAAACAGGCGTGGAAGGCGCCGCCAGGCGTCGCCTGGCCCAAACCCCAGGCGGCGGAGCTGGGCGGCACCGGGGCGAGCACCCTGGCGGCGACCGGCTTCCCCGTGAAGCTGGCCCCGCAGAAGGCCGCCGCCGCCAAGGCCGAGACCCCCGACCCGGTACGCGTCGAGCTCCTCGACTCCAAGCTGCTCGGCCTCGCGATGCGCGTATCGCCCGGCCAGGGAGCGAGCCTCAAGGCCGCGTCCGGCAAGAAGTCCCGCCTGCAGATCGACTACTCCGGCTTCCGCTACGCCTACGGCGGCGACTACGGCGCCCGGCTCCGCGTGGTCAAGCTGGAGGAGTGCGCCCTGACCGAGGCGGACGGCTGCGCCGCCCCCCAGCCGGTCAAGAGCGAGAACGACCCGAAGGCGGGCACGCTGACCGCCGAGTTCGAGCCGGCCGGCCTGTACGCGGTCACGGCCGCCGCCTCGGGCCAGTCCGGCGACCACTCCGCCACCTCGCTCGCCCCGTCGGCGAGCTGGGGCGTCGGCCCCCAGACCGGCGACTTCAACTGGGACTACGACCTGCGCACCCCTCCCGCGCTGGGCGGCGACGAGCCGGAGTTGTCGATCGACTACTCCTCCCAGAGCGTGGACGGTCGCACCGCCTCCACCAACAACCAGTCCTCCTGGGTCGGTGAGGGCTTCGAGCTGAACCCCAGCGGCTACATCGAGCGCCGCTACAAGTCCTGCATGGTCGACGGCAAGAAGACCGGCGACCTGTGCTGGGACGGGGAGAACGTCACCCTGTCGCTCGGCAACTCGGCCGTCGAGCTGGTCAAGGACGCCACGAGCAAGCAGTGGCGGCCCAAGCGCGACGACGGCACCCGCATCGAGTACCTCACCGGCGCCACCAACGGCGACAACAACGGCGAGTACTGGCGGGTCACCGGCGCCGACGGCACCCAGTACACCTTCGGCCTGAACCGCCTGCCCGGCTGGGTCACCGGCAAGGCGGAGACGAAGTCGGTCCAGACGGTGCCGGTGTTCGGCAACAACAGCGGCGAGCCCTGCTACAACAGCACGCCGGCCAACGCCTGGTGCCAGCAGGCGTACCGGTGGAACCTGGACTACGCGGTGGACACCCACGGCAACGCCACCACGTACTGGTACGCGCAGGAGAAGAACTACTACGGCCGTAACATGAAGCCCGAGCTGGGCACCGTGTACGACCGCGCGGGCTACCTCACCCGCATCGACTACGGCTACCTGCAGAACGAGCTGTTCACCAAGGCTCCCGCCTCCCGCGTCGTCTTCGACGTGGCCGAGCGCTGCCTGCCCAGCGGCACCATCACCTGCGCCGCCGACCAGCTCAAGAAGGAGACCGCCAGCAGCTGGCCGGACGTCCCGTTCGACCAGATCTGTGACTCCGGCGTGAAGTGCACCGACCGCCTGGCGCCGACGTTCTTCACGCGCAAGCGCCTGACCAAGGTCACCACGCAGATCATCAACGCCTCGGGCCAGTACACCCCGGTGGACTCCTGGACGCTCACGCACCAGTTCCCCGCCTCGGGCGACGGCATGAGCCCGGCGCTGTGGCTGGCGTCGATCCAGCAGAGCGGTCACGTGGGCGGCACGATCACGCTGCCCAAGGTCACGTTCATCGGCGTCCAGCTGCCCAACCGGGTGGACGCCAACGAGGGCCGCGCTCCGCTGGTCAAGTGGCGCGTGCAGGCCGTGAACAACGAGTCCGGCGGTGAGCTGCGCGTCAACTACTCCGCCGCCGACTGCAAGCCCGGCGACGTTCCCGCCGCCGACAAGAACGCCAGGCGCTGCTTCCCGCAGCGCTGGTCACCGCCGAACGAGGCCGAGGTGACCGACTGGTTCCACAAGTACGTGGTCACGCAGACGATGGAGGTGGACCGCGTCGGCGGCGCCCCCAACGTCGTCACCGACTACGAGTACCTCGACGGGACCGCCTGGCGCTACGCCGAGAACATCCTGGTCAAGCCCGAGCACCGCACGTGGTCGGACTTCCGGGGTTACGGCCGGGTCCGGGTGCGTCAGGGCGACGGCCAGGACACCAAGCGCACGCTGACGGAGTTCCGCTACTTCCGCGGCATGGACGGTGACAAGCAGGCCGACGGCTCCAAGCGCAGCGCGCAGGTCACGGACACCGAGGGCGTCAAGCTCGACGACCTCGACCAGTTCGCCGGCTTCGAGCGCGAGGAGGTCGTCTACGACGGCGACGGCGGGGCCATCCTGAGCGCCACGCTCGAGGCGCCCTGGTCCGTCAAGACCGCCGAGTCCACGCAGAGCGGTGTCACCAAGGCCGCGTACGTGGTCGAGCCCAAGTCCATGGTCACCCGCACCGCGCTGGAGGGAGGCAAGTGGCGTCGTACCGGCGAGGAACGCGAGTACGACACCAAGGGCCTGCTCACCCAGGTGGAGGAGAAGGGCGACCTGGCCAGCACCGACGACGACCAGTGCACCCGCTACACCTACGCCCGCAACGACACCAGCTGGATGCTCGACTACACGAGCCGGATCCAGAAGGTCGCCGCCGGCTGCGGCACCGCCGTGTCCACGCTGGCCGCCGGTGAGGTCATCTCCGACCAGAAGGTCCAGTACGACAACAAGGCGTACGGCCAGGCGCCGACCAAGGGTGACGTGACCACCGTCGAGAACACCGTCTCCGGGGACGGCGCGACGATCGTCGAGAGCACCCACACCTACGACGCCTACGGTCGCGAGACCAGCGAGACCGACGCGCTGGGCACCAAGTCCACCACCACCTACACCCCGACGGCGGGCGCGCCCCCGACCGAGATCAAGGAGACCAACCAGCTGGGCCACGTCGAGCTCACCCTGCTCGAACCGGCCTGGGGAGAGCCGTACGCCGAGGTCGACGCGAACAACCGCCGCATCGACATGGAGTACGACGCGCTCGGCCGCCTGGTCAAGGTCTGGCAGCCCGACCGCAGCAAGGCGGCCAACCAGTCGCCCAGCACCGAGTACGCCTACTCGATGCGCACCGACGGTCCCAGCTTCGTCACCACGAAGACGCTGAACGCGGACGGCACCTACAGCGCGAGCCACGAGCTGTACGACGGCCTGATGCGCAAGCGCCAGACCCAGGAGCCCGCGCCCCGCGACGAGCAGACGCAGGACCCGGCGCTGCGTGACGGGCGCACGATCACCGACACCGTCTACAACTCGCTCGGCGAGGCGGCCAAGGCGAACACCGGCTACTTCGCCACCGGGACGCCCTCCACCGACCTGCTCGCCGTGGCCGACGTGGACGTGCCCAACCAGGTCGTGGTGACCTTCGACGGCAGCGGTGACGCCAACGCGCAGATCCTCAAGGCGAAGGGCCAGGAGAAGTACCGGGTCAGCACCACGCAGCAGGGCGACCGGGTCAACATCACGCCCCCGGCCGGAGGCACCGCCACGACCCGCATCGGTGACGCGGAGGACCGGCTCATCGAGTTGCGCCAGTACAAGGGCGCCACCCCGACGGGCGAGTACGAGTCCACCAAGTACACCTACGACCACGCCGGACGCCTGTCCACGGTGACCGACGCGGCGGGCAACGTGTGGAAGCACCACTACGACATGCGCGGCCGCGAGATCAAGATGGAGGACCCCGACAAGGGGGCCACCACGATGACGTACAACGACGCCGACGAGCTGGTCACCACGACCGACTCGCGCGGCAAGACGTTGTACTACGTCTACGACGCGCTGGGCCGCAAGAAGGAGCTGCGCGACGGCTCCGCGACCGGTCCGCTGCTCGCCGAGTGGCAGTACGACGCGCTGGCCAAGGGCCACATGAACGCCAGCATCCGCTACACGGGCGGGCAGGCGTACAAGGCCGAGATCAACGCCATCGACTCCGACTACCGCACGCTGCGCGAGACCGTCACCATCCCCGAGCGGGAGGGCAAGCTGGCGGGCTCGTACCAGCTCAACACCCGCTACACGATCGACGACCAGGTCCAGTCCGTCAGCTTCCCGGCCGCGGGCGGCCTGGCGGAGGAGCAGGTCGTCTACACCTACGACGAGCTCAGCCAGCCGACCAAGGTCAGCGGCCTGAACACGTACGTGACCGCGACCCGCTACTCCAAGCTGGGCGAGACCCTGCAGCAGGAGCTGAGCACGGGAGGCAAGAAGACCTGGGTCACCTACACCCATGACGAGGGCACCCGCAGGATGTCCAGGATGCGGGTGGACAGGGAGGGCGCCGCGGCGACCGACCTGGACCTCAACTACAGCTACGACGCGGTCGGCAACATCACCAGGATCGCCGACAAGGGCGCGAGCGGCCAGGACACGCAGTGCTTCAAGTACGACCATCTGCGCCGGATGACCTCGGCGTGGACGGGCACCGACGACTGCGCCAGTGGTAGCCCGCAGTCCGACAAGATCGGCGGCGTGGCCCCGTACGCGCTCAGCTACGAGTACGACGCCACCGGCAACCGGACCAAGGAGATCAAGCACGCCTGGGGCGGCGCGGGTGAGACCACCCGTACCTCCACCTACCCGGCGGCGGGCGCCAAGCAGCCGCACGCGCTCCAGACCGTCGGGTCGGACCTCTTCGAGTACGACGCCGCGGGCAACACCACCAGGCGCAAGGTCGGCAACTCCGACCAGAGCCTGGCCTGGGACGCCGAGGGCAACCTGGAGTCGGTGACGGAGGCGGGCAAGACGACGTCCTTCGTGTACAACGCGGAGGGCGACCGGCTGATCCGCAAGACGCCGACCGACTCCACGCTCTACATCGACGACATCGAGTTGCGCTTCGACTTCGCCAAGGACGCCGTCGAGCAGACTCGCTACTACACCATCGGTGGCGAGCCCATCGCGGTGCGCACGCCGGACAACCAGGTCTACTTCCTGGTCAACGACCACCAGGGCACCGCTCAGGCGGCGGTGAACGCCGGCACCGGTGAGCTGGCGGTGCGGAGGACGACTCCGTTCGGCGAGAACCGGGGATCGCCACCGGCGTTCTGGCCGGGGCAGCGCGGATTCGTGGGAGGCACGCAGGATTCCACGACCGGACTGGTCCACCTCGGGGCCCGCGAGTACGATCCCAAGAACGGGCGCTTCCTGTCGGTCGACCCCGTCATGGAGGAGCAGAACCCGCAGCAGCTCAACGCCTACGCCTACGCCAACAACAGCCCCGTCACCATGAGCGACCCCGACGGGCAGCTGTTCTGGTTCGTCGCCGCCATCGCGGTCAGGGTCGCGGCGCAGATCATCGCCAGGAGGCTGGCGATGGCCGCCGCCAGGCGGGCCGCCATCGCGGCGGCGCGTGCGGCGGCGAGAAGGGCCGCCCTCGCGGCGGCACGGCGCCGGGCATTGGCGGAGGCCAGGCGGAGAGCCGCGGCCGAGGCCAAGAAGCGGGCCCTGGAGGCGGCGCGGAAGAAGGCCGCGGCCGCGGCCAGGAAGAAGCTCCAGGAACAGGCCAAGAAGAGGGCGGCCGAGCGGGCCAGGAAGGCGGCCACGGCACGGGCACAGCGGCGGGCCGCGGCGGCGGCGAAGAGAGAGGCGAGGAGAAAGGCCGCTGAGCAGGCGGCCAAGCGCCGGGCCGCGGCGGCGGCCAGGACGCGCAACAGGCGGGCCGGCCGGCTCCCCAGCGGGATCCAGCGGGCACGGCAGCGTCCGGCGCAGCGGCCGACCAGCCACAGGGCGCAGCAGCGGCAGTCGCCGCCGAGGGACAGCCGGCAGCCGATGCAGCCACGGCCGAGCCAGATCTACCGTAACGACGGCTCGACCCAGCCGACGCAGTCCTACACCGTCTACCGAGACGGCCGGATGTATCCGGACGGACCGCCGCCGGCGGCCCGGCCCGGCGGCTCCGGCCAGGGTGAACGGCAGATCTTCCGGCCGGAGAAGATCGAGCCCGAGAACACGAGGACGGGCACGATCGCCGAAACCGGCTTCAAGGTCAACCAGTATCTCGACAAGAGCGGAATAGCCGACGCGCTCGACATCATCATCTGGGGCTTGGGAGGTTAGCCCCTACTGATCGGACACCGGCGCGGGACCCTCACGGGTTCCGCGCCGGTGGCGTTTTCGGGTGTCATGTCCCTAGAATCTTGTTCGGTAATGACTCGAGGAGGCAGCGTGGGCGCGTTCGATCTCAGTGGGAAGCAGGCTCTGGTCACGGGAGCGTCGAAGGGGATCGGGCGGGGCATCGCACTCGCCTACGCCGAGGCGGGGGCCGACGTGGCGCTCGTGTCCCGCTCGGCCGAGAGCCTGGCCGAGGTGGCCAAGGAGGTCGAGGCGCTGGGCAGGCGCGCGGTCGTCATCCCCGCCGATCTCACCGACCGCGACGCCGCCGCGGGGGCCGTCGCGGCGGCGATCGACGGGCTCGGGCACCTCGACATCGTGGTCAACAACGCGGGCGGCTCCAACTTCCTCGTCGAGTTCAAGGACCTGCGGCTGTCGGGCTGGGACAAGCTGATGCGGCTCAACCTCGACTCGGCCATGATCGTCTGCCACACCGTCGCGCCCCACCTGCTGGAGCGGGGTGGCGGAACGGTCATCAACGTGGCGTCGGTGGCGGCGCTCGGCGCGCCCTTCCTCGCCCCGTACGCCGCCGCCAAGGCCGGGCTGGTGGCGCTGACCAAGACGCTGGCCGTGGAGTGGGCGCGGGCGGGGGTGCGGGTCAACGCGCTGTGCCCCGGCTGGACGGCCACCGACCTCAACCGGAACCTCTGGGAGGACGAGACCTCCGGTGCCGCCACGGTCGCCACCGTGCCCATGCGGCGCTGGGGGACGGTGGCGGAGATGGCCCAGCCGGCCGTGTTCCTGGCGAGCTCGGCTTCCGCGTACATGACGGGCCAGGTGCTGTTCGTGGACGGCGGCGCCACCGCCATCTAATTGTGTACGCGATTATTCGCCGGCCAATGCCAGTTTTATAGCTGACATTGGCGAAATGCCCCCTTTATGGGGAGCTTTAGCGAAGCCGTCTTCGGTTTTCGGCAGATATAGGCATACGACATTGAGTGCTTGCGGCCGTGAACCGGGCTACCGTGTGGTCCGTGCAGCTCTACACGAGATCGGCCGGAACCGGGCTCCCGGTTGTGCTGCTTCACGCGTTCCCGCTCTCGTCGGCCATGTGGCTGGCCCAGCGCGAAGGACTGGCCAAGGCCTGCAGGGTCATCACACCCGACCTGCGCGGCTTCGGCGGGTCCCGCCTGGGCGACGACGAGCCGTCGCTCGACCTGATGGCCGACGACGTCGCCAGGCTGCTCGATGACGAGGGCATCGAGCGGGCGGTGGTGGGCGGGCTGTCGATGGGCGGCTACGTGACCATGGCGTTCTGCCGCCGGCACCCCGACCGGGTGCTCGGCGTGATCCTGGCCGACACCAAGGCCGGCGCCGACCCGCCCCCGGCGCGGGACAACAGGGAGCGCATCGCGCAGGCCGTGCTCTCCGAGGGCAGCGAGGTGCTGGTCAGCGAGGTGCTCCCGGCGCTCATCGGGCCGACCACGAGGGAGCGGCGGGCCATGGTGTTCGGGCGCGTCAAGGGGCTCGTGCAGTCCGCGCCGCCGGGCGCGGTCGCCTGGGCGCAACGGGCGATGGCCGCGCGGCCCGACTCGTTCGACACGCTGAGCGCGCTGAAGGTGCCGCTGCTGGTCGTGGTGGGGGAGGAGGACGAGCTCTCGCCACCCGCCGACGCGGAGGCGATGGCGCGCACCGTACCCGACGGGCGACTGGAGATCATCCCGAAGGCCGGCCATCTGAGCGCGGTGGAGCAGCCCGAGGCGTTCAACACGGCGATCACCGAATTCCTCCGCACCGACCTCGCCACCCCCCGCCCCTGACCCCACCCGACGGCCGGCTGCCCGCCCGCGCCCTTCCGCGGCCCAGGGACCGCACCCTTCCCCGGCCCGAGGGACCTCAGCCCTCCCTCACCCAAGGGGCCTCAGCCCTCCCTCACCCGAAGGACCTCAGCTCTCCCTCTCCCCGAAGGAGCTCAGCCGGAGTGAGACGGGCGACGGGGGCGCGGTCGGCACTGGGACTCGGCCCCTCCCCGGGAGGCCCTCAGACGTGGTCCTGGCGCGGCAGGACCACCTCGCGGACGATCAAGGCGATGGCCGCCGCCACCGGAATGGCCAGCAGCGCGCCGACGATCCCCAGCAGCGCCCCGCCGAACAGCGCGGCGATCACCGTCACCGCCGGCGCCACGTCCACCGAGCGCTTCATCACCCTCGGATAGATGAAGTAGTTCTCGACCTGCTGATAGATCACGAAGAAGACCGCGCACGCGATCCCCGCGGGCACCGACTGCAGCAGCGCGACGCCGGTCACGAGCACCGCGCCGATCGTGGCGCCCACCAGCGGGATCAGGTCCGTCAACGCCACGACCAGGGCGAGCGCGAGCGCGTACTGCACTCCGGCGATGGACAGGAAGATCCAGGTCAGGAAGCCCGCGATGACCGAGATGAGCACGTTGCCCGCCACGTACCCGCCGATGCCGGAGAGGATCTGCTCGCTGATCGCCCTCGTCCGGGTCCGGCGGGAGGCCGGTACGAGCTTGAGCAGGTAGTCCTTGATCGTCTGCAGCGAGCCGAGGAAGTAGAGCATGAGCACCAGCAGCGTCACCGTGGTGTAGACGCCGTTCAGCACCACCAGCCCCGCGCCCATGATGCCGCTGGCCAGCGACGGCCCCAGCGTGGACGTCACGAACGTCTTGAGCTGCGCCAGGATCTGGTACTCGGAGTCGAGCTGGTGCAGCGTCGGGTTCTTGCCGAGCTCGGTGACGTACGTGGGCACCGCCGCCACGAACTCCGACAGCTGCTGGCTCACCGGCGGCACCACAGCCAGGCCGAACAGCGCGAACGCCACGATGACCCCGGCGAACACGATCGAGATCGCGCCCCGCCGGGCCAGGCCGCGGCGCTGGAGGGCCTCGACGGCTGGGTTGAGGCCGACGGCCAGGAACATCGCCACGACGACCAGGATGATCGTGCTCAGCGACGCGACGACCATCTGGGCGATCGCGATCGCCGTCAGCACCCCCAGCCCGCCGACCAGCCCGAACAGGAAGGGGCCGCGGGCGAGCGGCTTCCCGGGCAGTCCGTACGGCTGAGGGCCGCCGTCGCCCTCCTGGGCCGTGGCAGCTCTCTTTGTGGTCGTGGATTCTGCGGACTCGGCGGGCTCCGGGGCGGTGGGATCGACATCCGCGGACAAGGCGACACTCCCGAGATTGTCGGTAAACAGCAAAGAGAGAGCCTAGCGACCATCGGATCGCCAGGCTCTCTCCAACCTGCTCTTCAGCCCCCGTGTGCAGTCCCGACCTGTGGGCCGGTGGTTACTCCTGCCACCATTCGGCGTCGTCCTCGGACTTGCTCTCGGCCTTCGCCGCGGGCGTCGTGGCCGGTGCCTCGGCCACGGGAGCGGCGAGTGCGGGCTTGGCCGGGGCCGCCGTGACCGCGGGCTCCGGCTCCATGCCGGGCAGGGCCGCGCCGCCGAGCAGCTGGCGCAGCTGGGCGAGGTGGCTGGTGATGCTGTCGCGCTGGCGGGTGAGCTCGTCGACCTGGCGCTGCATGGTCGTGCGGGTGCGCTCGGCCTCGTTCTTCGCCTCGGTGACGATCGTGTCGGCGCTCGTCTTGGCCTCGGCGACGATCGTCTCGGAGCTCTTGCGGGCGTTGGCGACAAGCTGCTTGGCGTGCAGGTCCGCCTCGCGGCGGGTCTGCTCGGCCTGCTGGGTGGCCTTCGTGGCCCGCGACTCGGCCGTGGCCGCGCGCTGCTCGGCCTCGGCGACCATGCGCTGGGTGTTGGCCTGGGCGGTGGCGTGGCGCTCGGCCTCCTGGCGCTCGGCCTCCTCGCGGCGGGAGGCGAGCTGGATCTCGAACTCCGCCTCGTCCTGCGCCCGCTTGGCCTCCGACTCCTCCAGCACCCGCTGAGCCTGCGCGCGCATCTCGTCGGCCTGCCGCTTGGCGGTGGTCAGCACCTCGTCGCGCTCGCGCTTGGTCGAGGCCCGCAGCTGGGCGACCTCGCGCTCGGCGGTGGTGCGGAGCTTGGCGATCTCCCGCTCGGCGTCCGCCCGCTTCTCCGCCACCTCGTGGTCGGCGGTGGCCCGCAGCTTGGCGACCTCGCGATCGGTGGTGTTGGTCAGCTCGTCGGCCTCGCGGCGGGCGGTCGAGCGGGTCTCCTCGGCGTCGCGGTCGGCGGCGGAGCGCATCTCGTCGCTCTCCCGCGTGGCCACGGCGCGCTTCTCCGCGGCCTCGGCCTCGGCGGCGGCCCGCATGTCGGCGGCCTCGACCTTGGCGGCGGCCTTGATCTCGTTGGCCTCGGACCTGGCGGCCTGGACGAGCTCCGTGGCCTGCTCCTCGGCCAGGCGGAGCAGCTGCTCGATGCGGGCGCCGAGACCGGAGTAGGTGGGACGCTCCTGCTCCTGCAACTGGCGCTGGGAGTCGGACAGGTCGCGCTGCAGGCTCGTCACCTGCTCGCGGGACTGCCGTAGCTCTCCGTCTAGCTGCTTCAGATGATCGTGGACCTGATGCCGGTCGTAACCGCGGAGCACCACGTCGAACTCGCGTGCGGGGGCGTCCTCGAAGAAATTGTTGAGCTGGGCGTCGATGTCGGACTGCATGGAGGCTCAATCCTGGGTTGTCGAGACGGCTACACGGGCCGGACGGGGGGTTCGGGGCATCCGATCCAGGAGCCTGTGCCAAAGGGCAGGCTCCATGTCCGGTGGAAGGTCAAGCGTACTCCGCTGGTGCCACCTGCGAAGCCCCGTCCAACTTTCTGCGTGACTAGTTACATATGAACGTTTTTTAACATTTGTCAGGTCCGGTGTTAGGGCTTGGCCGCCTGCACCAACTCCGTCAGCATTCCTCCCACGTCCTTGGGGTGCAGGAACGCGATCTCGGAGCCCATCGACCCGTGCCTGGGACGCTCGTCCAGGAGCCTCACACCCTTCTCGTTGATCTTAGCCATCGCCTGGGCGACATCGGGAACCCCGAATGCCACATGATGGACGCCCTCACCACGCTTAGCGAGGAATTTTCCCACAGGGGAGTCCTCAGAGAGAGGTTCCAGAAGCTGAATGTAGGAGCCCCCACCTTCGCCGTCGGAGATGCGCAGCATGGCCTCCTTCACACCCTGCTCCTCGTTGACCTCCCTGGCGACCACGGTCAGCTCGAACGTCTCCGAGAAGAACGCGATCTTCTCTTCGATGTCCTTGCACGCGATTCCGATGTGGTCGATCCGCATGAACATATGTGGCCCACCTCCATAGCGAGCGTCCGCCTACTCGTGGGTATGGTGTCAAAGAACCCGACGTGAGCGTAGGAGGCCCCCGTCATGTCCAGTTCCGTCATCGTGGCCGGAGCTCGCACGCCCATCGGCAAGCTCCTGGGATCCCTGTCCGGGCTGGCCGCCGTGGACCTCGGGGGCGTCGCCATCAAGGCCGCGCTGGAGCGTGCCAGGGTCGCGCCGGAGGCCGTCGAGTACGTCATCATGGGCCAGGTCCTGCAGGCCGGCGCGGGCCAGATCCCCTCCCGCCAGGCCGCCGTCAAGGCCGGCATCCCCATGACGGTCCCCTCCGTCACCATCAACAAGGTCTGCCTGTCGGGCCTGGACGCCATCGCGCTGGCCGACCAGCTCATCCGCGCGGGCGAGTTCGACATCGTGGTGGCCGGCGGCATGGAGTCCATGACCAACGCCCCCCACCTCCTGCCCGGCCTGCGCAGGGGCGTCAAGTACGGCGGTTCGCAGGTCGTCGACTCGATGGCCCACGACGGCCTGTTCTGCGCGTTCGACCAGCGCGCGATGGGCGAGTCGACCGAGCACTACAACGCCCGGCTCGGCATCGGCCGGGAGGAGCAGGACGCGCTGTCGGCCCGCTCCCACCAGCTGGCCGCCGCCGCCATCAAGAACGGCCTCTTCGACGAGGAGATCGTCCCGGTGGAGATCCCGCAGCGCCGCGGCGAGCCGCTGATCGTCAAGGAGGACGAGGGCGTACGCGGTGACACCACCCCGGAGACCCTGGCCAAGCTTCGCCCGGCCTTCGCCGCCGACGGCACGATCACGGCCGGCTCCGCCTCGCAGATCTCCGACGGGGCCTGCGCCGTCGTGGTCATGTCGAAGTCGAAGGCCGAGGAGCTGGGCCTGGAGTGGCTGGCGGAGATCGGCAGGCACGGCAACGTCGCGGGCCCGGACGCGTCCCTGCAGTCCCAGCCGGCCAACGCCATCAAGCACGCGCTGTCGAAGCAGGGCGCGACGGCCGGCGACCTGGACCTGGTGGAGATCAACGAGGCCTTCGCCAGCGTGGTCCTGCAGTCCGCCAAGGAGCTGGGCGTGCCGCTGGACAAGGTCAACGTCAACGGGGGCGGCATCGCCCTGGGCCACCCGATCGGGGCCTCGGGCGCGCGGATCGTGCTGACGCTGGCGTACGAGCTGAAGCGCCGGGGCGGCGGCCTGGGCGCGGCCGGGCTCTGCGGCGGCGGCGGCCAGGGTGACGCGCTGATCATCTCGGTCCCCAAGCAGTAGGAGTCTTCGCGGGCCCCGGGGAGAGCCCCGGGGCCCTTCTCGCGCTCGGCGATGTAAAGAATTCTAGACATGAAGTCCGGGATGTTTTACATTCGAGGCATGGCATCCGAAGAGAGACGCGCGTGGATCATGGCCGTGGTCTCGGTCTGCGCGTACGGCACGTACATCGCGGTCATCCTCGGCCGAGCGGGCGGCACCTCCATCGCGGAGGTGCCCTACGCGGCGACGCTGCTGTGGAGCATCGGGGGTGCGATCGCGGCGACGATCGTCCTCGACATAGCGCTCTCGGCGGTCTTCCGCCGAGGCGCCGGGATGAAGGACCAGCGTGACCGCGAGATCTGGCGCTACGGCCAATACGCCGGCCAGTGGTGCCTCGTTCTGGGCGGGCTGGCGGCGTTGTGGATGGCCCTGACCGAGGTCGACTACTTCTGGATCGCGAACGTGATCTACCTGGCGTTCGTGCTCTCGTCGGTGCTGGGGTCCGCGCTGAAGATCGTCGCCTACCGCCGGGGCCTGCCGTCATGGTGAAGTCCACCAAGGTCACGAACTCGATCCGGGCCCTGCGGTTCGCCCGCGGGGAGATGACGCAGGCGGAGCTGGCCGAACGGGTCGGGGTGACCAGGCAGACCATCATCGCCATCGAGCAGGGCCGCTACTCGCCCTCCTTGGAGATGGCGTTCCAGATCGCGCGGGTTTTCGGGGTCCCGCTCGATGACGTGTTCCAGTATCCAGAGGGAGAGTGACCATGAAGGCGATCGTTCAGGACGAGTACGGGCCCGCCGATGTCTTGAAATTTCGGGACATCGAGAAGCCATCGCCCGGTGAGACCGACGTGCTGTTACGCGTGCGCGCGGCCGGGCTCGACATGGGCGTCTGGCACATGATGACCGGCATCCCGTACCTGATGCGTCCGGCGATCGGGCTGCGTAGGCCCAAGGGCCGGCCCGGCACCGACGTCGCGGGGGTCGTCGAGGAGGTCGGCGCGGGCGTGACCCGGTTCCGGCCCGGCGACCGGGTGTTCGGCACGTGCGGCGGCGGGGCCTTCGCCGAGTACGCGTGCGCCCGCGAGGACCGGCTCGCGCCGATCCCGGGCGACCTCGCGTTCGAGCCCGCCGCGGCAGTGCCGACCTCGGCCATCACTGCCCTCCAGGCGCTGCGCGACCAGGCCCGGGTGCGGGCGGGGCAGCGGGTGCTGGTCATCGGCGCGGGCGGGGGAGTGGGGACGTACGCGGTTCAGCTCGCCAAGGCGTCCGGGGCGGAGGTCACGGGCGTGTGCAGCGCGGCGAAGGCGGACCTCGTACGGTCGATCGGCGCGGCCGAGGTCGTCGACTACGCCAGCGAGGACTTCGCGGGCCGGGGGAGCCGCTACGACGTCATCGTCGACACGGCGGGCAACCGCCCGCTGCGCCACCTGCGCCGCGCCCTCACGCCCCGCGGAACGGTGGTCGTCGTCGGCGGCGAACGGGGCGGGCGGTGGCTGGCCGGCACCGACCGCCAGCTCCGGACGGTGCTGCTGGACCCGTTCGCCCGCCAGCGGCTCCGCGTGGTCTTCATGTCGTTCCGGGAGGCCGACCTGCGAGCGGTGGCGGAGCTCGTCGGCTCCGGCCAGGTCACGCCGGTGGTCGATCGGACGTACCCGCTCAGCGAGGTCCCCGAGGCCGTCCGCAGCCTGGAACGGGGACAGGTGCGCGGCAAAGCCGTCATCACCGTCTGAGCCCCGCCGGCCCGGACAGCGCGATGCCCCGGTCCGACCAGGAATGGACCGGGGCTCCGCGATGCAGGGACCCACCAGGATTCGGGTCCCTGACGTCGCCCCCTACGGGGGCTGTTCAGCCCGGCCGCGAGGGAGGGTGCGGCCGGGCTGCTTGTGGACGGTCATGAGGCGAGGAACTTGGCGAAGAGCGAGCGGTTGCGGCGCTCCGGCCGCAGGCTCTTCTGCGCCTCGCGCACCCGCCGCTGCTCGGCCGCGGCGCGGCGGAGCTCGGAGGCGTGGTGCTGCATCACGGTGTACTCGAGTTCGGCGTTCATTGAGGCCCCTTGTGGCTCGTGCTTCTTCCCTGCACTCTTAAGACTCCTCCTAAGGCCCTCCCGGACACATCGGGCGGATGCCTTATCTCCGGACGTAAGGCCAGATAGGAAGGTACTTAGGCAGGCGCACCAGGCGACTAAGGTGCCCGTGAGCCGTCCTTAGGGCTCGTCCGTGAACTTCACCGTGACCTTCGTGAAGCCGAGCGACTTCAGCAGGCCGGTCATCATGGCCTTGGTGTTGGCGTCCGCCCTGGCGCGCAGGTCGCTCGCCACCGCCGCCTCGGTGATCTTCTTCTCCGCCAGCAGATAGAGCTCGCGCTGGTCCCCCGGCGATCCGGACAGGAAGTCCTGCACCCGGTCGAACAGCCCGCGCTGCTGCGCGTACACGTACGAGCGGCTGTTGTCCAGGTTGGGCTTCTCCAGCTGGGAACGGGGCAGGAGCACGGTCGCCTGGGTGCGGTCCTCCGACACCGTCACGGCGTTCCCGGCCAGGCCGGAGAAGTCCACGTACGCGTCCACCCCGCCCGCCCCGACGAACAGCGTGCGGGTGCCCTTGATCGCGTCGGGCAGGAAGTTGGCGTCCTTCTCCAGGTCCACGACCACCTGGAAATTCCCCGTGGCGGCCTCGAAGCGGCTGAGATCCTTGATGGACTGCAGGAGCACCGGCTGACTGCGGTCGATGACCTGTTCGCCGAGCGGGTTGAGCCAGGTCCAGGCCAGGCGGCCGCCCACCACGAGCAGGACCGCCAGGACCAGGAAACCCGCCACGTATCGCCACCTGCGGCGCCGCGCGGTGGTCACCCCGAGCGGCGTCGTACGGGAAGTCGTCATGGGTGCATGACTACCCGTCGGGCGATCATCATTGCCAGCCGTTTGGTGACATCTTGCGATCCATCGGCCGCCGCCTAGCTCAGACCGGCCATGGACGTGCTGGGGGCCGAGTTCGGCGTGCCTTCGCCCTCCGGGTACACGGGGTAGACGTGGCTCGACTCCGGCGTCGGGCGGGCCGACGGCGCCACCTGCGGCCGCACCGCGCCGCCGCCGCCGCCGAAGTACATGCTCGACAGCCCGCAGTTCTGGAAGTCGCTGTAGAACATCCGCAGCCACTCCCTGCGCTGGTGCTCGCTCAGCCACGAGAACCACGACGCCGCGTACTGGTGCTCGGGCAGCGGCCCGCCGGGCAGGGGCTCCCCGCGCAGCCACGCCATCACGATCTCCCGGTAACCGTCCGCGACCGTGCCGGGGCAGCGGGCGGCCAGGGACTCGATGTACTCGTACGCCGCCTCCTCCGCGAACCCCGCGGACAGGTCGGGCACGTGGACGGGCGCCAGGCCGTTCGAGGGCTTCAGCTCCTCCTCCAGCGGCCGCTGCTCCACCCGCGTGAACGCGGCGGGCGTCCCCGCCAGCCGGGAGGCGATCTGCGTGAACGCCGCCCCCAGCTCGGTCAGCCCCGCCCGCATCCCCGGGTGCACGCACACCGTGATCGGCCAGTCCTGGCAGCTGTAGGCGATGTCCACGGCCGCGGCCGGCTTCGGCTGGGCCAGCACCCGCGACACGCCCATCCCGGCCGCCAGCACGGACAGCAGCGCGCACGCCAGCACCAGCGCCTGCCTGGTCACCAGCGCCGCCCAGCCGAGCAGCAGCGCCGCCGTGATGCCGAGCAGCCAGATCGTCTGGTCGAAGAACGGCGCCCCGCTCAACCCCTGGAACAGGTCGTACGGCTCCCCGGTGCCGGGCGCCAGCTTGTCCGCCCAGCCCCGGTCGTCGGCCAGCCACGAGAACAGTCCATAGCAGGCCAGCCCGGCCAGCGGCGGCGTGAACGCCTTGGGCACCACCCAGCCGGCCACCCAGCCGATCACCGAGTAGAGCGCCAGCCCCGCCATGCCCATGCCCAGGCCGGATAGGCTCAGCCGCCCCGACTGGTCGGTGAGCACCGTCTTGACCGCCAACACCAGCACCGTCGCACCGAACGACCCGAGCACCACCACCACGATCGCCAGCGGCGCCTTGAGCGCACGCCACGTCGTGAGCGGGCGCCCGCGCAACGCCCTGCGCTTGCGCAACGCCACCCACGCCGCGAACGCGGCGGCCACCGGCCCGGTCATCCGCAACGAGCCGATGACCGCGGCCACGATGTTCTCCCACGCGTCCACGCCAGGTATCAGGACATTCCACGCCGCCAGCAGCCCGATCGCCAGGAGCACGGCCACCGTGACGGCCGCGCTCTGCTTCAGCTCCTCTCGTGAAATGCCCGCGTGCTCACGCACCCGTTTCCCCGTTGACCTTCATCAAGCACCCCCCGTGCCCCTCGGCAAGGCCGAAGCGAATGAGTCCGGCCTGTCCCCACAGGCCGATGGACTTGGCTTCTGCGTCACCATACGTACGAGAACCATAACTGAGCGTGATGATTGACGTCCGGATTCTTGGTCAAGCGGGGAAGCCTGTCGCTCCAGGTCACCAGACGAACCGGGACGAGGGGCGCGCTACCGTATGCGCTGTGTCGCACCCCAAGCCGCTCAACCTGCCGTTCGACCCCATCGACCGGGCCGCGGAGAGCTGGCGTGCCCACTTCGGGCCCTCCTCCGCCATGGCCGCCGTGACCTCGATCATGAGAGCCCACCAGATCCTGCTGTCGCAGCTCGACTCGCTCCTGAAGCCGTACGACCTGACCTTCGCCCGGTACGAGGCGCTGGTCCTGCTGACGTTCAGCAAGACAGGCGCGCTCCCGCTGTCGAAGATCGGCGAACGGCTCATGGTCCACCCCACCAGCGTCACGAACACGGTGGACAGGCTGGAGAAGTCCGGGTTCGTCTGCCGGCTGCCCAACCCGCGGGACGGGCGCGGCGTGCTCGCCGAGATCACCAAGGCCGGCCGGGACGTCGTGGAGCGGGCCACCCGCGACCTGATGGGCGCCGAGTTCGGCCTGACCATGTACGCCGAGGACGAACTCGACCGGATGTTCACCCAGTTGCGCACCCTCCGGGTGGCGGCGGGCGACTTCCAAGAGGGCGGCGGGTGACTGCGCCGCCCTGGTGATGCGGCAAGATGAAGAGCATGGCGGACTTCTCTAGGCCCGGGTCGCTCTACGGAGCGATTGACCTGGGCGCGCGCAAGCAGGCCCTCGAGGCGCAGGCCCGGCGGGAGGCGGCGGGTCCCCAGGCGGCCGCGTCGGCCTCGATCGTGGACGTGACCGAGGAGACGTTCACGACCGAGGTCATCGACCGCTCGATGACCACGCCCGTGGTCCTCGACCTGTGGTCGCCGCGGGCGCCGGGCAGCGCCCAGCTCAGCCCGGTGCTGGAGAAGGTCGTCGGCGATCTCGGCGGCCGGGCCGTGCTGGCCAAGGTCAACGTCGACTCCAGCCCGCAGATCGCCCAGGCGCTGCGCGTGCAGGCCGTGCCGACCGTGCTGGCCATCTTCCAGGGGCAGGCCGTCACCGGCTTCCAGCAGGTGCTGCCCGAGCAGGAGGTGCGCCGCTGGCTCGACGAGCTGATGGGCGCGGTCGAGCAGTTCTACCAGGCCAACCCCGACGCCCGGCCCACGGCGGCGGAGCCCGGCGAGCAGGAGGCGCCCGCGGGGCCGCCCGCCGACCCCGACCTGGTGGCCGCCGAGCAGGCCATCGACGGCGGCGACCTCGACGCGGCCGCGGCGGCGTACGAGCGGCTGCTGGCCCGCGCGCCGGGCAACGAGGACGCCAAGATGGGCCTGGCCGGCGTCAGCCTCATCAAGCGCACCGAGAGCGCCGACCCCGCCGACGTCCAGCGGCGCCTGCAGGACCCCGCCGACATCGAGGCGCAGCTGCTCGCCGCGGACCTGGAGATGCTGTCCGGCTCGGTCGACGAGGCGTTCAGCCGCATCATCGCCGTGGTCAAGCGCACCTCGGGCGACGAGCGCGACAAGGCCAGGCGCCACCTGCTCGGCTTGTTCGACGCGTTGCCGGCCGACGATCCATCTTTGGCGAAAGCACGTAGAGCTTTGGCGAGCGCTCTGTTCTAACCTGGGTGTATGCGGGTCGTCACCATATCCGCGACATACGGCACGGCCGGTAGCCAGATCGGCCCGGCCGTCGCGGAGCGCCTCGGCGTGCCCTTCGTCGACCGCGCCATCCCCAGCGCGGTCGCCCAGGAGCTGGGCTGCACGCTGGAGGAGGCGCTCGCGCACGACGACCGGGCCGAGCACGGCCTCGGGCGGCTGCTCTCGGGAGCGATGCGATTGCCGACCGTCACGTTCGGCGGCGTCGACATGTACGTGCCCGGCGCGATGCCGTACGCGCCGGAGGAGTTCGTCCGCCGTACCGAACGCATGCTCAAGGACATGGCCTGCGATCAGGGCGGGGTGTTCCTCGGCCGGGCGGGGGCCGTGGTGCTGGCCGACCACCCGGGCGCGCTCCACGTCCGGCTCGACGCGCCGATCCAGCGCAGGATCCGGCAGACGGCCACGCTGTCGGGGATGAACGAGCGCGAGGCCCGCCGGGTCATCGAGGACAACGACCGTGCCCGGATGGCCTACGTACGGCACTTTTATCGGGCGGATCCGACGGATTCCTGTCAATATCATCTGGTCGTCGACAGCACCACAATCCCCGTTCCCACCTGCGTCGAGCTCATCGTCACAGCGGCCGAGGCACTGGATTGACCTGGCGCCCCCTATCATGGGGGAATTCTTGGTCAGTCCCGAAGGAGCGATTGACGTGGCGACCGTCCCGAGTGTGTCGTACTCCATCACCGTGCGTCTCGAGGTGCCGGCCGGCGGCAAGGCCGTCAGCCAGCTCACCCACGCCGTAGAGTCGGCCGGGGGCGTGGTCACAGCCCTCGACGTCACCAACGCGGGCCATGAGAAGCTCCGCATCGACGTGACCTGCGCGGCCAGGGACACCGACCACGCCCAGGCCATCGTCGACCAGCTCGAGGCGGTCGAGGGCGTCGTCATCCACAAGGTGTCCGACCGCACGTTCCTCATGCATCTCGGCGGCAAGATCGAGATGAAGTCCAAGGTGCCGCTGCGCAACCGCGACGAGCTGTCCATGGCCTACACCCCGGGTGTGGCGCGCGTGTCGATGGCCATCGCGCGCAACAAGGAGGACGCCCGGCGCCTGACCATCAAGCGCAACACGGTGGCCGTCGTCACCGACGGCTCGGCCGTGCTGGGCCTGGGCAACATCGGCCCCGAGGCCGCGCTGCCGGTCATGGAGGGCAAGGCGGCGCTGTTCAAACGCTTCGCGGGCATCGACGCCTGGCCGATCTGCCTCGACACGCAGGACGTCGACGAGATCGTCCGCACGGTGCAGGTGATCGCGCCCGGGTTCGGCGGGATCAACCTGGAGGACATCGGCGCGCCGCGCTGCTTCGAGGTGGAGCGGCGGCTGCGCGAGCTGCTCGACATCCCCGTCTTCCACGACGACCAGCACGGCACGGCGATCTGCGTGCTCGCGGCGCTCACCAACGCGCTGCGGGTGGTCGACAAGGACATCGCGACCGTCAAGATCACTATGGCGGGCGCGGGCGCGGCCGGCAACGCGGTGCTGCGCCTGCTGCTGGCCGCCGGCGCGCGCAACGTGGTCGTCTGCGACTACCTGGGCGCCGTTCACCGCGGGCGTGACGACCTCGACGAGTCGCTGCAGTGGATCGCCGACCACACCAACGCCGAGGGCTACGCGGGCGACCTGCGGGGAGCGGTCAAGGACGCCGACGTCTTCGTCGGCGTCTCGGCGCCGGGCATCCTGACGGGCGACGACATCGCGACGATGGCCAAGGACGCGGTGGTGTTCGCGCTGGCCAACCCGGAGCCCGAGGTGTCGCCAGACGACGCGCGCGAGCACGCGGCCGTGGTGGCCACGGGGCGCTCCGACTACCCCAACCAGATCAACAACGTGCTGGCCTTCCCGGGCGTCTTCCGGGGGCTGCTGGACGCGCAGGCCAACGGGGTGACGCAGGAGATGCTGCTGGCCGCGGCCGGCGCCCTCGCCGCCGTCGTCACGCCGGAGGAGCTGGGCCCCAACTACATCGTCCCCAGCGTCTTCCACCCCGACGTGGCGGGCGCCGTGGCGGCCGCGGTGCGCGAGTCGGCGGGCGGCCGGGCGCGCGGCTTCACCGAGGCATAACAAGCATCGTTTTTTACGGCGGACCACGGGCGGCGCCAACCGCCGCCCGTGGCGTGAGAAGCATCGTTTTTTACGGCGGAGCACGGGCGGCGCCGACCGCCGCCGGTGGCTGAGGGCCTCCAGGGGGACGGCCGCTGACCCGCACGTGGCCGGCCGCCGCTACGGCGATCCTTTGACCGGCTCCGTGGGCCCCCGCCCGTCCCGCCGCCGTGCTCCTTGCGTGGGGTTCCACCGTGCGCCCGTCCCGCCGTCCGCGTTGCGCCGGGTTCCGCCGCGCGGCTGCTCGCCGCACCGGCGCTCGTGGGGTGCTGGCTGTGTCGGCGCCTGCGACGTGGGTGGCTGGTGGGCGTCGTAGGGCACGTGAGCCCGTCAGCGGCGCCTCGGTCCAGTGGTGGCTGGTGGTCGCGTTCGTCCGGTGGTGGCGCCTGTGCGGTGGTCGTGCCCGCGCGGTGGTGGCGCCTGTGCGGTGGTCGCGCCCGTCCAGTGGTGCCGCCCGTCCGAGTGTGCCGTTCGTCCGGTGTGGCCCGGCCGTTTGACGGTGGCGCCCGTGTGGTGGTTTGCCCGTCCGGTGGTGTGCCCGTTTCGAGGGGTGTTCGTCCGGTGGGGTGTCAGGCGGGTTGAGTGGTTATGGCTGGGATGAGGTGGTAGCTCTCCTGGAAGACGAGGTTGTGGGCGTCGCCGGCGGCGATCGCGCGTAGCGTGTCGAGCTGGGCCTCGGCGTCCGCACGGCCGAAGACGTTCAGCGGCCAGTCCCCGACCGTGTTGCCCCGCAAATGCGGGTGGTGGAAGTCGCAGCCGTAGTGGGCGACGATCGCGATCGGCTGGTTGTGGGTGGCGCGCTGTTCCGGCCACGTCAGCGACCACATCGCGTTGAGCCCGCCCTCGCGCGACCGGGTGACCCCGCTGGCCACCACCTCACCGGTGCCGAGCAGCAGGTCGGCGTTGAGCTCGTCGAGGGCTCTGCGTGCCACCGGGTCGAGCAGCTCGGCCGCCGTGACGAAAACGTGTTCCTTGTCCTCCCGCGTGACGGCCCCTCCGTGGTCGCCGTCACGCAGGTCGCGGAAGTGCCTGAGCAGGGCTTCGTTCATCGGAGTGCACATGACTACCCCCTGCCCAGATCCGGGTCAGGTGAGCAGGGCGGCGATGCGATCGCGCACGTCAGGTGTGTCGAGCCCGCGTACCGTCAGCGTCGTGCGGCGGCGTACGACGTCGTCCACCGTGGCCGCCCACTCGCGGTCGCGCGCGTAGACCGCCTGGGCCCAGATGTCGGGGCCGTCCGGGTGGATGCGCTCGCCGAGGGCGGGGTCCTCGCGGATGAGCCGGGCCAGGTCGAAGGCGATCGACCCGTAGTGCGTGGCCAGGTGCCTGGCCACCAGCGGATCCATGCGCGCGCCCGGGTCGCGGTCGGTCCACAGCCGCAGGGCCACCGCGTCGGGGCTGGCCAGGCCCGGCAGGGGTACGGCGGGCAGGATGTCGGCCAGGTCGTCGCCCAGGGGCCGGCCGGGCAGGTGGGCGAGCGTGTCGAGGACGTGCCTGCCGATGTGGCGGTAGGTGGTCCACTTGCCGCCCGCGACCGAGAGCATGCCGCCCGCCCCCCTGGTCACCACGGTCTCCCGCTTCGCGGCCGTCACCTGCCCCGGGCCGCCGGGCAGGACGCGCAGCCCGGCGAAGGCGTAGGTGATGTCCTCGCGGCTGAGCTGGGCGTCGCGTACGGCGTGGCCGGCCTCGTCGAGGATCTGCGCGATGTCGGCCTCGGTGGCGCGCACCCCGCCCGGATCGCCCTCGTACGCCTCGTCCGTGGTGCCGAGCAGCAGGTGGTCCTCCCACGGGATGGCGAACGACACGCGGTACTTGTCGATCGGCGTGGTCAGCGCCGCCTTCCACGGTTCGTGGCGGCGCAGCACCAGGTGGGCGCCCTTGGACAGCCGGATGCTCGGCGCGGCGTCCGGGTCCTCCATGCGCCGCAGGTGGTCCACCCAGGGCCCGGTGGCGTTCAGGACGAGCCGGGCGGAGACCCCGAACTCGGCCCCGTCGAGCCGGTCGCGCAGGTCGGCCCCCGTGACCGTGCCGCCCGTCTTGCGCAGCCCGACGACCTCGGCGTGGTTGAGCACGACCGCGCCCGCGTCCGCGGCGGCCCGTACGGTCATGACCGCGACGCGGCTGTCGTTCATCTGGTGGTCGCCGTAGACGGCGGCCGCCCGCAGCCCCTCGGTACGCAGCGCGGGCACCTTGGCCAGCGCCTGGTGGGGCGTGATCACCTTGCCCATGCCGTCGCCGAACACCGACAGCGCCGAATACAGGAACACCCCCGCGCCCAGCTTGGCCGCCCCGTGCGGCCCGCCCTTGTAGATCGGCACCAGGAACGTCAGCGGCTTGACCAGGTGCGGCGCGATGTCGGCGGCCAGAGCGCGGCGCTCGCGGTGGTTCTCGGCGACCAGCCGGACGTTGCCGGTCTGCAGGTAACGCAGGCCCCCGTGGACGAGCTTGGAAGAGGCGCTGGAGGTCGCGCCGGCGAAGTCGCCCGCGTCGACCATCGCCACCCGCAGCCCGGCCTGCGCGGCCATCCAGGTCACGGAGGTGCCGAGGATGCCGCCGCCGATCACGAGCAGGTCGTAGGCGGTGCGCGAGAGCTCCTCACGGGTCTGCGCGCGGTCTGCGGCGGTCGTCGTCGTCATTGCCATGCTCCCTACCTGTTGACCTACTGCTCGACCCAGTCGAGGGTCCGGGCCACGGCCTTCTTCCAGTTGCGGTATTCGTGCTCGCGCGCGGCCTCGTCGATGGCCGGGCGCCACTCGGCGGCCTTGTGCCAGTTGGCGCGCAGGCTGTCGACGTCGGGCCAGTAGCCGGTCGCCAGCCCGGCGGCGTAGGCGGCGCCCAGGGCGGTGGTCTCGGCCACCATGGGCCGGATCACCGGCACCGCGAGGACGTCGGCGAGGGTCTGCATGAGCAGGTTGTTCGCGGTCATGCCGCCGTCGGCGCGCAGCGTGGTCAGGTCGAGCCCGGAGTCGGCGTTCATCGCGTCGACCACCTCGCGGGTCTGCCACGCCGTGGCCTCCAGCACGGCCCGCGCGATGTGCCCCTTGGTGACGAACCCGGTCAGCCCCGCGATCACGCCGCGCGCGTCCGAGCGCCAGTGCGGCGCGAACAGCCCCGAGAAGGCCGGTACGAAGTAGCACCCGCCGTTGTCGTCGACCGTCCTGGCCAGCGTCTCGATCTCGGCCGCGCTGGAGATCAGGCCCAGGTTGTCACGCAGCCACTGCACCAGCGAGCCGGTGACCGCGATCGCGCCCTCCAGCGCGTACGTGGCCGGGCCCTCGCCGATCTGGTAGCCGACCGTGGTCAGCAGGCCGTGCTTGGAGACGACGGGCTCGTGGCCGGTGTTCATCAGCAGGAAGCTGCCGGAGCCGTAGGTGCTCTTGGTCTCGCCGGGCGCGAAGCACGTCTGGCCGAACAGCGCCGCCTGCTGGTCGCCGAGCGCCGAGGCGACGGGGACGCCCGCCGCGGTGCGGCCGTAGACCTCGGCGGACGGGCGGATCTCCGGCAGCATCGCGCGGGGCACGCCCAGCGCGTCGAGCAACTCGTCGTCCCAGGCCAGCGTGTGGATGTTCATCAGCATCGTACGGCTGGCGTTGGTCACGTCGGTGACGTGGCGGCCGGTGAGGTTCCACAGCAGCCAGCTGTCCATCGTCCCGAACAGCACCTCGCCGCGCTCGGCCCGCTCCCGCAGCTCGTAGGCGTCCAGCAGCCAGCGGATCTTCGGCCCGGAGAAGTACGTCGCCAGCGGCAGCCCGGCCTTCTCCTTGAACAGCCCCTCGTGCTCGGCCAGCGCCCGGGTCAGCTGATCCGTGCGGGTGTCCTGCCAGACGACGGCGGGGCAGACGGGCCGGCCGGTGGCCCGCTCCCACAGCACGGTGGTCTCGCGCTGGTTGGTGATGCCCAGCGCGGCGATCTGGCCGTCCTCGATGCCGGCGCCGCTGACGGCCTCGGCCAGCACGCCCTGCACGGCCTGCCAGATCTCGGCCGCGTCGTGCTCGACCCAGCCGGGCTTGGGGAAGATCTGGCGGTGCTCGCGCTGGGCGACGGAGATGATGTTGCCGGCCTGGTCGAAGACGATGCAGCGGCTGGAGGTGGTGCCCTGGTCGATGGCGGCGACGTATTGAGTTCGAGGCACGGGGTTCCTCGCTTGGTTCTGGTTCGGCAATGCCGAACGAATGCTATTTCGTGGTCTTAGGGATGTTCAAGTGAGCGGGTGATCGCGCGGGCGGCGTCCCGTACGTACGAGACGAACTCCATGTGCAGGGCGCCGTCGGGGGCCAGCCGCTCGAGGGCGCCGCGGATGCCGATGGCGCCCACCACCAGGCCGCGCGGGTCCTTGATGGGCGCGGCGATGGCCACCTCGCCCTCGGTGAGTTCCTCCGTCTCGGAGGCCCAGCCGCGCGTCCTGACCAGGCCGAGCTCCTTCTCCAGCGCCGCGGGGTCGACGATCGTGTTCTTCGTGTACGGCTGCAGCGGCGGCGCGGGCGGCTCGCCGTACGGGTCGTGGGCGAGCAGGACCTTGCCGAGCGCGCTGGCATGGGTCGGCAGGTATGTGCCCACCTGGAGCGTCTGCATGCTGTCGTCGGGCCGGAACACGTGGTGGATCACCAGCACGTGGCCCTCGTGGAGGGTGCCGATCCAGGCGCTCTCCCTGCTGCGCCCCGCGAGGGCGTCGGCCCAGTTGATGGCGCGGGTGCGCAGCTCGTTGACGTCGAGATAGCTGCTGCCGAGATGGAGCAGCGTGGCGCCGAGCCGGTATTTCCCGCTCGCCGGGTCCTGCTCGACGAACCCGACGTGGACCAGCGTGCGCAGGATGCCGTGCAGCGTGCCCTTGGGCAGGCCCAGCGCCCTGGCCAGCTCGGCCACCCCGAGCTGGCGCGGCCCCGAGGCCAGCAGCCTCAGGATCGCGGCCGCCCGCTCGACCGACTGAATCGTCTCTCCCACAGCCGCACCATAGCGCAGATTCGTTCGGTATTGCCGAACGGTCGAAGGGATGGAACCGATCTTCGCATGGCCGCGTCCAGAAGGTGGGGGAAATGCGCCGTCAGTCCTTAATGGGATGACAGTTCCGTTAAAATGGAACGTTGCGACAAGGAGCGTAGATGGACCAACCTTCCCGTTCGGCGGGAACCGTGCGGCCAGGGGGCCGCACGGCGCGGGTGCGCGCGGCCGTCATGGAGGCCACGCAGGACGAGCTGGTCGAGCACGGCTTCCATGGCCTGACCATGGACCAGGTGGCGGCCAGGGCGGGTGTCGGCAAGACCACGGTCTACCGGCGCTGGGGGAGCAGGGCGGGCCTGGTCACCGATCTCATGACCGAGCTGGCCAACCAGTCCACGCCCCATGCCGACACGGGCGGCGTCGAGGCCGACCTGCGGGCCAACGCGCTGTCCGTACTGGGGGCGATCAACGACGGGCGGCTCGGCGCCACGTTCCAGGCGGTGATCGCCGCCGCCACCAGCGACGAGCAGGCCGCCGGCGCGCTGCGCGCCTTCTACCTGCGCAGGATCGCGGAGTGGGCCAACGTCGTGGACCTGGCGGTCAAGCGGGGTGAACTACCCGCGGGCACCGACGGCGCGGAGGTGATCCGCGCGATCTCCGCCCCGCTCTACTACCGGCTGGTGGTCACCAGGGAGCCGGTGACCGAGCAGGACGCGGAACGGTCCGTGGCGCGCACGCTGGCCGCCGCCAGGTCCGGCGCGTTCGTCGTGGAAGAGCCCTAGCTCATGGGGTCGAACGCGGCCAGATGGAGCCGTACCACCACAGGATGCCCCCCACCACGATCAGGCCGCCCGCCGTCGCCAGCTTGCCCATGAGGTCGGCGGGCGGGCCGGTGAAGGGCAGGTTGTCCAGGTGGTGGCCCCAGGGGCAGTCGTTCTTGACGCGGCTGGAGTCGACGAGCGTTTCCCGCTGCGGGTCACCCAGCGAGTACGCCTCCACGTCCGCGGTGCTGCCCTTGGGCACCGGCACCTGCTTGACGATCGACTTGTGGGCCGGGATGGCCCCCTTCGCCACGCTGACCCCGTCGGCCTGGACGTCGAAGCGGGCGGCCTCCTGGGTCAGGTTGTGCAGGGTGACGTGCGCGCGCCCCGAACGGCAGTGGACGTCGTCCACCGTCATCGTGAACGGGTCGCCGTGATCCTCATGCCAGGGCCACGCCTGCGCGCTCTGGGGGAGGAACAGAACCGCACAGACCGGTAGTGCGGCCAGCACGAGACGTGTCCTGATATGCATGAGCTCCCCCCAACGAGTGATCTTTGCTACAGAAGGTGCCCAAGTGACCACGAAAAGTAACATCGACGCACTGGGGGAGCGCGAGCCTCGCGAACCCTTCATGATGGAGGTATGGCGGAAGCGATCTACGTCGGCGGTTTGTTGGTGGCGACGCCGCTTCTCGACGACCCCAACTTCCGGCGTAGCGTCGTGCTGATCCTCGAACACGACCACGACGGCGGCACCCTGGGGGTGGTGCTCAACCGGCCGAGCGACATCTCCGTGACCCAGGTGCTGCCCGTGTGGGATCCGCTGGTGACCGGGCCCTCCGTGCTCTTCGAGGGCGGGCCCGTGCAGACGGACAGCGCGCTCGCGCTGGCGGCGGTCCCCAGCGGCGAGGAGCCGCTCGGCTGGCGCAGGCTGCACGCGGGCACCCCGGCCGTCTCCAGCCTCGGGACGGTGGACCTGGACGCGCCGCCCGAGATCCTTCAGGGGGAGATCGCGCAGATGCGCATCTTCGCGGGGTACGCGGGCTGGTCGTCGGGCCAGCTGGAGAGCGAGATCGCCGAAGGCGCCTGGTACGTGGTCGACTCGGAGGCTGGCGACACCTTCCACGCCGATCCCCGCGCGCTCTGGCGGCACGTGCTGCGGCGGCAGCCCGGCGAGCTGGCCTTCGTGGCGACCTGCCCGGACGACCCGACGATGAACTGACTAGCGGTCCCAGCCGGGCCGCAGCGAGCGCTCGGCCAGCTCGATCGTCTCCGCCATCCGCTGCGTGATCTCCGGCAGGCCGCTGTCGCGGCGCGGGCACTCGAAGCCGACGCGCAGGGTGCAGGCGGCGAACGCCACGATCAAGGGCGTGAGCATGTCCTCGTCGGGGTCCACGCCCCTGCGTGCGGCGATCACCTCGATGAGGCGGCGCTCGGTCGCCGCGCCCCTGGCCACGGACATGCCCACCAGCCTCGGGTGGTCCTCCATGAGCCGCCGCAGCTTCAGGAACCTCGCCCTGTCCTCGCCCGTTGAACCCTCCAGGTCGCCGACGACCGCGCGCATGGCGTGCATGAGCGAGGTGAAGGACGACTCATCTTCCGGGCGGGACGCCAGCGTCTCGAGCATGATCTCCTCGCCGTGGTCGTGGTGCCACAGCGCCAGGTGATCCTTGCTGTTGAAGTAGCGGAAGAAGGTGCGCGGGGAGATTTCGACGGCCCCCGCGATCTGCTCCACCGTGGTCGACTCGTATCCTTGTTCGAGGAACAGGTCGAGCGCGGCGTCGAGGATCGCCAGGCGCGTCTTCTCCTTCTTGCGTTCCCGTAGACCCACAGCAGTCACTCCCTCGAAACCTTTCTGTCACAGTGTGCCATAAGTCATACGACGACGAATAAAACTCGTTTGTCATTAGTCAGCGACTGTCATAGATTACCTGAGGCTTACGAGATCTATGCCCCGGTATGGGGCGGTTCGTGTACTTAGGGGGACTTCATGGCTCACGCGAAGGCGGTGGATGCGCCGTCATCGCACGGCCCGGTGAAAACGGGGACCGGCGGCAATCCTTGGCTCGTGCTGCTGGCGGTCAGCTTGGGCGTCATCATGGTCATGCTCGACGGCACGGTCGTGGGCATCGCCAACCCGTCGATCCAGGCCGACCTCAAGGCCTCGCTGTCCGACCTGCAGTGGGTGACCAGCGGTTACCTGCTGGCCCTGGCGGTGTTCCTGATCACCGCCGGCAAGCTCGGCGACCTGTTCGGGCACAAGCGGGTCTTCCTGATCGGCGTGGCGGGGTTCGCCATCTCCTCGGTGGGCATCGGACTCAGCGCCGAGCTGGCCGACATCATTCCCGGCCTCTCCCCGGTGGGCGCGCTGATCGCCCTGCGGGTGCTGCAGGGCCTGTTCGGCGCGCTGCTCCAGCCAGCCGCCCTGGCGCTGCTGCGTGGAGCGTTCCCGGGTGAGAAGCTCAACCAGGCCATGGGCGCCTGGGGTGCGATCATCGGCCTGTCCAGCGCCGCCGGCCCGATCGTGGGCGGCCTCCTGGTCGAGAACGCGAGCTGGGAGACGGTCTTCTTCATCAACGCCCCCGTCGGCCTCGCCGCCCTCGTCCTCGGCACCATCCTGATCAAGGACAACCGCGCGCAGACGCTGGCGCGGATCGACTGGCTCGGCGTGCTGCTGCTGTCCGGCGCGATGTTCTCGCTCGTCTGGACGATCATCAAGGCTCCGGAGTGGGGCTGGGGCGACAGCACGACGCTGACCTTCGCGGGCCTGTTCGTGGTGCTGATCGGCGCGTTCATCTTCTGGCAGAGCAGGGCGAGCCAGCCGCTGGTGCCGCTGTCGCTGTTCAAGAACGCCTCGATCTCCATCGGCACCGTGCTGATGATGATGGTCGCGTTCGCCATGTTCGGCGCGATGTTCTTCCTCGGCTTCTTCTTCCAGGGTGTGCACGGCCTGTCCCCGCTGGAGGCCGGCCTGCGCATGCTGCCGATGAGTGCCGGCATGATCGTCGCCTCGCCGCTGGCGGGCATGGCGATCGGCAGGCTGGGGCCGAAGATCACGATGGCCACGGGCCTGCTGATCACCGCGTTCTCGATGTTCCTCATGTCCCAGCTCAGCATCGACGCGTCGTTCATCGAGAGCGGCATCCCGTTCCTGCTGCTGGCCTTCGGCATGTCGCCGGTGTTCGTGGGCGCCACGGAGATCATCGTGGGCAACGCCCCGGTGAATCTGACCGGCGTCGCGGGTGGCGTGCAGCAGTCGGCCATGCAGGTCGGCGGCGCGCTCGGCACCGCGATCCTGGGCGCCGTGATGGCCGGCGAGATCTCCGACAAGCTGCCCGGCTACCTCGGCCCGGCGGCCCAGGCCATCCCGCCCGCCCAGCTGACGGGGCTGGAGAAGGCCGCCGCGTTCGGCACCGTCCCGCCCGGCGTGCCGCAGCAGATCGGCGACGCCGTGCACAACGCCTTCATGGACGGCATGCACGTGGCCTTCCTGGTCAGCACCGGCATCGCGGTGCTGACGGCCGTACTGACGCTGTTCGTCAAGGCCGGCAGGAAGACCGAGGGCGCGCCCGTCCACATGGGCTGAGCCTGATTCCACGTACGGCCCCCGCCACGCGGCGGGGGCCGTATCGCTATATGGGGGACCTGGTCGTCGTCGGGCATAAACTCTGTGGGGTGAGCACGACGAAGATCCTCCCAGAGCAGGAGACCACGCCCCGGACGTCGCACGGCGACGGCGATCACGAGCGGTTCGCCCACTACGCGGACAAGCACAAGATCACGGAGAGCATGGTCACGGGCACGCCCATCCGGGCGCTGTGCGGCAAGGTCTGGGTGCCCAGCCGCGATCCGAAGAAATATCCGGTATGCCCGGAGTGCAAGGAGATCTACGAGGGCCTGCCCCCGGGTGGCGGCGACGGCGGCGACAACAAGCAGTGAGTGTTGCTGACCGGTAATCTCCCCAGGTCAAGCTACGGTCGGTAGCCAGACCGGCTCGATACGTAGTGGGGGATTGCATGGTCCGGCGCGTGACCGCCGTCTCGTTGGCATGTCTGCTCGCGGTCGGGTTCACGCCGCCGCTCCGTACCGAGGCGGCGCAGGTGTCGCGTTGCGCGGGCCACGTCCCCCGCAGGACGGGGCCGCGCTCGCCCAAGCCCGAAGACGTGGCCAAGGTCCTCGTCGAGCTGGGCAAGCGGCTCGCCGGCGTGACGACGCCCACCCAGGTCACCGTGCCCACGCGCGTGCACGTCATCACGCGCGGTGAGCGCAAGGTGACCGACGACGACGTCAAGGCCCAGATCGACGCGCTCAACTCCGCGTACGGCGGCACCTACGGCGGCGTCGACACCGGCGTGCGCTTCCGCCTGGACGGCGTCTCGGTCACCGACAACGCCCTGTGGTTCAACGACCCCGTCGGCAACGAGCGGCCGATGAAGGTGGCGCTGCACCAGGGCGGCGCCGACACGCTCAACCTCTACATCGCCCAGCTCAGCGAGCAGATGCTGGGCTTCGCCAGCTACCCGTACTGGTATGACGAGACGCCCAGGCTGGACGGCGTCGTGATCGACTGGCGCAGCCTGCCCGGTGGCGCGATGACCAACTACAACCGCGGCTTCACCGGCGTGCACGAGATCGGGCACTGGCTCGGCCTCTTCCACACGTTCGAGAACGGCTGCGAGCTGCCCGGCGACGGCATCGCCGACACCCCGATGGAGGCCCGGCCGACCGAGGCCTGCCCGGCGGGCAAGGACAGCTGCGCGCAGCACCCCGGCCTGGATCCGGCGCACAACTTCATGGACTACGCGCACGACAAGTGCATGTCGGAGTTCACCGCGGGGCAGGCGGAGCGCATGCATCAGATGTGGGCGGTGTACCGGAACGCGACCACCCCGGCAGCCTAGATTTCCGGCAAATTACGATATGTAGGTGACAGGTCCAAAGGCACTCGACACTCCCTACGAATCCACCCGCATCCTCAGCCCCGAATACCGCGTCGCGACAGTCGGTATCGTGCTGACGATCACCCTGGTCGCCTTCGAGGGCATGTCCGTCGGGGTCGTCATGCCGGCGGTGGCCCACGAGCTGAACGCCCTCGACCTGTACGGGATCAGTTTCTCCGCCTTCCTCATCGCCAGCCTCTTCGCGAACGTGGTGGCGGGCCTCTGGTCGGACCGCCGCGGCTACCAGTTGCCGTTCCTGTCAGGGGTGGTGCTGTTCGTGGCGGGGATGGCACTGGCCGGGGCGGCGCACTCGGCGGGGATGTTCCTCGTGGCGCGGGCCGTGCAGGGGCTGGGCGCGGGCGCCTCGATCGTGGCGCTGCTCGTGATGATCGCGCGGGTCTATCCGGAGGCCCTGCGGCCCAAGGTCTTCGCGGCCGTCTCCGCGGCCTGGGTGGTGCCCGCCATGGTGGGGCCGGCCGTGGCCGGGTTCGTGGCCGTGCAGTGGGGCTGGCGGTACGTCTTCTACGGGATCATCCCGCTGGTCGTGCCCGCGCTGGTGATGCTCGTGCCCGCGCTGCGCATGCCGTCCTCCTCCCATGAGCCGTCCACCGGCCCGCGCTCCAGGCCGGTCGCGATGACGCTGGCCGCCACCGCCACGGCGGGCGGGGCCGGGGCGCTGCTGCAGGGCGTGGACCTCCTGCACAGGCGCCCCGTGGTCGGGGCGCTGGAGGCCGTCGCGGGCCTGGCGTTCCTGGTCTACGGGCTGTACCGGCTGCTGCCTCCCGACGCGCTGCGGTTCGCGCGCGGGCTGCCCACGACCGTGCTGATGCGGGGCTTCTTCTCGGCCGCCTTCTTCGGGGTGAACTCCTTCATCCCGCTCGCGCTGCAGGAGGTGAAGTCCTTCGACCTCAAGCTCGCGGGGATCGCGCTGACGACCGGGGCGCTGGGGTGGTCCGCGGGGTCGTTCCTGCAGAGCAGGCGGGAGGGGGAGGCGTACAGGCGGATCCGGCTGGGGGCGGGGTGCGTCACCGTCTCGATCCTGATCTGCATGCTGTGCGTCGTTCCCGGGGTGACCGGCTGGGTCGCGGTGCCCGCGTGGATCGTGGCCGGGTTCGGGATGGGGTTCGGCATGACCACGGTCAGCGTCACCGCGTTGCGGCAGTCCCCTCTGAACGAGCAGGGGGCGAACTCCGCCGCCCTGTCGGTCACGGACATGCTCGGGTCCGCCCTGGCGATCGGGGTCGGGGGCGCGCTGGTCAATCTGATCGGTCACGCCCCGGACGAGATCGCCACCGGGTTCGTCGTGATCTCGTTCCTCATGGCCGCCGTCGCCCTCGGCGCCACGCTCCTCGCCGGACGCACCCGCTGATTTCCGCCCCTCCTGTCACACCGATCACGGTTCTCCTGACCATCGCCGCGCGAGGTGATAGGACAGCGGTCAGGGAGGTGCCATGGAGGATGACACCGAGGACGACCGCCGGGTCTGGCCGCCTCAGCCCGCTCCCAGGCATCGCCGTACTCCTCCGCGGTACGCGTGGGGCGCGCCCCACGAGGAGGAGTCGCGGCGGGGGCGCACGGGCCCTCTTGAGGCCGTGCCGGACCCCGACCCGGAGCCGGTACGGCGGCATGCCCGGTCCAGCGGTCCTGAGCCGGTCCGCGGCGAGCCCGACCCGCTGGACCTCGGGCCCGAGGAGCCGTGGAACCCGCAGATCCGCAGGACGGCCTCGTACGGCCTGGACCGCGAGTTCGAGCCCTGGGAGTCGCTTCCCCCGTCCGCGCGCCTCTACGGCTCCCCGGCGGACCCCGGGCGGCGCACGGGCGTGTCCGGGAGGACGCTGCGGCGCTGGGTGGTCGTGTCGGTGGCCCTGCTGGCAGGCGTGGGCCTGGTGGTGGGGGCGACCGTCGTGGTGCTGCGGATCACCGCGCCTTCGGCGGAGAGCGGGCAGCTGAGCGACTCCCTGGCCAAGGTGTCGGTGGCGCTGCCACAGGGGTGGAGCCAGGCGCCGGTGCCGCCCGTGACGGGTTTCACCTCCGTGGCCAGGGACGGCGGCGGCGGGCTCGTCATGGCCAGGCCGGTCACAGGGGCCGTGGCGGACGCCAAGAAGGCCACGGCGGAGGCGGCGGAGCTCTACTCCCGGCTGCTGCTCAAAGGAGACCGGGTGACCGTCGTCGAGGACAAGGAGCTCCCCGGAGGGCACACCCGGGCGCTGCGGGCGGAATATCAGGATGTGGCCAACCGGCCGGCGTTCCTGAGAGTGACGCTTCTCACTCGCGCGGGCTCCGCGGTCATGCTCCTCGGGCTGCTCCAACCCGAGGAAACCGCACGCAGACAGGCCCTCGACACGGTCATGACGAAGATCAAATGACCCGCATAGCACGCGGGGAAGAGCTTGGCCAGAATCCTCAACTCACGGCACGTCTTGTCGGTCGGCCCGATTACTATCGGGTCACTGTGAGAGAGCGAAGCACACTAACCCCAGAGGTGATGCGGTGAGCACCTTCGCCGCGTCCCATCTTTCGCCTTCCTATCCCGACCGAGCAGCATGGGGCACCGCCCCCAAGCTCCGCGCGTGGCAGCAGGAGGCGTTCGACCTCTACTTCAGGCGCGAGCCGCGTGACTTCCTCACCGTGGCGACCCCGGGCGCGGGCAAGACGACCTACGCCCTGCGCATCGCCAGCGAGCTGATCGCCAACGGCGTGATCAGGTCGATCACGATCGTCACGCCCACCGAGCACCTCAAGCGGCAGTGGGCCGACGCCGCCGCGCGGGTCGGCATCGGCATCGACCCCGAGTTCAAGAACAGCCAGGGCACGACCTCGCGCGACTACACCGGGGTGGCGGTGACGTACGCGCAGGTCGCCATGCACCCCGCGCTGCACAGGGCGCGCACGGAGGCGCGCAAGACGCTGGTGATCTTCGACGAGATCCACCACGCGGGCGACGCCAAGTCGTGGGGCGACGGCGTGAGCGAGGCGTTCGAGCCCGCCACGCGCCGCCTCCAGCTCACCGGCACGCCGTTCAGGTCCGACGACAACCCGATCCCGTTCGTCGGCTACGAGGAGGACGCCGAGGGCCTCAAGCGCAGCGTCGCCGACTACTCCTACGGCTACGGCCCCGCGCTCGACGACGGCGTCGTGCGCCCGGTCATCTTCCTGGCCTATTCCGGCGAGATGAAGTGGCGCACGCGGGCGGGCGACGAGATCGCCGCGACGCTCGGCACGCCGCTCACCAAGGACCAGCTCTCACAGGCGTGGCGGGCCGCGCTCGACCCGAAGGGCGACTGGATCCGCCAGGTCATGCAGGCCGCCGACCGGCGGCTCACCGAGGTGCGCAGGGGCGTGCCCGACGCGGGCGGCCTGGTCATCGCCACCGACCACGAGACGGCCCGGGCCTACGCCCGCCACCTGCGCAACATCACCGGCGAGGGCGCCACCGTGGTCCTCTCCGACGACCCCGGCGCGTCGAAGAAGATCAAGCAGTTCGCGACCTCGCCGGACCGCTGGCTGGTGGCCGTGCGCATGGTGTCGGAGGGCGTCGACATCCCCCGCCTGTGCGTGGGCGTCTACGCCACCTCCACCTCTACCCCGCTCTTCTTCGCCCAGGCCGTGGGCCGCTTCGTGCGGGCCCGCAAGCGCGGCGAGACCGCCTCGGTCTTCCTCCCCTCGGTGCCCACGCTCATGGGGCTGGCCAACGAGATGGAGGTCGAGCGCGACCACGTGCTCAACAAGCGGCCTCCCGAGGACGGGCTCGACGACAGCCTCCTGGAGCAGGCCAACCGCCAGAAGGACAATCCCGACGTCCTGGGTGACGAGCTCCCGTTCGAGACGATGGAGACGTCGGCCACGTTCGACCGGGTGCTGTTCGACGGCGGCGAGTTCGGCACGGGCGCGGCGGTCGGCTCGGCGGAGGAAGAGGACTTCCTGGGCCTGCCCGGGCTGCTGGAGCCCGACCAGGTGGCGACGCTGCTGCGCAAGCGGCAGTCCGACCAGCAGGCGGCCAGGCGCAAGCAGGAGGAGGAGCAGCCGCGCGAGACGCTGGCGCCGCACGAGCAGATCGCGGACCTGCGGCGCGAGCTCAACGGCCTGGTGGGCGCCTGGAACCACCGCACGGGTCAGCCGCACGGGGTCATCCACTCGGACCTGCGCCGCTCGTGCGGCGGGCCGCCGATCGCGCAGGCGACGGCGGAGCAGATCCAGGAGCGGATCGACACCATCCGCCGCTGGGCCACCCAGCGCCGCTAGCCGGCGCGCTCAGCCGAGCTTTCTGACGAGGATGCGGCACAGCTCGGGCCGGAGCTCGAGCCCGCCGTTCGGGTGGTAGACGACGTCGGTGGTCGCCACCTCGCCGTGCGGCCATTCGGCGTAGCCGCGGCGCTGGTACAACCGCAGGGCGTCGGGGTTGTCCAGGCCCACGCCGAGGGCGACCTGGTCGTGGCCGTCGGCCAGGAGCCGCTCCTCGGCGGCCCAGAGCAGCGCGGTGCCGATGCCCCGGTTGCGCATCCAGGGCACGACCTCCAGGTGCGTGAGCAGCGCCACGCCCGGTAAGTGGGTACGCAGCTCGGGCTCCTCCGCGGGCCCCAGCCACATGTAGACGTCGCCGACCGCCACCCCGCGCTCCCAGGCGACGAGCAGGGCCCCGTGACCGGAGTCCTGCCTGGCGAGCCGGTCGGTGAAGTAGCCCTCCTGCCCGAGCGAGTCGACCATCGCAGGGAGGTCCGTATGGACGGCCTGACGGATATCACGTGGCCCCACGGACGACAGATTCCCGGTTCGCCCACTTATGAATCAAATGAGGTCCACTGGCGCAATAGTGGTGCACCAGGTCTGACCAGCCATTTCATGGCATCGGCCACGCTCGGCCCGAGTTGCGGGATCCTGGCGAAGTGATCGGCCCACCGGTCGCGGTCCGCCGCCCACGCCTCCAGGTACTTGACGCAGAACTGCGGCGTGATGCGGTTGAGGCGGCCCAGCGCGGCCAGCAGGGACTCCTCCATGGCCCGGCGGCTCGTCGTCGCGTCCGGCGGGAGCTCCCGGACGCGGCGCAGCACGTCCTTGACGAAGTCGCCGCGCCTGGCGAGGGCGCCGACCCAGTAGGCCGGATCGGCGGCGGCCTGCCAGCCCGTGCCCCCGCCCCCGTCGAGCAGCCAGTAGACGCCCTCGGCCAGCACGTCGCCGAGCTCCTGGTCCCGCGCGCGCATGGGGCGGTCGAAAGGGTCGTACGGGCGCTGCTTGACCATCCCCGTGACCGCGAGCGGGCGCACCGACTTCTCGCCCAGCAGGTAGAACCAGTCCTCGTTGTAGATGTTCGGGAAGAACGAGGGGCCGCGGGTCGTCTCGACGGCCAGGGCGCCGCCGCCCACGAACGACTCCTGATGCCCGCCGGTCAGCCGGTGGGCGTGGCACACCACCGAGTTGTCCGGGTAGCCGCCGATGTGCATGCCCACGGCGTCGTACGAGTCGAGCAGGGCGGCCGCGTGCGCGACCTCCTCGTGCCCGCCGACCTCGATGTCGTCGTCCAGGAAGACGATGCGCCGCCAGCCCATCAGGCGGGCCAGCAGCAGCCCTGTGTTCCGCTTGGCGCTGAGGTCGGTCGCGCGGGCGAACGGCGTGCCCTTCAGCAGGGCCGTGGTCGCGAAGTCCGGCAGGTTGAGCCGGGCCACGTTGTCGATGTCCACGGAGATGAACTGCAAGCCGGCCGGCATCAGGAGGAGGTCCGGTTTGCTCCACTTGCTGTGCAGGGTCACGAGGGGGCAGTCCAGGGCGATCGCCAGCCGGATCGCGTGGCTCAGCCAGACCGGATGCCTGATGGTCGGCACGACGATGGCGTCGACGCGGCCGGACTTCGCGACTCGCGGGTAGACCTCGATCAGATCCCGGTGGGAGCCGTGGTGATGCTCCGATCCGACCTCAGTCCCCACGAGAGGGCTCCGACCACTCATGCAGCCGGAACGTGTTCAGGGTCCAATCAGGAGTGACGACCACGCGGTCCCTGATCCTGACGCGCGTGAGAATGCTGTAGGCCGCGGCGGTGCCGAAACGTGCCCGCAGATAGACGGCGTTGCGGTCGCGGAATCGCTCGTCGGTCAGGGCCCGCACCGCACCGTAGACGCCTCTGCCGTACATCCCATTGCAAATGGTCAACGTGCGCTCGACATTGTCGGGATTGACGCCGCGGTAGAAGAACCCGACGTCCTCAAGGAGTTGCAGATTATCGCCGGACCCGCCGGTGACGGTGTAGTGCCGGCGCGTGTCGCCCCCCTCGATGACCTCGAAATACGGACCCTTTTCCCCCTCCCAGTCGGGCACCTGCCGCACCGGGAGTTCTGCTTGCGCGAGCACCGCCCCGGTCACCGCGTTGTAGTCGACGCCGCCCAGGAGCACCACGTGCGTCGTCAGGTCGTCGGAACGCAGATCCTCGGTGGAGACCAGCTTCACCGGGCTGCGCGGATTCGCGGCCCGGAGATGGCCCCACAGCTCGAAGAGGGAGTCGAGGTCGGAGTACTTGTACAGCTCGATGTAGTCGGGGCTCGACGGGTCCGCGTACGGGATCTTGGTCCGGTCCTCCTCCGGGACCTGCGAGCAGATGACCGTGATCGGCTCCCCGTCCCGAAAGTGCCAGGGGCCGGTCTGGAGCGCGTCCCGCGCCGCCGGCTCGGCGTTCTCACCCGACGCCTGGGACTTCAGCGCGGCCTGGCGCAGCCGGTCCAGCTCGGCGAGCAGGTGGCGGTGGTCCTCGAGCTCGCCCGCCGTCAGGTCGGACACGGGGAGCACGCGTGCCGTCCCGTTGGAGATCGATCGCTTGGTCGCGAAGAACGCGGCGTACTTCTCCAGCCGGTGTAAGGGCGGGATCTTGCTCGCATGAGCCGACTCCCACGACGAGATCAGCGCGACGCTGACCTGGAACGCCTCGCGCAGCTGTGCCTGGGTGACGCGCCGGTCAGGCCAGTGGCTTTCGCGCAGCTCGCGCAGTCGGCGCGCCAGCGCGGAATTGACGCCGCTCATGCCAGCCCCATTGGTGTGAACTTCAGTAATCTCTAGTGAACATCAACCTGGCGGCAGAATCGATGAAGAATCCGCAGCTAAGGCCTAACAGAACAGCCAACGTGCACAAACGGGTGAGCACAAGAGCCATCAGTCTAACCATTCAGCTGTCACCGCCGTGTACGAATAGGGCGGTTCAGTCGGGGTAAACCTCTAATTGGAGAAGATTCACTGAAGTTAGCTGAATATGGGTGGAGGTGGTTCGTGGCGAGGGTCCGATGAGCCACACCCGGCAGGAGCGGCATCCCCATGCAGAAAGACAGCGGAACACCCCCGCGACGAGCCCAATCATCGGCGGAGGTGCCCGCGAGCGAGGTTTCTGTCAGAGCGCGTCTCCGCACCAGGGAAAACCTTCATGACCACACTAGTCCTCCACCTCTCGGTGGCAATACCAACATCAACCGATACCAGAGCCTTGACCCTCTTCCTCCTGACGACCTTGATCACACTGGCAGCGGCGGCCATCCGCTGGATGGTGAAGCGGGCGAATGTCGTCATGGTGATCAGCGGCACGGGCGTCCTGGTGATCGTCCTGTCCGTGCTGCTCGCCGCCTACGTGATCACCTTCGGGACAGCCTGAGGGAGCCGTCGCGCGCGGCGCTCCGCCCCCCGGCGCTGCGCGCGTGCCGGTCGCGTGTGACGATGGGTGACTCTGTGCGTTTGGCCACAGAGCGGCGCTCATCTGTTAGAAACTCGACGGAAGAGGCAACAACCACTCTTGGCTTGTCTCGGGATACGCAGAAGGACTTTGCCCATGTCGTCTGAGGTCACCAGAAAGCCGATGCTGACCGTGACTTCCGGCCTCTCGCGAAACGCCGTCATCCTCAAGCTCGAGGGCGAGCTCGACGTCAACGTCCTGCAGGTGCTGCGTGAGCACCTCGAACCCGTCTGGGCCCTTCCTCCCAAGCCCTTCCTGATCCTGGACCTGGGCGAGCTCTCGTTCTGCGACTCCATGGGGATGAACGAGCTCGTCGGCGTCATGCAGCGGTGCGAGTCCAGAGGGACCCGGCTGCTGCTCGGTGGGGTTCAGGGGGTCATGGCCAGGGTGCTGTCGATCACCGGGCTGCGGCACGCGTTCGAGGTCTTCGCCCGGCTCGACGACGCGCTGCGGCTCGCGGTGGCCAAGCCCTGACTACGTCTGGGGGATGCGCCGCCCGGTGCGGCCATCGGTCAGGACGTAATCCGGTTTCTCCCGCAGGGGCAGCTTCAGCGCGGCCCGGCCGCTCTCGACGCGCACCGGCAGCGTGAACACGCGCTGGTGGTGGCCCGTGAGCGCGGCCGGGTGGCTGCCGACGTTGGGCCCCTCGTACAGCCATAGACGCAGTCTGCGCCCCTCGGCCCGGACCACGACCTCGGCCGCCCCGCACTCCTGCGGCGCCGCCGCCCAGGTCAGCACGATCTCGTGGGCCACCTTCGCCGAATGGGGGACCGGGACGCGCTCCTGGCAGGAGGCCACGAGGTTGGCCACGATCGCCGGAGGGGCGGGGGCGGGCCGCTCTTCGGCGCCCATCGCGATCGTCCCGCCTTCCAGCAGCGCCAGCGTGACGACCGCGGCCACCCGCTCGCCGGCGCTCCCCCGGACGAGCAGCCACAGGCAGAGAGGACCGAGGACGAGCCAGGCCGCACCCAGGGAGATGGCCAGCATGAATCTACCTCCCGCGAAAAGGAGTTTGTGACTCTCCGTATTACTACGGCTCCGGAGGGGGTTCGTCCTCTTGAATATCACATGAACGCAGCGTTGCCTACCGCATACGCCTCGTGATCAATGGTGATCCCGGTCACCCCTGAACGGTCACCCCAGAACGGGCGCCCCCCGGAGGGTGGCGCCTGCGTCCTTCAGCTCCGCCAGCGCCACCTCCGTGGTCGTCGGGGCCACGCCGGCCGTCAGGTCCAGCAGCACCCGCACCGCCAGCCCGTGCTTGACCGCGTCGAGCGCCGTCGCGCGCACGCAGTGGTCCGTGGCGATCCCGACCACGTCCACCTCGTGCACCCCGCGCTGCCCGAGCCACTCGGCCAGCGGGACCCCGTCGCTCGAAAGGCCCTCGAAACCGCTGTACGCGGCGGCGTAGGCGCCCTTGCTGAACACCTCCTCCACCGCCGCCACGTCGAACGACGGGTGGAAGTCGGCTCCCGGGGTCCCGGCCACGCAGTGCGCCGGCCACCTGGAGACGTAGTCGGGCGATTCGGCGAAGTGGTCGCCGGGCGAGATGTGGTAGTCGCGGGTCGCCACCACGTGGTCATAGCCGTGTTCGGCCATGTGGCGAGTGATCGCCGCCGCCACCTCCGAGCCGCCGGCCACGGGCAGGCTGCCGCCTTCGCAGAAGTCGTTCTGCACATCGACGATGATCAATGCGGTCCCCATATTCAGCACTCTAATAACAGGGCCCGCTGTTCGACCCGGCGCCCCGCTGCCGCGGGGAGGGTCAGGCGAACTCTGTGGGGATGGCCGCGTACCCCCTGCCGAGGTGCAGGGCCTCCTGGGGGAGGGTGGCGACGGCGGCGGCGTGGCGCTCGCGGGCGGCGGGCAGCGGCTCCCTGCCCACGACCTGCCCGTCGCGCACCAGCTCGTGCAGCAAGGGGATGCCGCCTTCCGGGGCCAGGCCGCCGGTGGTGATCAGCTCGGTCTCCACGTTGCCCACGTCGTCCAGGAGCCGGTACGCCTGCTTGCGGCCCCCGCGCGACGGCTTGCCCACCGAGCGCTTGGCCACGGCCTCCAGCTTGCCCGTGGCCGTCTCCCTCGCCACCAGCTTGTACACCAGGGCCGCCGTGGGCACGCCGGACCCGGTCACCAGGGACGTGCCGACGCCGTAACCGTCGACGGGGGCGGCGGCGAGCGCGGCGATGGCGTACTCGTCCAGGTCGGAGGTGACCAGGATGCGGGTCTCGAAGGCCCCGAGCGCGTCGAGCTGCTCGCGCACCTCCTGCGCGGCGGCGGCCAGGTCGCCGGAGTCGATGCGGACCGCGCCCAGCTCCGGCCCCGCCAGCTCCACGGCCGTGCGCACCGCCTCGGCCACGTCGTACGTGTCCACCAGCAGCGTCGTCTTGCGGCCGAGCGAGGCGATCTGGGCCTCGAACGCGTCCTTCTCCGAGTCGTGCAGCAACGTGAACGCGTGCGCCGCCGTGCCGGCCGTGGGCACGCCGTAGGCGTACCCGGCCATGAGGTTGGAGGTGGAGGCGAAACCGGCGATGTACGCGGCCCGGGCGGCGGCCACGGCGGCGCTCTCGTGGGTGCGGCGCGAGCCCATCTCGATGATCGGCCGCTTGCCCGCGGCGTTGGTCATGCGGGAGGCCGCTGAGGCGATGGCGCAGTCGTGGTTCAGGATCGACAAGGTGAGGGTCTCGAGCAGCACGGCCTCCGCGAAGGTGCCCTCCACGATCATGATCGGGGAGGCGGGGAAGTAGAGGTCGCCCTCGCGGTAGCCGTAGACGTTCCCGGAAAACCGGTAATCGGCGAGAAACGCCAGAGTGTCGTCGTCGACGACCTGCCTCTTCCGCAAATAGGTGAGTTCTTCCTCACTGAAACGGAAGCGTTCTAGCTCGTCCAGGACACGTCCGGTCCCGGCGACAACCCCGTAGCGCCTGCCACCCGGCAGATGTCTGGCGAACACCTCGAAAACGGCGCGCCTGTGCGCCGCCCCGCTCCGGAGCGCCGCCTGCAGCATCGTCAGCTCATAGTGATCTGTGAGCAACGCAGTGCTCATGGTCATTGTCACGACTCGAAGACTACGGCCCAGATAGGGCAGACTCGGGGATGTGGGTAGCACCGCTCCAATCGCCGTTGAGCGTCCGTCATCGGACGTCCGGCCCGATCTGCCATGGGTGACCATCGTCTGGAACGACCCGGTCAACCTCATGTCCTACGTGACCTATGTCTTCCAATCGGTCTTCGGCTACACGAGAGAGAAGGCCGAAAAACTCATGCTGGACGTACACCACAAGGGCAAGGCCGTCGTGTCCAGTGGCACGCGGGAAGAGATGGAACGCGATGTGCAGATTCTCCACTCCTACGGCCTGTGGGCGACGGTCCAGCCGGACTCGGTCAAGTGAGGCACATGAGGTCAGTGAGGCGGCACGCGTGACATCGGGGTTTTCGTCGGGCAAGGGCGGCGTCGTCGTCGCGGAGTTCGAGGCCGCGGAGGTCTCGCTCCTGCGCTCGCTCGTGTCGATGATGCTGGGCATCGTGGAGCCGGGGCGGACCAGCGACGACCCGCTGGAGCGGGCGCTGGGCATCGGCGGGGGAGAGGCGCCGACCGACCCGGTGCTGGCCAGGCTGTTCCCGTCGGCGTACGAGGACGAGAAGGATTCGGCGGAGTTCCGCCGCTACACCGAGGCCACCCTGCGCGACGGCAAGCGGGCCGACGCGCAGACCGTCTTCGACACCGCCAGGTCGGGCCGCGCGGAGCTCTCGCCCGAGCAGGCCCAGGCCTGGCTGCGCTCGCTCAACGACGTGCGCCTGACGCTCGGCACCAAGCTCGACGTGACCGAGGAGGTTCACGACGAGATCGCCGTGATGTCCGAGGACGACCCCCGCTACCCGGCCTACCTCACCTACGACTGGCTGACCTACCTCCAGGACAGCCTGGTCCGGGCGCTCTGGTAACTTCCGGGCATGCTGTCGATCTCGCAGGAACTGGTGGACAAGATCGTCGCCCATGCCCGTGCCGACCACCCCGACGAGGCGTGCGGGGTGATCGCCGGCAGGAACGGTGTCCCCGAGCGGTTCGTCCCGATGGAGAACGCCGAACGCTCGCCCACCTTCTACCGCTTCGACTCCATGGAGCAGCTGCGCGTCTGGCGTGAGATGGACGACCGCGACGAGGAGCCCGTCGTGATCTACCACTCCCACACGGCCACCGAGGCGTACCCGTCGCGCACCGACGTCTCCTATGCCTCCGAGCCGGACGCCCACTACGTCCTGGTCTCCACGCGGGACGAGGAGAAGGTGGAGTTCCGCTCGTACCGGATCCTCGACGGAGTGATTACCGAGGAAGAGGTAAGGTTTCTCCCATGATGGTCAGGCCGGTGCAGAGTTTCCTCTTCGCGCATACTCCTGCCGTCGTCGTCTACGACTGTCGGATGAGAAACCTGCAGCTCCACTGCCGCTAAGGCGGCATCCCTGACGAGCAGGTTTCTTACCGGAAGATCCCGCGGAATCCGCATGTAGCCATCGGCGTTGCTGCCGATGGGACGACGACCTGATCTGAGGAGACTGAGCGCGATGGCCATCGAGGTTCGCATTCCGACCATCCTGCGTAATTACACCGGCGGCGCCAAGGCCGTCGACGCCGAGGGCGCCACCCTCGAAGAGCTGATCAGCAATCTGGAGTCGCGCCACCCCGGCATCAAGGAGCGCCTGGTCGACGCGGGCAGCCTGCGCCGCTTCGTCAACGTCTACCTGAACGACGAGGACGTGCGCTTCCTGGGCGGCCTGGGCACGCCGCTGTCCGACGGCGACACGGTGACCGTGCTGCCTGCCGTCGCCGGCGGGTGACATGCGGTTCGACTCGCTGATCGACTCGGTCGGCCGCACGCCCCTCGTGGGGCTGCCGAGGTTGTCGCCCTCCGCCGACGTGCGGATCTGGGCCAAGCTCGAAGACCGCAACCCGACCGGGTCGATCAAGGACAGGCCCGCCCTGTGGATGATCCAGGAGGCCGAGAAGGACGGCCGGCTCACGCCCGGCTGCACGATCCTCGAGCCCACCAGCGGTAACACGGGCATCTCGCTCGCCATGTCGGCCAAGCTCAAGGGCTACAAGCTGATCTGCGTGATGCCCGAGAACACCTCGGAGGAGCGCCGTCAGCTCCTGCGCATGTGGGGCGCGGAGATCATCTCCTCGCCCGCGGCGGGCGGCTCCAACGAGGCCGTGCGCGTGGCCAAGGAGCTGGCGGCCCAGAATCCCTCCTGGGTGATGCTCTACCAGTACGGAAACCCGGCCAACTGGCGCTCACACTACGAGACCACCGGCCCGGAGATCCTCGAGGACCTGCCCACCATCACCCACTTCGTGGCCGGGCTCGGCACGACGGGCACGCTGATGGGCGTCGGGCGGTTCCTGCGCGAGCGGGTGCCCGGCGTGCAGATCGTCGCCGCCGAGCCGCGCTACGGCGAGCTGGTCTACGGGCTGCGCAACGTGGACGAGGGCTTCATCCCCGAGCTCTACGACGAGTCCGTGCTGACCACCCGCTTCTCCGTGGGCTCGGCCGACGCGCTGCGGCGCACGCGCGAGCTGCTGGCCTCCGAGGGCATCTTCGCCGGAGTCTCGACCGGCGCGGCGCTGCACGCGGCGCTGGGCGTGGCCAAGAAGGCGGTCAAGGCGGGCGAGCGCGCCGACGTCGCGTTCGTGGTGGCCGACGGCGGCTGGAAATACCTGTCCACGGGCGCCTACGAAGGCACCCTGGAGGAGGCGGAAGAGCGCCTCGAAGGCCAGCTCTGGGCCTGATACAGCAGGAAACAGGCGGCCGGTCCACAAGGGGCCGGCCGCCTGTTCCGTTCGTCGCTCAGTTGAACAGGACCCGCAGCGAGAACGTCGCCTCGGTGTCGGTCTGCGTGCCGCTCATCCCGACGGCCCGCAGCACCTGGAGGTTGGCCTTGTCGTCGCCCTGCATGGACTTGAGGTAGAGGCTCTCCACCTTGTCCAGGTCCACGAAGACCGCGTAGTTGGCGTCGTCCGCGTTGGGGATCGCCGTCTGGAACGTCTCCGAGTCGCCCAGCGTGCCCTCACCGGCCAGCTGCTTGGCGTACTCGTCCGACGTCGCCACGGTGAAGACGCCGTCGCCGGCGACCTTGGCGATCTGCGGCGCGCCCTGACCCTGGGAGGTCAGCGCCTGCTGGACCTTGTCGACGATGGCCTGCGCCTTGGCCGGGTCGGTGACGATGCGCACGCCGCCCTTGATCTGGTCGCCGCCCAGGCCCTGGCTGTCCACGGCGAGCGTGAAGTTCTTGCCGAAGATCGTGGCCAGGTCGCCGGGCAGCTGGATCCCGAGCTGGCTCTGCGCCTGCTCCAGCATCTGCTTGACCTCGGCGCCGCCGCTCGCCGCGGCCTGCTTCTGGATCTGGTCCCACTGCTTGGTGACCATCTGGTCGAGGCCGGAGATCGACACCGCGCCCGCCGTGGTGGCGGGCAGCGTGCCCAGGTTGGCCTTGGGCAGGTCACCCTCGGGGGTCATGCCCTTGGCGCCGCGCACGAGGCCGGCGAGCTCGACATACGCGCTGTCGAAGCGCAGCGCGCCGGCGAACCTGGCGTCCTTGACCTGGTCCACGAGGGCGGCCTGCTCGGCCGGGACCTCCTTCTTGGCCACCTCCATGAGCCCGCCCATGTCGGCCCAGAACGACAGCACGCCCTGCTCGCCGACCGCGCCCATGTCGTCGTTGAACTCGGCGTTGTCGGCCAGGCTGCCCTCGGACTTCGCGAACTTGTCGGCCAGCGCCTGGGTCGAGCTCAGCAGCGCGTAGTCGTCACGGAAGGCGAGACCGTACTTCTCGCCCTTCATCAGCTTGGCGATGCCGGCCTTGGCCTGCGCCTCGTCCTTGATCTGGACGGCCACCGCGAAGTCGGGCTCCTCCTTGCCCGACGGCACGGCGGCGAAGCCGACCCTGCTGCCCAGCCAGGGGTCGACGTCCTTGGCGAAGTCGACCTTGGAGTCGGAGTCGGAGTTGATCGTGTCGAAGAGCGCCTTGCGCGGGTCCTCGCCGGTGAAGGAGTCCTTGGTGACCGTGAACTTCCTGGCGATCTGGAACAGCGCCAGCTTCTGGTTCGCGGCCGGGTCCAGGTCGAGCCGGGCGTAGGCGATCGAGTTGGCGGGCAGGACCTCGTTCGGCTGCGTACCGCCGCCGCCGATGGCGCCCATGGCCCACACGGTGCCGCCGCCGAGCAGGATCACCGCGAGCGCGGCGGCCGCGGCGATGATCCAGGTCTTACGGCCCTTCTTGGCCGGTTGCGCCGGGCCGAACCCCTCGGGCCCCTGCTGCTGCCAGCCGCTCTGGGCGTACTGGTCGTTCTGCCAACCTTGCTGCTGCTGTTCCTGCTGCCAGCCCTGGCCCTGCTGTTGCCAGCCCTGCTGCTCCTGCTGCCAACCCTGCTGTGGCTGCTGCTGTTGCCAGCCGCCCTGGGCCTGCTGGCCCTGCTGCTGGCCCTGCTGCCAGTTTTGCTGCTGGCCGTACGAACCCTGCTGGCCGTAGCCGGCGTCGTAGGTCGGCTGCTGCTGCCCGTACCCCTGCTGGGGGTTGTACGGCTGCTGCTGCTGTCCGTAGGACGCCTGCTGGCCGTAGCCCCCCTGCTGGTAGGGCTGCTGCGGCGGGTACGGCTGTCCCGATGACTGAGGCATCGTCGGGGGGTTCTCCGGCTGCTGCCCCTGGTTCCAGTTGTACGCCGTGGTCCGGTCAGGATCTTGGCCGTAGGGGGGATTATTCGCAGACATCACTCAACTCACAATGTGGACTTTTGACCACAGAGAAGTTAGCTGATGTTGCTAGACGGGCGCTTGCAATGTGCTGAAGTGAGATTCAGACCCTGCTGAGTTCCTTTCTGAGCGCATTGATGTGGACCTCGCCGCTTCCGTAGTCGATCACGCACGACCACGGCACGAATGTGCAGCCCACATAGACCAGACGGGACAGCGAGCGGGAGAGCCAGGACGCGCGGCCCTGGTTCTCCCGGGTGAGGCCGAGCAGCAGCGGCGCGCGGCGGCTGGAGACGATCAGCCCGTAGACGGTGTGGCTCTTCTGGAGCTCGCCCCTGTGCTTGATCACGCGGATGTCGACCACGTGGCCGACCCATATCCCGTCGGAGTCCCAAACGGACTGACCGAGGAGTTCGGTGACACTTGCCATGATCGAACTTTCTCAACCGAATCATGTTTTCGCAGGTAGGCGCGCTGATAGGGGGATGCCATAGACTATGCGGGCGCTAGAACATAATTCCGGAGTTGAGGCGGGCGCGGATGACCAAGTTCGACGAGGCGACTCAGGCGATCAGGATCGACGAGGGCACGTACGACGTGTGCCTCGACCCCGGATACGCCATCGGCGGCCCCCTCAACGGCGGCTACCTCATGGCCGTGATCCTGCGCGCGGCGGTGGACGCCTCGCCGTTCGAGCATCCGGTGAGCACGACGGCGCAGTTCCTGAAGGCGCCGGTCGCCGGGCCCGCGCAGGTCAGGATCGAGCCGCTCAAGGCGGGCAGGACGGCCGCGTTCGCCAGGGCCACGCTCGTGCAGGACGACGTGGCGCACATCGAGGGGCTGATCACGACGGCCACGTTGCACGAGGTCGAGCCGATTTATGCCGAAGAATCGGCGTACGAGATGCCCAGCATCGAGGACTGCGCCAAGCTCCCCGACCCCAAGCCCGAGTCGGGCATGAACCTGAACGCCCGGATGGAGCTGCTCTTCGACCCGCCCACGATCGGCTGGCTGAAGGGCGAGCCCTCCGGCAGGCCGGAGTCGCGGGCGTACTTCAGGATGGCCGAGCCGCAGGACCCGGACCCGTACGTGCTGGCGCTGGCCGTGGACGCGCTGCCGCCGGTGGTGTTCTCGGCGGGCGCGCGGGGCTGGGCGCCGACCGTGGACCTCACCTGGCACCTGCGGGCGCTGCCCGCCCTCGGCTGGCTCACGCTGCTCGGCAGCGGCCGGCTGGTCTCGGACGGCTGGTTCGACGAGGAGGTCGAGGTACGCGACTCCACAGGCCGCCTCGTGGCCCAGTCGCGCCAGCTCGCCCGGGTCGGACGCGGCTGACCGGCCCGGATGTGACCAAGACAACACCCCCCGCACGCCGCCGTGTCGTACCTGTGAGCATTCTTACGCAGAGTTGATCGTGCAGGTCGCCTACCCTCTAGAGCGTGCCGGACGCGAGTATTGGGATCTTCGACAGCGGGGTCGGCGGCCTGACGGTCGCGCGCGCGATCATCGACCAGTTGCCCTATGAGTCCATTACGTACGTGGCCGACACGGCCCGTCAGCCGTACGGGCCGAAACGCATCGCCGAGGTCCGCGCCTACGCCCTTGAGGTGATGGACCACCTCGTCGACCACGGCGTGAAGATGCTCGTGATCGCCTGCAACAGCGCCAGCGCCGCGGTGCTGCGCGACGCCCGCGAGCGTTACGACGTGCCGGTCGTCGAGGTGATCCAGCCCGCCACCAGGCGAGCGGTGCGCGCCACCCGTACGGGCAGGGTCGGCGTGATCGCCACCAGGGCCACCATCGAGTCCATGGCCTACCACGACGCCTTCACCGCGGCGCCCGACGTGCAGCTCACCGGCGTGGCCGCCCCACGCCTGGTGGAGTACGTCGAGCGCGGGGAGACGATGAGCGACGAGCTCATCGAGGTCCTGGGCGAGTACCTGGAGCCCATCAGGGCCGCCGGGTGCGACACCCTCATCCTCGGCTGCACCCACTACCCGCTGCTCACCGGCGCCATCTCCTATGTCGTCGGCGACGGTGTCACGCTGGTCTCCAGCGCCGAGGAGACGGCCAAGGACGTCTACCGGATCCTGCACGACCGCGATCTGGCGGCAGGAGGCGAGGCCACCCCCCGGCACCGCTTCCGCGCCACCGGCGACTCCCTGCTCTTCGCCCGGCTCGGGCGACGGTTCCTGGGGCCGGAGATCGATGTGGTCGAAGTCGCACCAGTGGGGGGTACTACCTCTAACGGCCACTCGGCCGCGCCGGTGTCGGGACTGACGAGCGACGACACCGGATTTCGGCGGCCGGGTAGCGACGCGGAGCGTCGCATCGGGAAGGAGCCCACATGAAGGTGACCATCGTCGGGTGTTCGGGCAGCTTCCCCGGGCCCGACAGCCCCGCGTCCTGCTACCTCATCGAGGCGGACGGGTTCAAGCTGCTGCTCGACCTCGGCAACGGGTCGCTCGGCGCGCTCCAACGCCACATCAGCGTGTACGACGTGGACGCGATCTGTCTGTCGCACCTGCATGCCGACCACTGTCTCGACCTGTGCTCCTACCACGTGGTCCGCACGTACGGGCCCGGCGCGCCGTACCCCACCCTGCCCGTCTACGCGCCGGCCGACGCGCCCACCCGGCTGTCGGCCGCGTACGGGATGCCGGACGAGCCGGGCCTGGAGACCGCGTTCGACTTCGTGCCGCTGGCGCCGGGCTCGTTCGAGATCGGGCCGTTCACGCTGACCGCCGGGCTGGTCAACCACCCGGTCGAGGCGTACGGCTTCCGCGTGACCGGCGGCGGCCGGTGCGTGGCCTACTCCGGCGACACCGGCGAGTCGAGCGAGCTGGTGAAGCTGGCCACGGGCGCCGACCTGCTGCTGTGCGAGGCGTCGTTCGTGGAGGGCCCGGACCTGCCCGCCGACCTGCACCTGACCGGCCGCCAGGCCGCCCGGCACGCGGCCGAGGCCGGCGTCGGACGGCTCGTGCTCACCCACCTCGTCCCGTGGAACGACCAGGCCACCGTGCTCGAGGAGGCGATGGGAGGCGGTTTCGACGGCCCGATCGAGCTGGCCCGCAGCGGCGCGGTCTACGACCTGGCCTGAGCCTGGGTGAAGTCGCGCATGCGGGGCAACGGGGAGAACAGCAGCGGCACGAAGGTCAGCAGCCGGGCCCCCATGATCACCCACAGGGCCTCGCGCACCCCGATCTGCTGGGCCAAGAGCCCGCCGAAGAGCGCTCCCAGCGGCATGATGCCCCAGGTCATGAACCTCACCGACGCGTTGACCCGGCCGAGCAGATGCTCGGGGGTCACGGTCTGGCGGTAGGTGACCTGGCCCACGTTCAACAATGTCGCGCTCCAAGTGAGCGCGATCGAAGTGATCGCGAAGCACACCACCCGCCAGTCGGCCTGCGTCATCGGCAGTAACAGGCCGAAGGGCGAGCCCAGGATGACCGCCAGCCAGGTCATCCTGGCGGTGCCGTACCGCCTGGACAGCCAGGAGCCGGTGAAGCCGCCGATCAGGCCGCCGATGCCGCCCGACATGAGCAGCAGGCCGATGGTGCTCGGGGGCAGCTTGACCACCTGGGCCAGGAACAGCACCGACAGGCCGAGCACGGCGCTGGTGCACAGGTTTCCGGCCACCGTCGAGGTGGCTAACATGCGCAGCAGCCGGTCGCGCCACAGGAACGACAGGCCCTCGCGGATGCCGCGCAGCAGCGGGGTGCGCTCGGTGACGGCGGGCGGCTTGTCGGGGGCCTTGATCGTGCCCAGGAAGATCACCGAGGCGAGCGCGCCGAGCGCGGTGGCGAACAGCGTGCGCGGCGCCCCCAGCAGCTGCACCAGCGCGCCCCCCACGGCCGGCCCGGACAGGAACGAGCCCGACCGCACGATCTCCAGCTTGGAGTTGCCGTCGGTGAGCTGCCCGGTGCCGACCAGCTCCGGCAGGTACGTCTGGTCCGCCACGTCGTTGAAGACCTGGGCCACGCCGGCCAGCAGCGCGATGGCGAACATCAGGCCGATCGTCAGCAGCCCCAGCTCCGCGGCCAGCGGGATGCTGGCGAGCAGCAGGAACCTGACCAGGTCGGAGGCCAGCATCACGCGCCGCCGGCGCATCCGGTCGACCCACACCCCCGCGGGCAGACCGATCAGCAGGAAGGCCGTCGTCTGCAGTGCTGACAGGACCCCGATCTCCACCGGACCGGCGTTCAGCGCGAGCACGGCCGCCAGCGGAAGCGCAACACGGGAGATATTCGCGCCTAGTTCACTGGCAACGTGCGAACTGAGGAACCGCAGGAAGTCAGGGTTACGCAACACCCCCGTTGTCATTGCGTAAGGATCCATGTGGCGGACACATTTGGTCAAGAGTGTCGTGGCGCGGAGATAGGGTGATCTGCATGTCCCGACAGGATGGCCGCAACCCTGACCAGCTTCGTCCCATAACCATCACCAGGCAGTGGCTCGCTCACGCCGAGGGATCGGTGCTGGTCGAATTCGGCAACACGCGGGTGCTGTGCGCGGCCTCGGTCCAGGACAGCGTGCCCCGGTGGCGAAGGGGCAGCGGCCAGGGGTGGGTTACGGCCGAATATGCCATGCTGCCCCGGGCGACCAATACTCGTAACGATCGCGAATCGGTCCGCGGCAAAATCGGCGGCCGGACCCACGAGATTTCCCGGTTGATCGGGCGTTCCCTCCGCGCTTGCGTCGATTACAAGGCGTTGGGGGAAAACTCCATTCTGCTCGACTGTGACGTGCTGGACGCCGACGGCGGCACCAGGACCGCCGCGATCACCGGTGCCTATGTCGCGCTCGCCGACGCGATCGCCTGGATGCGCGAGCGCCGCATGTGCCCGGGCGAGCCGCTGATCGGCTCGGTCGCGGCCGTGTCCGTCGGGGTGGTCGGCTCGGTGCCGCTGCTCGACCTCTGCTACACCGAGGACGTGGCCGCCGAGACCGACATGAACGTCGTGATGACCGGCGAGGGCAGCTTCGTCGAGGTGCAGGGCACCGCCGAGGGCGCCCCCTTCGACCGCGCGGCGCTCAACCAGCTCCTCGACCTGGCGACGGCCGGCTGCGAGGAGCTCACGCTGATCCAGCAGGAAGCCCTGGGCTCATGAGGATCGTGCTGGCCACCCGCAACGCGGGCAAGATCGCGGAGCTGCGCCGGATCCTGTCCGGGTTCGACATCGTCGGGCTCGAGGAGTTCCCCTCGATCGGCGACGTCGCCGAGACCGGTGTCACGTTCGAGGAAAACGCGCTGCTCAAGGCGCACGCCGTGGCTCAGGGGTCGGGCCTGCCCGCGGTGGCCGACGACTCGGGGCTCTGCGTCGACGTGCTGGGCGGCATGCCGGGCGTCTTCTCCGCCCGCTGGTCGGGGCGGCACGGCGACGACCAGGCCAACCTGGACCTGCTGCTCGCGCAGGTCTCCGACGTGCCCGCCGACAAGCTGACCGCGCACTTCGCCTGCGCCGCCGCGCTGGCGCTGCCCTCGGGGGAGTCCCGGGTGGTGGAGGGCGCGCTCCAGGGCCATCTGATCTCCGCCCGCCGGGGGTCCAACGGGTTCGGGTACGACCCGATCTTCGTGCCCGACGGCGAGGAGCGCACGACGGCCGAGCTGTCGCCGGAGGAGAAGGACGCGATCAGCCACCGGGGCCGGGCCTTCCGCGCGCTGGCGCCCGTCGTGCGCGATCTGCTCAGCTCGTAACCACCGTGTAAGAACCGCTCGGGGCCGGGCGGCGTAACGTCGGACTGTGCAGAGTAATTCGGTGGTGCCCGCCTGGGCGCGGGCCCTGATGGGGCTGGTGGCCGGGGGCGTGGCCCTCGGGATCGCGCAGCTCGTGGCCGCGTTCGCCGGGGCCAAGTCGTCGCCCGTGGTGGCGGTGGGCGACGCGACGATCGACCTGACGCCCGCTCCGGTCAAGGACTTCGCGATCAGGACGTTCGGCGAGAACGACAAGACGGTCCTCATCGCGGGCGTGCTGATCGTGGTGCTCGGCGTGATCGCGCCTCTCATCGGGACGCTGGCCGTCCGCAGGCTCGCCTACGGCTTCGCCGGGCTGGCCGTTTTCGCGGCGATCGGCCTGGTGGCGGTGCTGACCCGGCCGGAGGCCGGGATCCTGGACGCGCTGCCGACCTTGGTGGGGGTGGCGGCCGGCGCCTGGACGCTGGGATGGCTGGTACGACGGGCAGCAGGCGAGCCCCTCACCCTTCCGGCGTCCCCACCCGCCAACGCCACCCAGCCCACCGGCACCGCCGCGACCGGGTCCGCCGGTGTCGCCGAGTCCGCCAATGCGACCGAGTCCACCGAGCCCACTGACGCCACCCAGCCCACCGGCGCTCCCCGGCCCACCGGCGCCACCGAGTCCGCCGGTGCCAGGAGGGACGGCAGCGGTGAGGCCCGTGACGGCGTGGAGCGGCCTGCGGTCATGCTGGCCGGGGCGGACCTGTGGACGTTCGACCGGCGGCGGCTGCTGACCGGCGCCGCCGGTGGGGCGGTGGTCGCGATCGGCGGCGCCATGCTCGGGCAGGCGCTCGGCGGGCGGCGGGCCGTGGACGCCGCGCGGGTGAGGGTGGCGCTGCCCAGGCCCGCGATCCCCGCCAAACCCCTCCCGGCAGGAGCAGACCTCCACATCAGGGGTTTGTCTCCATTTATTACGAATAACCGGGACTTCTATAGGGTCGACACGGCGCTGGTAGTCCCCCAGGTGGATCCCAACTCCTGGACGCTGCGCATCCACGGCATGGTCGACCGGCCGGTCGAGCTCACGTACCAGGAGCTTCTCGGCATGCCGCTCACCGAGGCCGACGTCACGCTCACCTGCGTCTCCAACGAGGTCGGCGGCGAGTACGTCGGCAACGCCCGCTGGCTCGGCGTCCGCATGGCCGAGGTGCTGCGCCGGGCCGGGCTCCGGTCCGGCGCCGACATGCTCCTGTCCACCTCGGCCGACGGCTTCACCTGCGGCACCCCGGTCGACGTGGTCATGGACGGCCGCGACGCGCTGTTCGCGATCGCGATGAACGGCGAGGCCCTCCCTGTGGCCCACGGCTTCCCCGTGCGCCAGGTGGTGCCCGGTCTGTACGGGTACGTGTCGGCCACCAAGTGGGTCGTGGACATCAAGGTGACCAGGTTCGACCAGGACGAGGCGTACTGGACGCCGCGCGGCTGGGCGGCCAAGGGGCCCATCAAGACGCAGTCGCGGATCGACGTGCCCAAGTCGGGCGATTCCCTGAAGGCCGGGCGAGCCACGATCGCCGGTGTGGCCTGGGCCCAGCACACCGGGGTGGACGCCGTGGAGGTCAGGGTCGATCGGGGGCAGTGGCGGCAGGCGAGGCTGGCCGAGGTGCCGGGGCCCGACACCTGGCGACAGTGGTCGATCGACTGGGACGCCACGGCGGGGGAGCACACGATCCAGGTGCGGGCGACCGACGCCGCCGGGCGTACCCAGACCGACCAGGAGGCCCCGCCCCCGCCCGACGGCGCCACGGGCTGGCACACCATCACGGTGAAGGTGACCTGAGTCCCGCTTGTCCCTGTTTCCGCAGGTACGGCCCATGGTTCTGGCGGAGAATCTTGCCGACTTCCCCTCCCTGCCCCGGCGACCCCTCTACGATCGGTCGTCGAGCAGGACAGGGGGTAGGACGTGTTCCGCGAGCGCAAGCCGGGCGTCCGGTGGGTCCTTCCAGACGGACAGTACAACCCTGTGGTGGCGGAGGGGGTGCGGTGGCTCGACTACGAGCGCGCCGCCGAGACCGGCACCGCTCCCGCGCGCTCTTCGGGAGGCCCGGCCACCTTAGAGCCCGGAGCACCCGCCGACCCCCGAACCGGTCCCGATCCCCGATCCGACCGCGATCCTCAGTCCGACCGCGACCACCGGACCGGGGACCGCGATCCTCGGTCCGGTGGTCGCAGGTCCGGGCACAAGCAGGGGCTCGACCGCGACCCTCGGCCCGACCGCGATCACCGGACGGAGGACCGTGACCCTTGGTCCGATCGCGATCGCCGGACGGAGGACCGTGACCCTTGGTCCGATCGCGATCGCCGGACGGAGGACCGTGACCCTTGGTCCGATCGCGATCGCCGGACGGGGGATCGTGATCCTCGCTCCGACCGTGACCACCGGACTGGGGATCGTGATCCTCGGTCCGATCGCGATCGCCGGTCCGGGCACGATCGCTGGCCCGACGGTGATCAGCGGTCCGAGCGCCCCGACATATCCGATATGCCGGGTGACCTCCTCGACGTGGAGGAGGGCGACTGGTTCGACCGGACGCGCCGGCCGTCCAGGCTCGCCGACTCCAGGCCGTACGGGATGCCGGGTGGGCTCGCACAGCCGGACCCGCAGGTGGAGCAGGACCTCGCCGAGGCGCTGCGGCCCGGCGATCGCTTCCCCGACCCGCGCGGCACCTGGGTGCGGCTGATCAACGGCGGCGGGCCCGCCGACGACCCGTTCCGGGCCTCCAACGCGGCAGACTGCGCGCTGGCCGTGCTGTCCACCTGGCACGGCGAGCCCGTCGCGGCCGCCCCCAGATTCCCGGAGTACGACCGGATCGGCCGGCCGCTGCTGACCGGCGAGGAGGGGAGCCTGGCCAGGATCGAGCGGTGGGTCGGGCAGCGCTTCCAGTGCGCGGGGCAGGGGCGGCACGCCTATCCGATGATCGCGCGGCGGCTGCGCGACGCCGGGCACGGGGCCGCTGCCGCCATCGTGGTGCGCTGGCCCGGAGGCGGCTCCCACGCCTGGAACGCGGTGAACTATGACGGCGAGGTGATCTGGATCGACGCTCAGCGGGGGCACATGTCCGTCGAACCGGCCTATATGACGGTGACCGGGGTGTTCTGCGTGATTCTCGACCGGCAGGGATGGCCGCGATGAACCTCGACCAGGCCAGGGCGCTGGCCGAGGAGTACTTCAACGGCGTGCTGGCGGCCGACGAGGCGGTGTCGGTGGGGGTGCATGGGTTCCGCGACGGATATGTGGCGTGGGTACGCGAGCTCGAACCCGACGACCCGGCCACGCTGCCGGAGACGATCGGGGGCGGGTGCATCGTGATCGACCGTGCAACGGGCGAGGTGGTGGCCCGCCCGCTCCTCGACCCCGAGTCGGTCGCCGACCTCTGGCCCGGCCGCACACCACGCTGAAGAAGCTGCAGCCCCGCGCACGAGAGGCCGGGGCGCCGCGTACGAGAGGCCGGGGCCGCGCACGAGAGGCCGGGGCGCCGCGCACGTGAGGCTCAAGCGCTCCCGCGCGGGCGCCCCACCGGGTCGGCCGGGCGGACCGCAGGGTCAGCCGGCGGCGAGCGAGCCGACGATCGAGGCGCGTGCCGCGCGGCGGGCCGGGAGCACGGCGGCCAGCACGCCGGCCGCCCCGGACAGCAGCACGAACAGCGCGATCTGCCCGGTGGGCACCGACAGGACGGCCCCGTCCAGCATCACCCTGATCGCGGCCCAGCCGAAGACCCCGCCGAGCACCACCCCCACCAGCGCTCCGATCAGCCCGAGCACCAGCGCCTCGACGGACAGCATCCGGCGCAGCTGCGGCCGGGTCAGGCCCAGGGCGCGCAGCAGCGCCGACTCCCGGGTGCGCTCGTGGACCGACAGGGAGAGCGTGTTGGCGATGCCAAGGAGCGAGATCAGGATCGCCAGCCCCAGCAGCCCGGTGATGATCATGAGTAGCATGTCCAGCGTCTCGTCGAACTGGCCGCGTACCTCCGTCGAGCTGGACACCTGCACGGTCGGATAGGCCGCGACGGCGGCGTCCACCACCTTGCGGGCCCGCTCGGGCGCCACGCCGTCCTTGATGTTGATCAGGACGCGGGAGTCGGGCAGAGCGCCGAAGTACGTGTCGAACGCCGCCTCCGCGACCATGACCGACGGCAGCGTCGACTGGGCCCCGTCGAGCAGCGCCACCACCTTCAGCGAGACGACCCCGGCCTCCTTGGTCTTCAGCGAGACCGAGTCGCCGAGCCGCACACCCCGCTCCGTGGCCACGTTGTCGGCCACCGCCGCCTGCCCGGGGCCGAAGCCCTTCATGGAGCCGGCGGTCACGGACGGGTCGATCGCCCCGCTGAACGTGCCGACCTCGAGCCGCCGGTCCGAGAATTCGGCTTTGGTGGCGCGCACCTGCGCCACGGAGGCCAGCTCCGGCCTGCCGCGCAGCTCCGTGGCCACGGACCGGGGGATGACCGCCTCGCGCTGCTGGCCGGCCAGCATGTAGTCGATCGGGAACTGGTCGTCCAGCTTGGCCGTCAACGTCAGCCTGGTGGACGCGGTGACCACCGAGATCAGCGTCATGAGCGTCACGCCGATGGTCAGCGCGATCGTGGTGGTCGCGGCCCGCTTGGGGTTGCGGCCCGAGTTGTCCACCGCGAGCCGTCCCGGCACCCCGAAGAGTCTGCCGGGGATCCAGCCGACCAGCGTGCTCAGCGGCTTGACCATCACCGGGCCCAGGATCAGCACGGCCAGGAACGTCAGCGCGCCCCCGGCCATGACGACGAAGAGCGAGACCTGCTGGCCGGGCGTGAGCGCGAAGACGCCGACGGCCGTCGTGCCGAGCCCCGCCACCAGGAAGAGCGCGGCGAAGACACCGCGTACGAGGCTCGCGCGGAACGTCTGCTCCTCGGCCTGGCTCCGCAGCGCCGCGATCGGCGCGACCCGGGTGGCCGACCTGGCGGGCAGCAGGGCCGCGCACATCGTGACCGCCAGGCCGACGGCCAGGCCGATCCCGATCGTGGCGGGGCTGAGGGTGACGGCCGCGTCCGTGGGCAGCGGGGCGTCGAACGAGGCCAGGACCGTCAGCGTGAGCGAGGCCAGGCCGTACCCGATGACCAGGCCGAGCGCGGAGGCGATCAGCCCCACCACCGTGGACTCCAGCACGATCGAGCCGAACACCTGCCCGCGCGTGGCCCCGATGCACCGCAGCAGCGCCATCTCCCTGCTGCGCTGCGCGACGAGGATGTTGAAGGTGTTGTAGATGACCAGCGCGGCCACCATCATCGCCACGACGCCGAACATCAGCAGGCCCAGCGTGAACATGCGGGTCTCCACCCCGGCCGCCCTGGCCAGGTCGTCGGCCAGCTCGCCGCCGGTCTTGACCACGTACGCGCCGCCCACGGCCGCCGCGACGGCCTGCTTCAGCCCGGGGGCCCGGCCCGCCACGTCGATCTCGCGGTAGCCCTCCGCGCCCGTCATCCGCTGCGCGGTGGCGGTGGTGAAGCCGACCGCGCCGGTGTAGGAGAGCTCCTGGTCCACGCCGGGGTCGAGCAGTCCGACCAGCCTGAACCGGTGCTTGCGCTGCTTGGCGTCGAGCACCGTGAGCGTGTCGCCGAGCTTGAAGCCCTGGGCCTTGGCGGTGTTCTTGTCGAGCACGGCGACCTGGTCGTCGGTGCCGGGGCCGGTGCCCGAGACGATGTCGGTGCGGTCGAGCGGCCCCTGGACGATGGACAGGGCCGTGGTGGGGGCGTTCCCGACGGTCTTGCCGTCCTTGCCGAGCACGGGCGCGGCGGCGCGGATCAGGCCCTGCGCCTCGGTGACGCCGTCCAGCGCGCGCACCTGTTCCAGGACGCGCTCCGGCAGCACCGCGTCGGGGCCCTTGGGCAGCACGGCCACGTCCACCTTGCCCGCGTCGGCCGTGACGCGCTGCGCGAACCCGGCCTGCACGGTGTCGTTCAGCACGAACGTGCCCGCGATGAACCCCACGCCCAGCGTGATCGCCAGCGAGGTGAGCAGCAGCCTGAGCTTGTGCGCGCGCAGCCCGGCCAGTGCCGTCTTCAGCACCCCGTCACGCCCTTTCCAGCTGTACGAGCGTGTCCAGCACGGACTGCGGCGTCGGCGCGCCGATCTCGGTGACCAGCTCGCCGTCGCGCAGGAACACCACGCGGTCGGCGTACGAGGCGGCCACTGGGTCGTGCGTGACCATGACGATGGTCTGGCCCAGCTCGCGTACGGAGGTGCGCAGGAAGGACAGGACCTCTGCCCCGCTGCGGGAGTCCAGGTTCCCGGTGGGCTCGTCGGCGAAGATCACCTGCGGCTTGCTGATCAGTGCCCTGGCCACGGCCACGCGCTGCTGCTGGCCGCCGGACAGCTCGCTCGGCCGGTGCCCGAGCCGGTCCTTCAGCCCGACGGTCTCGATCACCCGGTCGAACAGCAGCTGGTCCGCCTGGCGGGCGGCGATGTCCAGCGGCAGGCGGATGTTCTGCTCGGCGGTGAGCGTGGGCAGCAGGTTGAAGGCCTGGAAGACGAACCCGATCCGCTCGCGGCGCAGCAGCGTGAGCTGCCGGTCGGTCAGCCCGGTCAGCTCCACGTCGCCGATGTGCACGGTGCCCGAGGTGGCGGCGTCGAGCCCGGCCAGGCAGTGCATCAGCGTGGACTTGCCGGAGCCCGACGGGCCCATGATCGCGGTGAAGGCCCCGGTGGCGAAGGACACGTTCACCGCGCGGAGGGCGTGCACCTGGGCGTCGCCTTCGCCGTACACCTTGGTCAGATCTCTGGCCACCACCGCGGGTGGGGCCTGGCGCCGGGTATCGGTGAGCGTCACTTTCACTCCTTGTCGCGGTTTTTCAACGCGAACCACGCTAGGAGTGGAAAGTTCAGGATTCGTGGGACCTGCGGATGGACTTCGTGTAGGACTACAGATGACTCCGGTCAGACTTTCGGTCGATGACTTCCGGCCGATGACTTCCGGGTCGATGCGACGGCACGATCAGCCCGGCCTCGTACGCGTACACCACGACCTGGGCCCGATCCCGCAGCCCCAGCTTGGCCAGCACCCGCCCCAGGTGCGTCTTCACCGTCGCCTCCGCCACCTGCAGGCGGCCGGCGATCTCCATGTTGGATAGGCCGCGGGCCACCATGAGCAGCACCTCCCGCTCGCGCGGTGTCAGGTCGGCCGTCGCCACCGGGTCGTCCGTCGGGAGCTGCGCGGCGAACCTGTCCAGCATCCGCCGTAACGTGCTCGGCGACACCACCGAGTCGCCCGCGTGCACGATCTTGATCGCGTCGACCAGGTCGGCCGGCGGCACGTCCTTCAGCAGGAACCCGGCCGCGCCCGCCTTGACCGCGGCGAACGCGTACTCGTCGAGGTCGAACGTGGTCAGGATCAGCACCTTCGGCCCCTGGATGCGGCTGGTGGCCTCGACGCCGTCCATGACCGGCATGCGCACGTCCATGAGCACGACGTCCACCTCGGTGGTCTCCAGCCGCTCCAGCGCCGCGGCGCCGTCGCCGGCCTCGGCCACCACCTCGATGTCCGGCTGGGCCGCGAGCACCATCCTGAATCCGGCGCGCAGCAACTCCTGATCGTCGACCAGCATCACGCGAATCACCCGGCCACCTCCTCTATGCCGCCTTGACCATGGGCAACCTGGCCAGCACCTCGAACCCGCCGCCCCGCAGGGGCTCCGCCGACATGGCGCCGCCGTACATGCCGACCCGCTCGCGCATGCCGATCAGGCCGTGACCGTCGGCGCTCCTGGGAGCCGCCGCGCCCCTGCCGTCGTCGGTCACGCGTACGACGAGCTCAGGGCCGCTGTAGTCGATCTCCACGAGCGCCTGGGCGCCCGGGCCGCCGTGCTTGAGCGCGTTCGTGAGGGCCTCCTGGACGATGCGGTAGACCGCGAGCTGCTGGCCCTCGGGCAGCTCGACGGGCACGCCGCCGACCTGGAGCCGCGCGGGCACGGCCGAGCCGCGTACCAGGTCCTCCAGCTGGCCGAGCCCCGGCTGCGGGGTGTAGTCGGTGCCGTCCTGCTCGCCCTCGCGCAGGACGCCGACCAGCCTGCGCATCTCGGCGAGCGCGGCGCGGCCGGTCTTGGAGATGGCCCGGACGGCCTCGCGGGCCTGCTCGGGATCGCTGTCGAGGGCGTAGCCCGCGCCGTCGGCCTGCACCACCATCACGCTGACGTTGTGGGCCACGACGTCGTGCAGCTCCCTGGCGATCCTGGCACGCTCGGCCGCGGCGGCCATCCTGGCCTGCTGGTCGCGCTCGCGTTCCGCCCGTTCCGCGCGCTCTTCGAGCCCTTCCAGGTATCGCCTGCGCGTGCTGGCGTACAGGCCGGTCAGCCAGACCGTCACGGTGAAGATCGAGGCGCTGAGGAACATCCCCAAGGTGGGCGTGTCCCACCTGGCCAGGGCCAGGAACACCCCCAGCTCCGTCACCAGGCCCGCGGCCAGGCTCCAGCGGAACGAGCACTGGTACGCCACCGCCCAGAGCGCGACCAGCACGGCGAGGTTGGCGGGCAGCGGGTTGACGCCCGCCAGCCACTGCCCGAAGCTGATCAGCGCGATCGCGGCGAACGAGGCGACCGGGCGGTCGCGCCAGAGCAGCGGCAGCAGCAGCACCGCCGAGAGGGCCAGATATCCGGCCACGCCGAGGTACGGGCCGACGGTCGCGGTCGGGGAGACGGTCGCGTACGGGATCGCCAGGATCGCGCACAGCGTGGCGAGCGGGGCGACCCGGAGGACGCCCGCCAGTTTCTCGTGGCGTCTCGACCACGCCCGCACCTTGCCGAACACACCATCACGATATGTACCGCTGTCTGACCGTTGTTCCGCCTGTAGGTGGAAGTGCGTCTACGACCCAGGTCTTACGTGGCGGGGAACAGGCCGGGGTCTTACGCCGGGCTTACGGTGACTTGGGCATTCTTGTCTCTGGGAGCGCCCCTCTAGTGGGCGAGTAAAGGGAGATCGTGATGGCGGATCATGATCGCGACGCCGGGTCGCGCGGTGAAGAGGAAGCACCGCGCGACCCGACCCCTGACGACGATCTTCACGATTCCGGGGCGCGGAGCCGGCTGAAGTACGGCGAGGCCCCTCCGGGCCCCGGATTCACCATGCCTCTCGCGCAGCCGCGGCATCCCGACTCCTACCGGGAGTTCTTCCGCCAGAAGCAGGCCCAGGTCCTCGGCGCCGGACTCATCGGCCTCGTGATCGGCGCCCTGCTGGGCGGCACCGCCGTGGCGGTGGTCAGCGGATTCGCGCACCGGGACGAGGTGCACGGGATGTACTGGCAGGAGCCGGACCGGATGCCCAGGCGCTTCCAGCTGCCCGAGCGCCTCGACGGCTCCGCCTGCGAGGAGAACGGGAAGGACCGCGTCTTTTGCGGCTGGGTGGTGCCGAAGGCCCCGCAGTCCGTCGCCCCACCGGCGCCGGTCCCGTTCCCGACCAGCAGCGGCTAGCCATTCTTTTCGCCAGGCCCGCAAATCATTCGCATATCGGCCACTGTTTTCGGGGAAATGGCCGGTCCGGTGCACAGGTGTGCGGGCGGGGGGACTCGAACCCCCACGGTGTCACCACCAACAGGACCTAAACCTGCCGCGTATGCCATTTCGCCACGCCCGCGCAGCCCCCGCTAATGCGGGCCTGACACAGTTTAGCGCTCTCAATGAGGAAGAGGAGCGTATGTGAAGGCGGGCGCGGGCCCTGCGGGAGGGCCCGCCGGGGTGGTCAGCTCAGGCCGAGCTTCTTCTTGAGCCCGGCCACGTGGCCCGTGGCCTTCACGTTGTAGAGCGCCTGCTCCACCTTTCCGTCCGCGTCGATGACGAACGTCGAGCGGATGACCCCCACGACCTCCTTGCCGTACAGCTTCTTCGGGCCGTACGCGCCGTAGGCCTGATGCACGGTCAGGTCGGGGTCGGACAACAAGGGGAAGGTCAGGGCGTCACGTTCGGCGAATTTGGCAAGTTTTTCCGGTTTGTCCTTAGACACGCCGAGAACGACGAAACCTTCGGCCGTCAACTGGCCGAGGTTGTCGCGGAAGTCGCAGGCCTGCTTGGTGCAGCCGGGCGTCATCGCGGCAGGGTAGAAATAGAGGATCACCCGCTTGCCGCGGTAGGCGTCAAGCGAGACGGCCTCGCCGTCGGCGGTGGGTAGCGTGAACTCGGGCGCGGCGTCGCCGGGCGCGAGCTTGGTTTCGGTCAATGGGCCCTCCTGAGTTCCTTCCCGCCAACCTACCGGCCTGGCCGGCGTGCCGTACGGCGCGCCGACCTGACAGACTGATCAGCACCACGAACGACGGAGCTCGCACGGCACGCGGAGCGGGCGCGGCCACGCATGAGGCCGAGAGGAGAGCCATGGCTGACACCGATCCGGACGAGTTGGAGCGGCGGATCGCGCGGACACGCGCGGAGTTGGCGGAGACGGTCGACGCCATAGCCGACCGGGTGAGCCCCAAGCGGGTCGCCGAGCGTACGGTGTCCGACGTCAAGAGCAGGGCCACGCACTTCGTGGCGTCCGTGGGCGACGCGCTGGGGGTGACGCCGCGGCCGGTCGAAGCCGGCGAGCATCCCGATGAGATGTGGGAAGAGGAGCGGCCCGACCTGGCACCGGTGCTGATCGGGATCGGCGCGGTGCTGGTCGTGGGGGCGGCCGTCATGCTCTGGCGCCGCCGCAGGCGCCGCTGACCCGCAGGGGGCTCGCCGGGGGCCGTCAGAGGAAGGTCCGGCCCTCGCCCCGGTACGTGGGCACCGACTCCACCAGCGTGTCGCCGTCGATGAGGTGGAGCGCGTCGAAGCGCTCGCACATCTCGCCCGCCTTGGCGTGCCTGAACCACACCCGGTCCCCGATCCGCAGGTCCTGGGCCGCCTGGCCGAGCAGCGGGGTCTGCACCTCGCCCGCCCCCTCGTCCCGGGCGTAGCGCAGCCCGGCCGGCAGGTACGGCTGCGGCAGGCGGCTCTGGCCCGGCGTGCCCGAGGCCAGGTAACCGCCGCCGAGCACGGTCACGGTGTCCACGCTCGGGCGGCGCACCACCGGCAGGGCGAAGAGCGCGGCCGGGTGCCCGGTGAAGCGGCGGTAGAAGTCGAACAGCCTCGGGTGGAAGAAGCCGGATCCGGCCGCCACCTCCGTGATGGCCTTCTCGCGTACGGTGCGCTCGACGGACCCGGTGCCGCCGCCGTTGACGAACTCCAGGTCGGTGATCTGGCGGACGGCGTTCACGATGCGGCCACGCCTGAGGATGAGGTCTCTGGCCGAGCGGGCCTGCATGATGCGGACGGCGCGGGTGTAGGCGGCGTTCGCGGGCGGGTCGTCGCCGAGCCCGGCGATCTGGGCCTCGTACGCCATCAGCCCGGCCACCCGGAACCCGGGGCGCTTGGCGACGGCGGCGGCCAGGTCGGCGGCCTCGTCGGGCTCGCGGATCGGCGAGCGGAGCACCCCAGCCCGAAATTTCCCGCCAAAGGCGATATATCCGGCGTCGATGTCGATGCAGGTCCGGATCTCGGCCCGGGGGCTCACCCCGGCCACGGCCGCCTCGGTGAAGTCCAGGTGGGCGGTCGAGTCGATGGCCAGGGTGATGTGCCTGGCCGCGTTCTCGTCCCCGGCCAGTTCGGCCAGCGCGTGCCGGTCGGCCGTCGGGTAGGCCACCAGGATGTCCGTGAACCCGTGGGAGGCCAGCCACAGCGCTTCGGGGAGCGTGAAGGCCATGATGCCGCGGAAGCCGTCCATGGCCAGGATGCGTTCGAGCACGGGGCGGCTGCGGATCGACTTGCTGGCCACCCGGATCGGCTTGCCCGCCGCCCGCCGTACGAGGTCCGCCGCGTTGGCCCGCATGGCCGCCAGATCGAGGATCGCGAACGGCGGCTCGAGGACCGCTGTGGCGCGGTCATAGCGCTGGCGGTCGTCCATATGGGCAGCGTAACGGCATATCGGGCAAATGAATATGAGTGTTGTTCACCTTGTTGGCCGCCCCGTAATGTTCGGGCAAACGGGCGGCGGGGGCGCGGTTCCGGCCCCGGGGGATCCGTGTACGTGTGTCGTTGTGATGACCACGCTTCAGCAGACAGTCCCCGGCGCCGCCGTCCCCGCGCGGCACACCGGGCTGCGCCGGGCGAGCAGGGCGCTCAGGCCGGCGCGAACCCTCCCTGGAGCCCTCGTCGCGCTCACGCTGGCCGCCGGGCTGGGGGCGACGGCGGCCGAGATCGTGTCAGGGCTGCTCGGCCACCGGCTCGGCTGGGTCCCCGTGAACAGACTGGTCGAGCTCGCAAGCAGGACCACCTGGCCCGAGCTGGCCACCGCCGCCGCGGGCATGGTGGGCGCGGGCACCTTCATGCTGCTGCTGGCGATCGTGCCCGGCCAGTCGAGGCTGGTGCCGGTGGAGACGTCCGACCCGCGGACCGTCATCGGCATCACCCGCTCGGGCCTGCGCCGCACGCTCCGCGCGGCCGCCCAGCAGGTGCCGGGGGTGGACCGGGCCCGGGTACGGCTGCGCAGGAGCACCATCGAGGTCACGGTCATGACGGGGACGGAGAGCTCCGGCACGATGCTCAGGCAGGTCGGCACGGCGGTGGGCGACCGGCTGGCGGGCGTGGGCACGCTGGGCACGGGCGAGGTCGTGGTCCGGCTGCGCAGAAAGGGGGCCTGATGCCCGAACGCACCGAGAGGCCCCGGCCACGCGGAGAGGCGGCCTGATGCCCGAACGCACCGACGCGCAACGGACACCCCCGCGCGGCAAGGGGACCGCGATGCGGCAGTACGCGGGCAACCGCGTCGGCCTGGCCATCGTGGGCGGCACCCTGCTGGGCCTGGGCGTGTACGCCTGGCTCCGCGGCCACGGCCGCTTCTTCGACCTGCCCGCCACCGCCAAGGTCCTCCCGAACCAGGTCCGCCGGGTGCTGGCCGACGAGCCCTGGCCCCTGTGGGTGCTGGCCCTGAGCTTCCTGCTCCTGTCGCTGGTCTCGCTCCGCTGGCTCCTGCTCAGCCTCGGCTGGGGCCGCCGCGGCGCCCGCAACGGCACGGGCACCGCGATGCTCTTCGTCGGGCTGAAGGGCGTGGAAGGGCTGGGCCGGTCGGCGGTGCGGGTCACCGAGAACGGCCTGCGCGTCACCCTGACGTGCCCGTCCACCGCGGACGTGGGCGCGGTGGTGAGCAAGCTGGACCACGACATCGTCGGCAGGATCCGCCGCGAGGTCCGCGACGACGAGGCGAGCACCGTCGTCCGCCTGCACGTCCGCCGTTGACCCGGCGGCCATCAGGGTGAGGTCAGCACTCGATCACGTTGACGGCCAGGCCGCCGCGTGAGGTCTCCTTGTACTTGTCCAGCATGTCCCGCCCGGTGTCCCGCATCGTCTTGATGGCACGATCCAGCGGCACGAAGTGGCGGCCGTCGCCGCGCAGGGCGATCCGGGCGGCCGTGATGGCCTTGTTGGAGGCAACCGCGTTCCGCTCGATGCACGGGATCTGGACCAGGCCGCCGATCGGGTCGCAGGTCAGGCCCAGGTTGTGCTCGATGCCGATCTCGGCCGCGTTCTCGACCTGCTCGGGCGTGCCGCCGAGGGCCTCAGTGAGGCCGGCCGAGGCCATCGAGCAGGCGGAGCCGACCTCGCCCTGGCAGCCCACCTCGGCGCCCGAGATCGAGGCGTTCTCCTTGAACAGCACGCCGATCGCGCCCGCCGTCAGCAGGAAGCGGACCACGCCCTCCTCATCCGCGTGCGGGACGAAGCGGGTGTAGTACGTCAGGACGGCCGGGATGATGCCGGCGGCGCCGTTGGTGGGGGCGGTGACGATGCGGCCCCCGGCGGCGTTCTCCTCGTTGACCGCCAGTGCGAACAGCGCGACCCAGTCCATGGCCTGCAGCGGGTCCTTCTCCGCCGGCTCCGACTGCAGGCGGCGGTGGAGCTGGTTGGCGCGGCGCTTGACCTTGAGACCGCCGGGCAGGACGCCCTCCTTGGAGATGCCCCGGCGCACGCACTCCGACATGACCGCCCAGAGCCGCAGCAGGCCCGAGCGGATCTCCTCCTCGGTGCGGCCGAACGCCTTCTCGTTCTCCAGCATCAGCGCCGAGATCGACAGACCCGTGTTGGAGCAGTGCTTGAGCAGCTCCTCGCCCGTGGTGAAGGGGTAGGGCAGGACGGTGTCGTCCGGCTTGATGCGGTCGGCGCCCGTGGCCTTCTCGTCGACGACGAAGCCGCCGCCCACCGAGAAATAGACCTTCTCCTTCAGCTGCCCGCCGTCGGCGTCGTACGCGGTGAAGCGCATGCCGTTCGGGTGCTCGGGCAGCGAGATCTTGCGCTCGAAGACGAGGTGCTCGCCCACGACGAAGCGGATCTCGTGCGTCCCGTACAGCTTGACCGTGCCCGACTCGCGCATCTCGGCCAGGCGGCCGTCGATGGAGTCGACGTCGACGAGCTCGGGCTTCTCGCCGGACAGGCCGAGCAGGACCGCCTTGTCGCTGCCGTGGCCCTTGCCGGTCAGGCCGAGCGAGCCGTACAGGATGGCCTCGACCCGCGTGACCCGGGAGAGCAGGCCGTCGTCGTGCAGCCCGCGGGCGAACTTGTGCGCGGCCGCCATCGGGCCTCCCGTGTGGGAGCTCGACGGGCCGATGCCGATCTTGAAGAGGTCGAAGACGCTGATCGCCATTGATGGCGCCTCTCATGCTGGGGCCGGGGCCCGTCGCAGGGCCCCGGCAAAAAGGTCAGGAATCGCCTGAGGTGAGTGCCTTGTACTCCTCGGCGGAGAGCACGTCCTCGGCGTCGCCCTCGACGCGCACCCGGAACATCCAACCGTCACCGTACGGGTCACTGTTGACCAGGCTCGGGTCGTCGACCACGGCCTGGTTCACCTCGACGATCTCACCCCCGACGGGGGTGTAGATCTCGTTCACCGACTTGGTCGACTCCACCTCGCCGACGGATTCGCCCGGCTCGACGCTCGAGCCGACGTCGGGGAGCTGCACAAAGACGACGTCACCAAGAGATTCGGCGGCGAAGGCCGTGACGCCGATGGTCACGGTGAGGCCGTCGTCGAGGCCGGCCACCCACTCGTGCTCCTTGGTGTAGCTCAGGTCGTCAGGGATGTTGCTCACTTGTTCCTCCTGTAGAAGGGCAGCTCTACCAGGTCCATAGGTTCATGGCTGCCCCGGATGTCCACGGCCAGGCCTGACTCGGCCTCGGTGTCCACGTAGGCCATCGCGATGGGCCTGCCCATGCTCTGGGAGGGCGCACCGCTGGTGACCTCGCCGACGACGGCGCCGTCTTTGGTGACCGGGTAGCCGTGGCGCGGCACCCGGCGTCCCCGCGCGACCAGGCCGACGAGCCGGCGCCGGGGCGGGTCGTCCTTGATCGCCTCGAGCGCCGACCGGCCGACGAAGTCGCCCGGCTTGTCGAATTTCACCACCCTGCCCAGCCCCGCGTCGAACGGGGTCAGCTCGACGCCCAGTTCGTTGCCGTAGAGCGGCATGCCGGCCTCGAGCCTGAGGGTGTCGCGGCTGGACAGGCCGGCGGGCTTGAGGCCGTGCGGCTCGCCCGCCGCCATGAGCGCGTGCCAGAGCGGCGCCGCGTCCTGGTTGGCGACGAACAGCTCGAACCCGTCCTCGCCGGTGTAGCCGGTGCGGGCGATCAGCGCCTGCCGCCCGTCGACCAGGTCGGGCAGGCCCGCGTAGTACTTGAGCCCGTCGAGGTCGGCGTCGGTGAGCGTGGCGAGGATCTCCTGGGACCGGGGCCCCTGTACGGCGATCAGCGCGTACTGGTCCGACCGGTCCTCGACCAGCACGTCATACGCCTTCGACCGCTCAATCAGCTCTTTTGCTACTTTTTCGTAGTTCGAGGCGTTTGCCACGACCATGAACTCGTCGTCGTCGAGCCGGTAGACGATGAGGTCGTCGAGCACCCCGCCCCGCTCGTTGACGATCATCGTGTATCTGGCCCGCCCGGTCGCCAGCGCCGACAAATGGCCGACCAGCGCGTAGTCGAGCGCCTGCCCGGCCTGCGGCCCGGTCAGGAAGATTTCGCCCATGTGGGAGAGGTCGAACAGCCCGGCCGCCTGGCGAACGGCGTTGTGCTCCGCGGACTCGCTCCCGTACCGGAGCGGCATGAGCCACCCGGCGAAGTCGGTGAGCGTGGCGCCGAGGCTCTCGTGAACGTCTCGTAGCGGTGTTGGTCGTGACATTTGTCGCACCTCTGGACAGGATTGGATGCCAGCATCCTCCCCCTCTGTCATCGATGCCTGAGAGCTTCGCCCGAGTTTTGCCGGACTTTCACCTTCGGCGAGGCCCCGCGGGCCTGCTTTCCAGAGGTCACCAAAGGCCGTGCGGTCCTTTGCCTTGAGAGGTTTGCGGGGAGGGCTTGCTCCTTCAGGGGCCCTGACCGGCTGTCAGGGCGCTCTCCCGCACGGTTTCGCCGGTGATGTCCGTCAGCCTAGTGCCGCGATGGGGTTGTTGTCGCGTTCTGAGGACTCATGAACCACTCCGGGGGTCGCCGACGTCGAAGGGGTATGAATCGGCGAACGGCGGCCCTCGGCCTGCTGACCACCCTGGCCCTGGCGGGCTGCGGCGCGTCGGAGGCGGCGGCCCCACCCCGGTACGAGGCCAGCCTGACGGTGCTCGAAGGCGGCGGTCACGGGCCGCAGCTGTGCATGATGATCATGGAGTCGCTGCCCCCGCAGTGCGGCGGTCCGGACGTCGTCGGCTGGGACTGGAACAAGGTGGATCACCAGTCGCAGGGCGGCGTGAAGTGGGGCGACTACCGCGTCGTAGGCACCTGGGACGGCGCCCGGCTGACGCTCACCGAGCCGCCCGGCCCGTCCGCGAAGGCGGCCCCCGCTCGTCAGGTGGACTTCACCAGCCCGTGCCCGGCGCCGGAGGGCGGCTGGCGGCCCGTCGATCCCGCCAAGGCCACGCAGCAGGCGATGGAACAGGCGATGTCGCGGGCCGGCGCGGTCGAGGAGTTCGCGGGCGCCTGGATCGACCAGAGCTACATGGAGGGCAAGCCCGCGGAGTCACCCGAGGCCAACGACCCGCTGCGGCTGGTGCTCAACCTGAAGTTCACCGGCGACCTGTCCGGTCGTGAGGCGTGGATCCGCGAGGTGTGGGGCGGCGCGCTGTGCGTCAGCGGCGCGGCGCGCAGCGAGAGCGAGCTGCGGGAGATCCAGCGGGAGGTCGAGGCCGAGCTGGGCGGCGGTCTCGTCTCGGCCTCGACCAACGTGCTGCGCAACCAGGTGGACGTGCTGGTCTGGGTGGCCACCGACGAGCAGCGCCGCGGCATCGAGGCCAAGCACGGCGCCGGAGCCGTGGCGCTGGACGGCGTGCTCAAGCCGGTGGCGTGAGGCGCTCCGGCTGATCAGCAGGCCTCGACGAGTGCCTCGAAGAGGGCGCCGTCCTCGGCCGCCTCGGGGTGCCACTGCACGGCCACGGCGAAGGGGGCCGAGTTCAGCTCGACCGCCTCGATCGTGCCGTCGCCGGCGGTGGCGGTGACCGTGAGGCCGGGCGCGAGCCGGTCGATGGCCTGGTGGTGGTAGTGGGGGACGGTCACGGGCTCCGTGCCCAGCGCCTTGGCCAGGCGGCTGCCGGGGACGGGCGTGACGGGCAGCGGGCCGAACCGGCCGGGGGCGGGGGAGTGGCCGGTGTGCCCCACGACGTCGGGGAGGTGCTGGTGGAGGCTGCCTCCGAGGGCGACGTTGAGCACCTGGAGGCCGCGGCAGATGCCGAGGTACGGCAGGCCGGCGTCGAGGGCCGCCGTGATCAGCCCAAACTCCGCCTGATCCCGAAATTTGCGGATATAGCCGGTTTGATCCCCAGGCTCCTGCCCGTACCGGGCCGGGTCGACGTCCCCGCCACCGGCCAGGATCAGGCCGTCCAGGCGGCCGACGACCTGCGCGGGCTCGCCGGCCGGCGGCAGCACGATCGGCTGCCCGCCGGCGCGTACGACCTGCTCCACGTACATGTACGGCAGAAGCGCCACGGTCATGTCCCAGACCGTGAACTTCGCCGGCTCCACGTACGACGTGATGCCGATGACGGGACGCTGCACGATATGACCCCCGAGAAACCAGACCGGACCAGAGCTAGAGCGGCGTGACGTAGGCGCCGGAGATGCCCCCGTCCACCAGGAACTCACTACCCGTGATGAACGACGCGTCGTCGCTGGCCAGGAACGCCACCGCCGCCGCGATCTCCGAGGCCTCGGCGAAGCGCCCGACGGGGATGTGCACCAGCCGCCGCTGCGCCCGCTCCGGGTCCTTGGCGAACAGCTCCTGCAGCAGCGGCGTGTTCACCGGTCCGGGGCACAGCGCGTTCACCCTGATGCCCTCCCGGGCGAACTGCACGCCCAGCTCGCGCGACATCGCCAGCACGCCGCCCTTGGACGCCGTGTACGAGATCTGCGAGGTCGCCGACCCCATGACGGCCACGAACGACGCGGTGTTGATGATCGAGCCCTTGCCCTGCCGTTGCATGTACGGGATGGCGTGCTTGCAGCAGAGGTAGACGCTGGTCAGGTTCACCTCCTGGACCCGGCGCCAGGCGTCGATGCCGGTCTCCAGGATCGAGTCGTCGTCGGGCGGCGAGATGCCGGCGTTGTTGAAGGCGATGTCCACGCTGCCGTAGGTGTCGAAGGCGGTCCGGAACATCCTGACGACGTCGTCCTCGTCGGTGACGTCGGCCTTGACGAAGAGGCCGCCGACCTCGTTCGCGGCCTTGACGCCGGCCTCCTCGTCGACGTCCACGCAGACCACCTTGGCGCCCTCCTCGGCGAACCTGCGTGCCGTGGCCAGCCCGATGCCGCTGCCCGCGCCGGTGATGACGGCCACCCGATCCTGCAAACGCTGCACTTTCACTCCCAGGAGATGAAGACGTTCTTGGTCTCGGTGAACGCCGCCAGGGCGTCGGGGCCGAGCTCCCTGCCGAGACCGGACTGCTTGAAGCCGCCGAAGGGGGTCCAGTAGCGGACCGACGAGTGCGAGTTGACCGAGAGCGCGCCCGACTCGACGGCCCTGGCCACGCGTAGCGCCCGCCCGACGTCGCGGGTCCAGATGGAGCCGCTCAGGCCGTACGGGGTGTCGTTCGCGATGCGTACGGCCTCCGCCTCGTCCTCGAAGCGCGCCACGGACATGACAGGACCGAAGATCTCCTCGGTGAAGGCCGGGTCGGTGAGCTCCGGCGTCAGCACGGTCGGCGGGAACCAGAAGCCCCTGCCCTCGGGGCAGGATCCCTGCAGGTAGGGGGTGCCCTGGACGAAGCCGCGCACCCGGTCGAGGTGTTCGGCGCTGATCAGCGGGCCCATGTCGGTGCCCTCGTCGAGCGGGTCGCCGACCGTGACGCCCCGCACGGCCGCCGTCAGGCGCTCCATGAACTCGTCGTACACCTCGGCCTGGACGAGGAGGCGGGAGCGGGCGCAGCAGTCCTGGCCCGAGTTGTCGAAGACCGCGTACGGCGCGGTCCTCGCGGCCCTGTCGAGGTCCGCGTCGGCGAAGACGATGTTGGCGGACTTGCCGCCCAGCTCCAGCGTGACCCGCTTGACCTGCCGCGCCGCCTTGGCGGCGATCTCCTTGCCCACCTCGGTCGAGCCGGTGAACACGATCTTCGCCACGCCGGGATGCTCGACGAGCCGGGCCCCCGCGACCTCCCCTGCCCCAGGCAGCACCTGGAGCACCCCCTCGGGGAGGCCCGCGGCGAGGGCCAGCTCCGCCAGCCTCAGCGCGGTCAGCGGGGTCCATTCGGCCGGCTTGACGATCACCGTGTTGCCGGCCGCGAGCGCCGGGGCCACGCCCCAGGTCATGATCACCATGGGGAAGTTCCACGGCACGATGACGCCGACGACGCCCAGCGGCTCCTGGAACGTGATGTCCACGCCGCCCGGCACCGGGATCTGCTTGCCGTGGTTGCGCTCGGGGGCGCTGGCGTAGAAGTGCAGCACGTCGCGGACGTTGCCGGCCTCCCACCGGGCGTTCCCGATCGGGTGGCCGGAGTTGGCCAGCTCCAGCCGCGCCAGCTCCTCGCCGTGCTCGTCCACCAGGTCGGCGAACCTGCGCAGCAGCCGCGCCCGGTCCCCTGGCGACACCTCGCGCCAGGTCGCGTACGCGGCCCTGGCACGCTCCACCGCCCGGTCCACCTCGGCGGCGTCGGCCAGCTCGACGTCGGCGAGGACGTCCTCCGTCGCCGGATTAACGATCTTCATGTGCTTCTTTCACATCCGCTCGAAACCACGGAACAGCTCCCAATCCGTCACCGCCGCGTCGAACGCGGCCAGCTCCACGCGCGCGTTGTTCGCGTAGTGCTCGACCACGTCCTCGCCGAACGTCTCGCGGGCCAGTTTCGACCCCTCGAACAGCGCCAGCGCGTCCCGCAGCGTGTGGGGCACGCTCTCGGCGCCGGAGTCGTAGGCGTTGCCCTCGAACGCGCTCTCCAGCGGCAGCTCGTTGTCGATGCCGTGCAGCCCGGCCGCGATCAGCGCGGAGACCGCGAGGTAGGGGTTGACGTCGCCGCCCGGCACCCGGTTCTCCACGCGCAGCGACGGGCCGTGGCCGACGAGCCGGAGCGAGCAGGTGCGGTTGTCCACGCCCCACTTGACGGCCGTGGGCGCGAAGCTGCCGGGGACGTAGCGCTTGTAGGAGTTGATATTGGGGGCGTACAGGAGGGTGAGCTCGCGCAGGCAGGCGAGCTGCCCGGCGATGAAGCGGGCGCCGAGCGGGGAGAGCCCGTACGGCCCGTCGCCCGCCATCACCGGATCTCCGTCGCCGCCGCGCAGCGAGATGTGGATGTGGCAGGAGTTGCCCTCGCGCTGGTTGGGCTTGGCCATGAAGGTGATCGACCTGCCCTCCTGGGCGGCGATCTCCTTCGCGCCGTTCTTGTAGATGACGTGGTGGTCGCAGGTCCTGAGCGCCTCGTCGTAGCGGAAGGCGATCTCGTGCTGGCCCAGGTTGCACTCGCCCTTGGCGGACTCGACGTACAGGCCGGCGCCTTCCATGTTCTGGCGGATCCGCCGCAGCAGCGGCTCGATGCGGGCGGTGCCGAGCAGCGAATAGTCCACGTTGTAGAGGTTGGACGGTGACATGTCCCGGTAGCCGCGCTTCCAGGCGTCCTCGTAGCTGTCCTCGTAGACGATGAACTCCAGCTCGGTGCCCACGTACGCGGCCAGCCCCCGCTCGGCGAGGCGGGCGAGCTGCCTGCGCAGGATCTGCCGGGGCGAGGCGGTCACGTCGCCGCCGCCCTCCCAGGCGAGGTCGGCCATCAGCATCGCGGTCCCCTCGTGCCACGGCACCCTGCGCAGCGTCGCGAGGTCCGGCTTCATCACGAAGTCGCCGTAGCCCCGCTCCCAGGACGACATCGCGTAGCCGCCGACGGTGTTCATGTCCACGTCGACGGCGAGCAGGTAGTTGCACCCCTCGGAGCCGTGGTGCAGCACCTCTTCGAGGAAATAGCGGGCGGACAGCCGCTTGCCCTGCAGCCTGCCCTGCATGTCGGCGATCGCGAGGAGCACGGTGTCGATGCGCCCGAGCGCCACCTCGTCGCGCAGTTCGCTGACGGAAAGGAACCCGGTGCTCGATCGCTCGCTCACGCTATCCCCGCTCCGATCTGGTCAGAGGCGCTTTCCCGTTGATTGGGCTAGTCTTAGACCATTGATGTGTACGCGGGATCCGTTGTCAAGACCTGAGGACACGTTGGACGAGTCGGCGCGTTTGATGACGGTGTTGCGCCCGGTGCGGGCCGGCAACGCCTTCGAGGAGACGGTGGAACGGCTGCTCCAGGCCATCAAGCTCGGTGTGGTCCCGCCCGGCGACAAGCTCCCGCCGGAGCGCGAGCTGGCCGTGCGGCTCGGCATCAGCCGGGTCACCCTGCGCGAGGCGATCCGCGCGCTGTCGGACGCGGGCTACCTCGACGTGCGGAGGGGCCGCTACGGGGGAGCCTTCGTCACGTACGTTCCCCCCAAACCGGACGCGGGCGAGCTGCGGCAGGTCGTGGCGGAGATGGGCAGCGACGACCTGTCGGACGCCCTCACGTTCCGCCTGGCGGTGGAGTGCGGGGCGGCCCAGGTGCTGGCCGCGTCCCGCCTCGCGGAGGACAGGCGGGAGGCGCTGCTCCGCCGGCTGTCGGAGCTGAACGAGGCCCCGATCGAGGACTACCGCCGCCTCGACACGGCCTTCCACCTGTCCATCGCCGAGCTGACCGGCTCCACCCTGCTCGCCACGGCGTGCGCGGACGCCCGCTCGCGGGTGAGCGACCTGCTGAACGCGATCCCCATGCTCCAGGTCAACCTCGATCATGCCGCAAGCCAGCACCAGGCGATCGTGGACGCCATCCTGGCCGGAGACCCGGACGGGGCCCGCCGGGCGGTCACCGAGCACCTGGAGGGCACAGCAGCCCTTTTGCGGGCCTTCCTCGCTTGACGGTCTAGAAGGTGCAGGGGCCCTCGTACCATCTCTTTCTAGAGTCATGGAGAACTGGTTCGAGCACAACATCGTCGCTACAGGACGGCTGCCGCTGTTCTGTTATTTCGTCACGCTCATCGTGGCGTTCATCGCCACGCGCATCAACGTCCGCCTGATCAGGGCGAAGGTCGGCTGGTTCCGCAACCTGAACGTGGGCGAGATGCACATCCACCACATCGTGTTCGGCGTCGTGCTGATGCTGGTCGGCGGGGTCAGCGGGCTCATCGTGTCCTCCGCCTCGCAGGTCGGCTACGCCGTCGCGGCCTCCATCTTCGGCATCGGGTCGGCGCTCGTGCTGGACGAGTTCGCGCTGATCCTGCACCTGCACGACGTGTACTGGGAGGAGGAGGGGCGCACCTCGGTGGACGCGGTCTTCATCGCGATCGCCGTCACCGGCCTGCTCCTCATCGGCCTGCGCCCCCTGACCTGGGACTACGGCACCCTGGTCAACCCCGGCGCGCTCATCGTGGCCAACCTGGCGCTCGCCGTCGTCACCCTGCTCAAGGGCAAGATCTGGACGGGGATGGCCGGCCTGTTCGTGCCGCCGATGCTGGTGGTGGGCGCGCTACGGCTGGCCCGCCCCGGCTCCCCGTGGGCCCGCTGGTTCTTCGCCCAGCGCTCGCCGCGCAAGATGGCCAAGGCCATCCACCGGGAGGAACGGTGGCGGCGGCCGGCGATCAGGGCCAAGATCGCCTTCCAGGAGTTCCTCTCAGGGCGTCACGATCTCCCTTCCACGCGGCGCGGCCGTCGGCACACCTGAGCCGGATGGCGGGGACATCGGCTACGACGACCCGGACGTGCCGGACATCGGCTGACCTCCGGCGATCACCGGGGTGAGCAGCGGGCGTTTGGCGGTGCGGCCGTCGCCGGAGGACCGGCCGCGCAGGCGGCGGCCGATCCACGGGCCGGCGAAGGTGGCCAGCCAGCGCAGCTCCGTCGACGCCGCGCGCCAGGCGCCCGGGGCGGGCAACGGCGTCAGGGGCGCCATCCACGTCTCGTCGCTGCCGGGCAGGCCCAGGGCGTGGGCGACGGCGGCGGCGAAGCGGGTGTGCCCGGCCGGGCTCGCGTGCAGCCGGTCGGCGCTCCACATCCGGGCGTCCGTGAAGTCGACCGCGAACGTGTCCAGCAGCGTGACCCCCGGGCGGGCGGCGGCGGCACGTACACGGGCGTTGAACTCGATCAGCCTGGGCCGGAGCGGGCGGGCCATCGGCGCGATCCTGGCGATGTCGGGGAAGGTCATGGTGACCACGTGCACGCCCTCGGCGGTCAGCCGGACGATCATGTCCTCCACGATGCCCGCCACTATGGCGGCGTCGAAGCCGGGGCGGATGATGTCGTTCATGCCCGCCATGACCGTGACCAGGTCGGGGCGCAGCGCCAGGGCGGCGGGCAGCTGCTCGGCCTGGATCTCGGCCGCCTGGCGGCCGCGGACCGCGAGGTTGGCGTAGAGCAGGTCCGGGTCGGCGGCGGCCAGGTGCTCGGCGAGGCGGTCGGCCCAGCCGCGGTGGCCGGTGACGTCGTCGCCGTCCCCGAGGCCCTCGGTCTGGCTGTCGCCGATGGCGACATAACGCACGTAGGTCATGGCGTCGTCCTCTCCGCGTGAGCCGCGCGTTCGGTCAGGGTCCGGGCGGTCTCCAGGCACCAGTCGCGCATCTCGCGCTCCAGGCGGCAGCCGGCCAGGCAGGACAGGTAGGGGCCGACGTTCGCGCCCCGGCGCAGGAACGTCTCCTCGTCCAGGTCACCGCGTATGCGCAGGAGGGTCTGCTCGAAGAAGGCGAGCCTGACCGCGGCCTCCTCGGCCCGCTCCCGGAGCTGCTCGATCACGGGCCCGGGATCGACGTGATCCACGGCGTGCACCTTGACGGCGAGGTCGTCGCGGATGAGCAGGGGCTTGGGCGGGGTCGCGGCGAAGGCCGCCAGCTCGGCGGCCCCGGCCTCGGTGACCGTGAACACCCGCTTGTTGGGCCGGCCCGTCTGGACGACCTCCCGCCCCGCGATCAGCCCGTGGGCCTCCAGCTTGGTCAGCTCCGCGTAGAGCTGCTGAGGGGCGGCGTACCAGAAGTTGGAGACGCCGACGTCGAAGATCTTGGTGAGCTGGTAGCCGCTGTACTCGCCGCCGAGCAGGGCCGCCAGCACGGCATGCCTCAAAGCCATGAGTAGTCATGTCCATGAGTAGTCATGGACATGACTATAAAGGCGTAGATGTACGGACGCTAGAGGGTGGCCACCGAGCGGAGGGCCAGGCCCGCGCCGAGCAGCACCACCATCGCGGCCGTGCCCACCGGGGCCAGGCCCGAGAGCCTGGCGGCCAGGCGGCGGCCCGCCGAGGCGCGCTGTTCCAGGCGGTCCACCAGCTTGACCAGCAGGAGGCCGGTGGCGGTGAGGGTGGCGGCCATGCCGATGCCGTACGCGGTCACCAGCGCCACGCCGAACCAGGTGCGGCCGAGCGCGATGGCGCCGAGGAGCACGACGAGGGCCGACGGGCTGGGGACGAGCCCGCCCGCGATGCCGAGCCCCACCAGCCCTGCCCGTTTCGTCGCCTCCTCGCCGTCGTGTCCATGCCCGTGTCCATGCCCGTGTCCATGCCCATGCCCGTGACCATGCCCGTGGGCGTGGGCGTGGGCGTGGGCGTGGCCGTGTGGGGAGGTGCCGCGGCGGGCGTTCAGGAGGAGGCGGAAGCCGATGACGGCGATCAGCGCGCCGCTGGCCACCCCCAGCCACGCCAGCACGGACTCGCCCGCCAGCGCCGTGAACGCGCTCAGCAGCAGCCCCACCACCAGCACCCCGACCGTGTGCGTGGCCGTCACCGTCGCGCCCACCACGAGCGCGTCGCGCGGGCGTCCCCGCCGTCCGGCCAGGTACGCGGCCATGATGGTCTTGCCGTGCCCGGGGATCAGCGCGTGCCCGGCGCCCAGCACCACGGCCAGCCCGACCGCCAGCAGCCCGAGCGGGAGCGTCAGCGAGTCGGAGCCGATCAGCCCGGCGAACGTCCGGTCCAGGGCGGCCAGCGCGTCCCCGATCGGCCCGCCGATGCCGATCCCGCCGGACACGGTGCGACCGGGAGCGCCGGAGCCGCCCTGGCCGGGCAGGCCCGCGCCGGGCGCGGCGGTCATCGTCGCGGTGCGCTGGTCGAGCGGATTCGCCAGCAGATCCTCGGGGTACGCGTGCAGCTCCTTGCTCACGCTCACCGACGGCACCGACGAGCGGACCAGGCGCACCCCGTCGCCCACCGCCGTGATCTCCCGCCAGCCGATCCTGTCCTGCTCGAACCCGTCGGCGAACTCCACGGCCCCCGAGGCGCGGACTCCGGCCACGAGCCGGCAGGTCAGCCGGCTGGTCTGGAGGCCCCCTTGGCCGGGGGCGTAGGCGAAGGCGGAGCCGGCCACCCGCCACGGCACCGTCCGGCCCGCCACCGTGAGCCGCTGGGCGGCGGCCAGCGCGCCGCAGCGGCGGGTCGCGTACGAGGCGTCCACCTGCGGCTTGGCCTGCAGCGTGGGCAGTTCGGCCGCATCCACGACGGCGAGGTTGCGCACGTCGGAGGGCGAGATCCGCAGCCCGTTGTAGTGGTTGACGGTGAAGTTGCCCAGCGGGTGCATCGCCACGGGCGCGGCCTTGGCCGCGGCGACCAGGACGACGCTCAGGCCCAGCGACAGCACCAGGCCCATCGCGACGGACAGCAGGCCGAGCCAGATGACTCTCATGAGAACCTCGCCAGTGCGGACAGTGTCGGGTCGAAGCCGGGGTCCACCTTGACGGACCGGCCCAGCGCCTGCTCGATCTTGGCGCGGTGGTACTTCAGCAGCGGGTTCTGCCAGCCGGTCGCCGTGGCCTTCTTGGCGTACGGCAGCGCCTCGGCCGGCTTGCCCGCCTTGAACAGGGCCCAGGCGAGGGCGTCGGCGGCGACGAGGTTCGGGTTGCGCGCGTACTCGGCCCTGGCGTGCTCGACCGCCAGCGCCGGGTCCCCGTGGTCGGCCTCGAACTCGGCCCAGGTCAGGTCGTCACGCACGCCCGCGGCCTGGAACAGCTTGCGCTGCGCCTTCAGCAGGGTCCAGTCGGCGGGCCGGCCCGCCTTGATCTGGGTCTCGCCCTGCTCGATCAGGTATTGGGGGAGCGGGAGGCGTTCGACGACGCTCTGGTAAAGGCCGAGCGCCTCGGTCAGCCGGCCGCTCAGCGCGGCGGTCCTGGCCTGGCCCGCGAGCGCCGGGGTGTAGCCGGGGTAGGCCTGCAGGGCCTTGGCGTACCAGCCGGCCGCCGTGGCCAGGTCGCCGGAGTGGAGGGCCAGCTCGCCGAGGTAGTAGCGGGCGTAGGCGAGGTCGGCCGGCTGCCACGCGTCGTTCTGCGCCATTTCGAGGTACTTGCGAGCTCCGGCCCTGTCGCCGCGCAGCTCGGCCGCGTACGAGGCGCGGGCGAAGGCCGCCACTCCGGGGCGCAGGCCCAGCATCTCGTCCACGGCCCGCCGCGCCCCGCGCAGGTCCCCGAGCTGGGTCCGCGCGTCGGCCAGCACGCCGTAGGCCGGGGCGCCGTACGGGTTGACGTCGATCGCGCGCTCGGCCAGCCGCACCGCCTCGGCGAAGTCGTGGCGTCCGGCGGCCAGCGCCGCCTGGCCGGTGAGCACCGCGTCGTCCTCGGCCCTCAGCTTGGCGGCCGTGGTGATCGCGCCCTCCGCCTTCGTGTAGTACGACGGGTCGCCGGTGATCCTGGCCTGGTCGACGTACTGGGAGGCGAGCTGGGCCCAGCCGCGGTAGTCGCCCGGCAGGCGCTTGAGCCGATCCTGCAGCGTCTCGGTGAACGGCTTGTCCGCCACCGGCCCCGGCGCGGGCGCCGCCGAGAACGAGAGGGTCGTGAAGGTCATGGCCCCGATGAGGGCAAGCCCGGCGAATATCACGAAGGCACGCATGTCCAAGGCTCCAGGGTGCTGGGGAGTTGGCCGGCCGGCCGTGACGGGGAGCACGGCCGGCCGGCCTCATGTCGGCGGCAGACGGTGGGAGAAGGGTGGTCTGCCGCCGGGGGCTGACCGGCCCGCTTGGAGAGGGAGCAGGCCGGTCGGGGAGTCAGCGCTGGTTCACCGCGACATTGCTGGGCAGCGGGATGTAGGGGAACGACTGGAGGATCGGCTTGTCGTTCCTGTCCACCTTGTCCGTCAGCCCGGGCACGAGCTTGCCGGTCACCGCGGCGCCGGCCACGGCCTGCAGCTCGATGTCCACGACGTCGTCGATGAGACGGCGGCCGTTCGGGAACCCCTGGAGGTCACCGGCCAGCACGCCGAGGCGGTTCGGGTCCTTCGCGGGCGGGATCGCCATGTTCAGCCGCAGCATCTCGGAGGGGCGCAGCTTGCCCGCGTCCTTGTTGAGCACCTGCGAGTTCAGGTCGGCCTTGATTGGGCCGTTCTGCTTGGCGATGCCGGTCAGGAAGATCTCGACCAGGTCGTTGCGCGGGGTCGCGGGGGCCTTGATGCCGTAGATGGCCTCCAGCAGCCTGGCCACCTCGGGGTCGATGACCCGCTTGACCAGCGGCGCCACATCGGCGTCCTTCTCCGGGGGCAGGGCGTTGAAGGCGTCCTTGAGCCCGGCGGGCGAGACGACCTCGTTCACCAGCGGGTTGCACAGGCGCGAGACCTGCACGTACCTGCTGCCGTTGAACTTGTCGGTGGTCGAGCAGACGCCGATCACCGGGTTGCGCTTGACGTCGCCCTTGAGCGCCAGCTCGGAGGAGGGCACCTGGAGGGCCACGCTGTTCACGTTGTAGCCCCGGGTGGTGTCCTGGCCGACCTCGGACAGGTTGCCGCCGTAGAGCAGGTCGAACACGCGCAGGTCCAGGAAGAACGCCTCGTCCGCCTGGCCGGCGAACGACTTGCCGCCGCCGGGCAGGCTCTTGATGGACTGGGCGCGCAGGGTGCCGTAGTCGGGCATCGAGGCCGGGCCGACGTTGCTCGGTGCGACGATGCCGTCGCCGACCAGCGTCCGGGTGCCGCTGGGAGTGATCTTCCTGAGCGTGTAGCGCTGGCGGAAGAGCAGGTTCGGGTCGTCGAGCGAGGTGACGGGGCCATTGTTGTACAGGAACGTGGTGTTGCCGCGCTTGTCCTCGTTGCGGAACGTCCACTCGTACGTGATGTCGGGCCTGGCGTCGCCGTCGTTGTCGATCTTTATGTTGTAGCGGGACTTGGTGGCGAACGGGTAGAAGTTCGGGCCGCCGTGGGGCTCCTCGAACGGGATCCAGTTGGCCAGCAGGGTCACCGTGTCGGCCTTGTCAGGGCTCACGAACGCGTACACGTCCGTGTTGTCGTGCTGGGGGTCGCCCGCGATCATGGGAGCCTCGCGGTGCGAGGAAGCGATGCCGGAGTCGGTGCGGAGCACGGCCAACGACGACGCGGCGACAGCTGCGGCGAGGCCAAGTCCGACTAGAGCGCGCCGGTTGATCCGGAGCTCCATTTTCGGTCCTTTCGGAAGGGCTGATCGTTTACTGCGAGGTTCCGGCCGGGTTCCTCGACGCCCTATTCGTCCGCCGGACGCTTCCGGATGTCGTCTCCTCCTCAAGAATGAGGGTCAACGAAAGTTGACATACTTAAGTCGTCAATCTAGGTTGACCCTGTCGAAGCGGTGCGGATCGCGCGGTCCCGTTCGTTAGAGCAAGTCGAGACATGTCGTGGAAGGAGATGTGGTGGTCAAGGAGTTGCTCTCCCACGTCCGCCCGCACCGGAAGATCCTGATCCTGGGCGGATTACTGGGCTTGATCGGCTCGGCGGCGGGTCTCGCCATGCCGTTGCTGGCCAAATACGTCGTGGACGCGTTCGGCGAGACCGGCTCGATGGCCGGGCCGTTGCTGGGGCTGACCGCGGCGGTGCTGATCGGCGCGGTCGTGTCGGCCGCCGGAAGCTATCTGATGGAGCGCACGGGCGAGGGCATCGTGCTCGGCGCCCGGCGCAAGCTCGTCGACCGGATGCTGCGGCTCAAGGTCGCCGACGTGGACCGGCTCAAGCCCGGCGACCTGCTGTCGCGGGTGACGGGTGACACGACCTTGCTGCGGGCCGTGCTGACCAACGGGATCGTCGAGTCCGTCAGCGCCACGTTCATGCTGGTCGGGGCGATCATCATGATGGCGACCATGGACGGCGTGCTGCTGCTGGTCACGCTGCTCGTGGTGGTGGTGATCGGCGGGCTCGTCGCGCTGATCATGCCGAGGATCCAGCGGGCGCAGACCCATGCCCAGGAGGCCGTGGGCGAGATGGGGGCCGTGCTGGACCGGGCGCTGCAGGCGTACCGGACCGTCAAGGCCAGCGGCGCGGAGGAGCGGGAGATCGCGGTGGTGGGCGACGCGGCGGTGCGCGCCCGCGACCGGGGGCTGCAGGTCGCCGGGTGGACGTCGCTCGCGGGAGTGGCGACGTGGATGGCGGTGCAGATCGCGTTCCTCGCGGTGCTGGCCGTCGGCGGGGCCCGGGTCGCGTCGGGGACGCTGGAGGTGTCGTCGCTGATCGCGTTCCTGCTGTACCTGTTCTACCTGGTGCCGCCGATCGGGCAGCTCGTCCAGGGCGGCGTCCAGCTCCAGCAGGGGCTGGCCGCGATGAAGCGGATCAAGGAGATCGAGGACCTGCCCGCGGAGCCGGTCGCCGCCGCCGTCGCGGGGACCTCCGAGCCGGTCGGGGTGACGTTCCGGGACGTGGTCTTCAAGTACGGCGACGACCGGCCGACCGTGCACGACGGGGTCACCTTCGAGGTGCCGCCCGGCGGGCTGACCGCGCTGGTGGGGCCGTCGGGCGCGGGCAAGTCGACGGTGTTCGCGCTGATCGAGCGCTTCTACGACCATCAGAAGGGGCTCATCGCCATCGGTGGGCGCGACATCCGCGACTGGCCGCTGGGCGAGCTGCGGGCCGCCCTCGGGTACGTCGAGCAGGACGCCCCCGTGCTGGCCGGCACCCTCCGGGAGAACCTGCTCTTCGCCGCCCAGGACGCCACCGAGGACGAGCTGCGCCGGGCCGTCGCCCGCACCAGGCTCGACGACCTGGTGGACAGGCTGCCCGAAGGGCTGGAGACGCCGGTCGGGCACCGCGGCGTGCTGCTGTCGGGCGGCGAGCGCCAGCGCGTCGCCATCGCCAGGGCGCTGCTGCGCAAGCCCCGGCTGCTGCTGCTCGACGAGGCCACCTCCCAGCTCGACGCGGTCAACGAGCTGCGGCTGCGCGAGGTCATCGCCGAGGTGGCCACGGAGACGACCGTGCTGGTGATCGCCCACCGGCTGTCCACCGTGACGAACGCGGACCGGATCGTGGTCATGGAAGGGGGTGGCGTACGGGCGATCGGGACGCACGACTCGCTGGTCGGGGAGGACGAGCTCTACCGGGAGCTGGCGGCCACCCAGTTCCTCGTCAGCTAATCCATGTACTCTGCGGGTGACATATGTGAATGTTTTCATTCAGGAGGGTCACGATGAGCCGCAGCGTGCGCGCGCCGCGAGGCACGACGATCACCGCCAAGGGGTGGCCGCAGGAGGCGGCGCTCCGCATGCTCCAGAACAACCTGGACCCGGAGGTCGCCGAGCACCCCGAGCAGCTGGTCGTCTACGGCGGCTCGGGCAAGGCCGCGCGTGACTGGGCGTCGTTCGACGCGATGGTCAGGACGCTGACGACGCTCGAGGGCGACGAGACCCTCCTGGTCCAGTCGGGGCGCCCGGTGGGCGTGTTCCGCACCCACGAGTGGGCGCCCCGGGTGCTCATCGCCAACTCCAACCTCGTGCCCGACTGGGCCAACTGGGAGGAGTTCCGGCGGCTGGAGGCGGCCGGGCTCACCATGTACGGGCAGATGACCGCCGGGTCGTGGATCTACATCGGCACGCAGGGCATCCTGCAGGGGACGTACGAGACGTTCGCGGCCGTGGCCGCCAAGCGCTTCAGTGGGTCGCTCGCCGGGACGATCACGCTGACGGCCGGGCTCGGCGGGATGGGCGGAGCCCAGCCCTTGGCCGTCACCATGAACGGCGGGGTGGCGATCTGCCTCGACTGCGACCCGCGCTCGGTCACCCGGCGGATCGAGCACCGTTACCTCGACGTGGAGGCGTCGTCGCTGGACGAGGCGCTGCGGCTGGCGTACGCGGCGCGCGACGAGCGCCGTCCCCTGTCCATCGGGGTCGTCGCGAACGCCGCGGAGGCCGTGCCCGACCTGCTCGCCCGCGGGGCCGAGATCGACATCGTCACCGACCAGACCTCGGCGCACGACCCCCTGATGTACCTGCCTCTGGGGGTCGCCTTCGAGGACATGGCCTCGGAGCGGGACAAGGACCCGGCCGGCTTCACCGAGCGGGCCCGGACCTCGATGGCGCGGCACGTGGAGGCGATGGTCGGGTTCAAGGACGCCGGGGCGGAGGTGTTCGACTACGGCAACTCCATCAGGGGCGAGGCGCAGCTGGCCGGCTACGGGCGGGCCTTCGACTTCCCGGGGTTCGTGCCCGCGTACATCAGGCCGCTGTTCTGCGAGGGCAAGGGCCCGTTCCGGTGGGCCGCCCTGAGCGGGGACCCCGCCGACATCGCCGCGACCGACCGGGCCATCCTGGAGCTCTTCCCGGAGAACGAGGGACTCGCCCGGTGGATCAGGAAGGCCGGGGAGAAGGTCCACTTCCAGGGGCTGCCCGCGCGGATCTGCTGGCTCGGGTACGGCGAGCGGAACGTCGCGGGGGAGCGCTTCAACGACATGGTGGCCTCGGGCGAGCTGCAGGCGCCCATCGTGATCGGGCGCGACCACCTCGACAGCGGCTCCGTGGCCTCGCCGTATCGCGAGACGGAGGCCATGGCGGACGGGTCGGACGCGATCGCTGACTGGCCCCTGCTGAACGCCATGCTCAACACGGCCTCGGGGGCCGCCTGGGTGTCCATCCACCACGGGGGCGGGGTCGGGATCGGCCGGTCCATCCACGCCGGCCAGGTGACGGTGGCCGACGGGACCGCGCTGGCGGGGGAGAAGCTCAACCGTGTGCTGACCAACGACCCTGGGACGGGGGTCATGCGGCACGTGGACGCGGGCTATGAGGAGGCCGCCGACGTGGCCGCCGCCCGCGGCGTCCGCATCCCGATGCGCGAATCCTGACCCACCGCGCTTCCGCCACCCATCTGGTGGGGGTCGTGAGGGTGGTGGGATGAGAATGCGGGGTGGGAAGCGTTGGAGGTGGCGTGGCGGACGGATATCACGGTGGGCTGAGCGTGCTGCTGGATGGCCGGAGGCTGTCGCCCGTGCAGCGGAGGATCGCGCACTACCTCACCGAGCATCTCGATGAGGCGATCTTCCTGTCCAGCGTGGAGCTGGCCGAGCGGGCCGGGGTGAGCCAGCCGTCCGTGACCCGGTTCGCGATGGTGCTGGGATTCGCCGGGTACCCCGAGCTGCGGCAGGCGCTGCGCCCGCTCGTGCTGGGCGGCGCGACGGTGGCGGAGCCGCAGGAGAGCCTGCTGCGCGGGGCCATCGACTGCGAGATCCGCAACCTCGCGATCGTCAGGGAGCGGCTGCCGGCCTTCCCCCTCAAGGAGCTCGGCGAGCAGCTGGCCGCCACCGAGCCGCTGCCCGTCGTGGGGCTGCGGGTCTCCTGCGGGCTGGCCACCACCTTCGCCTACTACGCCCGCCGCATCCACCCCGACGTGCGGCTGCTCACGCACGGCGGGTCGGAGCTGGTCGACGGGCTGCACGCGGCCCGCAGGGCGGGCGCGGAGTGGGTGGTGGCCGTGGTCCTGCCGAGGTATCCGGCGGAGGCCGTGCAGGCGCTGGAGTACGCGGAGAAGATGGGGCTGCGGGTGGCGGCCATAACGGATAAGTCGGATTTTCCGGCGGAGGTCGTGCTGGACGCCCCCGTCGGCGACCGGCTCGTGTTCGACTCGCACGCGGCGCCGCTCGCCCTGGCCATGGCCCTGGTCGAGGCCATGGCCGACGCGGCGCCGCTACGCACCCAGGCCAGGCTCGAGGAGTACGAGCGGATGACCGACGAGACCGGTACGTTCCTACCCGGCGATCCTGCGTAGCGAGCGCATCGACCAGATCGTGGTGAGCAGCGCCAGCACGATGAACACCGCGAACGCGATCGGGATCGACGGGTCCGACAACCGCCCGGCGAACAGCGCCCGCCCTGCCTCGACCGCGTGGTAGAGCGGGTTGATCGGGGCGAGCGTCTGCATCCAGCCGGGCGCGTACGAGATCGGGATGAACAGCCCGGCCAGCAGCATGATCGGCAGCATGAAGAGGTTGAGCGTCTGCGACATGCCGTTCTCGTCGCGTACGGTCAGCGCCAGCCCCTGGGACAGCCCCGAGGCGAACAGCCCGGTGGCGGCCATGAGCAGCAGCACCAGCAGCAGCTCGACGGCCCCGATGCGCACGCCCATCGCGATGGCCACGACGAGCACGAGGATCGCCTGGCACACCAGCACGACCATGTCCTTGGCCACCCGCCCGAGCACGATGGCCGGCCGCCAGGCGGGGCTGACGGCGTACCGTTCGAGCGAGCCGTTGCGCAGGTCGGCGATCAGCCCGAACCCCGAGAACAGCGCCCCGAAGACCGCGATCATCATCATCGACGCCGGCGTGAACATCCGCAGCGCGTCCACCGTCGAGCCGCCCGGCGTCAGCGACTTCAGCAGCGGCGCGAACATGAGCAGGTACAGCACCGGCTGCATGATGCCGAACAGCGGCCAGATCGGGTTGCTGAACGACTTCTTCAGCTCGTAGCCGGTGAACAGGACGGTGTGGCGGATCATGAGGCGGCTCCGGTGTCGCGGAGGGAACGGCCGGTCTTGGCCAGGAAGACGTCGTCGAGCGTGGAGCGGTCGAGCGCGATCGAGCTCAGCCCCAGCCCCTGCTCCTCAAGGGCCCGCAGCAGCGCGGGCAGCGTGTGCTCGCCGTCGTCGACGTAGACGCGCAGCAGGTCCTCGTCGACGCGGGTCTCGCGGGCGTACGGCTTGAGCGTGTCCGCGGCCCGCTCCGGGTCGTCCACCCTGAGCGTGATCACGTCACCGGAGACCTCCCGCTTGAGCTCCCCGGGGGTGCCCTCGGCCACGACCAGGCCGTGGTCGACGATCATGAGGCGGTCGCACAGCGCGTCGGCCTCGTCGAGGTAGTGGGTGCTGAGCAGCACGCTCGTTCCGGCCTCGCGCAGCTGCCTGATGCGGTCCCAGAGGTTGGCGCGGTTCTGCGGGTCGAGGCCGGTGGTGGGCTCGTCGAGGAAGAGCAGCGGCGGGTTGTGCACCAGCCCGATCGCGATGGCCACGCGCCGCTTCTGCCCGCCCGACAGGGTACGGCCGGGGCGGTCGGCCATCTCGGTCAGGTCGAAGCGCTCCAGCACCTCCGCGGTGGCCTGCTTCGGGTCGGCCATGGCGTGGATCTTGGCGGCCATCATGATCTGGGCCCTGGCGCTCGTGGTGTCCTCGACGCCGCCGGCCTGGCTGACGTACCCGAGCTTGCGCCGGACGGCGCTCGGCTCCTTGAGCAGGTCGTGGCCCGCGACGGTGGCCGTGCCCGCGTCGGGGGCGATCAGCGTGGAGAGCATCCTGATCGTGGTGGTCTTGCCGGCCCCGTTGGGTCCGAGCACGCCGAAGATCTCGCCTTGCGCGACCTCGAGGTCCACCCCGCGGACGGCCTCGACGGTCTGCGTGCCCTTCCTGCTCCTGGTGGTGAACGTCTTTCGCAGGCCCTGCGCCTGAATGATCATTGGGGGGTTCAGCTCCTTAGGGCAATTCGTCGGCCTCAACCCGTTCGATGGCCTTCTCGACCCAGTCGAGCTGGGCCTGGACCATGGCTCTGTTGAGGAGGAGGTTCTCGTCGATGTGCTGGGGAGCGCCGTAGCGCTGCTTGGCGCCGACGGCATGTCCAAGGATCTCGATGCTCATTCTGAGCTGCTGCATCCTCGCATACAGCGCCTGCAGAATCTCCTGTTTTTCCAGCCGATCCATGAACGTCAGCGCCACCTGGAACGGGTCGACGATGGGCTTGATCTCGTGCCAGGCGGTCAGCAACATCCGGTGGAACTCTTCGCGGCCGTGCTCGGTCAGCTCGTAGCCGACCTTGCCGCCCTTGCCCGCCTCGACGACGGCCAGGAGTCCTTCGTCGGCCATCTTGCTCAGCCCGTGGTAGATCGACCCGAAGGCGACGTTCGCCCATTGGTCGGCGCCCATCACCTCCAGCCGCCTCCGGACCCCGTAGCCGTTCATGGGGCCGTCGAGCAGAGCGCCGAGGATGAGGATGCGCGTCGAAGCAGACATGAGTACAAGTTTGTATTCAAATTTGAGCATCCGTCAACATCAATAAACTGATCTCCATGAACGAACGACCGACTGCGCTGGTCACAGGCGCTTCGCGCGGGATCGGCGCGGCCGTGGCCGAGGCGCTGGGCCCCACGCACCACGTGATACTCAACGGCCGCGACGAGGAGTCGCTGGCCGCCGTGGCGGCCGGGCTGCCCGACGCGCGGGTCTGGCCGGCGGAGCTGACGGCGGTCACGGAGGCGGACGTCGCCGGGATCGAACGGCTCGACGTGCTCGTGCACTCCGCCGGGATCAACCGGATGGGCCGGATCGCCGACCTGCCCGCCGCCGCGTGGCGCGAGACGCTGGAGGTGAACGTCGTCGCGGTCGCCGAGCTGACCCGGCTGCTGCTGCCCGCCCTGCGCGGGGCCGGGGGACACGTGGTCTGCGTCAACTCGGGTTCGGGGCAGCGGGCCAACCCCGAGTGGGGCGCCTACGCGGCCAGCAAGTTCGCGCTGAAGGCGTTCGCCGACGCGCTGCGGCTGGAGGAGCCGCGGCTGAGGGTGACGACCGTCTACCCGGGCCGGACGGCCACCGACATGCAGCGCGAGCTGCGTAGCTACGAGGGCGGCGAGTTCGAGCCCGAGAAGTACCTGACGCCGCAGAGCGTGGCTCGGGCCGTGCTGGCCGCCGTCACCGCGGGCCCCGACGCCCACCTCACCGAGCTGACCCTCCGTCCCAGGGGAGGGCCTGTCAACTGAATGGATCCATTCACTACAGTGGGGCCATGCTTGAACCACTCGCGCACATAGGACGGGATCCGGCGACCGGGGGCTACGTCAGGGACGCCTGGTCGGCCGCTGACATGGAGCTACGCGAGTGGTTCGCGGGGGAGGCCGGGCGACGGGGGCTCGACCTGCGCGAAGACCGCAACGGCAACCTCTGGGCATGGTGGGGCGACCCTTCCGGCCGCCCCGGCGTGGTGACCGGGAGCCACCTCGACTCCGTACGGCAGGGCGGCGCGTACGACGGTCCGCTCGGGGTCGTGTCGGCCTTCGCCGCCCTGGACCTCCTGAGGGAGCGCGGGACCACACCGTCCAAGCCGGTCGGCGTGGCCTGCTTCACCGACGAGGAGGGCGCCAGGTTCGGGGTGCCGTGCATGGGGTCGAGGCTGCTCACGGGCGTGCTGTCGCCCGAGCGGGCCCTCGCGCTCACGGACGACTCCGGCGACACACTGGCCGACGTCATGACGAAGGCCGGGCGGGCGCCGTACGAGCTGGGGCGGGACGACGAGACGCTCGCGACGGTCGGCACGTTCGTGGAGCTCCACGTCGAGCAGGGGCAGGCGCTCGTCCACGAGGGGCGGCCGGTGGGCGTGGCCGCGGCGATCTGGCCGCACGGACGCTGGCGCTTCGACTTCCACGGCCGGGCCGACCACGCGGGCACCACCCGGCTGGCCGACCGGGACGACCCGATGCTGCCGTTCGCCCGCATGGTGCTGGCCGCCCGCGCGGCCGCGGCGCGCCGCGACGTGGTGGCCACGGTCGGCAAGGTACGCGTCTTGCCGGGCAACGCGAACGCCATCCCCGGCCTGGTCTCTGCCTGGCTCGACGCCCGCGGGGCGGACGAGGCCGCCGTGCGCGCCCTCGTCGCCGAGCTGACCGAGGAGGCGGGGGCCACGGTGCGGGAGGAGTCGTGGACGCCGGTCGTCGACTTCGACGTGCCGCTCAGGGACCGCCTGGCCAGGGTCGCGGGAGGCGACACGCCCGCGCCCGTCCTGCCCACGGGGGCGGGCCACGACGCGGGGATCCTGGCCTCGGCGGGTGTCCCGAGCGCGATGTTGTTCGTCAGGAACCCCACCGGCGTGTCCCATTCCCCCGACGAGCACGCCGAGCGGGCAGACTGCGAGGCGGGAGTCGTCGCGCTCGCGGACGTGCTGGAGGACCTGTGCCGCTGACCTACTGGTGCGAACAGGCCTGGCTCCCCGGCGGAGTCGCGGAGAGCGTGCTCATCGAGGTCGAGGGCGAACGGATCGCGAGCGTCGGCCAGGGCCCGCCCGGCACGGCCGAGCGCCTGCCGGGGATCACCGTTCCCGGCCTGGCCAACGCCCACTCCCACGCCTTCCACCGCGCGCTGCGCGGCACCGCCCAGGAGGGCAAGGGCGACTTCTGGACCTGGCGCGAGCGGATGTACGAGGTGGCGGGGGCGCTGGAGCCCGACTCCTACCTCCAGCTGGCCAGGGCCGTCTACGCCGAGATGGCGCTGGCCGGGGTGACCTGCGTGGGCGAGTTCCACTACCTGCACCACGGGCCGGACGGCCGCCCGTACGACGATGCCAACGAGATGGGCCACGCGCTGGTCCGCGCGGCCCGCGAGGCGGGCCTGCGCATCGCGCTGCTCGACACCTGCTACCTGACCGGCGGCATCGGCGCCCCGCTCACCGGCGCGCAGTTGCGCTTCACCGACGGCGACGCCGAGCGCTGGGCGGTCAGGGCCGACGACCTGGCGGCGGCCTACGAGGGGCAGCCCGACGTGGAGATCGGCGCGGCCATCCACTCCGTGCGCGCGGTGCCGCCGGAGCAGATGCCGGTCGTGGCCGAGTTCTCCCACCGGCACGCGGGCCCCCTGCACATGCACGTGTCCGAGCAGCCGGCCGAGAACGCCGCCTGCGTGGAGATGTACGCGGCGACGCCGGTCCAGGTGCTGCACGAGCGGGGCGCCCTGGGTCCGCGTTCGACCGCCGTGCACGCCACCCACCTGACCGACGTGGACATCGAGCTGATCGCCAAGTCCGGCACGCACATCTGCATGTGCCCCACCACCGAACGCGACCTCGCCGACGGCATCGGCCCGGCCAGGGCGGCGGCCGACCGGGGCGCGCAGATCACGCTCGGCTCCGACAGCCACGCCGTGATCGACCTGTTCGAGGAGGCGCGCGGGGTCGAGCTGGACGAGCGGCTGCGCAGCGGCAGGCGCGGCAACTGGAGCGCCGCCGACCTGCTCGCCGCCGCGACCGTCGCCGGTCACGCCTCCCTCGGTTTCCCCGACGCGGGGCTGCTGGTGCCCGGCGCGTGGGCCGACCTGGTGTCGGTACGGCTCGACTCCGTACGGACTGCGGGCGCGGGCGGGCCGGAGGCCGTCGTGTTCGCGGCCACGGCGGCGGACGTGCACTCGGTGGTCTCCGGCGGCCGCCGCGTCGTCACGGACGGGCGGCACCGGCTCGGCGACGTCGGATCCCTGCTGGCAGAGGCGATACGGAGGGTGAGATGAGCACGACGCTGATCGACGGGATCGGCTCGCTGTACACCGGCGACCCCGAGCGCGCGGAGATCCCCGAAGCGGCGCTGGTCGTGGCGGACGGCCTGGTCGCCTGGGCCGGGCCCGCCGCGGAGGCCCCCGACGCCGACGAGCGGGTGGACGTCGGGGGCCGCGCCGTCATCCCCGGCTTCGTGGACAGCCACGCCCACCTGATCTTCGCCGGTGACCGGACGGCCGAGTTCCAGGCCCGCATGTCCGGCGAGCCGTACACCGGGGGCGGCATCAGGACCACGGTCGCCGCCACCCGGCAGGCCGGCGACGCTGAGCTGGCCGCCCACGCGCGTGCCCTGGTGGACGAGATGCTGGCCCAGGGCACCACGACCGTCGAGATCAAGAGCGGGTACGGCCTGACCGTCGAGGACGAGCGGCGCTCGCTGGAGATCGCCGCCGGGCTGACCGGCGAGACCACGTTCCTGGGGGCGCACGTCGTGCCCGCCGGCATGGACGCCGACTCCTACGTGCGGCTGGTCGCCGGGGAGATGCTCGACGCGTGCGCCCCGCACGCCAGGTGGGTCGACGTGTTCTGCGAGCGCGGGGCCTTCGACGGCGACCAGACCCGCGAGATCCTGGGCGCCGGGCTCAAGGCGGGGCTGGGGGTGCGGGTGCACGCCAACCAGCTCGGGGAGGGCCCCGGCGTGCGCATCGCCTGCGAGCTGGGCGCCGCCTCGGCCGACCACTGCACCCATCTGACGCCGGCCGACGTGGACGCTCTGGCGTCGTCGGACACGGTGGCGACGCTGCTGCCGGGGGCGGAGTTCTCGACGCGGTCGCCGTACCCGGACGCCCGGCGGCTGATCGACGCAGGGGCGACCGTGGCGCTGGCGACCGACTGCAACCCGGGGTCGTCGTTCACGTCGTCGATGGCGTTCTGCGTGGCGCTGGCCGTACGCGAGATGCGGATGACGCCGCTGGAGGCGATCAGGGCGGCGACGTACGGCGGGGCGCGCGCGCTGCGCCGTACGGACGTAGGCTGGCTACGGCCCGGGGCCCGTGCGGACCTCGTCGTGCTCGATGCCCCCTCCTATGTACACCTTGCCTACCGGCCCGGCGTCCCCCTCGTTCACCAGGTGTTTCGCGGCGGTCTCCTCCTTTAGGAGGACATCCAGAACCATCCCAGCGACGTACTGCTTTAGGGAATCTTTGCGTCTGGCCGCACGTTGGCCGGATATAGAACGCAGCTGCGGAACGAGGTGCCAGGGGATGGCAAGGCCTACGGGGAGTCGCACGCAGGAGCAGCACGTCGCTGAGCGCGATCTGCTGGGGACATATCTGGCCGAAATCGGCCGGGTCCCGCTGCTCACGGCGGAGGAGGAGGTGGAGCTCGCCAAGCGGATCGAGGCGGGTCTCTTCGCCGAGCAGCTGCTCGACAGTGGGGGCTCGGAGCCGCGCATCGGGGACGCGGCCGACGAGGAGCTGGAGCGCCTGGCCATTTCCGGCCAGCGGGCGAAGGACGAGTTCATCCAGGCCAACCTGCGCCTGGTGGTGGCGGTGGCCCGGAAATATTCGGGGCGGGGGATGCCCCTGATCGACCTGGTGCAGGAGGGGAACCTGGGGCTGGTCAGGGCGGTGGAGAAGTTCGACTACCGGCGGGGGTACAAGTTCTCCACGTACGCGACGTGGTGGATCCGGCAGTCGGTGGGGCGTGCCATCCACGAGCAGGCCCGCCCGGTGCGCCTGCCCACGCACGCGGGGGAGCAGATGACGCGGCTGATGCGGGTCCGCCGCGACATGCTGGCGGAGTTCGACGCCGAGCCCACGGACGACGATCTCGCCGAGATCCTCGACCTGCCGATCGAGCGCGTACGCGAGCTGCGGCGCTGGGCCTCCGACCCGGTCTCGCTCCAGCTCGGGGTGGGCGACGAGGACGAGACGGAGCTCGGCGACATGATCGCCGACGAGACGTGGGCCGATCCCGAGCAGCAGGCCATCGACATCCTGGAGCGCGAGCGGCTGGACCAGTGGCTGACGGGGCTCGAGGGCGACACCAGCGAGATGCTGCGGTGGCGGTACGGGCTGGTGGACGGGCGCGAGCACACGCTCACGGAGGTCGGGGAACGCTACGGCATCGGCCGCGACCGCGCCCGCCGCATCGAACGCGACGCCCTGGCCCGCCTCCGCAAAATGGCCACCGCCGCCGCCTGACCGGCCCCACCCGGGGCCTGCGGGTTGCCCGGATTGCCCGCCGCGGTGGGCGCCGGGCCCCGCCGTACCACGCCCCGCCGACGCGGCGCCTGGGAATGGCGGGCGCGGGAGGGCGTGGTGGTGTGGCACGTCGGTCGTAACGACGCTTGGCGTCGCGGTGCTTGGCCGGGGATGCCGTCGTCGCGGGCGTCGACCCTGGTGCGTGGTGCGCCGGAGCGGTGCCGCCGCGCTTTGTTGCGCCGCGTCGGTGGGTCGGTGTGCGGTGGAGCCCGGCGCCTTCGACGGCGGGCGGCCCGCGTTGGGCGTTGGCCGAGGCGCTGGACTTCAGTGCTGGAGGATGCGGCGGAGGAACTCTTCGACGGCGGCCACCGCGGTGGTGTGGTCGCCGCCGCGGGCCACCATCAGGGCGCTCTCGTTGACGGCCGCCAGCAGCATGTGCGCGTGCAGGTCCAGGAACTCGGCCGGCACCGCCCCCGTGGCCCCCAGCGCCGCCTTCAGCATCCCGAACGAGTAGCGCTCCTCCATGGCCCGCCACCGTTCCCAGCCCATCACCGCGGGCGCGTCGATGAGGACGATGCGCTGGATGACCGGATCCCCGGCGAGTGAGATCCAGGCCAGCACGCCGGCGCGGAGGGCCGCCGCAGGGTCGGTGATGCCGCGGACGGCTGCCAGGATCTTGCCGCCGATGGCCGACTCAGTGGCCTCCAGCACCGCCTCGAAGAGGGCGTCCTTGCCGGCGTAGTGGTGGTACAGCGCCCCCCGGCTCAGCCCCGACTCCTGCAGCACCACCTCGATGGAGGTGTCGTCGTAGCCCCGGTCGGCGAACAGCCGCGTGGCGATCGCCAGGACCCTGTCGCGGGTGGCCGCGCCGCGTTCCGCCTTGAGGTTCATGGACCCACTGTAGACAAACCGACCGTCAGTCGGTAATTTCGTAGACCGACAGTCGGTTTGTAATCTGCCCGAGGAGGGTCCCATGGAGGGCATCAGCTACGTCGACGTGGGGGACGGGCCGGTCAGCCTGTTCGTGCACGGCGTCGGCACCAGCTCGTACCTGTGGCGCAACGTCATCGCCGCGTTCCGCGACGAGCGCCGCTGCGTGGCCATCGACCTGCCGCTGCACGGCGGCAGCGCCCCGCGCGACGATCTGTCCATCCCCGCGCTGGCCGAGGCCGTCGAGGAGCTGTGCGAAGGGCTCGGGCTCACCGAGGTGGATCTCGTCGCCAACGACACCGGCGGCGCCGTGGCCCAGGTCTTCGCCGTACGGCACCGCGAGCGCCTGCGTACGCTCACCCTCACCAACTGCGACGTCCACACCAACACCCCGCCCGAGGCGTTCAAACCGACGGTCGACCTGGCCGCCAGGGGCGAGCTGGCCCCGCTCACCGCGCTCGTCCTGGACCAGCCGGAGCTCCTGGCCCAGACCGCGTACGGCGAGGGCTACGAGCGGATCGACGATCCGGCGGCGCTGGTGGAGGCGTACCTGCGGCCGATCTTCGCCAAGCCCGATGGCGGACGTGCCTTCGAGCGCCTGCTGACCTCCATCGACGCCAAGGACATGATCGCCATCGAGCCGCAGCTCACCGTGCTGACCGTGCCGACGCTCCTGGTCTGGGGCACGGGAGACGTGTTCTTCGACGTGAGCTGGGCCCGGTGGCTGCGGGACACGATCCCGGGCGTCAAGGAGATCGTCGAGATCGAGGGCGGGCGGTTGTTCTTCCCCGACGATCGGGCGGATGAGCTGGTGCCGCATCTGAGGCGGTTCTGGGCGCAGCCGTAAGATCGCCCCATGTATCTGGAGGCCGTGCGGCGCTACCCCGTCAAGTCGATGCTGGGGGAGGAGCTGACCGAGAGCGAGGTGACCGAGCGCGGGCTGGCCGGGGACCGTGCGCGGGCGGTGCTCGACGTCGCCACCGGGAAGATCGCCAGCGCCAAGAACCCTCGCCTCTGGCGCGGCCTGCTCACGATCGAGGGCGCCGGGGTCCCCGGCGACGAGGAGCTGTCGACGCTGCTCGGGCGCGAGGTGCGGCTGATCGACGTGCCTCCGGAGGGCGCCGAGTTCGAGCGTTCGGCGCCGGAACGGGTGCTGGCCGAGGGCATCGAGGCGGAGGTCCCCCACACCGTCGGCACGCTCGGCGGCGCCTCGCCCGCCGGGACGTTCTTCGACTTCGCCCCGATCCACCTCATCACGACCTCCGCGGTCGCGCGGATCGGCGCGCTCGGCCCGCGTGGCACCGTCGAGGCCCTCCGCTACCGGCCCAATCTGGTGATCGGGACGGAGGCGGAGGGGTTCGTGGAGAACGACTGGGTGGGACGCGAGCTGCGCATCGGTGACGAGGTGGTGCTGGCGGTGATCGTGGCCAGCCCGCGCTGCGCGGTGCCGACGCTCGAACACGGGAGCCTCGGGCGCGATGCCGACGCGCTGCGCACGGTGGCCAGGCACAACCGGGTGCCCGTGTTCGACATGGGGCCGCAGCCCTGCGCGGGGGTGTACGCGCGAGTGGTGCGGCCCGGGAGGGTCAGGAAAGGCGACCGGGTACGCCTGACGCGGCCTACGACGCCAGCGGCGTGAGGTACTTGTCCAGGTCGTCCAGGATCTTGCCGGCCGCCGTGACGCCGATTCCGGTCATCCAGATCTCGTCGTCCACGTTGTGCGCGTTGTCCGACTTGACCGCGCCGAGGTTCTTCCACAGCGGCCCGCCGGTCACCGTGGTCTGCGACTTGACGGCCGCCTCCCCGTACGCGGTGTAGAAGATCGCGTCGGCGTCCGCCTGGGCGATGTTCTCCTGGCTCAGCTTGCCGAAGCGCTTGTCTGCCTGGTCGGCCAGCTTCTGCGCCTCGGGCCGCTGGATGCCCGCGTCGCCCACCACGATGCCGCTGAAGGACTCGGGCCCGTACATTCGGATCTCGGTGGGCATGAACCGCACGATGCTCACCTTCAGCTTCGAGAACTTCGCGCCCACCTCCTTGGCCCGCGTCTCATAACCCGACAGCAGCTGCTGGGCCTGGTCCTTCTTGCCCAGCGCCTCGGCGTCGAGCAGGAAGTTGTCCTTCCAGGTGATGCCCACCTTCTCGGTGAACACGGTCGGCGCGATCTTGCTGAGCTTGTCGTAGAAGGCCTCCTGCCGGAACTTGCTGCCCAGGATGAGGTCCGGCTTGAGCGCCATGATGGCCTCGATGCTGGGGGCCTGGGTGGTGCCGACCGCCTTGGTGGCCGACAGGGCCGAGCCGAGGTAGGCGGGCCACTTCTGGTTCTGGGACGCCTGCGCCGCGCCGACGGGCGCCAGGCCGAGCGAGACCATCGTGTCGAGCTTGTCCGTGTCGAGCACCACCACCCGCTTGGGGGTCATCGGCACCTTCGTCTCGCCCATGGCGTGCTTGACGGTCCGGGTCGGTCCCGCCTCCTGCGAGGACGTGGAAGTGCCGCAGGCGGCGAGGGCGAGGACGGGGAGCATGGCGGCGACGGCCAGGCGAAGACGCATTCGGCATTCCTTGATCGAAGGTTAGGCAAACCTAAGTATCTCACGCCTGATATTGCTGAGCCGAAATTGGAGGAGTGAGAACACCGAAACGCGTCCGAAACACCAGTGTGGCGAGATTCACGAATGTGAAACACGCCTGGTCGAGTCATGAAACCCCGGACGAACACGCTGTGGCCACACGTCACATGTAAGGAGGGTCGCGTCGTGAAGATCGATAGCGGCACCACAGCCTGGATGCTCGCGGCCACCGCGCTGGTGTTGCTGATGACTCCGGGTCTCGCTTTCTTCTACGGGGGCATGACCAGGGCCAAGAGTGTCCTGAACATGATGATGATGTCGTTCGGCGCCATCATCACGGTCACCATCGCCTGGGTGCTGTTCGGACACTCGCTGGCGTTCACCGACAACCCGAGCTCGGCGATCAACAACGTGGTCGGCGGCTTCGACGCACTCGGCCTGCAGAGCCTGGTGGACACGGCCACCAAGGACGACGGCACCGGCATGCCGAGCCTGGTCTTCTCCGCCTTCCAGCTGACCTTCGCCATCATCACCGTCGCGCTGATCAGCGGCGCGATCGCGGACCGGGCGAAGTTCGGGGCGTGGATCCTCTTCTCCATCCTCTGGGCGACGATCGTCTACTTCCCGATCGCCCACTGGGTGTGGGGCACCGGCTGGCTCAACACGATGGGCATCGAGGACTTCGCGGGCGGCACGGTCGTCCACATCAACGCGGGTGCCGCGGGCCTGGCCCTGTGTCTCGTGCTCGGCAAGCGCACCGGCTGGCGCAAGGAGCCGATGCGGCCGCACAACCTCCCGTTCGTGCTGCTCGGCGCGGGCCTGCTGTGGTTCGGCTGGTTCGGCTTCAACGCCGGCTCCGAGCTGGCCGTCGACGGCACGGCCGGCCTGGCGTTCATGAACACCCAGATCGCCACCGCGGTCGCCGCGGGCGCCTGGCTCGTCGTGGAGAAGATGCGCGACGGGCACGCCACCAGCCTCGGCGTCGCCTCCGGCGCGGTCGCCGGCCTGGTCGCCATCACTCCCGCCTGTGGTTTCGTGGACCCGTGGGCCGCGATGCTCATCGGCCTGCTCGCCGGTGTCCTCTGCGCCTACGCCGTCGGCCTGAAGTACAAGCTCGGCTTCGACGACTCCCTCGACGTGGTCGGCGTGCACCTGGTGGGTGGCGTCATCGGCGCCGTCTCGCTCGGCTTCCTGGCCGCGTACCCCTTCCTCGACCAGCAGAGCAAGGGTCTGTTCTACGGCGGCGGATTCGGCCAGCTGGGCCTGCAGGTGCTTGGCCCGGTCGCGGTCGGCGGCTACTCCTTCGTCATCACCTGGGTTCTCGGGAAGATCATCGACAAGACGATGGGCTTCCGGATCACCGTCGACGACGAGCGCACCGGCATCGACGTCACCGCGCACGCCGAGACGGGGTATGACCTCGGCACGGTCTACGCCTCCGGCGTGACCTCCCCCAACGGGCCCACCGCCCCGGCAGCTAAGAAGGTGGACGCATGAGGCTCATCACGGCGATCATCAAGCCCTTCAAGCTCGATGACGTGAAGGCCGCACTGGAGCAGTTCGGCATCAAGGGAATGACGGTCAGCGAGGCGAGCGGCTACGGCCGCCAGCGCGGCCACACCGAGGTCTACCGCGGCGCCGAGTACCAGGTCGACCTGGTGCCGAAGGTCCGCCTGGAGGTCCTCGCCGAAGAGGATGACACCGAGGACGTGATCGACGTCATCGTCAAGGCGGCGCACACCGGCAAGATCGGTGACGGCAAGGTCTGGTCCGTCCCGGTGGACACCATCGTCCGTGTTCGCACGGGAGAGCGGGGTCCTGAGGCCCTGTGACCCGGCGGGGCTCGGCCGAAACGACAGATCCACGGCGACGCCCGGACGACGGCGTCCGGGCTGAGCTCGGCAAGGGGGCACAGCATTGAGGGGAGAGGCCCGTTCGTACGCCGCGGCCCGCAAGGAGCGGACCGCGGACACCGACCGCTGGCTCAAGGATCTCTTCCGCACGGCGAGCGACGGCGACCACGTCTCATTGGTCGCCGTCGGGAGCCTCGGGAGGGGCGAACTGGCACCAGGCAGCGACCTCGACCTGGTCCTGCTGCACAACGGCCGGGCCGACGTGGCCAGGATCGCCGACCGGATCTGGTATCCGGTCTGGGACTCCGCGGTCAACCTCGACCACTCCGTGCGGACGGTCGAGGAAGCGGTGACCGTCGCCAGGAAAGACCTGAAGGCCGTGCTCGGCCTCATCCAGGCCCGGCACGTGGCCGGCGACGCCGAGCTGACCAAGAAGGCCAGGGAAGCGGTGCTGGCCGAGTGGCGGGCCGACTCCCGGCGCCGCCTCGGCGAGCTGCGTGACGCGGCCGACAAGCGGGCGCAGGTGAGCGGCGAGCTGGCCTTCCTGCTCGAACCCGACCTCAAGGACGGGCGCGGCGGCCTCCGCGACGTCCAGGCCATGCAGGCGGTGGCGGCCGCCTGGGTCGCATCGGCGCCCGGCCCCAGGGCGCGCGAGGCGTACGAGTTCATCCTCGACGTGCGGCACGCGCTGCACGTCGTCACCGCCCGCGGCACCGACCGGCTGGTGCTGCAGGAGCAGGACGCCGTGGCGGGGGTGCTCGGCCTGCTCGACGCCGAGGCGCTCATGCGCAGGCTCGCCGAGGCGGGCCGTACCATCTCCCACGCCTTCGACGGCACCTGGCGCACCGTTGACAGGCTCGTGTCAGGCCCCGCTCCCCGAGGCCGCCGCCCGCTGGCGGACGGCGTGGTCGAGCACGGCGGCGAGGTGGTGCTCGCCAGGGGGATCGACCCGCGCAAGGACCCCGTGCTGGTGCTGCGCGCCGCCGCCGCGGCGGCCGACTCCGGGCTGCCGCTCGCCCCCGCGACGGTGTCCGTGCTCGCAGCTCAGTCGCCTCCCATGCCGGTGCCCTGGCCGGAGGAGGCACGCGACTCGCTGGTGTCGATCCTCGGCGCGGGCCGCGCCGCCGTGCCCGTGTGGGAGGAGCTCGACCAGGCGGGCATCCTTGTCAAGTTGCTTCCTGACTGGGAACGCGTACGCCACCGTCCCCAGCGCAACCCGATCCACCGCTTCACGGTCGACCGGCACCTGATCGAGGCCGCCGCGAACGCCGCCAGCCACACGCGCGAGGTCTCCCGTCCCGACCTCCTGCTGATCGGCGCGCTCCTGCACGATGTCGGCAAGGGCTGGCCGGGGGACCACTCGGCGACCGGCGAGGTCGTGGTCCGCGACATCGCCACCCGCATCGGCCTGCCCGCGCAGGACGTCGACACCCTCGCCACGGTCGTACGCCACCACCTGCTGCTGCCCGAGACCGCCACCCGCAGGGACCTCGACGACCCCGTCACGATCGAGAAGGTCGCCGCCACCGTCGGCACCCGTGAGGTCCTCGACCTGCTGGCCGCGCTCGCGGTCGCCGACGGCAACGCGACCGGGCCGGCCGCCTGGAACAGCTGGAAGGCCGGGCTCGTCGCCGACCTCGTGCGCCGGGTCAGGTCCGTGCTGGCCGGCTCGCCGCCGCCCAAGCCGCCGACCCTGTCGGCCGATCAGACCGCGCTCGCCCGGCACGGCGGCGGTGCCGTCCGCGTCAACGGGGGAGCCGTCACGGTCGTCGCACCCGACCGGGTGGGGCTGCTCTGGAGCGCCGCCGGCGTGCTGTCCGCGCACCGGCTCATCGTGCGCTCCGCCTCGTCCGCCTCCGCGGGCTCCACCGCGGTGATCGAGTTCTCCGTCATCCCCGAGTACGGCTCCCCGCCCGACCCCGCGACGCTGGAGTCCGATCTCCGTCTCGTCCTTGCTGGCCGTCTTGACATCGAGCAGCGGCTGGCCCGCCGTGCGCGGGCCATGCGGCCGCCCCGGGTACCTGTGGCTCCACCTCGGGTGACACTGGTCGACGACGCCTCCGCGACCGCCACCGTGGTGGAAGTCAGGGCCCATGACAGGCCGGGGCTTCTGTGGCGTATCGGGCGGGCGTTCGGCGAGTGTGGTCTTGACGTGAGGGCCGCTCGCGTGGAGACTCTCGGCGCGGAGGCGGTGGACGTCTTCTATGTCGTGGATCGCGCCGGTCGCCCCCTCAGCGATGCCGCGCAGAGGGCACAAGTCCGCGATCAAGTCCTTGCCGCACTGCGATAACCAACAGCACACGACTACCGGTCACATGTGTAACGATTGTGTCCGAAATGCCCGGTAAGTCAGAACCTGCGGATACCTTGTGGACGGCTTGAAGGCCCGTCGGGGACGGGACGATTGAGGGGTAGCGGAAGCAGTGACGGGGAACTCCGACAGCGGCCCAGCCGTGAAGCGGGACCGCGTAAAGCGGCCACTGCCACGCCTGGGCCTGAGAAACTGGCGCGTACGGTGGCGGCTCACCGCCCTGATCCTGGTGCCCACCATGGCCGGCGTCGTGCTCGGGGGAGCGCGAGTCGTCGGATCGGTGCAGAGCATCGGCGACTACGACCGCACGGCGACCGGGGCGGAGCAGGCGGCCCATATCCGCGACCTGCTGCAGGCGATCGGGCTGGAGCGTGACACGGGCGGCTGGATCGGCGCCAACCGTGCCATGCGCAAGAAGCTCGCCCAGCCGCTCGCGCAGCGCAAGGCCGCGGTGGACACGCTCGTCAAGACCGTCAACACCGACCTCGACACGATCGACGACTCGTACGGCCCCCGCATCGTGAAGGCCGCCCAGCAGGTGAAGTACGACCTGGGCCGGCTGCCGAGGATCCGCGCCGAGGGCCAGACCGAGACCATCCGGTACGACTTCCTCACCGACACCCTGCTCAAGCTGCACGACGAGCTGAGCCTGCTGTCCGACGACCCGCAGATCATCGGCCAGTTCCGCGCCCTGAGCGCGCTCGCCGCGGCCAAGGAGGAGGTCTCCCGGCAGCGCGTCCAGCTGCTCCAGGCCTCCTACGACACCCAGCACGTGGACGCCAAGGAAGTCGAGCAGTTCATCGCCTCCAACGCCCGCGAGCAGAGCGACATCTCCCAGGTCGGCGCCGAGGCCGGCGTCGAGGTCGGGCTCCAGCTGTCCAAGGCGCTCACCTCGCAGCCCGAGTACGTCAACGTCCAGCTCACCAAGGCGCGCGCGGTCACGCTGGCCAGCGGCCGGGCGCCGGGCGCGCGGATCAGCGACAACCTGATCTCCGCCAACGGCAGCCGCGAGCAGTGGTTCAACGAGAACTCCGTGGCCATCGACGTGCTGCACGGCATCGAGCAGCAGCTGGCCGGCCAGGTGAGCCTGCGCAGCAAGGAGCTGCGCGAGTCCGAGATCAGCAGCGCGATCATCGCGGGGATCCTGATCCTGGCGCTGCTGCTGCTGGTCCTGCTGCTCACCGTGGCCATCGCCCGCTCCATGGTCACCCCGCTGCGCCGGCTGCGTACCGAGGCGCTGGAGGTGGCCGGCTTCCGGCTCCCCGACGTGGTGCACCGGCTGCGGGCCAGCGGTGACGCGTCCGTCGGCGAGGTTCGGCCGATCGAGGTCGACGGAAACGACGAGATCGGCGAGGTCGCCAGGGCCTTCGACCAGGTGCACCAGCAGGCGGTGCGGCTGGCGGGCGAGGAGGCCGATCTGCGCAGCAACATCAGCTCGATGTTCGTCAACCTCTCGCGCCGCACCCAGACGCTGGTGGAGCGGCAGATCTCGCTGATCGACGGCCTGGAGAAGGGCGAGCAGGACGGCACCAGGCTGGCCGACCTGTTCAAGCTCGACCACCTGGCCACCCGCATGCGCCGCAACTCCGAGAACCTCCTCGTCCTGGCCGGCCACGAGGCCACCCGCCGGCGCAGCCAGCCGGCCAAGCTGGTCGACGTCGTACGCGCCGCGCTGTCGGAGGTCGAGGGCTACGAGCGCGTCCAGGTCAAGGTGCACCGGGCCACCTCGGTGCTCGGCAGCGCCGCGAACGACCTGGTCCACCTGGTCGCCGAGCTGGTCGAGAACGCCATCCAGTTCTCCCCGAGCAACACCCAGGTCGTCGTCACCAGCAGCCTCATCGAGGGCGGCGGCGCGCTGCTGTCGGTGAGCGACACCGGCATCAGCATGACCGAGGAGGAGCTGGCCGAGGCCAACCGCCGCCTGGCCGAGCCGCCCGTCGTGGACGTGTCGGTCTCCCGGCGCATGGGCCTGTTCGTGGTCGGCCGCCTGGCGCTGCGTCACGGCATCCGGGTCCAGCTCAGGCGGGGCGAGGGCGCCGGCCTGATCGCGATGGTGCTGCTCCCGCCCACGCTGATCGTCGACGGCACGCAGCAGCAGCCGCTGCCGCAGCGGCCCGCGTTCGGCGGTGGCACGGTGCCCACCCCGGCGGGCCCGCCCGTGCAGAACGGGACGTTCAAATCGTTCGGCAGCTTCGACTCCTTCGACGGTGGCCGGCGTCCCAACGGACCCGCTCCCAGGCACGGTTTCCAGACTTCCGAGAGCACGCCGCCGGGACCGCGCTCGTTCGACAGCGGGCCGTACCATTCGGACCCCGGCAGGGCGGGCGTGAACGGATTCACCGCCGACACCGACGGCGGCTCCTACCGCAGGCAGCCATCCTCGTTCGACTCCAACGTCTACCCGTCGCTCCCGGGCACGGGCTCCTACCCATCCGGAAATGGCGCGTTCCAGACGCCTCCGCCGCCCCAGTCGTACCCCACGAACGACGTGCGCCGGCCCGACCCGACGCCCTCGGTCGAGGTGTCGCCGATGGAGCCGGAGCAGGAGGAGTTCCTGCCGATCTTCGCGGCGGTGGAGTCCGCCTGGTTCCGCAGGCCGCCGGAGGAGGCGGCGCCGCAGGTGACCGGAGATGGTGAGGACAAGCCCTCGCAAGCCGTACCCTCTGGGGAGGAAGCGTGGCGAACGGCGGCCGACGCCGGTTGGCGCGCGGCGGCCGCTGCCGCCGAGCCCAGCCTCGGCGGCATGACCGCCGCCGGGCTCCCGAAGCGCACCCCCAAGGCCAATCTGGTTCCCGGTACGGCGAACCAGCAGGCGCAGCCGCAGCAGCCGCAGCGGCCGGCTCCGATGCCGCCCGTTTCGGCGGATCGGATGCGCAGCCGGATGGCCAGCTACCAGCAGGGTGTGCGACGGGGCCGCCAGGAAGTACGTGGACAGGAGGAACAGAGTGAGTGAGCGTCCCGCCGGGGAGGATGCGTGACAACCCTTAGCCACGAGGCGAACAGGTTCGACTGGCTGATCACCGACTTCGTGCGTAACACGCCCGGAGTCGCGCATGCCGTCGTCGTATCGGCCGACGGCCTGTGCCTGGCCGCCTCCGAAGGCTTCCCGCCGGACCGGGCCGACCAGCTCGCCGCGGTCTCCGCGGGCCTGCTGAGCCTGACCGTGGGAGCGTCCAGGGTGTTCGAGGGCGGCTCTGTGACGCAGACCGTCGTCGAGATGCAGCGCGGCCTGCTCATCGTCATGGCCATCAGCGACGGCTCCGTGCTGACGGTGCTCGCGGGCCCGGACTGTGACATGGGCCTGGTGGCGTACCAGATGACGCTGTTGGTGGACAGGGCCGGGCAGGCGCTCACGCCGGCCCTGCGGGCTGAACTCCAGGCCGCCAGGACCCGGTGATGTGATGGAACTGATGGGAGAGGGCCGTGTACGGCGTTGACGGAGCTGGGGACGAAGAGCCCCTGTTTCGTCCTTACGCGGTGACGGGCGGCCGATCCGAGCCGCGCTATCACCTCGCGATGGAGACGTTGATCTCGTCGATGTCGATCCCGGACGACGAGATGGCCATGCTCACCCCCGAGCAGGAGGCCATCATGCAGTTGTGCAGGTCGTTCCGGTCGGTCGCCGAGATCTCGGCCCTACTCCGCGTCCCGCTGGGCGTGGCCAGGGTGCTCGTGGCGGACATGTCCGACGAAGGACTCGTCCGCCTGCACCAGCCACGCCTCAGCCAGGGACAGCCAGACCTCAACATGCTCGAAAGGGTGCTCAGTGGACTACGCAGGCTCTAGCCCCGGGCTGACGTCGACGAAGATCGTCGTCGCCGGTGGGTTCGGCGTCGGTAAGACGACGTTCGTGGGGGCGGTGTCCGAGATCCTTCCGCTCACCACAGAAGCGGTGATGACGGACGCGTCCGCGGGCATCGACGACCTCGGTCTCACCCCCAACAAGCAGACCACGACGGTGGCCATGGACTTCGGCCGCCTCTCGCTCGACCGCGACCTGATCCTCTACCTGTTCGGCACGCCCGGGCAGCACCGGTTCTGGTTCATGTGGGACGACCTCGTCCGCGGCGCCATCGGCGCGGTGGTGCTGCTCGACACCCGCCGGCTGGCCGACAGCTTCCCCGCCATCGACTACTTCGAAGAGGCGAAGCTGCCGTTCGTGGTCGGCGTCAACGGCTGGGACGGGCAGTTCCCGCACGCCGAACAGGAGGTCAGGGAGGCGCTCGCGCTGTCGCCGCACGTGCCGATCGTGCGTACCGACGCCCGCAACCGCGAGTCGGTCAAGGCGACGCTGATCTCGCTGGTGGAGCACGTCGTGCGGCTGCGTGCCGCACCCGTGCGCTAGCTCCAGGGGACGCTCTCCAGCGAGTTGAGCACCGGCACCAGCTGCTGCTCCTCGTAGGCGAAGTGGGCCTCCATCTCGCCGGCGATGCGCTCCAGCGTCGCCGGCCCGGGGGCCTCCCGCAGCTCGGCGACCAGCCCGGCGATCACCGCGTGCTCGGCACGCAGCCGGTCGAGGGGCTCCTTCAGCTCGGGGAAGAGCTTCTCCAGGTGCGGGAACGCCACCCGGTCCTCGCCGTTGTGGTGGAAGGTCATCGCGTCGCAGAAGGCCAGGCAGTGCGCCCGCAGGTCGCCGGCGGGCGCCCCTTGGCGGACCTTGGCCAGCTCGCCCCTGAGGTGGTCGTGGATCCTGGCCAGCTCGTCCCCGAACGCCTCCAGCCGCTCGCGCTCGGGGTACAGCGCGATGACCGGGATGACGCGCTCGGTGTTCTGCTGGTACGTGGCGAAGGCCGGGTTGATCGCGGCCTGGCGGGCGTACAGGCGGTCGCGCTCCTCGCCTTCGAGCGGCACCGCCCGGGCCGCGAACCGGTCCTCTCCCAGCTCGACGATGACTCGCGGGTTGGCGAGCACGTTGTGGTACCAGGCCGGGTGGGCGGCGCCGCCCGCGTTGGAGGCGAACACCAGGACCCGCTCGCCGTCCCGCAGGTAGACGGCAGGGTTGGTGCGCCGCCGGCCCGTCTTGGCGCCCGTGGTGGTGAGCAGCACGAGAGGCGCGCCCTCGAACATGCCGCCCACCTTGCCGCCGTTCGCCCGGAACTCCTCGATCACCTGCTGATTGAAATCGGTCACGTCATATCCTTGGACGAGGCTTCGTATTTGCTTTGCAAGCAAAGCTAATTTAGACATCAAGGTGTTCGACATGTCAACAGACGGCTTGAGCGTGGACGACGGGATCAGGACGCTGCTGCTGCTGATGCCGCGGATGGTCGGGCGGGTCAAGCGGCTGGGGGTGCCCTCTGAGCTGCAGTCGTTGTCCCTGGCGCCCCGGCACCTGTCGCTGCTGGCCTACCTGCTGTTCGACGGGCCGATGACGGTGAACGAGCTGGCGGCCCGGCTGGAGGTGGCGCCCGCGACGGTCAGCCTGATGGTGGGGGACCTGAGCAGGAAGGGGGTGCTGGACCGGCGCGAGGACGACGCGGACCGGCGCCGTACGATCGTGAGCATCGCGGACCGGCACCAGGAGTCGATCAACGAGTGGCTCGGCTACGGCGCCAAGGCCTGGCGCGAGGCCCTGGAGCCGCTCACGCCGGAGCAGCGGCGGATGTTCGTGGACACCCTGATGGCCTACGAAAAGGCGCTATCAGGCTGATCGGCGGCTTATGAGGGCCTCGACACCGTCGAGGACGCGCTGCAGGCCGAACTCGAAGGCGTGCCCCGGGCTGTAGGCGGCGTTGAGCGCCTCGCCCGCCGCCTGGCCGACGCGCGCGGCCGTGGGGTAGCGGGCGGCGTCGGTGATCCGGCTGAGGAAGGGCGCGTGCGCGGCCCACCACTGCTCGTCGGTCATGCCCGTCAGGCTCTCGGCCTGCGCCGCCTCGACCGCGCCGCGCGCCGCCCCGTGCACGAACCCGGCGACCAGCGTGATCACCGAGTCCATCTCCAGGTCCGTCAGCCCGATGCCGTCCACGGCGCGCAGGTCGTAGTCGTACTTGGCGGTGACGTTGGGCCCGAGCACCGGGCGGCTCGACGCCACCTGCAGCAGCCACGGATGGCGCAGATAGAGGGCCCAGTTCTCCCTGGCGATCTGCTCCAGCCGGCCCCGCCAGCCCCCGGGCACGTCCTGCGGCCTGGCCGTCTCGCCGTAGACGGTGTCGAGCATGACGTCGAACAGCTCGGGCTTGCCCGGCACGTACGTGTAGAGCGACATCGTCCCGACGCCCAGCCGCTCGGCCACGCGGCGCATGGACAGCGCCGCCAGCCCCTCGGCGTCGGCCACCTCGATGGCCGCGCGCACGATGCGGTCCACGCTCAGCTCGGGCTTGCCCTTGCGGCTGACGCGCTCGCTGGTGCGCCAGAGCAGCGCCAGGCTGCGCGCGGGGTCGCCCTTTCCCGGGTACTCAACGGTCACATCCGTACGGTACACCGTACGGTTGCCGTCTTGAACCGTATGGTGTACGGTACGGCGTACGGAATCAAGGGAGGGGACACGCATGCCGGCGGTGCTCGCGCAGGACCTGCGCAAGAAGTACGGCGAGAAGGCGGCGCTCGACGGGATCGACCTCGACGTGGGCCGGGGCACGGTCTACGGCCTGCTCGGCCCCAACGGCGCGGGCAAGACCACGACCGTCCGCATCCTCACCACCCTCCTGCGCGCCTCGGGCGGCCGCGCGGAGGTGGCGGGGTTCGACGTGGCGACCCAGCCCCGGCAGGTACGCCGCAGCATCGGCCTCGTCGGCCAGCACGCCGCCGTGGACGAGATCCTGACCGGGCGGCAGAACCTGGAGCTGTTCGGCCGCCTCCACCACCTCGGCCCGTCGCGGGCCCGGGCCAGGGCGGACGAGCTGCTGGAGCGGTTCGGGCTGGACCACAAGGGGCCGGCCAAGGAGTATTCGGGCGGCATGCGGCGCAGGCTCGACCTCGCGGCCAGCCTGATCCTGGCGCCGCCCGTGCTGTTCCTCGACGAGCCGACGACGGGGCTCGACCCGCGCAGCCGCACGGAGATCTGGCGCGCGGTGCGCGACCTCGTCGCCGGCGGCACCACCGTGCTGCTGACCACGCAGTACCTGGAGGAGGCCGACCAGCTCGCGGACCGGATCGCGGTGATCGACGCCGGCCGGGTGGTGGCCGAGGGCACGCCGGACGAGCTCAAGTCCAAGCTCGGCGGCGACCGGCTCGACGTGGTGATCCACGACCCGGCACGGCTCGACGAGGCCGCCGGGATCGTCCGCGGGGCGGCCTCGGGGCCGGCCGAGGTCGATCGGGACACCAGGCACGTGAGCGCGCCGGTGGGCGACCGGGTGCGGGCGCTCACGGAGGCGCTCGCGGGCCTGGCGGCCGCCGGGATCGAGGCCGAGGACGTGGCGGTGCGCCGCCCCACGCTCGACGAAGTCTTCCTGAACCTCACCGACCGCCGAGGGGGCGCCGTATGAGATGGGCTCTGGCAGACGGCTGGACCGTCGCCCGCCGCGACCTGATCCACTGGGCGAACCAGCCGATGACGGTGGTGTTCGGGATCCTCTTCCCCGTGGTGATCACGCTGGCCTTCGGCTACCTGTTCGGCGGCGCGGTCAAGGTGCCCTCGGGGGCCGGCTACTTCGCCTTCCTCATGCCCGGCATGTACGGCATGACGATGCTCTTCGGTCTCAGCGCCACCATGATGGCCGTCGCCACCGACGTCTCCAAGGGGGTCACCGACCGCTTTCGCTCGATGCCCATGGCGCCTTCGGCCGTGCTGATCGGCCGGGCCGTGGCCGACCTGCTCAACTCGGTCCTGATCCTGGGCGGACTGCTGGTCTGCGGCCTGGCGGTGGGCTGGCGGCCGTCCTCGTTCCCGGGCGCGCTGGCCGCCGTGGGCTTGCTGCTCCTGCTGCGCTTCTCGCTGCTCTGGGTCGGCATGTACCTGGGGCTGCTGCTCAGGGATCCGGGCGGCGTGGTGGCGATCCAGGTGCTGGAGTTCCCGGTCGGCTTCCTGTCGAACGCCTTCGTCGCCCCTGACACGATGCCGGGCTGGCTGGGCGCGATCTCGGAGTGGAACCCGCTGTCGTCCACGGTGGCGGCGGCCAGGCAGCTCTTCGGGAACCCCGGCTGGGGCGGCGACTCCTGGGTGGCCCAGCACGCCGTCCTGATGGCGGTGATCTGGCCGGTGGTGATCACGGCCGTCTTCTTCGTCCTGTCGGTACGCCTCTACCAGCGGCTCGACCGGTAGGGCGTCACTGCACCCGGTCGGTGAGGAGGGCGATGGAGCGCTGGGCCGAGCGGATGCGCCGGATCCGCTCCTCGTCCTCCCCGCCCAGCTCCAGCCCCTCCTCCGCGATCTCCCCGAACGCGGCGAACGAGGCCAGCCGCTGCCGCACGACCTTCTCGAACGCGTCGTCCTCGATGCGGTAGTACGTGGTGCGCTCGCCCGGCCGGGTGCGGCGCCGGACGAGGCCGATGGAGGTCAGCAGGCGCAGGTTGGACGTCATGGACGCCCGGCTGGCCCCGATCGCGTCGGCGATCTCGCCGGCGGACTGCTCGGCGGGGGTGCAGATCAGCAGCCAGCCCAGCACGCGCCCGGTGATGGGCGCCAGGCCCCAGGCGTCGCCGCAGAAGGTCGCCACGCGCTCGACCCACTCGAGCGCCCGCTCGCGGTCGTCGGAAGGAGCCATGGGTTCAGTTTAGGCTGAAACAACTGTCACCCATGCCACCTCGATCGCCGGGCCTCAGCGCGGGATCCAGTCCTTCCACACGATCTTGTTGTCCCGCACCCACCGCTCGGCGGCCTGCTCGGCGGTCATCTTCTCGTTGATCATGTCGCTGGCCACGGAGTTCTGGTCGTCGTTGGTCCAGGTGAAGTTGCGGACCAGCTCGTACGCCTTGCCGCCGGCCTGCGCGAACCGCTTGCTGACGATCTTGTCGAGCAGGTACGGCGGGTAGTCGCACGCGACCCGCTTGGCGTCGTCGTCGCAGCCGAGAGCGTAGGGCGGCAGCGCCACCTTGACCAGTTTGACCTTGGTGAACAGCCATTGCGGCTCGTAGAAATACAGCAGCAGCGGTGTCCGATTCTTGGTGGCGAACTCGGCCGCTTTGATCAGCGCCGCCTCGCTGCCCGAGTAGACGACCTTGTAATTGAGCCCGAGGTTCTTGATGAGAACCTCGTCATTCGTCACGAACGTCGGATCTCCGTCCAGAACCTGTCCGGCATTTCCGGTTTTGTCGGTCCGGAAAAGGTGCGCGTACTTATTGAGGTTTCGGTAGTCCGTAATGTCGGGGTATTTCTTCACCATCCACTCGGGGACGTACCACCCGATGATGCCCTGGTTCCCCGTGAGCCCGGCCGACAGAGCGACCTTCTTCTGCTCGATGAACTTCTTTTTCAGGTCGTTGTGGCCCCAGTTCTCGACGATCACATCGACCTTGCCGTCCTCGAAATCCTCCCAGGAATCGCCCTCCTTCATGGTCCGCTTGTGCACCGAGTAACCCAGCTCGTGTTCGAGCAGGTACGCCAGCACGGCGGCCTGGGCCTCGTACCCGACCCAGCCGTGGATGTCGATGTTGACGACGCCCTTCGACACCTTGGCGGAGCCGGGCTCCTCGCCGGAGCAGGCGGTCGTCAGCAGCAGGGCCGCGACCAGCGGCCCGACGAGCTTGTTCGTTCGCAACATGAGGGTCTCCCGGTGACCGCGGCCCCGCCCGGGGCCGCGGTCAAGAGGGCGTCACTTGGGGATCCAGGCCTGCCACTTGGCGGTGTTGGCCTCGATCCACTTCTTGGCGGCCTGCTCGCCGGTCAGGCCGTTGTTGGTCATGTCGTTGGCGACCGCGTTCTGGTCCTCGTTGGTCCAGCTGAAGTTCTTGACCAGCTCGTACGCCTTGCCGCCGGTGTCCGCGAACTTCTTGCTGACGATCTTGTCGAGGTCCATCTCCGGGTAGTCGCAGGCGACCTTCTTGGGGTCGGCGTCGCAGCCGTCGGTCCAGGCCGGCAGGTTCACGCGGACCAGGTCCACCTTGTCGAAGAGCCAGTGCGGCGTCCAGAAGTAGAACAGCAGCGCCTTCTGCTGCTCCTGCGCCTGCGTGGCGGACTTGAGCAGGGCCGCCTCGCTGCCGCCGGTGACGACCTTGTAGTTCAGCTTCAGGTTCTTGACCAGGGCCTCGTCGTTGGTGACGTAGCTGGGGTCACCGTCGAGGAGCTGGCCCTTGCCGCTGGACTCCGAGGTCTTGAACAGGGAGGCGTACTTGTTGAGGTTCTTGTAGTCGGTGATGTCCGGGTACTTGTCGGCCATCCACTTCGGTACGTACCAGCCGATGATGCCCTTGTTGCCGGTGGAGCCGGCCTCGGCCGCGACCTTCTTCTCCTCGATGAACTTCTTCTTCAGGTCCGGGTGGCCCCAGTTCTCGATGATGACGTCGACGTCGCCGGTCTCGAAGCCCTCCCAGGCGAGCTGCTCCTTGATCTCGGGCAGCTCGACGTTGTAGTGGAGCTCGTTCTTCAGCAGGTACGCGACGACGTTCGCGCTGGCCTCGTAGCCCACCCACGGGTTGATCGCGATCTTCACGGTTCCGGTGGCGGCGCTCGATCCGGAGGCCGCCGGGGCGGCGGAGGAGCTGGGAGAGGTCTCGACCTTGGCCCCGCCGCAACCGACAGCGGCGAGTCCAAGGGCGAGGAGGCCTGCGAGCAGGCGAATCTTCATGTGGATTTCCTTTTTCGGGGGGAGGGGCGCCTGTCGGCGCCCTGCGTGATGCGGTCGAGCATGATGCCGAGCAGCACGGTCGCGATGCCGGCCACGAAGCCCATGCCGAAGTCGGGTCGCTGGGAGAATCCGACGACCACGTCGTAGCCGAGGGCCCCCGCCCCGACCAGACCGCCGACGACCACCATGGCCAGCGTCATCACGATGCCCTGGTTGGCCGCGAGCAGGATCGCCCGCCTGGCCATGGGCAACTGCACCTTCCACAGGAGCTGGCCCGAGGTCGAGCCCGCCGAGGTGGCCGCCTCGACGACCGTGGCGGGCACGCCCTTGATGCCGTCCTCGACCAGCCGCACCACCGGCGGCACCGCGTAGATGACGGAGGCGAAGATCGCCGTGAACCGGGTGGTCTCGAACAGCGCCAGCGCCGGCAGCAGGTAGACGAACGCCGGCATGGTCTGCGCGGCGTCGAGTATGGGCCGCTGCACGGCCGAATATCGCGGCGAGCGGGCCGCGGCCACGCCGAGCAGCAGGCCGGCGACCAGCGTGACGAACACCGCGACGACGACCGTGGTCAGCGTCTGCATGGTGTGCTCCCAGACGCCGAGCAGCGCGATGGCCAGCAGGCAGACGAGCGCCGTCAGCGCCGCGCGTACCCCGCTCACCCGCCAGGCCACGGCCAGCACCGCCAGGGCGACCAGCCACCACGGGGACGAGGTGAGCAGCGTCTCCAGCGGGTTGAGCAGGACGCCGGTCGTGAGGTCCTTGATGAACGTGGTCACCCCGTACCAGCTGGTCTCGGCCCAGCGGACGGCGTCGTTCACCTCGGCCACGAAGTTGAGCGTGAGGTCGTCCGGCCACGTCCTGGGCAGCACGGGGATGAGCGCGACCCCGGCCACCGCCAGCACGCCGGCGGCGACGAGATCGACCGTGCGAAGCCTGGCGTGCGGCCCGCGGTGGGCGATCGCCATCATGGTCCGGTCGAGCAGCACCGCCATGATGACGATGGCCACCCCCGCCGGGAGCATGATGCCGACCTGCGCCCGCGACAGGCCGCGGATGATGTCGCCGCCCAGGCCGGGCGCGGAGATCAGGTTGGCGATGACGACCATGGACAGGGCCATCATGATCGTCTGGTTGACCGCCAGCGCCATCGTCGACCTGGCCAGCGGCAGGTAGACCTTGAACAGCGTCTGCCGGCCCGTCGCGCCCAGCGAGCTGGACGCCTCGACGGCCGTGGGCGAGACCCCGGAGATGGCCAGCGCGGTGATCCGGATGGCCGGGGGGATCGAGTAGATCATCGTCGCGATGGCCCCGGCCGGGGCGCCGATGTGGAAGAACAGCGCGAGCGGCGCCAGGTACGCGAACGTCGGCATGATCTGCATGACGTCCAGCACCGGCGTGATCACCCGCCGGACGCGGCCCGAGAGCCCGGCCCAGACGCCCAGCGGGATCCCGATCGCCAGCGACAGCAGCACCGAGACCGCGACCAGGGCCAGCGTGTCGACGCTCGACTGCCAGAGCCCCAGGAAGCCGAACGCGCTCACCCCCGCCACCGCGGCCAGCCCGATCCGCCAGCCGCCCGCCAGCCAGGCCAGCGCGCCCATGACGCCGGTGATGCCGGGCCAGCCGAGCGCGTACAGGACGGACTGGAAGAGGCCGTACAGCCAGCCCACGAAGAGCCGGATGTAGTTGAGGAAGTACAGGAAGAGCGGGTTGTCGTTGCGGTGGTCGTCGATCCACTCGCGCAGGTCGGTGACGGCCAGGAACTGCGGCGCCTCCTTGTCGTGCGGCAGCGTCGCCGTGCCGCGGAAGACCAGGTACGCCACCACGAAGAGGACCGCCACCCCGGCGGGGACCGCCCACCTCGGCACCTTCAGCCGGGACGAGGGCGTGGTGACCGCGGTGGAGCTCATGCCTTCACCGTGACGTCCGCGCCGGACAGGAAGGTCAGCAGGTCAACGCGGTCCACGACGCCCACGAGGTCGTCGCCGTCCACCACCCTGATGGGGCGGGAGGAGGCGGACGAGGCGCTGATGGCGTCCATGATGAGCGTGGTGGCCGGTAGGACGGGCCCGTCCAGCGGCTCGCCGGGCTCGGGCTCGCGGCAGATCCAGCGCAGCGTCAGCACGTGGCTCCTGGGCACGTCGCGGACGAAGTCGGCCACGTAGTCGTCGGCGGGCGCGCCCACGAGCTCCTCCGCGGTGCCGAGCTGCACGATCGAGCCCGCCCGCATGATCGCGATCCGCTCGCCCAGCTTCAGCGCCTCGGACAGGTCGTGCGTGATGAACACCATCGTCTTGCCGACTTCCCGGTGCAGGCGGATCACCTCGGCCTGCATGTCGCGCCTGATCAGCGGGTCGAGCGCGCTGAACGGCTCGTCGAACAGCATCACCTGCGGGTCCACGGCCAGCGCGCGGGCCAGGCCGACGCGCTGCTGCATGCCGCCGGAGAGCTGGTCGGGGTAGGCGTCGGCGTAGCCGTCGAGGCCGACGAGGGAGAGGATCTCCGCCGCCCGCGCGTGCCTGGCCGCCTTGGCGGTGCCCTGGATCTCCAGCCCGTACGCCACGTTGTCGATCACCTTGCGGTGCGGCAGCAGGCCGAAATGCTGGAAGACCATGCTGACCTGGTGGCGGCGGATCTCGCGGAGCCGGGCGGGGGAGGCGCGGCCGATGTCCTCGCCGCCGATCCTGATCTCGCCCGCGCTGGGCTCGATCAGCCGGGTGAGGCAGCGTACGAGGGTGGACTTGCCGCTGCCGGACAGGCCCATGACCACGAAGACCTCGCCCGGTCGCACCTCGAAGCTCACGTCCCTGACGGCGGCGGTGCAGCCGGTCTTCTCTCTCAGTGCGGCCTGGTCGAGATGCCTGTCCTCGCTGTCCAGGACTTTCTGCGCCCTGGATCCGAAGATCTTCCAAAGGCCCTCAACAGTGATGGCCGCGCTGTCGGGAGAATCCCCCACCCTCGCCTCCTTCTTTGACCGCCACAACATATGGCGCGATTAACGGAAATCTCAACGCCGTGACACTCCAGAGACCTCCATGCTCCTGTGGTGTTATGGGATTGGAACGTACTAAAGCCCCACATGAGGACATTCAACTCTTTAAAGGCTTATTTCCCGCTTTCCGATCATGAATCATGGAGCTCCAGGTTTTGGCACTTGAGTCACACGAGTCGCTTTTTGTAGCGTTATGTTCGGGTGGGCCACACTGCTGTGGGATGTGTTCTAATTGGCCGGCACTTAGCTGATTTCCCATGGGACACAGCCCCCTCAAATACGCCGATTCGGGCGAGGTGCGTTCGGTGACTACAGCGTTGGGTGAGAGGCAGGCCAGTAACGGCAACTGGCGGCTGAGCAATTGGCGCGTCCGCGCGCGCCTTGTTGCCCTCATCCTGATCCCGACGGCCGCCGCCGTCCTGCTCGGCGGCATCCAGGTGCTCGCCAGGACGTCCGCCGCCGGTGACTACGCGCGTACCAACCAGTTCGCCCAGCTCTCCGCCGAGCTGGGCGCGCTCACCCACCAGGTCGCGGCCGAGCGGGCCACGACCGCCTGGTACATCGCGCGCAACCGGCCGGCGGGCATGCTCTCCACGGTGCAGGCCCAGATGGACCAGGCCGACCTGGCCGTCAGGCAGGTACGCGGCACCGCCGGGCAACTGCTGACCGAGGTCAGCGGCCGTAGCGCCGACCAGCTCGAGAACCTGCTCAGCCGCCTGGACGACCTGACCGCCCTGCGCAAGCAGGCGCTGGAGGCCAACCTGCTGCCGGGCCCCGCCGTCGAGCTCTACACGACCGTGATCGGCGACCTGCTCTCCGTCCACAACGAGCTGATCAAGGACAGCGTGGACGACGAGCTGTTCCGCCAGACCCGCATGCTGAACGCCCTGGCCAGGGCGAAGGAGAGCGTCTCCTACCAGCAGGCGCTGGTCACCGCGGTGCTCGTCGAGGGCGCGTTCGACCAGGACCAGCTCAAGCGCTTCCTCGGCGAGCAGTCCAAGGAGCTGAACGAGCGCAAGGCGTACTCGACCGAGGCCACCGCCGACGAGCGCCGCTTCTTCGACGAGACCGTCAACGGCAGGTCCGCCGACCGCATGCTGTTCCTGCGCGAGCTGGTGCTGATCAGGAGCACGAAGGGGCTGCCGCTGCGCGGCCTCGACCTGAGCAAGCGCGACGACGCCAAGGAGTGGTTCGACGCGGCCAACGTGGTCGTCGACTCCATGCGCGAGGTCGAGGAGCGCCAGGCCCAGGGCATCGTGGCACGCAGCGAGGCGCTCAGCGCGGACGAGCGGCAGCAGGCGTTCGTGACCGCGGGCGCCGTGCTCGCGCTGCTCGTGGCGGTCCTGCTCATCACCACCGGGGTGGCCAGGTCGCTCGTGCGGCCGCTGCGCCGCCTGCGCGGCGAGGCGCTGGAGATCGCGGGCAGGCGGCTGCCGGACTTCGTCCAGCACCTGCGCGAGTCCCGCGACGGCGCTGTCCAGGCCGAGGTCCCGCCCATCGGGATCTTCTCGAGGGACGAGGTCGGCGAGGTCGCCCGCGCGTTCGACGAGGTGCACCGCGAGGCCGTACGGCTGGCGGGCGACGAGGCCAAGCTGCGGGCGAACGTCAACGCCATGTTCGTCAACCTGTCCAGGCGCAGCCAGACGCTGGTCGAGCGGCAGCTCACGCTGATCGAGCGGCTGGAGCGCGGCGAGCGCGACGACACCCGGCTCGGCGACCTGTTCAAGCTCGACCACCTGGCCACCCGCATGCGCCGCAACAGCGAGAACCTCCTGGTCCTGGCCGGCCAGGAGGCGGCCCGCAAGTGGAGCGAGCCGGTCGAGCTGATGGACATCGTCCGGGCCGCGCTCGGCGAGGTCGAGAGCTACGACCGGGTCAGCATCCAGGTCCAGTCGGACGTCGCCATCGCCGGCCAGGCCGTCACCGACGTGGTGCACCTGCTGGCCGAGCTGGTCGAGAACGCGGTCTCGTTCTCCTCGCGGGACACCAAGGTCATCATCTCCAGCAGCCGCATCGACACCGGCTCGCTGATGTTGTCGGTCACCGACCACGGCATCGGCATGAGCGCCGAGGAGCTGGCCGAGGCCAACTGGCGGCTGGCGAACCCGCCCGTCGTGGACGTGTCAGTGTCGCGGCGCATGGGCCTGTTCGTGGTCGGCCGGCTGGCCCTGCGGCACAGCATCCGCGTCCAGCTGCGCATGCAGGACATCGGCGGGCTGACCGCCATGGTGCTGATCCCGCCCGCGCTGCTCACGGCCGTGTCGGGCGCGATGCCGGGTGCGGTGCTTGTGCCGGCGCGCATTCCGGTGCCCAGGCAGGCCCACCCGCCGACACCGGCCGCGCCCTTCCCGGGGCACCCGTCCTTCGGGACCCTGCCGCCCGCCGACCCTTTTCCCGGGCCCCCGTACGGGCATCCGTCTATGGACATCGTGCCCGCGGCGCCCGAGCCGTCGTCCTGGTTCAGCTCGTCGCAGGCGCACTCGGTCGAGCAGCTACCGCCGGACCTGGGCGGGCCGGCGGACTCCTATCCGTCGTTCGCCACCCCGCCGGCGCAGTCCAAGGACGAGGAGTTCCTGCCCATCTACTCCGCCGTCGAGGGGAGCGGCTGGTTCACCAAGACGACGCCCACGGCCGACCACCGCGACCCGGCCTGGTCCTCACCCGCCGATGAGGGCTGGCAGGCGGCCGGCGCGGCCGCCGAACCGGCGCAGAACGGCATGACCAACTCCGGCTTGCCCAAGCGGACCCCGAGAGCGAATCTGGTACCGGGCACCGCGAGTCCGAAACCCCCGACCGCTTCCGCTCCTCCGGTGTCGCCTGACCGGTTGCGCAACAGGCTGGCCAGCTACCAGCAGGGTGTGCGCAAGGGTCGTGCCGAGCTCGAGGAGGACTCATGAAGGAGCTCAGCCAGGCGGCCAGGGACATGAACTGGCTGGTCAGCAGCTTCGTCGACGAGGTCCCCGGCGTGGCGCACGCGGTGGTCGTGTCCGCCGACGGGCTGCCGATGGCGTACTCCAGGGGCTTCCCCAAAGACCGCGCCGACCAGCTGGCCGCGATCGCGGCCGGGCTCGTCAGCCTCACGCAGGGGTCGGCGCGCGTGTTCGAAGGCGGCGGGGTCACCCAGACGCTCGTCGAGATGGACCGCGGCCTGCTGCTGGTCATGTCGATCAGCGACGGATCCTGCCTGGCGGTGCTGGCCGCGCCCGACTGCGACATGGGCCTGGTGGCCTACCAGATGACGATCCTGGTCGAGCGCGCCGGGCAGGTGCTCACGCCTGCTGTGCGGGCGGAACTGTCGGCGGCGCGTCCGTAATGGGATCCCGCTGCGGCCGGACAGACAGGGTGATGGGAGTAGACGTTGGCATCGTGGCACAACGATGAACCGGAGCCGGAGCGCAGTTCGCTCGTCCGGATGTACGCCGTCACCGGTGGCAGGACGACTCCTCGTACGGAGCTCGCCATGGAGGCCCTGGTATCGTCGGCCACCTCGGTACGACTCGGCATGACGTACACCCGTGAATATCGCGCGATCAGCGAGCTGTGCCGGCAGGTGCGCTCCGTGGCGGAGATCTCCGCGCTGCTGGGCGTTCCTCTCGGGGTGGCGAGGGTGCTGGTGGCCGACATGGAGGCGGATGGGCTGGTGAGGGTGTACCAGCCCCAGCTGGACGCGGGCCTTCCCGACAGGGGCCTGCTCGAAAGGGTATTGAGTGGACTTCGCAGGCTCTAGCCGGCTCACCTCCACGAAGATCGTCGTGGCGGGCGGGTTCGGTGTAGGGAAGACCACGTTCGTGGGCTCCGTGTCCGAGATCATGCCGCTGACCACGGAGGCGGTGATGACGGACGCGTCCGAGGGCATCGACGACATCGGGCTCACGCCGGGCAAGACCACCACCACCGTGGCCATGGACTTCGGGCGGCTCTCGCTGGACCAGGATCTGATCCTCTATCTGTTCGGCACGCCGGGGCAGCACCGGTTCTGGTTCATGTGGGACGACCTCGTACGCGGCGCCATCGGGGCCGTGGTGCTGGTGGACTCGCGGCGGCTGGCCGACAGCTTCCCGGCCATCGACTACTTCGAGGAGTCCGGCATCCCGTTCGTCATCGGGCTGAACGGCTGGGACGGGGTGTTCCCGCACACCGAGGGCGAGGTGCGGGAGGCGCTCACGCTCTCCCCGCACATACCGGTCATCCGCACCGACGCGCGGGCGCGGCCGGCGGTCAAGAACACCCTCATCTCGCTCGTCGAGCACGCGCTCGCCGCGCGGGCCCACTGACTACCGCGACTGATTACGGGGCCGACCACCAATTCCCGGCGACCAGCTCGGCCACCAGCGTCTCGGTGAGCAGGGCGACGTCCGGGTCGTCGTCGTGCGCGTACCTGACGGCGGCCCTGGCGTCCTTCACCTCGCCGCCCACCGTGACCACCGTGGAGCCGCGCTCGCGCACCCAGTCCATGGCCTGCTCGATGTAGCGGGAGCCGGGGTAGAGCAGCGCGCGGTAGTCGAGGGTCTTGGTGAGGTAGACGTCCACGTGTGCCCAGTCGCCCGTCTCGCACGCGTCGGCGGGACGGCGCGGGCCCTCGCGGAACATCAGCGCCGACTGCTCGGCCGACGACAGCCGCTCGGCGGGGGCGACGGTGTAGACGCCGCGGTCGCCGTCCAGCAGCTCCATGGTCATGGGGAGCCACTCGTCCCTCCTGTCCAGGAGGTCCGTCGTGGCCTCGGCGGCCCGCTCCAGCAGCTTCGGCAGGTCGCGGCCCGTCCCGGTGAGGTGGGCCTCCAAAGCCAGGAGGAGGGCCAGGGTGTGCTGGAACGTACGGCAGGCGACGCCGCCGCGCTCCTCGCCCGCGCGCATGTCGACCACCAGGTCGGCCCGCTCGGCGAGAGGGGAGCCCTGGATGTTGGTGAGCGCCGCCAGGTAGGACGGGCCGCCCGTGTACCGTTCCACGGCGTCGAGGGTCTCCCTGCTCGAACCGCTGGCCGAGATCGGGACGACCAGGGTGTCCGCGGCGGCCGGGTAGGTGGCCTCCGCGGAGGCGTAGTCGGCGTGCGCGTCCACGCCCGCCCGGCGCAGGCGCAGCGCCGCCACTCCCGCGGCGTACCGGGAGCTGCCCATGCCCAGGAAGAGCACCCGGGTCAGGCCCGGAGGGAGCGCCGCGAACGGGTTCTCCTCCCTCAGGGCGGCGGCCAGGCTCCTGAGCGCCGCCGGCTTGGCCTCCAGGTCGGACAGGTAGAGCTCGGAATTCACGTGATGTTCTCCTCTTGGTACCAGGTGCGCAGGACGCCCATGGGGGCGTAGCGCCAGCGGGGCAGGTGGCGGGCGGCGTAGATGAGCTCGCGGCACTCCTGCTCCACCTCGAACGGCCGGACCAGTCTCTCGTCGAGCAGGTCCGGCCGGTCCTTCTCGGCCAGGCGGGCCCTGTAGGCGGCCAGCAGCCCGGCGCGCGCCTCGGCTGCCCAGGCCGCCGCCGCGCCGGGGCTGGTGCCCCTTCGCTTGATCGCCACCTGGGCCACGTGCTCGATGCTCGTGGTGAGCTGGGCCACGTCCCTGGCGGCCGGCTGGCACGGGTCGGCGTCGGTGACGGTGGGGTTGCCGTCGAAGTCGATCACCGCGTAGCCGTCCCGCCATTTGAGGATCTGGCCCACGTGCAGGTCGCCGTGGATCCTGATGCGGCGGCCGGTGATCGGCTTCTGGAGGGCGGCCAGCTCGCGCCGGATCGCCGGGGTCCGCGTGGCCAGCCACGCGCCGTCCTCGCCGTCCGTGAGCGCGAGCGCCTCCGCGAGCGCGGCCTCCGCCCTGGCCGCCGTACCCGCGGCGCCGGGCTCCTGCGCGGGGGTGGGGAGCGTGGCAAGGGCGAGGTGCAGGTCGGCGGCGAGGCGGCCGAGCACGGGGGCGAAGTCCGTGGCGCCGGCCTCGGCCTCGTCGACGCACCACTCCCAGCCGTCGCGGGCCTCCGGAAGGTAGCCCGTGACCAGGGCCAGGAGCTGCTCGTTCCCGTCCACATCGCGGGTCAGGGCCGCGTAAGGGGGTGCTGTGTCGTTGAACCCCGCCTCAACGAGGTGAGCGAAGACCTCCGGGGTGGGGTGGGGCAGGGGGACGGGTGGGGTGATCCACTTGACGACGACCTTCTCGTCGACGATCACCGAGTAGTTCGTCTGGTCAACGTGCGCGCCGAACTCCCGCTCACCTGGGGCCCCAGTGTGGAGATCTCCAAGGCTGTACGAGAGGGTGGGCAGCGGGAGGAAGCGCCGCACCGCGAACGGCGGCGGCACCTCACCCTCCAGCAGCGGGAGAAGTGTGGCGCTGACACCCCGGTCTCGGGCCGTGAGGGGCCTCTCACCGAGAGAGAGCAGCCGATCTGCTATTGAATCCCAATTCAACTCGTAGACCAAACTTCCAGGTAGCAATGTCAGCAAAAGTCTTGCTCATGTTGATTTCCCCTGCAACACTCCTGCTCTGGTCTGCTGTGTCCGGTAAGGTCGCGCGACCCCTCAAAACTGCACAAAATCCAGAAGGAGTAGCGGCCGTGTCCCGTATCCGGTTCACCCGTCGTCTCCCGGCCGCTGTCACAGCGGCCGGCCTCGCGCTCGCCGTCGCGGCGTGCGGCGGTGAGTCGTCGACCAGCTCAGAAGGCACGACGCCGGCGGCGGCGGACCAGCTCAAGCCCAACGCGGACCTGTCGCAGCAGACGCTCCAGATCACCGTCTGGCCGGGTTACACGCCCGAGGAGCTGCCGGCGAAGGTCAAGGCGAAGCTCAAGGTCAAGGACATCAAGGTCGCCCTGCACGACACCAACGAGATCGCGATGACCAAGCTCACCGCCCCCGGTGACAGTGGCATCGACGTGGCGTTCGTGTCCGGCCAGTACGCCCAGGCGCTCAACGCGGCGGGCCTGCTGGAGCCGATCCACCCCGAGCTGATCCCCAACCTGGCCAACCTCTACCCGGAGGCCACCCAGCTCTCCTACGACAAGGGCAACAAGTACTCGGTGCCCTACACCTGGGGCACGACCGGCATCTGCTACCGCTCCGACCTGGTGAAGTCCGAGCCGACGAGTTGGAACGATCTGCTCAAGCCTCCGGCCTGGGCCGACAAGAAGGTCACCATGATGACCACCGAGCGCTGGCTCGCGCTGCCCGCGCTCAAGGCGCTCGGCTACTCGGTCAACACCGACAAGGACGACGAGATCGCCAAGGCCAAGGACCTCCTCGTCGCGCAGAAGCCCCACCTGCTCACCTACGACGACACCACGTTCGGCGACAAGCTGAAGTCCGGCGAGGCCGTCATGGTCGAGGCGTGGGACGGCTGGTGCCCGACCACGGACCCGAAGGGCAACATCAAGTTCAAGGTGCCGAAGGAGGGCAGCGACCTCTGGGTGGACACCATGGTGATCATGAAGTCCTCCAAGAACAAGGAGGCCGCGCACGCCTTGATCAACTACGTCCTCGACCCCGAGATCCACAGCTGGGCCGCCGAGAACATCAACTACAAGGTCCCGAACAAGGCCGCCATGGAGCGGGTGCAGGTCGCCAAGGGCTCGCTGCTGGACGTCAAGCCCGCCGAGCTGCTCAACGGTGAGTCGATCATCGACCTGGGCCAGGCGTCGACCAAGTTCACGCGCCTGTCGACCGAAATCACGGCGCAGCAGTAAAGCGGTGAAGTCTGAGGTCAAGGCCCGGCCGGCGTCCAAGGGACGCCGGCTGGGCGCGTTCGTTTTCCTGTCACCCGGCGTCACCTATCTGATCGTGCTGCTGCTGGTGCCGCTCGCGCTGGTGCTCAGCAACACGGTGTTCCAGCGCGGCCGCTTCGGCGGCGTCGTCTACGAGTTCACCACCGAGAACTTCGAGCGCCTGGTCGATCCGCTCTACCTCGGCGTGGTGGGCACCTCGCTGAAGATCGCGACCCTGACGACGCTGATCGCGCTGCTGATCGGCTATCCGACGGCCTACCTGATCGCCCAGCTGCCGCCGAAGTGGAAGACGGTGGCGCTGGTCGCCATCGTGCTGCCGTTCTGGACGAACTTCATCATCCGCGTGTACGCCTGGATCATCCTGCTGAGCGGCCCCGGCGTGGTCAACTCGCTGCTGGGCACGGACCTGGAGCTGCTCTACAAGCAGGGCACGATCGTCACCGGGCTGCTCTACTCGTACCTGCCGCTGATGGTGCTGCCGCTCTACTCCGCCATCGAGCGGCTCGACCCGCAGCTCAGGGAGGCCTCGGCCAACCTGGGCGCCTCGGCGTTCACCACCTTCAGGAAGGTCACGCTGCCGATGACGGTCCCGGGCGTGATGACCGGGTGCCTGTTCGTGTTCGTGCCGAGCTTCGGCAACTTCGTCATCCCCGAGATCCTCGGCGGCAGCAAGTCGATCATGGTGGGCAATCTGATCCGCGACCAGTTCCTGAAGGCCCGCGACTGGCCGTTCGGCTCGACGCTCGCGCTGGCGCTCATCGCGGTGCTGATCGTGCTGCTCATCGTGCAGGCCAGGGTGGCGCGCCGTGCGTAGGTCAAAGCTCCTGTACGTCCCGTTCTGGGCCACGTACGTCTTCCTGTACCTGCCGATCGTCGTGCTCGTCGTCATGTCGTTCAACTCCGGCAAGTCGGCGTACACGTACGAGGGCTTCAGCCTCAAGTGGTACGGCGAGCTGGTCAACGACAAGCTGGTCAGGGACGGCCTGGTCAACACGCTGATCGTGGCCACCGGCTCCACGGTGATCGCCACCGTGCTCGGCACGCTGCTGGCCGTCGGGCTGGCCCGGCACACCAGGTCCAAGACGCTGGACGCCATCGCGCTCATGCCGGCGGTCCTGCCCGACCTGGTGATCGCGATCGGCCTGCTGCTGTTCTACGGCCTGATCCAGCTCACGCTCGGCCTGTACTCGGTGATCCTCGCCCACGGCCTGTTCGCGATGGCGTTCGTGGCCGCGGTGGTGCGCACCAGGCTGACCAACTCCGACACCTCGCTGGAGGAGGCCTCGCGGGATCTGGGCGCGGGGCCGGTCACGACGTTCTTGAAGATCACGCTTCCGCAGCTGACGCCGGGCATCGTCGCCGGCGCGCTGCTGGCGTTCACGCTGTCGCTGGACGAGTTCGTGATCGCGTTCTTCACGATCGGCAACAGCGACCAGACGCTGCCGATCGTGATCTATTCGATGATCCGTTTCGGGGTCACCCCGAAGATCAACGCGCTGGCCGCGATCCTGCTCCTCGTGAGCTTCACGGCGGTGATCGCCGGGCAGCGCATGACGAAGATCGGGGAGAGACGTGCTCAGGATTGACGGGATCACCCGCAGGTTCGGGGAGGTCACGGCGCTCGACGAGGTGTCGCTGGAGATCGGCCAGGGCGAGTTCTTCGCCCTGCTCGGCCCTTCGGGCTGCGGCAAGACCACGCTGCTGCGCATCATCGCCGGGTTCGAGACGCCCGACCGGGGCACGGTGACGCTGGACGGCGAGGACCTGCTGTCCAGGCAGCCGAACCGGCGGCCGATCAGCCTCATGTTCCAGTCGTACGCGCTGTTCCCCCACATGACCGTGGCCAAGAACGTGGCCTACGGCCTGGAGCGCGAGCGGCTGCCCCGCCACGAGGTGAAGCAGCGCGTCGGCGAGGTGCTGGAGACCGTCGGGCTGTCGGCGCACGCGGACCGCAAGCCCGCCCAGCTCTCCGGCGGCCAGCGGCAGCGGGTCGCTCTGGCGCGTTCCATCGTCAAGCGGCCCCGCCTGCTGCTGCTCGACGAGCCGCTGTCGGCCCTGGACAAGAAGGTCCGCGCCGACATGCAGCTGGAGCTCAAGCGGCTGCAGCACGAGGTGGGCATCACGTTCGTGGTGGTCACGCACGACCAGGAGGAGGCCATGTCGCTGGCCGACCGCATCGCGGTCTTCGACAGCGGCAAGGTGCGGCAGGTGGACGAGCCGATCGCGCTCTACGAGCGGCCCCGCACGGCGTTCGTGGCCGACTTCGTCGGCGCCAACAACCTCTTCCACGGCACGGCCGGCGGCCTCGACGGCATCAAGACCGAGGACTTCGGCATGCTGGCCGGCGCCCCGCTCGAAGAGCTGGAGGCGGGCGCCAAGGCGCTGCTGGCGATCCGGCCGGAGAAGGTCGAGCTGGCCGGCGAGAGCGCCACCCGCGGCCTCAAGGGCAGCGTCCTGGACGTCAGCTTCTACGGAGGCGTGTCGCACATCTCCGTGGATGTGCCGGGCCACGTCAAGCCGGTGCTGGTCGCCGTGCAGGGCGCGAGCACGGTGAAGGCGGGCGCGAAGGTCAAGGTGCGCTGGAAGGCCGAGGACGCGGTCATCATGGCGGTCGACCGGTGAGCTCAGCGGGCCAGGTCGTTGCCCGTGGCAGCGCGGGCGTACGAGAGGATCAGCTCGGCCGCCTCGGCCGGGCCGATCACCGGGTGCCTGGCCGTGATGCGGTAGCCGTACGCGTCCTCCAGCGCCACCAGGTTGCGGGCGATCGTCAGCGAGTCGGCGCTCAGCCTGAACACCCCCAGCGCGGCGCCGGTGTCCAGGACCGCCTGGTACATCGAGACCTGGCGGTCGTAGAGGGAGGTGAGCAGCACGCCGTAGACCCGGTTGCGGCCCGCGGCCCCGCCCAGCTCGTTGAGCAGGCGGACATCGGGGTCGAGCGACCCGGTCGGCAGCCCGGACTTGATCGTGAGCACCAGCTTCTCGACCGGGTCGGTGAGGGTGTTGAGCTGCCGCACGCGCTGCTCGTAGAAACGTTCCATGCCCGCGTGCTGCGCCTCGACCAGCAGCTCGCTGAGGTCGGGATAGTGGTAGAGCACCGCGCCGGAGGTCAGACCGGCCTCCTCGGCGACGTGCGAGAGCTGTACGCCGTCGATGCCGTGACGGATGATGGCTTTGCGCGCGGCCTCGATCAAGTCGATGCGCCGGTCACTACGGCTCTTACGCTGAGCCACCCCCACCGCCTTCACTCGTTTGGCTGCTGTTCAGTTAGCCGTGACCATAGTGCCCGTTACTTGACCTTCACGCTAGATCAGTTCTTGAATTCCTCTTCAAATTGATGAGTTTCCCCGGAGTCTCGATGTCTCTCACCATCCTGTTCATGCCTGAAAGCGCCTACGGGCCGACCAACAACTCGATCGGCATCGGCGACATCCTCCGCCGCCGCGGCCACCGCGTCGTCTTCGCCGCGGAGGCGTCGTGGAAGGGCAAGCTCGAAGCGCTCGGCTTCGAGGAGGACCTCGTCGACCTCGCCCCGCCGCCCGAGGACGCCGCGGAGGAGCAGGACCCGGGGCAGTTCTGGAAGGACTTCATCCGCGAGACCGCCCCCGAATACCGCAAGAGCACTCTGGAGCAGCTCGACACCGTCACCAAGCCGATCTGGGACTCGCTGATCGACGGCGTGAAGTACTGCGAGCCGCAGCTCAAGGCGATCATCGAGCGCGTCAATCCCGACGTGATCGTCGAGGACAACGTGATCACGTTCCCGGCGCTGCTCACCGCGGGCAAGAAGTTCGTCCGCATCGTCTCCTGCAACCCGCTGGAGGTGCGCGGCGAGAACATCGCGCCGGTCTTCTCCGGCCTGCCGGCCGACGACCGCTCGGAGTGGGCGGCCTTCCGCGCCGAGTACGACCGCACCCACCGTGAGCTGTGGACCGCCTTCAACGAGTGGTGCGTCGAGCAGGGCACCGAGCCGCTGCCCGACCTCGACTTCATCCACGAGGGCGACCTGAACCTCTACGTCTACCCCGAGATCCTCGACTACGCCGACGCCCGCCCGCTCGGCGACTCCTGGCACCGCCTCGACTCCTCGGTGCGAGAGACGGACGAGGCGTTCACGCTGCCCTTCGAGCGCAGGAGCTCGCGACGAGAGAGCGACGGAGGAGCCAACGAGGAGCGAAGCGGGCGCGACCATGAGCTCGAGCGCCGCGACGAGGGCTCGCTGGTCTACTTCTCGCTCGGCTCGCTGGGCTCCTCCGACGTGGAGCTGATGCAGCGCGTCATCGACGTGCTGGCCACCACGCCGCACCAGTACATCGTCTCCAAGGGCCCGCTGCACGAGGAGATCAAGCTCGCCGACAACATGTGGGGCGCGGAGTTCCTCCCGCAGACCAAGATCATCCCACTGTGTGACCTGGTCATCACGCACGGCGGCAACAACACGACCACGGAGGCGCTGCACTTCGGCAAGCCGATGATCCTGCTGCCGCTCTTCTGGGACCAGTACGACAACGCCCAGCGGGCCGACGAGCTGGGCTATGGTGTCAGGCTCTCCACCTACACCTTCACCGACGAAGAACTGAAGGGCGCGGTCGAGCGGCTGCTCGGGGACACCGAGCTGCGTGCCCGGCTCGCCGCCGCGGGCGAGGAGATCAGGGGTCGCGACGGCCTGCGCAGGGCCGCCGACCTGATCGAGCAGCTCGGCCAGTGAGGACATGAATTTCCATGCGTGAACTGATCAACCCCGCCACCGGGCTGCCGTGCGCCGAGATTCCCGACACGCCGGTGGAGGGCGTCGCGGCCGCCGTCGACCGGGCCCGCGCGGCCTTCGAGGAGTGGTCCCAGACCACCCCGGCCGACCGGGCGCGGCTGCTGCTGCGGGTGGCCGACCTGGTGGAGGCCGACGCCGAGGAGCTGACCAGGCTCGAGGTGGAGGAGACGGGCAAGCCCGCGTCGGTGTTCCGGGACGGCGAGCTGCCGTTCGCCGCCGACAACCTGCGTTTCTTCGCCGGGGCCGCCCGTTCCCTCGAAGGCTCGGGCGCCGGTGTCTTCAGCCCCGGCTACACCTCGGTCCTGCTGCGCCGCCCCGTCGGGGTGGTGGGGTCGATCTCGCCGTGGAACTTCCCGTTCGTCATGGCCGTCTGGAAGGTCGGGCCGGCGGTGGCCGCGGGCAACGCCGTGGTGATCAAGCCGGCCCCTCAGACGCCGCGTACGACGTTGCGGCTGGCCGAACTGTTCGCCAAGGCGGGCGCGCCCGACGGGCTCGTCCAGGCGATCACCGGGGACGCCGAGGCCGGGCAGGCGCTGGTCACCCACCCGGGCGTGGACATGGTCAGCGTCACCGGCTCCACGGAGACGGGCCGGGCGGTCATGACCGGGGCCGCGGCCACGCTCAAGCGGGTGCACCTCGAGCTCGGTGGCAAGGCGCCCGCGCTGGTCTTCGAGGACGCCGACCTCGCGGAGATGGCCCGCGGGGTGGCGATGGGGGCGACGTACAACACCGGGCAGGACTGCACGGCCGCCACCCGCGTCTACGTCGCCCGCGAGGTGTACGCGGACGCGATCGAGGCACTGCGGGCAACTCTTGCCAAAATAACCGTCGGCGACCCCTGGGACCCGGCCACGGACATCGGCCCGCTGATCTCGGCCGCGCACCGGGACCGGGTGCACGGGTTCGTCTCCAGGGCCGGCGGGCGCGTGCTCCACGGAGGCGCCCCGATCGAAGGCCCCGGATTCTTCTACCCGCCCACGCTCGTGACCGACGTCGCCCAGGACAGCGAGATCGTCCAAGGTGAACTTTTCGGACCCGTGCTCGTGGCGCTACCGTTCGACGGCGAGGACGAGGCGGTCAGACTGGCCAACGACACGCGGTACGGTCTGGCCTCGTCGGTGTGGTCGCGCGACGTCTCCAGGGCCATGCGCGTCTCACACCGGCTCGATGTGGGCGTGACCTGGGTGAACGACCACCTGCCCATCGCCAGCGAGGCGCCGCACGGCGGGGTGAAGGGCAGCGGGTTCGGCAAGGACATGAGCCAGGAGGCGGTGCAGGAGTATTCGGTGACGCGGCACCTGATGGTGAAGCACGCGGCGCCGGTCGAGCGGGATTCGTTCCGGCCCGCCTGAAGACGTGTACGGCGATATGTTGCCCAAAGTGACCCTTTGGGCACGTGTGATGGGATATGTTCGGTTGGCCGATCTGGTACGGGTTGTGTTCCAATTACCCAGCCGGAACGAATCCCATGCGCCACACGCGTGTCTGATTTCTTTCGAGCACGTACCGGCGAGAGGTTGCGAGAGTCAGTGAGGACGAAAGACCCCAGGCACACGAGGTCAGGGGAGTACACAGGCGGACGTTTCCGGCTGGGGAACTGGCGTGTGCGCTCCAGGCTGGTCGCGCTGATCCTCATCCCCACGGTGGTGGGCGTGCTGCTCGCCGGCGTGCAGCTGGCCAACGCCATCGGCACCAACGCCGAGTACCGCCGGCTCACCCAGGTCGCCGAGCTGGTCCAGCGCATCGGTGCGCTCAACCACGAGCTCGGCAAAGAGCGAACGCTCACCGCGTGGTACGTCTCCGACCGCAGTAGAGGCCAGCGCCTCGTCCAGCTCAAGACGCAGCGGCAGGCGACGGACACGGCCAAGAAGCAGGTGCTGAGCGCGGCCAACGCCATCGACGCCGCGCACTCCGCGCGTGTCATCGAGGGCGTCGACAACATGCGCCGGTGGCTCGCCGGTCTCGACAGCCTCCGCGAGTCCATGGTCTCGAACGTGCCGCCGCGTGCCGCCATCAGCACGTACACCACCATGATCGGCGTCTTCTCCGCGATCGAGGGCGACCTGGGTTCCGGCGTCAACGACGACACCCTCCAGGGTGACGTGGCCGCGCTCGGCTCGCTGCAGCGGGTCAAGGAGGAGATCTCGCGCCAGCAGATCATCCTGATCGTGGCGCTCGTCCAGCGGAAGCTGGACAACGACGACCTGTCGGACTTCCTGGGCTCCTGGAACAAGCAGCAGGCCGAGCTGGCCGCCTTCGAGCAGGAGGCCGACTCCAAGGACCTGGAGGCGTACCAGAAGGGCGTCAAGGGCCTGCAGATCGACCTCGCCGACGCCATGCGCCAGCGCGCGCTCGCCCAGATGCGCGAGTACAACGAGATCCGGGACCTCGACGTCACCACCCGCCGCGACCTCGGCAACTGGTACGAATCGACCACGCTGTCCGGCAACGCCATGCGCAAGGTCGAGGACGGCCTGGCCACCAGGATCGTGGCCAGGACCCGGGAGCTGAGCGACACCGAGCAGCGCAACGCGATCATCTCCGGTGCGGTGATCCTGGTCCTGCTGCTCCTCGTCCTGGTCTTCACCACCCGCGTGGCCGGTTCGCTGGTCCGCCCGCTGCGCCGGCTGCGTGCCGAGGCGCTCCAGGTCGCCACGACCCGGCTGCCCGAGACCGTCCGCGTGCTGCGCGAGTCCGGCGAGGGCGCGCAGGTGCCCGAGACGCCCTCGGTCGGCATCAACACCCGTGACGAGATCGGTGAGGTCGCGCAGGCCTTCGACGAGGTCCACCGTGAGGCGATCCGGCTGGCCGGTGACGAGGCCAAACTGCGGGCGAACGTCAACGCCATGTTCGTCAACCTCTCCCGCCGCAGCCAGACGCTGGTCGAGCGGCAGCTGCAGCTCATCGAAGGTCTGGAGCAGGGCGAGGAGGACGAGCAGCGACTCGCGAACCTGTTCCGCCTCGACCACCTGGCCACCCGCATGCGCCGCAACAGCGAGAACCTCCTGGTCCTCGCCGGCCAGGAGGCCGCGCGCAAGTGGAGCGAGCCGGTGCCGCTGGTCGACATCGCCCGCGCCTCGCTGTCCGAGGTCGAGAACTACGAGCGGGTCCAGATCCAGATCCCGTCCGGCACGCTGATCGTCGGCCCGGCCGTCACCGACGCCGTCCACCTGCTCGCCGAGCTCATCGAGAACGCGATCTCGTTCTCCCCCCGCGAGAGCAAGGTCCAGGTCACCAGCACCCCCGCCGAGGGCGGCGTGCTCGTGTCGATCAACGACCTGGGCATCGGGATGAACCAGGAGGAGCTCTCCGAGGCCAACTGGCGCCTAGCGAACCCGCCCGTCGTGGACGTGTCGGTGTCGCGGCGCATGGGCCTGTTCGTGGTCGGCCGCCTGGCCCTGCGCCACGGCGTCCGCGTGCAGCTCAGCCCCCGGGAGACGGGCGGCCTGAGCGCGCTGGTCTTCATGCCGGACATGCTGATCAGCAACGGCCTGGGCGGGCCGCAGCAGGGCGGGCAGTACGAGGCGTTCACGGACTTCGACCCGAGCATGTTCGCGGAGCCGTCGCGGAACGGGTCCGCCTCCTACGGCGCGGCGCCCTCCGGCGACGGTTCCGAGCACGTGGTGGACACGCAGTGGCCGGGGTCGCTGCCGGTGCCGGGGAGCGGCAACTGGGCTCCCTTCGGCGGTGACCAGCAGGCGCCGTTCAACGAGCAGCCCGCCGCGTTCAACGACCGGCCCGCCGCGGATCGCCCGTTCGGTGAGCAGCCCTTCGGGGACCAGCCGTTCAGTGAGCCGCAGCCCTTCGGGGAGCAGTCGTTCGGTGAGCAGCCTTTTGGGGAGCGGCAGGCGCCCTACGCCGAGCAGCCGCAGAGCTCGCAGAACGGCGACCAGCCGCGCTGGCCGTCCTTCGCCGAGGAGCCCCCTGCGCCCGCGCAGCAGCCGTTCGGGGAGCAGCCGTTCGGGGAGCCGCGCTGGCCGTCGTTCGCCGAGGAGACGCCGCCTCCCGCGCCGCAGCCCAACTCGTTCGCGGAGAACCGGTGGCCGTCCTTCGCGGAGCAGCCGCCGCCCCTGCAGGAGGAGGAGCCGCGGTGGCCGTCCTTCGCCACCGAGCCGCCCAAGCAGCCGCAGGAGGAGCCGCGGTGGTCGTCGTTCGCCGACCCGACGCCGCGCAGGTCGCTGTTCGAGTCCGAGGATCGTCCGCAGCCGCAGTTCGGGGAGTCGTACCGCTCGCCGTTCGCGGATGACCTCAAGCCCGCCGACCAGTTCCAGCAGAACGGGCAGTCCAACTACGACAGGTTCGGGCCCGGCGACTACTCCTCGCAGGACATGACCGGCCCGCTCCCCGTGGTGCGCAACTCGCCCATGGAGGAGCAGGGCGACGAGTTCCTGCCGATCTTCCAGTCGGTCGGGTCCGACTGGTTCCGGCGGCCGGAGCCCGAGGTGCTGCAGCCGCACAGCGAGCCCGCTCCCTACGAGCCCGCTTCCTACGAGGCCGCTTCCTACGAGCCCGCTTCCTACGAGGCCGCTTCCTACGAGCCCGAGCCCGAGACCACGGCCGTGCATCCGGCCGTGCCCGCCGACCCGGCCCCGATCGCTCCCGCGCAGTCCCCGTCGGGGCTGCCGCGGCGCACGCCCGGCGCGTCAGGGGCGGGCGCGACGTGGTCCTCGCCCGCGGACTCCGGCTTCCAGGCCGCGCAGGCCGCCGCGCAGCCCGCGCAGGGCGGCACGACGTCCTCGGGCCTGCCCCGTCGCGTGCCCAAGGCCAACCTGGTGCCCGGTACGGCCAGCCTCGCCGAACCCCAGGCTTCGTCACCGGCACCGCAGATCTCACCCGAGCGGCTGCGCAGCCGGCTCTCCAGCTTCCAGCAGGGCGTCCGCCAGGGCCGAGCGTTCACCCGGGGCGAAGAGAATGAGGAGGACAAATGAGAGAAATGAGCCAGGGAGCGCGCGGCATCAGTTGGTTGATCACGGATTTCGTGAACAACGTGCCGGGCGTCGCCCACACGGTCGTGGTGTCGTCCGACGGTTTGCCGCTGGCCTTCTCCGAGGGTTTTCCCAAGGATCGGGCCGACCAGCTCGCCGCTGTGGCGTCCGGCGTGATCAGCCTGACCCAGGGCGCCGCGCGGGTCTTCGAGGGCGGTATGGTGTCCCAGACCGTTATCGAGATGCAGCGTGGGCTCTTGATGATCATGTCCATCAGTGATGGGTCCTGTTTGGCGGTCCTGGCTGCTCCCGACTGTGACATGGGCCTGGTGGCTTACCAGATGACCCTGCTGGTCGAGCGAGCGGGTCAGGTGCTGACGCCGGCCGTACGCGCCGAGCTGCAAGCGGCCCGCCCCCGTTAGTGGGGCGGTGACAGGAGATCATGGTGTCAGGTCAGGGTTGGGCTGGTGATAGCACTCCGCCGCATCCGGCGGCTCCCCGTCCGCAGAAGCAGAGCTCCCTGGTACGGCCCTATGCCGTGACCGGGGGGCGCACCGCTCCGCGGATGAAGTTCGCCATGGAGGCATTGGTGTCCTCCGTGACGTCGGAATACCAAGACATTTCCCTACTTAGTCCGGAGTATCAGGCGATTATTCAACTGACCCGGAACGTCCGGTCGGTTGCCGAGATCTCCGCCCTTTTACGCCAGCCCCTTGGCGTGGTCCGGGTGCTGATCGCCGACATGGCGTCCGAGGGCCTGATCCGCGTGCACCAGCCTGCGCTGGACGCCGGAAAGCCGGACCTCAACTTGCTCGAAAGGGTGCTCAGTGGACTTCGCAGGCTCTAGCCCCGGCCTAACCTCGACGAAGATCGTCGTGGCCGGGGGCTTCGGCGTGGGGAAGACGACGTTCGTGGGTGCGGTATCGGAGATCCTGCCGCTCACCACCGAAGCGGTCATGACGGACGCCTCCGCGCACGTGGACGACGTCTCCCTCACACCGAACAAGACCACCACGACCGTGGCCATGGACTTCGGCCGGGTCTCGCTCGATCGCGACTTGATCCTTTACCTGTTCGGCACGCCCGGACAGCACCGCTTCTGGTTCATGTGGGACGACCTGGTACGCGGTGCGATCGGCGCGGTCGTCCTCGTGGACACGCGCCGCCTGGCGGACAGCTTCCCCGCGATCGACTATTTCGAAGAGGCGAAGCTGCCGTTCGTGATCGGCATCAACGGCTGGGACGGCCAGTTCGCGCACGCGGAGGACGAACTCCGCGAGGCCCTGTCGATCGGCGGCCACATCCCGATCGTGCGCCTGGACGCCAGGCAGCGGGAGTCGGTGAAATCCACCTTGATCACCCTGGTGGAACACGCCTTGACCCGCCACATGCACACCCCGGTGTAGGCGGACCGCGGCCCGTCCGGGTTCAACCTGCTGGACCCCGCCCCGAGGCCAAAGGCCTTCGCAATGGGGCGCTTCGCGCCGAAGGCGCTCAGACGTTCTTGTCTGGGCGCCTTCGGCGCACCCCACGCCTCCGGCGACTGGTCGGCCCACCCCTTGACCTACGAGGCGGTGGGCCGACTTCTGCCCACCCTGCCAACCGGATCAGGCAGGCTTCGTCGGGCGATCGCGGTTGAAAGCCCGGCGGAACCCGGTTGGCGGTCGTCGGCGGTTCCGTGACGACGGCGCGTCCGCCCGGGGCAGGATCTCCCTGGTTGAGGTCCTGACACCTGGCCAGAGGCGGCCGCTCTCCGCCTGCTCAGGCCCCGGCGCGGCCCAGCGTACGCTCCGGAGTGTCCAGCCAGATCCGTTGGCCCTCCCGCGTGATGGTCATGCCGAACCGCTCCCGGTCCGGCTCGCCCCAGGACACCCACTGCGCGTACGCGTCGGTGATCTCATCCCACAGGGACCGATCGCCGAGCTGGTATGCGAGGTGATCGCCGTCCGGGTCGTGAACCGCCGCCGCCCAGTGGGCCGGGTCGGCCGGGTCGACCACGTACAGCACGAAACGGTCCCCCTCGTCCACCTCGCGGATATGCAGGCCGGTGAGAGCCGACATGGCCAGCCCTGCTCCCGCCGGCGCGTGCGCGATCGTGCGCGGGTCTACCTGGGTCGTGGACCGTCGGCCGCTGCCGTCGTCGTCGGAGACAGGGGATCCGTCCTGCGAGCGCATCATCATGTACGACGTGTAGCCGGGGAACCGGCCGGCGGCGACCCCGTCCGGCATGACCACGAGCCGCACGGAGAGGTCGACGTCGAAGCCTGGCGAGAACGGCGCCACGATCACGCCGCCCGGCCGAGTCTGCTCGACCCATGCATACGGCACCGTGTGGACGGCGCAGGTGACGTGGACCCGGTCGTACGGTGCTCCCTCGGCCCACCCGTCCGCCCCGTCACCGACGATCAGGCGCGGGTGCACGCCGGCCGCGGCCAGCGTCTTTCCCGCTTGCTCGGCGACGGCCTGGTCGACCTCGATCGAGGTCACGTTGCCGTGCTCCCCGACCAGGTGCGACAGCAGCGCGGCGGTCCAGCCCGTCCCCGTGCCGATCTCCAGCACCCGATCGCCCGGCTTCGGATCGAGCAGGGTGAGCAGATCGACGACGGTCCCCGGGGCGGAGTTAGAGGAGGTGTAGCGCCCGTCCACCTCGCGGATGTCGGTTGCGCCGGCATCGAGTTGAGTCACGATGGCGTCCGGTCCGTACACCATGGCCCACCAGGTGTCCGGGTCGGCGTGCCGGTCGATGAGGCGGGGGCCGCCTCCGGTGAGAACGACCCCGGTGGGGGGCACGAACCGATGCCGGGGCACGGCCCGCAGCGCCTTGTCGATGGCGCCGCTGACCCGGCGGCGCTCGCTGATGGCGTCGATCAGGCCGTCAACGCGGGCGCCCAGGTCGAGGGTCACTTACCGTCCTTCTTGTCCCCGTCCCCGCTGCCGCGTTTACCCGTGCTGCCGTCTCCGTCGACCTGGCTCCTCTTCTTCTCCTTTGGGGGAGTGAACGGCTTCAGGCTGGGCTCCTCGCCCTTGTGCTTTCCCATGCCGGTCTCCTACGTCTAGACGAGTTGCTTATCGTGATCGTATGACTACGATCCGGAGTGGACAAGAGGTAGTGCCGGTTCCGGTCTTCGCCGACAGGCGAATGTCACCCCTCGCTCTGACACGTCCAGGCGTGGCGTATGCAGAGGCCGCGCCCCGGGGCGACAACCGGGAAGCGGGGCCCGTCGTCGGCTGTTCGGCAGGGTCATCAGCAGCCCTCGAAACCCGTGACAAGCCTCGTTGATCACGAACTGTCGTGCTTGTTCGTCAGCGGCGTCGGATGTCCGGGTTGGTCGTCACCGGGTTCCACGTACGCGGACTTAAGAGTCCAGGCGGTCGGTCATCGGAAAGTCTGCTCGATGGCCAGGTACTCTCTCGATCTTGCAGGCGTGCCCCGATCCGCTCCACTCCGCTGAGCGAGCGCCATGCCGCAAGTCGATCGGTTGACCAGATGATCCATTGTGAATGGAGAGGCTCTTGCTGACCGGCGATCTCATACGGCTACGCCCCCTTGAACCCTCCGACGCCGAGCCGATGTGGCGTTGGAACAATGACCCCGAGGTCGGGCGCTGGATGTTCGGCAGCTATCCCGAGTCGCTCGCACAGATCACCAGACGCTTCGAGGACCTGCCCCGCAACTCCTATGCCAGCGCCTTCTTCGGCGTCGAGTCGCTCAACGAAAAGCGGTTGATCGGCTCAGTACGGCTCCGCGATGCCGAACCCGAGACCGGCGCCGCCGAACTCGACCTTCGGATCGGGGACAAGGAATATTGGGGTCGCGGCTATGCCACCGACACCGTGAGAGTGATCTGCCGATACGGCTTCGCCGAGATGCGACTCCACAGAATCCGGCTCTCGGTGGTCGCGGAGAACGCCGCCGCCCTCCGCGTCTATGAAAAGGTCGGCTTCGTCGTGGAGGGCCGTGAACGAGAAGCCTTCCGCCGGGACGGCGCGTGGCATGACATGGTCCTGATGGGCCTTTTGGAGGGTGAGCTACGGTGACCGGGCACCCGGATCCCAGTGGGCGCCGGCCCGTCTACTCAGGCGACCTCATCAATATTGCGAGCGGCCTGACCGTCCCCAGGAGGAGGCATCCTATTAGTGGGGCCGATCGCAGGCCGGTCCAGCATGCGGTGCGCCCCAAGACGACAACGGCTCGCGTGGGACGCGGGTCCGCCCACGGCCCACGTCGTTCGGGCCTACGGTAACGGGAGCCCGCCGGGTCAACACCGTGCCGCCCAAGGAGGCCCTGGGCGTCAGAGGGTTTTCACGGTGCCGCCGTCGATGATGTGGTCCGCGCCCGTGATGTTGCCCGCCACCTCCGACAGCAGGAACGCGATCAGCGCCGCCACCTCCCGCGGCTCGGTGATGCGGCCCGTGGTGATGCCGAACGCCGCCGGGATCCCCTCCAGGAACGCGCCGTGGTCCGCGCCCGCCAGGGCGGCCATCTTGCCGCCGAAGCCGTCCGGGTCGTCCCAGAGTGCGGTACGGACGACGCCGGGCGAGACGGTGTTGACGCGGACGCCCCGCGGTCCGAACTCCTCGGCGAGGGACTTGCCGAGCGCGGTCAGGGCGGCCTTGGCGGCGCTGTAGGCGACGGGGCCGGCGGCCGGGAGCCGGGAGTTGATGGACGAGACGTTCACCACCGAGCCGCGCCGCTCGATCAGGCTGGGCAGGGCGGCCCTGGTGACGCGGACGGCGCTGAGCAGGTTGACGTCGAAGATGGCGGCCCACTCCGCGTCGCCGGTGTCGAGGAAGCCGACCGGCTCCACGGCGTCCCCGCCGCCCACGTTGTTGACCAGCAGGTCGATGCCGCCGAGCTCGGCGAGGGCGGTGTCGACGAGGGTGGAGACCCCACCGGGGGTGCTCAGGTCGGCCGGCACCGCTATGGCGCCCGACTTCTCCAGTTCGGGCGTGATGGTGCGGGCGGCGCCGACCACGCGTACCCCCTCGTCGATCAGGGTCCGCACGGTGGCCAGGCCGATGCCCCGGCTGGCGCCGGTGACGACGGCGGTCTTGGAGTCGAGTCCGAGCTTCATGATCTCTCCGATTTTCTTGAACTCAAGGTACAAAATGAGGGTGCGATAGATCCCGGTACGGGGTGGGGTCAGAGGGAGTCGACGACTGCGTCGACCACTCTGGTGAGGCGGTCCGGGCCGTCGGCGACGCGCGCCAGCAGGCGCATGCCGACGACGGTGTTCAGCAGCAGGCTCCCGACCGCCCGGGCGTCCCGGTCGGCGGCGATCTCGCCCGTACGCCGGCCCTCCTCGACCAGCGCGCGGAAGGCGTCCTCGGTGCGGTCGAACATCCGCTGGACGAGCCGGGCCGCGCTCTCGTCCGCCTGGCCGAGCTCGGCCGCGGTGTTCACGGCCATGCAGCCGCGCCGGTCGGGGTCGGCCAGGTCCATCTCGGACAGGAGGCGCAGTGCCCTGCGCAACCTGTCCTTGACGGGGCCCGGCTCCTCCAGCATCTCGATCAGCGCCGCCGCCTGGCTGTCGCGGTAGCGGCTCAGCGCCGCCTCGAACAGCGCGTGCTTGCTGCCGAAGGTGTTGTAGAGGCTGCCCTTGCCGATGCCGAGCGCGTCCACCAGGTCCTGCGGCGTGGTGGCCGCGTAGCCCTTGCGCCAGAACACGTCCATGGCGTGCCCGACGGCCACGTCCGGATCGAACTGCTTCGGCCTCCCCATGGCAACGACGCTAACAGTTTCTGGACCTGGAGGTCAAAATCACCCGGCGGCCGGCATCTCCGGGGGTGCTCCGGTCGCCAGCCAGTGGGCGCGCCGCGTGATCGCGGCCGGCCAGCCGTCCGGCACCACGGTGAAGGCGCCCGCCCGCACCGCCGCGAGGGCCTGGTCCGCGATGTCCGCGGGGTCCTCGCCGTCGGGCGACATGCCGGTGCGCACCAGGGCCGGGCACAGCATCGTCACGCCGACCGGCGTGCCGGCCAGCGACAGCGCCGCCTGTTCGGCGAGGGCGACGACGGCGTGCTTGGAGGCCGCGTACGCGCCACCGGCCGGGAACGTGACGAGCCCCGCCAGCGAAGCCGTGATCAGGATGTGCGCCGGCCGGCCGGACGCGAGCAGCCGCGGGACGAACGCGCGCAGTCCGTTGACCACGCCGCCCACGTTCACCGCGAACACCCGGTCCCAGTCCTGCGGGCTCACCTCCCACGGCGCGCCCAGGTCCCGGCCGACGATGCCCGCGTTCAGGCAGACCAGATCGACGTCCGGGGCGGCGGCGGCCAGCGCCTCCATCTGCGCGGCGTCGGAGACGTCGGTCCGGACGGCCTCGGCCCCCAGCTCGGCCGCGGCTTCGCCGAGCGCCGTCTCGTCGACGTCGGCGAGCACGACCCGTGCCCCGTCCGAGCGGAGCCGGGCGGCCACCGCCCTGCCGATCCCGCCGGCGGCGCCGGTGACGACGGCGTTGGTGATGTTCATGAAGATGCTCCAAACATGGTCGACGAGTCCGCCGTCGCGGTGGGAGCGCACACGACCGCGTCGAAGGCCTGGTGCAGCGGCGTGTCCACGGTCGCGCTCTGCGACCGGATGCGGTCCAGTGGCGGCCCCGTACGCAGGTCGGTCAGGGTGACGGCCCCGCCGAGCCCGGCGTCGACGAGGGCCCCTTCCACGCTCCCGGGAGCCGGGGCCTCGAGGCTGACGACGTCGAGCGTGAACCCGACAGGGGAGCCCTCGGCGGGGACGATCATCTCCGGCACCTGGCCGGCGGTGTGGGTCAGCGCCACGGCGCGGTAGCGCGGGCCGAGGTCGCGTGCCAGGTAGTGGCCCATCGGCAGGCCGGCCAGGTGGCCGCCGAAGGTGACGGGGGTTTTCTGTATGTGGTTGTTGTGGGCCACCAGCACGACTCGCGCGCCGTTGCCGGCCCTCTCCAGATGCCACTGCACGGCCGCGGCCATGTAGTGGTCGCGAGCCGACGTGTCGCCCGGCAGGCCCGCGCCGGAGAACAGGTCGTTCATCGCCCGGAGCATGTAGTCGGTGTGGCAGGCGGCATCCAGGTGGCGGCGGGCCGTGTCGTAACGGTGCCGGCCGGCGCGGGAGACGTAGAGCGGTTCGAGCGCCCGCAGCCGCAGCGACAGCCGGGACAGGCTCGCCGTGAGGGAGTCCCGGAACGCCGGGTCAAGAGCGCCCCACGCGGGCGCCGACACGGCGGCCGAGCCGCCGGTGATCTCGTCGGCCGCGCGCAGGACGCCGGCCACGAAGTCGTCGAGGTCCGGGTCGACCAGCCGCAGGTATTCGGCGACCGGGTCGAGGTCCGGTCGCAGGGTGAGGGTGTTGGGCAGGTCGATCCCCACGATCCGGACAGGCTGGGACCTGCTCCGGTTGTAGTGGCGCAGCCAGAGCAGCAGCTCTCCGAACACGCCGCGGGTCAGGGGCCCGGCAAGCCGGCGGAGGTCGGCCTCGTCGCCCTCGCCGGCGAGCCAGGCGTTGACGGCGGTGGCGTCCGCGGATCCGAGCTCGAACGCCACGTCGGTGAACCCGCAGCGTTCGAGGAGGAAGCGCAGCAGCCGCGCACGGGCGAGGTTGAACTCGCGGACGAAATGGGCGCCCTCGCCGACGGCCACGACCTGGGCGTCACCGACCACGCCGCGCAGCGGCTCGAGGTCGTCGAGGACGGGGTCGGCCGGGTCGAGGGTGTTGAGGACAGTCGTGTGCCCTGACAGGGAACGGGAAGTCATGGAAATGCACTCGTTTCTCGGTGGATGCCGGAAGCCGGCGGTCAACGCGTCGAAGAACGCGGAACAGAGCGCTCGGCCGGACCCGTGCCGACGGGTCGCCGGAGGCGCTGCGATGTCCGCTCAGGGACGCGGATCAGAGAAACAAGGTGCCAGGAACCATGCGGCCGATCATAGCGGAGCCGTAGCACGTACGCTCCGTCACCGCCGGTGCCGGTGCGTACGTTCATACTTCGCCTCTTGACCTTGTCAGACGGGGTCGGTAATGATCAACCGCGACTCCCGCCGAAAGGTGCACACGTGCGATTCATCGCAGCCAAGACCGCGGCTTTAGCCGCCGTCCTGACAGCAGTTCTCGTCGTCCCCCAGCCCGCCTCAGCCGCCGCCCAGCTCATCGGGAACGGCACCTTCGACAGCTCCACCGCCCCCTGGGCCGCGATCGGCCAGACGACCGTCGCGCTCGACGCCCAGCGGCTGCGGGTGGATGTGAAGGCCGTCGTCGCCAACCCCTGGGACGCCATGGTGGCCGCCCCCACCACCGCCGCCCTGAACCCGGGCAAGAGCTACACCCTCTCCTTCGACGCCTACTCCACCGTCGCCTTCAAGGCCACCGCCACGGTGCAGTACAAGGCCACGCCCAGCGCCAACCAGTCGCTGGCCACGGGCGTGCAGCTCACCACGTCGAGCAAGCGCTACAGCATCCCGTTCACGGCCGCGAGCGCCACGGACACGGCGGCAGAGGTGACGTTCCAGCTCGGCGGGTCCGGCGGGACGCCCGTGATCCGGTTCGACAACGTGTCGCTGATGGAGACGCAGACGACGCGCCCGACCGCCCTGTTCGTGTGGAACCAGTCCAACCCGGCCAAGTGGGTCACGGCCAATCCGAACGCGAGCCAGACCGCGGCCATCTCCGCGAACATCGCCAACAAGCCGATCTTCGAGTGGTTCGGCGGCTGGTTCAGTGACATCACCCAGGCCGTGGACACCTACGTCGGCGCGGCGCAGGCCCAGGACAAGCTGCCGATGCTGGTCGCGTACAACATCCCCAACCGGGACGCGTGCGCCAACCAATCGGGCGGCGGCGCGGGCGACGCGGCCGGCTATCACGCGTGGATCACCGAGTTCGCCAAGGCCATCGGCACCAGGCACGCGATCGTCGTGCTGGAGCCCGACGCGGTCGCCGCCGCCGGGTGCGTGACCAAGATCGGCAAGAACCCCGAGGACCAGTACGCGATGCTGCTGGACGCCACGCAGGTGCTGAAGACCCAGGCCCCCAACGCGTGGGTCTACCTGGACGCGGCCAACGCCACCTGGCTCGCGCCCGACGTCATCGCGCCGCTGCTGGTCAAGTCGGGCATCGCCAACACCCGCGGCTTCTCCGTGAACGTGTCGAACTACTTCTGGACCACCGACTCCGAGACGTACGCCGTCGGGGTCAACGGTCAGCTGTCGGGCACCGTGGGCGCCAAGAAGTACGTGATCGACACCAGCCGCAACGGCAACGGTCCCTACTCGGACAGCACGCCCGAGGACAACTGGTGCAACCCGCCCGGGCGCAAGCTCGGCGCCTCGCCGGTCAGGCAGTTGAGCGGCGCCGAGTACATCTTCTGGGTCAAGGTGCCCGGTGACTCCGACGGCGTGTGCAACGCCTCCACCAAGCCGGCCGGGCAGTTCGACCCCGACCTGGCCGTGGCCCTGATCAACGGCTAGTCCCCGCCGGCCGGGCCTCTCGGCGAGAGGTCCGGCCGCTCTCTCAGACCCGCGGGAGCAGGAGGGTGACGAAGCCGAGCGCCTCCCGGTAGCCGTTGAGCCACAGCTCGCGGTGCTCCCGCGCGACGGCGAGGGCCTGGTCGCCGTCGGGGCCCGGGTTGGCGGCGGCCCATCGGGCCAGGGTGCCGGTCCACGACCATTCGTACTCGTCCCACTCGGCGAGGGTGCTCACGTGGCCGTAGACCGCGAGCCAGCCCTCGGACTCGGCGGCGGCCACCGTGCCCGCCAGGTCGGGGTACGCGCCGATGGCCTCCACGACCTCGGGAGCAGGGGTCCGCTCCCAGAAGCCCTCCCCGATCAGCGCCAGCCCGCCCGGCCGGACGAACCTGGCGACCGCGTCCATCGTGCCCTTCAACCCCTGGAACGCGTGGGTCGAGCCCACACAGAGCACCAGGTCGTACGGCTGCTCCGAGGAGAACTCGGCCGCGGACATCTCGTGCAGCCTCAGCCGGTCGGACAGGCCACGCGCGGCCGCCGCCCGCCCCGCCGAGGACACGGCCTCCGCGGAGAGGTCCACGCCGTCGGCCGTGGCCGAGGGGACGAGTTCGAGCGCGCGGAGCGACCATTCGCCCTCGCCGCATCCCAGGTCGAGGACGCGGGCCCCCTCCGGCAGCGCGGCCCGGAGCAGCAGGCGGTCGAGGTTGCCGGGCGTGATGGGAGCGGCGATCGGATGGTCACGGTGGGCGATGGAGCTGATCAGCGTTCGTTCCATGCCGTCCAGTCTCGCGACGCCCGCAACCGGTTTATGGGCCGTATCGGTCCAGGACGGCCCGTGCCGTGGCGGCCATGGCCTCGTCCACCATCTCGCCCTCGAACGTCACCGCGCCCGACCCGCCGGCCTGGGCCGCCTCCACCGTCGCGATCAGCCGGGCGTAGCGGGCCAGCTCGTCGGGGGAGGGGGAGAAAGCAGCGTTGATGACGGGGACGTGGGAGGGATGGATGGCCATCATGCCTTCGTAGCCGAGCGAGCGGTTCTGCTCGGCGAAGGAGCGCAGCCCGTCCAGGTCGCCGATGCTCGTCCACAGGCCGGCGACCGGGTTGGGGATCCCGGCGGCGCGCACGTCGAGGAGCACGCGGGAGCGCAGGCCGAGCGTGCTCTCCGGGGTCCAGCGGTAGCCGACGGCGCGGGCGACGTCGCCGCCCGGCGCGGTGACGGCGCCGAGGTAGGCGATCCGGGACGGGGCCGCCATGGCTATGTCGTACGCCGCCCGCAGCGCGGAGGCCGTCTCCAGCAGCGGCACCAGGGCGATGTGCCCCCGAGGCAGGCCGCGTTCGCGCTCGCACCAGGCGAGCAGCCGGTCGGCCAGGCGCACGTCCTCCGGGCCGCTCACCTTGGGCAGCACGACCCCGGTGAGCCGCTCGTGCGCGACGGCCCGTAGTTCCTCGGCCCCCGCCCAGCCGTCCAGCGGGTTGACGCGGACGAACAGGGCCAGATGCCCCGCATATCCGGCCACCGCCGCGGCCACCGCGCGGCGGGCCTGCGACTTGCCGTCGGCGGGGACCGCGTCCTCGAGGTCGAGGATGACCGCGTCGGCCCCGGCCGCCTCCGCCTTGGCCAGCCACTCCGTCCTGGTGCCCGGGACGAAGAGCAGCGAACGGAGCAGGGGACGCTCAGATGACACCGTGCTGCTCCAGCTCCGCCAGCTCCTCCTCGGCGAGCCCCAGCCACTCGTGGTAGACGAGGTGGTTGTCCTGCCCGAGCGCGGGGCCGGTGCGCCAGACCTTCCCTGGCTGCCGGTGGAAGTGGGGGATCACGCCCTGCATGCGCACGGGGCCGAGGTCGGCGTCGTCGATGGTGATGATGTCGCCGCGCTCGGCGTAGACCGGGTCGGCGGCGATGTCGGCGGCGGTGAACACCCGCGAGGCCACCACCTCCGCCCGGGCGAACTCCGCCAGGCACTCGTCCGTGGTCCGCGCGGCCACCCACTCCCGCAGGCCCTTGTCCAGGGTCTCCCGGCCCTCGTGCTGCTGCGCGGACGTGGCGAAGTCCTCGTCGGGCAGGCCGAGGAGGCGGGCCACGTTGCGTACCGAGCGGAGGGTCGCGGACGTCACGGTGATCCACTCGCCGTCACCCGAGCGGTAGGTGTTGATCACCGCGGCGGGCGCGACGGCGAGCTGGTTGCCCGCCCGTTCGGGTACGACGCCGAGCTGGTCGTAGGCGATGATCTGCCACTCGATCAGCCGGTAGAGGGGCTCGAAGAGGGCCAGGTCGATCCACTCGCCGTCGAAGCCGGGGTCGCCCGCGCGGCGGTGGAGGGCGGCGAGCACGGCGTACGCGCCCATCAGCCCGGTGACCGCGTCCCCGTGCGAGAACCCCGTGTGCACGGGCGGCCCGTCGGGGAACCCGGTCAGGTTCACCACCCCGCTCCTGGCCTCGCCCATCTTGCCGAAGCCCGGCTCGTTCGCCCGCGAGGACGTCGCCCCGAACCCCGAGATCTGCAGCAGGATCGCCTTCGGGTTGAGCCGGTGCACGGCCTCCCAGTCCAGCTCCCAGTCGCGCAGCCGCCCGGCCCGCAGGGTGACGATCACGACGTCCGCCCAGGCGACCAGCCGGTGGGCGATCTCGCGTCCGGCGGCGTGGTGCAGGTCGAGGGTGACCGAACGCTTGTTGCGACCGGCGACCTTGAACCACAGGGGCACGCCGTCCCGTACCGGGCCCATCGCGCGGGCGGCGTCGCCGGCGCCGGGGGCCTCCACGTGCACCACGTCCGCACCCTGGTCGGCGAGCATGGAGCCGGCCATCGGCCCGGCCACCACGTGCGCGAACTCCACCACCTTCAGCCCGCGCAGCTGCCCCTGGCCGCTTCCGCCCGTTTCCTGACCCGTGCCTGTCACCCGCGCTCCTTCGCCTCCCGATCCGTTTCATCCTGCCGAGGCGGTGAAATGCGTGTCCAGCACAAGAAACCCATCATTCAATGCGCTTTGCGCATGAATCCCGGGGTGGCCTCAGTCGCGGTTCCAGGAGACGCCCGCGGGCAGGTCCCGCAGCTCGCGGCGGAACCCGTCCAGCAGGTCCAGGAACGCGCTCGTCGCCACCGGCAGCGTGCGGCGGGCCCGGACCACGACGTCCAGCCGGCGGTCCACGACGGGTTCGGCGAGCGGACGGTAGACCAGCCGCCCCGCCCCCATCAGCGGCAGCACCAGCGCGGGCATCGCCGAGACCCCCAGCCCGGCCGTCACCAGCCCGCCCACCGTCGCCACGCTCCCCGCCTCGGCCGCCAGCGTCGGGGCCGCCCCGGCCTGCGCGAACGCCGCGTCCGTGAGCCGCCGCACGCTCGACTCCGGCCCGATCGCGAGGAACGGCTCCCGGGCCAGCTCCTCCCAGGTGATCTCCGGGAGCTCGGTGAGCGGGTGGTCCTCGGGCAGCACGGCGTGGAAGCGGTCCTTGATCAGCGGGCGGTGTTCGAGCTGCTCGGGGGCGGCGCCGACGGTGGAGATCGCGAAGTCGGCGTCCCCCGAGAGCACTCGGCCGAGCACCACCTGCTCCAGGCCGTCCATGATCCGCAACCCGGCCATCGGCCGCCGCAGCCGGAACTCGGAGATCACCCGGGGCAGCAGCACCGCGGCCACCGACGGCAGCGTGGCCACGGCCACCACGCCCGACTCGCCGAGCAGGTAGCGCTCCAGCTCCTTCATGCCCGACCGGTGCGCGGACACGATCTGCTCGGCGACCCGCAGCGTCTCCACCCCGGCCGCCGTCAGCTGCACGTTGCGGGTGTCGCGCTCCAGCAACTGCGCGCCGAGCAGCCGTTCCAGCTCGGCCACCGCGCGGCTGAGCGACGACTGCGACACGTGCATCTCGGCCGCCGCCGCCGTGAAGCTCGCCGCTCTGGCCACGGCGGCGTACGCGGCCAGCAGCCGCAGGTTCGCCTCCATGGCGTGAGCATAGACCCGAACTTTTGCGCAGAACGCATGGATAAATGTTGCTTTGATGCTGGACCTGAGATTTCCTCGCTCGGAAACTCTTCCGTAACACTCCGGCACGTCACCCCCCGCGAGCCGGGCGAGGAAGAAGGCGAACACCGATGCTAGCGGCCCTGGGATTCACCACGATCGTTCTGTTCCTGCTGCTCACCATGACCAAACGCGTGTCGGTCCTGATCGCGCTGGTGCTGATCCCGGTCCTGGCGGCGCTGGCCGGGGGCTTCGGCGGCGAGCTGGGGAAGATGGTCCTCGACGGGCTGACCAAGGTCGCGCCGACCGGCATCATGATCGCGTTCGCGGTCCTGTACTTCAGCCTGATGATCGACGCCGGTCTCTTCGATCCGCTCATCCGCGGCATCCTGCGCGTGGCCAAGGGCGATCCGCTCCGCATCGCCGTCGGCACCGCCGTACTGACCATGTGCGTGGCCCTCGACGGCGACGGCGCCTCGACATTCCTCATCACGGTCTCGGCGCTGCTGCCGGTCTACCGGCGGCTCGGCATGAGCCCGCTCGTCCTGTCGGGCGTCGTCTGCCTGGGCGCCGGAGTCATGAACCTCATCCCCTGGGGCGGGCCCACCGCCCGCGCGATGGCGGCGCTGAAGCTGGACAGCTCCCAGGTGTTCACGCCTGTCCTGCCCGCGATGGCGGCGGGCATCGCGTGGGTGCTGGTGGCGTCGTACCTGATCGGGCTCAAGGAGCGCCGCCGCCTCGGCACGATCCCCACCCCCGAGATGGCTGAAGAGCGGCTGGTCGGCGAGGGCCCCGGCACCCAGCGGGCGCCCGTCCACCCGGCTCTGACCGCCTTCAACCTGGTCCTCACGGTCGCCCTGCTGGTCGGGCTCGTGCTGCAGGTGATGCCGCTGCCGGTGCTGTTCGTGGTCGGGTTCGCGATCGCGCTGCTGGTCAACCACCCGACCTGGGAACGCCAGCAGGAGCTCCTGGAGAAGCACGGCAAGAGCGTCGTCCTGGTCACCACGATGATCTTCGCGGCCGGCGTGTTCACCGGCGTCCTCACCGGCACCAAGATGATCAGCAGCATGGCGTCGGCGTTCGTGAGCGTCATCCCCGACTCCCTCGGCGGGCACCTGCCCGTGCTGGTGGCCCTCACCGGCATGCCGCTCAGCCTGGTCTTCACCCCCGACGCCTACTACTTCGGCGTCCTGCCCGTGCTCGCCGAGACCGTCAGCGGCTTCGGCGGCGCTCCGGCCGAGGTGGCCAGGGCGGCCATCCTCGGCCAGATGACCACCGGGTTCCCGCTGAGCCCGCTCACCGCGTCCACGTTCATCCTGGTCGGGATGAGCGGCGTGCAACTGGGCGAGCACCAGCGCTTCATCTTCAAGTGGGCCTTCGCCACCACCCTCGTGATGACCGTGGTCGCGCTGCTCACGGGCGCGTTCTCCCTCTGACCCCCCCGGAGAGTGACATGACCTGGCGCGAGCTTGCCCTCATACCGGCGCTGGTGGCGCTGCCGCTGTCCCCGCCGCAGCCGGATCTCGACATCCACGTGCTCTCGAACCGGGCCGACCTGGTCTCGGGAGGTGACGCGCTGGTCAGGGTCACCGGCTCCGCACGGGTACGGGTCGAGCTCAACGGCGCCGACGTCACCTCCCGCTTCGCGCCCGGGCCGGACGGCACGCTGACCGGGCTGGTCGACGGCCTCTCGCCCGGCGCGAACGTCCTGATCGTCCGGCCGCCGCGAGGACGGGCCGAGCGGCTGACCATCACCGACCACCCGCCGGGCGGCCCGGTGTTCTCGGGCCCGCAGGTGCGGCCGTGGCAGTGCCAGACCGCCGAGAACGGCCTCGGCCCCGCGCTGAACGACCGGTGCGACGCCGCCCCGGTCCGCAACGAGATCACCCTCGGCAACGGCGTCAAGGCCACCCTCGAACGCGGCACCGTCAACCGCGGGATCTACGACGTGCTCGTGCCGGCAAACTGGAACCACAAGCTGGTGTGGGTGTTCGGGGCGGGCACGGGCCAGCAGTACCGGCAGGGCGTCTCCCGCGGGCTGAGCATGCCGGAGGCGCAGGAGGCGGCCGTCAAGGGGTTCGCGGTGGCGTCGTCCACGATGACCGACAACTCCCTGCACAGCAACGACGTCACCTCCGCCGAGACCGTCATGATGGTCAAGGAGCACGTCGTCGAGACGTACGGCGAGGTCCGCTACACCATCGGCCGCGGCGGCTCGGGCGGGGCGCTCCAGCAGTACCTCGTCGCCGACGCCTACCCGGGCCTGCTGGACGGCCTCCTGCCGACCCAGGACTGGCCGGACCAGATCGTCGGGGCCTACCGCGAGTTCGGCGACTGCGCCGCGCTGGTCCGCGCCATCGACGCCTCGCCGCTGTGGAGCGACCCCGACGGCAGGACCGCCGTCTTCGGGCACGGCGGCACCGGCGTCTGCGCCACCTCCGCGGGCCGCGCCCCCGACTACATGAAGCCCGACGACGGCACGTCCTGCGCGGGCGAGGCGAGCTACGACCCGGCACGCAACCCCGGCGGCGTCCGCTGCACCCTCCAGGACTTCATGATCTCCATTTACGGCGCTCGTCCGCAGGGGTGCGCCGGGGTGCCGTGCGCCCGGCGGCCGTGGGACAACGTCGGCGTCCAGTACGGCCTGACCGCGCTGCGCGACGGCCGCATCAGCCCGAACAGTTCGTCGACCTCAACCAGCGGGTCGGCGGGTTCGACATCGACATGACCTGGACCCCGTCGCGGAGCGAGGCCGACGCCGCGGCCGTCGAGATCGCGCACCGCACCGGACGCGTCGTCTTCGGCCGGGGGCTGGCCCAGGTGCCGATCCTCGTGGTCCGCGGCACCGACAACAACGACTACCACTACCCCTGGCGCAGCCTCGTGCTCCGCAACCGGCTCGACCGGGCCAACGGCCACCACCGCAACCAGGTGCTCTGGACGAACGGCAGCGACGGCTCGCCCCTGGACGTCATGGACCGCTGGCTCGCCGCCGTCGAGGCCGACCGCCGGCCGATCCCGCTGCCCGCCAAGGTCGTACGCCACCGGCCCACCGAGGCCGTGGACGCCTGCTGGATCTCCGGCGCCAAGGTCACCGACCAGGCCGCCTGCGACCAGGCGTACCCGCACAAGGCCGACACCCGGGTCGCGGCCGGCGAGGGCCCGACCAGCGACCTGCTGAAATGCCGCCTCAAGCCGCTGCGGCGGGGGGACTACGACGGCGTCGCGTTCACGGGGGAGCAGTGGGCGCGGCTGCGCTCGGCCTTCCCCGCGGGCGTGTGCGACTACTCCCGCCCCGGAGTCGGCCAGACGGACCCGGCCACGGGCCGCCTCCGGCCGCCGCAGCCCTGGCTCACCTTCACCACCGGCCCCGGCGGCACCCCCCTCGGCCCCCCTCCGTCCTCCCACCCCCTCTAACCCACCCCCTCGCTCTTCCCCCGTCTCCCCTCCACTGCCCCGCAATCCCTTGCCCCAGCCCCCGCTCCGGCCCCAGCCCCAGCCCCCGCTCCGGCCCTTGCCCCAGCCCCAGCCCCAGCCCCCGCCTCCGACCCCGCCTCAGCCCTCTCGCCCGCCGCCTCAGAGGACCGAAGATGAAACCCCTCAAGATCATGGCCGCAATGTCCGCCGCCGCCCTGGGCCTGACCTGCGCCCCCACCCTCCCCGCAGCAGCCGAACCGGCCCCGGAGGCCGCGACCGCCGCCACGTCCCTCCCTCCCGACCGGTCCCTCCCTCCCGACCCGTTCTTCGCCTACGACCGCCCCGCCGAGTACGGCGTCCACCGGGAACGCGTCACCGTACCCCTGCGCGACGGCAGCCACCTGGCCTGCGACCTGCACCGTCCCGCCACCGCCGACGGCACCCCCGCCCCCGGCCGCTTCCCGGCATCGTCTACGACTACAACGCCTACAACCAGCTAGGCCCCCAGGGCCAGGCCGCCGCCTACTTCGTCACCCGGGGCTACGTCGCAGCCATGTGCAACGTCCGGGGCTCAGGCGACTCGCCCGGTTACCTCGACCCCTTCAGCGGCCAGGAGCAGCGCGACAACTACGACCTCATCGAGTGGCTGGCAGCCCAGCCCTGGTCGACGGGCCGGATCGGGCAGACGGGCGTCAGCTACGGCGGGCACTCGTCCCTGCTCGTCGCCGTCAACAAGCCACCCCACCTGGCCGCCATCATCCCCGTGGACGGCATCAGCGACTGGTACGAGAACACCATCTACCGGGGCGGCATCTACTCGGCCAGGATCCGCGACTGGCAGCGCTCCGTAGCCCCCGACACCCTCGTCACGTACGCCCAGCACCCCCTCTACGACGACTTCTGGCGCGAACGCAGCGTCAAGTCCCGCTGGAAGAACCTCGACGTCCCCGTCCTGGAGATCGCCGGCTGGTACGACCGCTACCGCCAGGGCATGGTGGAGAACCTCCAGGCGCGCGAGCGCAACGTCTGGCTGGTGTCCGGCCCCTGGGTGCACGGCTGGCCGGCCGGGCAGCCCGCCGACATCGGCAACGGCGCCTATCTCGCCTGGTGGGACCGCTGGCTGGCCCGCCGCCCCGGCACCCCGCTACCCGCCGCCAGGGTGACCTCCTATGAGGTGCCGGGCACGGGCTGGCAGCAGTTCGACAGCTGGCCCCCTGTCGGAGCGCGGCCGGTGAAGCTCGGCCTCGGGGCGGACAGCACCCTGGCCCCCGACCCCGGCAGGCCCGCCACCCGCACCTTCGAGGTCAACACCGAGCCGGTCGCGGGCGGGCCGGGTCAGCGGCTGTCGTTCGCGACCGGGCCGCTCCAGCGCGACCTGGTTCTTGCGGGGGAGGTCCAAGCCAAGGTACGGGCCTCGTTCACGGCGGCCGGCGGCAACCTCGCGGTCGTGGTGCAGGACGTCGCCCCCGACGGCACGTCCACCCGCATCACCCAGGGCTGGCTGAAGGCGAGCCACCGCTCCGGCCACGAGCGCGCGGTCCCGGTACGCCCCGGCAAGACATACGACCTGGACATCCGCACCTGGCCCACGCACTACCGCGTCGCGGCCGGGCACAGCATCAGCGTCACGGTGTCCAGCGACGACTACCCGGAGATCGACTCCGACGCCCCAGCGGGACAGGTGTCACTGAAGCTCGGCCACGGCGGCTCGACCATCCGCCTGACCACCCTCTGACCCATCGCCCGCCCCCACCCGCCCCCGCGCGTCCCCACCCGTCCTCACCCGGGCTCACATGGGTTCCGGGCCGCACCCGGACTCACATGCGGGCCCGTCCTCACCCGGACTCACATGCGGGCCCGTCCTCACCCGGACTCACATGCGGGACAACAGCTCAGCCTTCTTCGCCTGGAACTCCTCCTCGGAGAGCAGCCCGGCGTCCCGCAGGTCGCCCAGCTTGGCGATCAGCTCGGCCACCTCGGCACCTGACGGCGCCGGGCGCACCTCCGGGGCCGCCGGGACCGGAATCGACGCGAGAACGGCGGCCGCGAAGGGCAGGGACTTGTGCGTCGCCCCCCAACCGAGCCCGAAGACGACAGAGGCCGGATCCTTGTTCGGATCGGGATCCGGCCGCCCCCCGCGAACCCTCAACCGCAGACAGCCGCTCGCCCCCTCCGGCGCGTGCCACTCGACGCTCTCCAGATCCGAGACCGAGAACCGCTGGTCACCCGCGGAGTATTTGGCGGTCGACGCCCCCGACCAGAACCACGTGAACGTGATGGCCTCACCGTCGAACGTCGCCGCCCCGTCCCACCCCTTGAACGAACGGGGCACCGAAGGCGCCTCCACCATGAACCGCGTCACCGGCCCGGACTCGCCGATGGCCGCCCGCAACTCATCCGCGTAATAGTCGGCGAGCGTCTCCCGCCCGGAGGGCAGCACGAGCCGGTAGGGATCGGCCGCCTCCTGGAGCTGCCCGGCCGCCGCGGTCATGACCGGATCGGCACCCCGCCTGGGCACCACGCGCAGCACCACGGTGCCCCTCTTACCGGCCGCCACCGTCACCTCGGCGATCGCCGCATGGGGGATGACACGTTCACCAAGCTCGGAAACGAGTTTGGGGACCTTGGCGCCTTCGGGCCGTATCCGCAGCGCATCCGCCTCGAACACCCAAGCGCAACCCTGGCCCGCCAGGACATCATCCACGAAAACAGGCTAGGCGATCGAGGCCGTATATGGCATTCGTACCGTCGCTGGGCATAACCAGCGAGGCTTCAGACCTTCTCGGCTACTACTCGCGGATGATCGGCCATGAGCAGGCGGATGTCCTCGGCGTCGGAGGTCAGGATCGTCACCTGGCCCGGATGCTGGAGGGCAGTCGCGCACAGCATGGCATCGATGGCGTACTTGTGACCGTGCAACCCCGCGCTCCGCAGCAGAGTGGCGGCGGACTGGGCGACGGCCTGCGTGACAGGCTCCACGCGAAGGCGCGACAGTGTCCACTTCAACGCGACGTCGTTGATCTTTGGGTGAATCACCTCGACCAGCACTGCCGCCGAGGTCACAACCGGAAGGTCCGCGTCCCGGGCCGCCGCCAGCCACTCATGCACCTCCCGATCCCGCTGCACGGCCTTCGCCAAGCCCTCGCTGTCCAGGACCAGGGCACCGCTCACGCGGCGGCCCCTGCCCCGGGGGCATCGCCGGTGAGTCGGGCCCGCTTGGCCGCCACGGCCGCAGGATCGGCAGGGCCGTGAACCTCCTCGAAGTCGGCGATCAGCTCGTCCAGATTGTCTCGCTCGATTTGACGCTGAGCAGCCCTCTCCAGGTATGCGGACACGCCCCGCTTGCCGACCCGCTCGCGGATCGCTTGCAGAGTGCCGGCGGTGAGGGTGACGGAGATGCCGCTGGCGGGGCCATCACCAGGGAAAAAGTCAACGTCGTCAGCCATGGAACCATTATGGCATTGGAAATGCTATACGCGGAACATGCTCGTCGGCGGAAGCCGGGGGAAGTATTACGCCAGTGCACGATCACGCTGTCGTCCGATGCCGACGACCTGAGGAGCCGAGGTTCGGGGCGCGCCGGGTAGGCTGGGCCTATGGCGGCACAGGGAGATGTTCGAAGTCTGTGATCGACTCGGATCGTTCGGCGACTGAAAAGTCTGTGGGATGAACTCGGTGGGCTCGTCGAACGCGGAACCGCAGAAAGTGCTCTTGCTGATGTGGTGAGGCAGCTTCCACCGCCCGCCGGGTGCATCGAACCACGCCTCACCACGAGAGTGCGAACGTCATCGGAAGGTCGGCGGCCCCACCTGGACCGGTGCGGCCAAGCGAAGCTGATCCAGACGGCAGGGTGGGCGTCGGCAGGCCCGCCAAGACGGTCATGGAGCCGGCCCGACGGCGGGCGACACGGTGATGGCGATGTCAGGTGGATGAGCGGCCCAGGGAGAGCCGCGACCCCAGTCAGTCAGCATCGGGCCCTTTCCTTCCTCATATGTGGTCAATCGGTCGGCGTCGGCGATGTGTTAACCGGATGGCAGGGCGCCAAGCTTGCACTTGAACATCTCGGCGAACCGGCGCTGAGCGATCTGCATGAGCTGGACGAGGTCGTGGTCCTGGTCCCGAGCTGGATTTTTCTTAACGTAGATGGTGATGAGCGACTTCTCGTTCCCGCAATGGAACAAGGCGCCAGCCGCACGAAACGGATAGCCCCGGACCTCGTAGTTGTCCATTGATCCTATGCCCAGTTCCCGCGGGAGCTTGACTTGGCTGTTCACCTCCCCGCTCCGCATCCACTTCTCGATGACTTCCTGCTCGGTTGAGCGCTCGTAACTTGTGAGGAGGATGCTCTGCACGTCGTTCATAAGCGCGCAGCTATCCGCAATGGAGCGCTTGCTGGGGCCAGTCGTGTATTGGCCGGTGTAACCGGTCAACTCGGCCACTGCGGCCTGTGGGATGAAATTACACAGATAGGGAGGGCGGTCAGCGACGTCGGGCCGCGCAGGCGAGGGTATAGGAGTTGGGCCGACTGATTTGTTCGCCGTGCACGAGACAGTCGGCAGGACCATGACGGCCAGACAGAGCCACACTGCCTGCCGCCTAGTCATCGTCCCCTGCCTTCTGTTCAGGGCCACCGATGTTGATCTTGAATTCGTCCGCCCCCGTTTTGGCTTTCGTTTGGGCACTCCCGAAGTTGTCGGGCACTCTGGAATGACGGTCCAGCCAGCTCACGAAGTTGTCGTACTCGTATCTGGTCATCCGGTGCGGAGCTTTGACCTGTGGCGGGTCGTTCTCCACGAAAGGTTGCTCTTTCAGGCCGCCACGGTCGTAGTACCCGTGGGCGACAGAGGATGACTCGAGCATCTGTTTCACCATCTGCTCGGCGGCCTTCTGGTCAGACGCAGCCGCACCGAAACCCTTGGCCGTCTTCCCGCCGCCGTGTCCGGCCTGTTCCACCAGCCAGTTTCCGGCCTTCGCGTAGCCGTCCTTGACGAAGTTCTCGTAGATGGTGTCGGCCGCCTTGAGTCCCACTTTGCCCACCTGTCCGGCGAAGGGAATGGGGACGAGGCCGATGCCCTCCTCGACCATTTTCCGGAAGGCCGCGTCTGTGGCGTCGGCCTCCTTGCCTCGGCCGACCAGGGCCAACTTGCGTGCCTCGAGCAGGTGCCCCAGCGCCTTGGAGTCATTCGTGATCACGTTTTGCAGAAAAGTGTTGTCGTGCGCCGCGATCGCCTGGTCGATCCTGCCCCGCATGTGTGCGATCTGCCCGAAGAGCAGGGCCTGATACCCCTTCTCATCGGCGGCCACATCGAGCAGGACAAGATCGATGTCCGGCGGGCTGAATTCGGCGATCGGCCGCCCATCGACGATGCCCGTAAACTCCCCGTCCTTCGCCCGCGCGTAGTTCTTGTAGTACGAGCTGACGATGTCACCGGTGTGCTCCGCGAGGATGCGGCCCATGTTGTCGCGGATGCCGGAGAGGCGATCAAGCTCCGACGGGTTCTGGATCTCGAGCTCTCCGGCGTCGTTGAATGACACATGCGGCTGGACCTCGTCGGCGAGTATTTGCGTGGCCATGACCGCCAGCCGCTTGGAGTCGGCGTCGGCGCCCTTCATCGCCGCCTCCATGGCCTCCCCCAGCGATTCGCCGCGATCGCCCATCTCCCACTGCGGCCGGCGGTCGCTCATCAGATACTTCAGCAAGTCCTTGTTGTCGAGCAGCGCCTGCGCGCGCTCTCGCGACGTGCTCGCAACGGTCATCAACGCGGCGATCGGATCGGCGGCGCCGATGACGTCGGAATCCTGGAACGGCCGCGTGTCGATGGGCGCGGGCAGGTTGTAGACGTCGGTGTCCTTCGGCAGGAACCGCGTGCGATGCTCTTTCAGGTAGTCGCGGTCCCACCGGATCATGTCCTGGCCGATGGTCCTCATGAACCACTCGCTGTACGCCTCTTTCGGCGCCGCCGCGAGGATCTGGCCGAGTGACCAATATCCGGGGTTCGTCAGCCCGCCCATGTCAGGAGCCGCGATCTCCGTGCGCCCCTGCCGCTTGAACTCCTCGATGAACTTCCGGTTGAGATGCGCGTTCTTTGTCGGGTCGGTGGCTGCGGCGAGGGCCTTGCTCAGCATGGACAGCACGTCGCGATTCTGCCGCCGGATGGCCGCCGCCGAATCGCGATCGGCGTCGAGCGCCTTGCGTACCCGTGTTCCCATGGTGGCGGGTAGCGCCAAGAGACCCTGCGGGCCGAGTTGTTCGATGAGGGCGGTGGCGAACTGCGGGTCGGACAGTCGCCCCTTGAAGGCGGCGAGCTTTTCCAGCGCGCCCGCGTCCCCGCGCGCGGCGGCTGCGAACAGCGGGGCCGCCTGTGCCGCCTCGGCACGTACCCTGGCCGGGATTATCCTCGACTCGTCGATCTGCGCCATCCCGGCAGGGACGACCGCACCGGCGAGCGGGTTGCCGAACACGTCCACGTCGACTTTCTCGGCCTCGTACGCGAGATCGCGCCGCCGGTAGAGGTCGGGGGCCTGCTCGGTCAGCCACTGCCCGATCCGGGCGATCGCCGCCACTCCCGGGTGGGTGAGCTCGACCTCGTTCAGAATCGCCCGGAGCTGCGCCGCGCATTCGGCCAGGCCTTTTCCCGCATTCTGCACGCCGGAGCCGAGCTGGTGCATTTCTCTGGGGTCGATTGAGGAGAAAGTCATTCGTCTCTCGGCCCCATCACGGTCTGGTCGGAGATCGTTTCGTGGAGATGGTCGATGACCCCGCGAAGTCCGCGCCACAACTCCGCACGCTGCTGCGCCAGGTCACCGCCGAATCTATCGGCGACCGGCCCCGTCCACGTCCGCCCGCTCGACATTTGCGACAGCGGCTGGTTCAGTACGTGCCAGTGCTGGTCAGACAATTCCTGCGCACGGCGCAGCGCGTTCATCAACTCGGCACGAGTAGTCATGAAGACCTCCCACCGAAGTGGTACGCAAGCCGTGCCACCGAAGTCTCAAATTCGTTCCGATTCACTTTGCCACGCCGCCATTCCCGACGTCATGCCGCCGAACAAAACGGTATTTCTGTCAGCCGAGCGCGTCGATCTCCGCGACCAGAGCCGGCTCGGCACCCTGCCTTCGACGTCAGGCCTGTTGGGCGTCGTCGCGTTCGGTGACGAACAGTCCGCGACCGGGTGCGGTGATCAGAAGGCCCTCGTTCTTCAGCACGTCGAGTGCCTTCTTCACGGTGTTCCGGGACAGGCCAGATTCCTCTTCCAACTCCGTCTGAGACGGCACCTTGCGTCCAGGCGGAATCTCGCCGGCCTCGATGCGGGCACGAAGTGCGTCCGCCAGTTGGAGGTAGGGCGCACGCAGCCCATGGGGATCGATTCTCACGATGGGAAGGTTAGGCGGCCAGGATTATCCCGAGATAGGTAGGCCCGGCCACGGCCAGCCATGGCCTAGTTCGTTAAGATGCCTACATCCCTCGATCCTTGAAGTCCGGGCCTACGCCGGTGGAAGCGCTGGAGTGGGGTCCTAAAACGGACACTGGAGGTCCAGTCCATGGCAGGTCCAACCACAGATCTACGATTCGAACCCTTGGCGGCTGAGATCCATGCCCTGCTTGAGAAGCATGGATACCGGCTGCCTCCGGGCGGTGATCACATCCGCGAACTCGTCATGGCCCGTGTCGACCTCGCACTCAAGAACCTCGTCGAGATCTTCGAAGGAAGGGTGTGGTGACATGGCGCGCGAGGTTCCGACTTCCACGGCCCGCACGCCGCACCGCCCCAGCCGGGCCACCTGATATTGGCCTGGCACCAACCAGACCGCTGGGCTTTGCGCATCCGTGTCGTCTCGTGGACGTGCGAATGTCGGCCGACGACGTACGAGTTGCGCGCCGCCGCCGGTCAGGTTTTCGTCCGCCGTACCGACCGCGACAAGCGAACCGTCCACGAAACCGTGTGGACATTGACCGCGACCGCCAGGCACACCTTCGAGCAGATCCTGCGTGGTGAGGCCCGATGAGCAGCTCGATCGGCAAAGGTGATCCTGGTGTTTGCACGCAGGCGACCAGTCGATCCAGCTCGATTGACGTCGGTGCCAATCGGCCCTGTTCTGGAACGAAGCCGAGAGGAAGGAGTGACGATGAGTGCCATGTATGGCATGTCGCTTCCTGCTCGCCCGGATGATAGGCATCCCCTGCGGACCATTCGGGAGATCCGCGAGTCCCTGCCCGACGACCAGTTGGTCCACTTCGACGCCGAGCTCGCCGAGACCGACATCTCCGAGCTGGAGTCCACGCTCACTCGTTGGGCCACGCTCGCCAACGACGGTTTCATGGACTATCTTCTCTCGACTCCCTTCGAGGGTGTGGAGTTCGGCGCCCGCTCCTACGATGAGCGGCAAGGCGGCGAGTGATCTATCTGCTCTGCACCAATGTCGTCGCCGAGCTCACCACGAGGCCGAAGCCTGATCCCAACGCATCGCCTGGGCTCGATCGATCTTGCGGCCGGATCTCTACTTGAGCGTTCTCACTGTTGCCGAGATCGAAGCGGGTGTCGCAGCCGACAAGCATTGCTGATCCAGACGGCAGGGTGGGTATCAGTCGGCCCACCGCCTCTGTTCGGGGCGGGTGTCAGCAGGGCCACCACACAGATGGGCAACGTGTAGGTGAGCCCGGCCCACCTACACGGTGGCGTGGCTGCCGCGGACCAGGCGGCCGACCTCGGCGCGTAGGTGGACGAAGTCCGGGTGTTCGCGGGTCGTGATCTGGTCGCGCGGCCCGGGCAGTTCGACCTTGAGGTCGCCGACCACGTGGGCCGGGGCCTTGGAAAGGACCACCACGCGGTCGCCCACGTAGACGCTCTCGTCGATGTCGTGCGTGATGAGCACGATCGTCATCTGGTGGTGGCCGCGTACCTTGAGGACGAGGTCTTCCAGGTCCTCGCGGGTCTGCGCGTCGACCGAGCCGAAGGGCTCGTCCATGAGCATCAGCGCCGGACGGTAGGCCAGCGCCCGCGCGATCGCCACCCGCTGCTGCATGCCCCCCGACAGCTGGAACGGGTATTTGCGCTCCGCGCCTGCCAGGCCGACCGACTCCAGGGCCTCCTGGGCGGCCTCGCGGCGCTGGCGCTTGTCCATGTTCTTGCGGCGCAGCGGCAGCGCCACGTTGTCGGCCACCGACATCCACGGGAACAGGGAGCGGCTGTAGTCCTGGAAGACCACGGCGAGGTTGTCCGGCGTCTGGCGTACGAGGTTGCCCTCGATCTTGATCTGGCCGCCCGTCGGCGTGAGCAGCCCGGCGATCGAACGCAGCAGGGTCGACTTGCCCGCCCCGGAAGGGCCGACGATGCACAGCAGCTCACCCGCGGCGACGCTCAGGTTGAGGCCCTCGATGGCGTGGTGCGCGTTGGGGGTACCGCCGCCGTAGACGTGGGAGAGGTTGTCTATCTCGAGCAATGGAGTTCCTCAGGGGCGAGACCATGGACAACTCGGAGCCGGAAATACTCTATCCGAGCCGGAATCGGCATACTTGTAAACGCGTGTGATCTTACTCTTACGTGCTGGAAAGTTGCTGGGCGGCGTGGTGCCAGGCCAGCACCCGTCGTTCGACGATCAGGAAGAGCTTGTTGAGGGCGTAGCCCAGCACTCCGAGCAGCACGATCCCGCCCCACATGGCGGGCAGGTCGAAGGTCTGGTACGCGGCCGTGAGCTGGAACCCGATGCCGTTCACGGTGCCCGGCAGCAGTTCGGAGAAGACCATGACGATCAAGGAGAGCGACAGCGCGAGCCGCAGCCCCGCGAACATCTTGGGCAGCGCCGACGGCAGGATCACCCGGAACAGCCGCTCGGCCCTGGACAGCCGGAACGCCTGGGCAGTCTGGAGGTGCAGCGGTTCGACCGAGCGGGCGCCGTCGGCGGTGTTGAGCAGTACCGGCCAGACGATGCTGAAGACGATGAACGTCAGCTGCATCCGCAGCCCGAACCCGAACACCACCACGAAGACCGTGACCAGCGCGGGCGGCGGGATGGCCCGCAGGAACTGCAGCACCCCGTCGAGATAGTCGTACAACCGCGCGGACAGCCCCAGCGCGAGCCCGAGCACGACCCCGGCCAGCGCGCCCCCCGCGAACCCGGCGGCCATCCGGCCCAGGCTCGGCAGGATGTTCCCGATGGCGTCCTCGGTCAGGAACAGCGTGCCCGGCGGGCCCGAGAACCACATCGCGTGCATCCTGACCACGATCGCGCTGGGCGGCGGGAAGAACGTGCTGCCCGCCAGCCGGGTGGCCACCTCCCAGGCGAGGATCAGCCCGACCAGCACCAGCGACCGGAACGCCGCCCCGCGCATGCCCCTGGTCCTCATGCCGTCTCTCCCAGGCGCGCGTGGTGCCAGCGGAACGCCCGCCGTTCGGCGGCCACCAGGAGCGCGTTCACCAGCACCCCGAACAGCCCGACCCAGAACACCGCGGCCAGGATGTCGGTCATCCGCGCGGGTACGGCGATGCCGGCGAAGAAGATGAACACGCCGATGCCCTCGCCCCGCCCGGCCACGATCTCGGTGCTGACGATCAGGATGAGCGCCACTCCGGCGGCCAGCCGGAACCCGGTGGTGATGAAGGGCGCCGACGACGGCAGCGACACGCGCAGTAGCACCGCCAGGGGTCCGAAGCCGTACGACCGCAGCGACTCCTTGGCGAGCGGGTCGACGCCGCGCAGGCCGTACATCGTGTTGTAGAGGATCGGCCACAACGAGGCGTAGATCGCGAGCGTGACGCGTACCTGCAGACCCGTGCCGATCAGGAGGGACACCAGGGGGATCAACGCCACCGACGGGATCGGCCGCAGGAACTCCACGACCGAGCGCGTGGCGGCGTCGACGATCGGCACGCTGCCGAGCAGCAGCCCGAGCGGCACCGCGATCACCGCCGCGAGGCCGAGGCCGATCGCCCAGGCGAGCAGGCTCGTCAGGGCGTGGGCGCGGAAGGCGGGGTCGGCCATCAGCGTCGCAGCCCGCCCGAGTATCGCCGTCGCGGGCGGCAGGGTCTCCGGATCCACCAGCCCGGTCCGGCTGAGCAGTTCGATCAGGGCGGCGAAGGCGAGGGCTCCGCCCGCCCGGCGTGACCAGCGTGTCGCGGCGGACGCCGGGCGGGCGGGTGCCAGGGTCTGAGTGCTCACCCGGACGTGGTGGGCGACATCAGCGACTTGACGTCGATCGCCTTCGTGAGCCACTTGGCCTCCAGCATCCAGTCGGCCACCCGCTGGAGGCGGACCGGGTTGTCGTTGCTGGAGAAGTACGGGAACGTGACGGTGGCCGCGGTGGCCGCGTCGATCTGGGTGAAGTTCGGCAGCACCTTGGCCACCACTTCGCGGTTGTTCTCCATGAGCTTGGCCGCGTTGTGGATGGCCCGCTGGAACGCGGCCGCCGTCTTCGGGTTCTTGTCGTACCAGTCCTGCGTGCTGACGTACCCGGAGATCGGGAACTCGGCGGCCGGACCCGACGCCGGGTCGAGGATCTTGCGGGCGCCCATCGCGGACGTGGCCGCCGTGACCATGGGCTCGCCCAGGTACGCGGCGTCGATCTGCCCGCCCTTCCACGAGGGCATGATGTTCTGGAACGTCACCTGGACGTACTTGATCTTGGACGGGTCGACGTTGTTGGCCTTGAGCACCTGCGTCAGCGCCAGCTCCTGGAAGTTGTGCAGGACGTTCACGTTGATCGTCTTGCCTTCGAGGTCCTTGGCGGTCTTGATGGGGGAGTTCGGCAGGGCCATGATGCTCAGCGAGTCGGGGGCCGCGCGAGAGCCCTCGGCCAGGATGCGCAGCTTCAGCGCCTGCTTGTCGTGCGCCTGGAACATCGACACGTAGTTGCCGAACATCGCGTCGATCTCGCCCTTGACCAGCATGGGGATGGCCTCCGGCGCGGCCTGGACCACTTGCGGGGTGACCTCCAGCCCTTCCTTCTCGAAGAGCTTCTGGTCGATGGCGACGTAGATGGCGGCACTGTCGATGGCGGGCAGGGTGGCGACCTTGATCTTCGTCTTCTCCAGGCCGCCGGCGGATGCGGACGGTGCCGCGCTGGGTGTCGTGGAGCCGCCCGTGCTGCACGCAACGGCGCCGAGTGTCAAAGCTAACCCGATGATGGCGGCCCTGGCGGGACGGCCAAGCCTCATGTCAGGGACTCCCTTCAGATGGAGCCAGGCGGGGGGACCGGGTGGCTTCTGCTCCCGGGGGCTGTGTGCCTGACGCACAACAGGGATAGACCGTAACACCAAATCCGTAGTCATTATCGCGAAAACGACGCCTGTGGTTGCAATGTCGGGTTCTCGTTCTATCGTGAAAATTTGATGACCGGTAAGAGATCGGTGTTTGTCCGGTTTGTGAAAGGAGGGGATTGACGGGACGACTGTTACTGATGAGGCCAGTCAGTCGAATATTCCACGAGTCCCGAGGAGGCTCGCTGGGCACCCTTCCGTTGCCTGTTTCACCAGTTAGAGGGCAGCCTTACCGATTCTGCCGAAATATTTGGACAATCGGGGATAAACGCCTCAATGGGGCACTAGTAGTGGTTGGCTCGCGCCAACTGCTGTGCTCAAATGACGCCTATCTAGACGTAGATATTGCCCCACGTGCATTTACCTGCATGGTCACCGAGAATTCCCCTCCAGGGGCGAGAGGTTGCGAAGGCAAGTGAGAACGCAGAGCGCTGAAGCTTCCGCCGACCGCGAGCCGCACGGGCATCAGAAGCGACGGCTGCCCAACCCTCCTTCACGCAGGTTCGGGCTGGGCAACTGGCACGTGCGATCGCGCCTTGTCGCGCTGATCGTCGTCCCCACGGCCGTGGCCGTGGCTCTGGGCGGACTGAACGTGTTCACCTCGCTCAGGGACGCCAACACCTATCAGACCCTCAGAGAGGTGGCCGAGCTCAGCGAGCAGCTCGGCGCCGTCACCCATGAACTGTCCTTCGAACGCGACCAGACCGCTCTCTACATCGCCCAGGGCCGCCCGGGCAATCGAGAGGCCCAGCTCCGTACGACCTACAGCGGTGTGAACAACCTCATCGACGAGGCCAAACGGCGGGCGCGGGCGCTCACGGACACCCACGCCGACGCCGTACGACCCGTGCTCCGGCGACTGGAGGAGATCCCGACGCTGCGGGAGACGGCCGTCAAGGGGAAGATCCAGCCCCTCCCGATGATCCAGAAGTACTCGCAGATCATCGCGGCCCTGCTCCAGTTCCACGACCAGGTCGGCCAGGTGGCGGTGGACGACGAGGTCTCGCACAGCGCCAGCGCGATGGCCGCCATCGCCCGGGGCAAGGAGCAGGCCTCCAAACAGCGCGGCGTCCTGGCCAGCGCGCTGGACAAGAAGGGCTTCGACAGCGGCGAACTCGACGCGCTCACCGACGCCAAGTCGCGTGAGGAGAGCGAGGAGACGCTGTTCGCGACCCTGGCCACCCTCGACCAGCTCGAGCTCTACCGCAACACGGTCGTGGGCAGGGACGTCGACCAGACCGACCTGTTCAGGCTGCGGGCCATGGCGCAGTCCGCCGAGGGCAAGGAGCTGAGCATCGGTGTACGGCCGGACAAGGACGTCTCCACCTGGTTCGAGGTCAGCACCGGCAAGATCGACGCGCTGCGCAGCGTGGAGAAGGACCTGTCCTCCTCCGTCATCCTGCGCGCCCGCGCCCTGGAGGAAGCCGCCAACCGCTCGGCCCTGATCTCCGGCGGCCTCATCCTGCTCCTGATGATCGTGGTCACCGCGATCATCTCGCTCATCGCCCGTTCGCTCATCAGGCCGTTGCGCAAGCTGCGCGGCGAGGCCCTCGACATCGCCGGCCACCGCCTGCCGGAGACCGTGCAACAGCTGCGCGAGAGCGGCGAGGGCGCGGCCGGGCCCGTCATCCCCATCGGCGTGGACACGCACGACGAGATCGGCGAGGTCGCGCGGGCGTTCGACGAGGTGCACCGTGAGGCGGTCCGGCTGGCGGGTGAGGAGGCCCGCCTGCGGAGCAACGTCAACGCGATGTTCGTGAACCTGTCGCGGCGCAGCCAGACGCTGGTGGAGCGGCAGATCACCCTGATCGACGGGCTGGAGCAGGGCGAGCAGGACGAACTGCGGCTCGGCAACCTGTTCAAGCTGGACCACCTGGCCACCCGCATGCGGCGCAACAGCGAGAACCTGCTGGTCCTCGCGGGCCAGGACCCGCCGCGCCGCTGGAGCCAGCCGGTCAAGCTGGTGGACGTGGCCCGTGCCTCCCTCTCGGAGGTGGAGAACTACGAGCGGGTGGTGCTCCAGGTTCCGGACGGCGTCTCGGTGGCCGGCCAGGCCGTCAACGACGTCATCCACCTGCTGGCCGAGCTCGTCGAGAACGCCCTGTCGTTCTCGCCGCGCGAGACCAGGGTGACCGTTTCCGGCAGCCGGATCGACGGCGGCGGCGTGATGTTGTCGATCACCGACGCCGGCATCGGCATGACCCAGGAGGAGCTGGTCCAGGCCAACGACCGCCTCACGGACGCGCCGAGCGTGGACGTGTCGGTGTCGCGCCGCATGGGCCTGTTCGTGGTCGCGCGTCTGGCGCACCGGCATGGCATCCGGGTGCAGCTGCGCCCGCACGCCTCGGGCGGCCTGACCGCGATGGTGCTCATCCCGGAGAACATGCTCGGCTCCCAGGCCCCCAACTTCTCCGGCATGCCGTCCTTCTCGGGCAACCAGCCTCCGGCCCTCGCGGGCTCGGCCGCCGGCGGCCCGGGCGAGCAGCCGTACTCGGGGCCGCACCCCGCCCCTCCGGCCACGGACTGGCCGCAGCCGCCGCCGCCCACGTACCAGATGGGCCCCGGCCAGATGGGGCCCGGCCACCCGTCATTCCCGTCGCACCCGGAGATGAGCGGCAACTGGCCGCCGACGCAGCAGTGGCAGCCGGACGCGAACGCGTGGCCGTCGGAGCCGCGCATCGGCAGCGGCTACGACAGCTCCGACGTGTGGACCCCACCCCGCAGCCCGTCCTGGAACGGCGACCGCGCACTGCCCAGACGACCTGTCCCCGAGCCCCCGCCGGGCGGCTGGGGCCGCGACACCATGCCGCCGCAGCGGCCGGGGTTCGACTTCCCCGAGACCGAGTCGGCCAACCCGGGCTCCATCCCGGCCGCACCGCCCGCCTCGGCGGGAGACGACTACTTACCCATCTTCGCCGCGGTGGAGTCGGCCTGGTTCGGCCGCGACAGCGGGGCGAGCTGGGGTTCGAGCAAGGCGGACGAAGGATGGAGCGCGGCGGAGGCAGTGGTGGAACCGGTACGTGACGGCCAGACGGCGGCGGGGCTGCCGAAGCGGGTGCCCAAGGCCAACCTGGTGCCCGGCTCGGCCGAAACCTCGACCCCGAAGGGCGTGACACCGATGCCGTCGGTGTCGCCGGACCGTATACGCAACCGGCTCTCGAGCTTCCAGCAGGGCTTCCGGGCGGCGCGTGACGACATCACCGAGGGCAGGGCGTTCCCCTCTGGCCCCAGGAACAACGACAGGGAGGAGGGAGCATGAGTGAGCGAAGCGAGCGATCGATTAGACACAGCCGATTGTCGCTCATGCGACCGACGGAGGAGGGCGCATGAGCGATCTGAGCCATGCGGCACGTGGTGTCGACTGGCTGATCACTGACTTCGTCAGCACGGTCCCGGGCGTCGCGCACGCGGTGGTCGTCTCGTCCGACGGGCTGCCACTGGCGGCCTCGTCGGGCTTTCCGGCTGACCGGGCTGACCAGCTGGCCGCCATCGCGTCGGGTCTGGTGAGCCTGACGCAGGGTGCGGCCAGGGTGTTCGAGGGCGGTGCGGTCAATCAGACGATCGTGGAGATGCAGCGTGGGCTGATGCTGATCATGTCGGTCAGTGACGGTTCGTGCCTGGCGGTGCTGGCGGCTCCGGACTGTGACATGGGTCTGGTGGCGTATCAGATGACGCTTATGGTTGATCGCGCCGGCCAGGTGCTGACCCCGGCTGTGCGCGCAGAGTTGCGTGCCAGCCAGACCAGGTGATGTACGTGTCAGACCCGAGATGGAACAGCGGCGGTTGGGCGCCCCCGCCTGTGCCCCAGTCCCAGCCGCAGCTGAATCCCGACCCCGCGTCGCCCGTCCGTCCTTACGCCGTGACCGGTGGACGGACGGCGCCGCGGGTAAAACTGGCGATGGAGGCCCTGGTGTCCTCGGCGACCGCCGAGCACCGGGAGTTCTCGCACATCACGCCGGAGTACCAGGCGATCAGTCAACTGTGCCGGCAGGTGCGGTCCGTGGCAGAGGTGTCGGCCCTGCTGCGGATCCCCCTCGGCGTGGTGCGCGTGCTGATCGCTGACATGGCTGCCGAAGGTCTCGTCCGTGTGCATCAGCCACAGCTGGACGAGGGCAGGCCGGACGTCAATCTGCTCGAAAGGGTGCTCAGTGGACTTCGCAGGCTCTAGCCCCGGTCTCACCTCGACGAAGATCGTGGTGGCTGGAGGTTTCGGGGTGGGGAAGACGACCTTCGTCGGCGCGGTGTCGGAGATCATGCCGTTGACCACGGAGGCCGTCATGACCGACGCCTCCGTGGGGATCGACGATCTGGGCATGACGCCGCTGAAGTCGACCACCACCGTCGCCATGGACTTCGGCCGGGTCTCCCTGGACCGTGACCTGATCCTCTACCTGTTCGGAACGCCCGGACAGCACCGGTTCTGGTTCATGTGGGACGACCTGGTACGCGGCGCCATCGGCGCGGTCGTGCTCGTGGACACGCGTCGGCTTTCCGACAGTTTTCCGGCGATCGACTACTTCGAGGAGGCCCAGCTGCCGTTCGTGGTGGGCGTCAACGGCTGGGACGGTGAGTATCCGCACAGCGACGCCGAGGTGCGCGACGCCCTGACGCTGGCGCCGCACATCCCGTTGGTGCGGCTCGACGCCAGGTCCAAGGACTCGGTCAAGGTCGCGCTGATCAACCTGGTCGAACACGCGCTCTCGGTCCGCATGGCCGTACCGGGCTGGGGTGGTTAGCTCCGCTTTCGCGCCGCTTTCGCCCGCGTGGGCGCGTTGACAGCCGCGGCACTCTCCTGATCACAATGGCTCCCGCCGAGCATCGCAGGAGCATCATGTCCCGTGGCCGCACCACATGAACGTGAGGAACCCGATCACCGGGCAGGCCGACAGGCCGCTCGCCCCTGTGCCGCCCGACCGGCTCGCCGCCCTGGCGGCCGGTCTGCGCGAAAGGCAGCGGAGCTGGCTGGAGGCCGACCGCGGCGAGGTCCTCTCCCGGTTCGCCGCCGCGCTGGCCGCCGACGAGGAGCTGCTCGCCGCGCTGGTGGCCGACACCGGCAGGGTGGGGGAGTCGGTCCTGGAGCGGCAGATCGTCGCCGGTCTCATCGATCGGTGGGTACGCCAGGCGCCCGCCCTCCTCGCACCCCCGGCCGAGACCCCCGCCTCCCTGCCCGGCGTCTTCGTGGGCGGCGACGTGGTTCCGTACGAGCTGGTCGGGGTGATCAGCCCGTGGAACTTCCCGCTGCTGCTGGGCCTCATCGACGCCGTGCCCGCGCTGGCCGCGGGATGCGCGGTGCTGGTCAAGCCGAGCGAGGTGACCCCCAGGTTCATCGAGCCGCTGATGCGGCTGGTCCCGGACGGGCTGCCGCTGGAGATCGTCGAGGGCGACGGCGATACCGGCGCGGCCCTGGTGGACCTGGTGGACGCCGTGGTCTTCACCGGGAGCGTGGAGACAGGACAGGTGGTCGCCGAGGCGGCCGCCCGCGCGTTCGTGCCCGTGTTCCTGGAGCTGGGCGGCAAGGACCCCGCGATCGTGCTGGCCGGGGCCGACCTGGAGCGGGCCGCGTCGGCCGTCCTGTGGGGCGGCACCGCCAACGCCGGGCAGTCGTGCCAGTCGATCGAGCGCGTCTACGTCGCCCGTGAGGTCCACGACGAGTTCCTGGCGCTGCTGGTGGAGCGGGCCGCCAAGGTGGGCCTGACCTGCGAGGGCGGCCCGATCGGGCCGATCATCGGCCCGGGCCAGGAGGACGTCATCGCCGCGCATCTGGCCGACGCCGTCTTCAAGGGCGCGACCGTGCACACGGGAGGCCGGATCGAGCGGCACGGCGGCGGCCACTGGTGCCGCCCGACCGTGCTGTCCGGCGTCGACCACAGCATGCTGGTGATGACGGAGGAGACGTTCGGCCCGGTGCTGCCGGTCATGGCCGTGGCCGGGCCCGACGAGGCGGTCGCGATGGCCAACGACTCGGTCTACGGGCTGTCGGCGGCGGTCTTCGCCGCCACGGAGGAGCAGGCCATGGCGGTGGCGGCGCGGCTGAGGGCCGGCGCGATCAGCGTCAACGACGCCTCGCTGACCGCGCTCGTGCACGAGGGCGAGAAGCGCTCCTTCCGCCTGTCGGGGCTCGGCGGCTCGCGGATGGGCGCCGCCTCCATCCGCCGGTTCGTACGCCGCAGGGCCTTCCTGGTCAACCGTTCCGACGCCGCCGATCCCTGGTGGCACACGACGAAGGAGTAGCCGCGGATGGGACTTCGCGCGGACATGCCGCTGCTGGCCCGCCACGAGGGCGAGTGGGAGGGCGAGTACCTGCACCTCGACCGAGAGGGAAACCCGATCGACCGGCACCGCGTCCAGATGACCTGCGCGATCCTGGACGACACCGTCTACCACCAGACCAACCACTACATCTGGGACGACGGGCGTACCGAGGTGCACGAGTTCCCGGGCACGTACCTGGGCGGCGGGCGCTGCGGGTTCGACACCGAGCGGATCAAGGGTGAGTTCTGGGAGCTGGACGGCAGCACCATCTACCTCAGCTGGCAGTACAAGGCCGAGGACGAGGACCTGCGCCTCTACGAGATGATCGTGCTCAGCGAGGACGGCAAGTCCCGCAACCGCGTCTGGCAGTGGATCAAGGACGGCGTGTGCGTGAAGCGCACCCTGATCAACGAGCGCCGCGTGGGCTGACTCAGCCTCTCGCCCCTCGGTGCCACGACAGCACCACGCGCTCGAACCCCAGGAACCCGGCGTTGAGCAGGATGCCCAGCAGCCCGAGCAGCACGATCCCCGCCCACATGGCCGGGATGTCGAACTGGCTCTGCGCCTCCAGCATCCGGTGCCCGATGCCCTCGGTGCTGCCGACCAGCTCCGAGATGATCATCATGATCAGGGCCAGCGACACGCTCAGCCGCAGCCCGGCGAAGATCTTGGGGGAGGCGCCGGGCAGGATGATCCGGGTGAGCCGCTGCCAGGGGCCGAGCCGGTAGACGACCCCGGTCTCGATGTACTGCCGGTCCACGTTGCGGGCGCCGTCCATGGAGTTGATCAGTACGGGCCAGACGACGCCGTACACGATCGCGGCCAGCTGCATCGGGGTGCCGATCTTGAACAGCGCCAGGAAGACCGGCACCAGCGTGCTGGGCGGCACCGAGCGGCCGAAGTGCAGCAGCGGCTCCACCAGGGCCGACAACCAGCGCGAACGGCCGAGCGCGACCCCGATCGCCATCCCGGCCGCGCAGGCCACCGCCCAGCCCGCGAACAGCCTGGCCAGGCTGGGCAGCAGGTCGGCGACGGCCTCGTCGGTCAGGAACGCCCGCGTCCACGGCCCCGAGAACCACAGCTCGTGCAGCTTGGCCACGATCCGTGACGGCGGCGGGAAGTACGCCGCCTGCGCGGACCGCGTGGCCAGCTCCCAGCAGAGCACGGCCACGGGCAGCAGCCAGTACCACATGAGCCTGCGCAGAGAATTCACGAGGCGTCCCCCGTCCGTTCCCGGTGCCAGCGGAACACGCGCCGTTCGGCGGCCGTGAACAGCAGGTTGGCGGCCAGCCCGATCAGCCCCGCCCACAGCGGCGCCGCCAGCATGCGGTCGAGCCGGTTCGCGCTGCCGGCCAGCGACAGGAACGCGCCGATCCCGCCCCCGCCCGGCGCCAGCAGCTCCGCGCTGACGGCCACGATCAGGGTGACCGACACCGCGATCCGCACGCCGGTCGCGATGAAGGGCGCCGCGCTCGGCAGGCTCACCCGCAGCGCGACGGCGACCGGCCCGAAGCCGAAGCTCCGCAGCGTGTCCTTGGCCAGCGGGTCGACGTCGGTCAGGCCGTACAGCGTGTTGATCAGCACCGGCCACGTGCAGGTGTAGACGACCAGCGCCGTCTTGGCGTCCTGGCTCTCGGTCCACAGGAACATCGCGATAGGGATCAGCGATACCGACGGGATCGGCCGCAGGAACTCCACCAGCGGCCGCACCGACCGCTCCACGAACGGGACCGTGCCGAGCAGCAGCCCCGCGGGCACGGCGACCGCGACCGCGATCACCAGCCCGCTCGCGCACGCGCCCAGCGTGGCCAGCACGTCGGCCCTGAACTGCGGCTCCAGCGGCAGCTCCGCCGCCGTGGCCAGCACGGACGACACGTACGGCCATCCGGCCGGGACCAGCCCGAGCCGCCCGGCCAGCTCGGCGAGGGCGATGAACACGGCAAGTCCGAGGGCCCCGAGCGCCGCCCGCCCGATCCGGTGTTCGATCATCCGCTCACAGGCGCGAACAGCTGCGCCACGTCCACCTTGGACTTGAGGTAGCCATAGCCGTGCAGCAGGTCGGCCAGCTTCTGGACACCGGCCTTGTCGGCCTCCATCGAGAACTTGCCGAGCGTCATCGCCGCCGCCGCGTCCGCCGGGATCTGCGTGTACGTCGGCACCACCTCGTCGATCGCCTTCCTGTCGGAGCCCGCGATCTGCTGGGCCTTGGCCAGGGCGCGGTGGAAGGCGGCGGCCGTCTTCGGGTTCCTGGCCAGCCAGTCCTCCGTGACGCCCCACCCGTCGATCGGCACGCCGGCCGTCACGCCGTCGGTGGTGTCGATGATCTGCGTGGCGCCGCTCTTCTTCGCCGCCGTCAGGAACGGCTCGACCAGCCAGGCCGCGTCCACCTTGCCCGAGCCCAGCGCGGAGATCTGGTCGGCGAACGGCACCTGGACGTACTTGACGTCCTCGGGCTTGAGCCCGGCCTCCTGCAGGTGGGCGTTGGTCAGCGTCTGGCCGAGCGCCTTGAGCACGTTGACCGCGATGGTTTTGCCCTTGAGATCGGCCGGCGTCTTGACGGGGGAGCCCTTGGCGACGACGACGCCGGCGATGTTGGGGGCGGCCTCCTGGCTGTGCTGGAAGAGCTTGAGCTTGGCGGCGCCCGAGTCGTTGATGGCCATCAGCGACACGTAACTCGTGAGGAACGCGTCCATGCTGCCGTTGAGGATCTTCGGCATGACCGCCTGCGGCGCCTGGATGATCTCCGTCTTGACGGTCAGGCCCTCCTCCTTGAAGAAGCCGCGCTTCTCCGCGATGAACAGCGGCGCCGACGACGGGACCGGCACCACGCCGACCAGCAGCTGGGTCTTCTCCAGCCCACCTGCGGCCGAGGTGCTGCTCGTGCCCGTCTGGCTCCCTCCTCCGCCGCCGCACGCGCTGAGCGTCAGCGCGATCGTCATACCCGCGACTACGAACCTGGCCAGCTTCATCGCCAATGCCTTTCTCGGTCCTGAGAGTTCACGAATTACCGGTGGCCTGCCTGTGCCAGACGAGCACCCGGCGCTCGGCGAGCACGAACAGGGAATTAACGACGTAGCCGAGGACGCCCAGCAGGGCGATCGCCGCCCACACCCCGGCGCCGTCGAAGCTGCGCATGGCCGTCAGCAACTGGTAGCCGATGCCGTCCGTGCCGCCGACGAGCTCGGAGATCACCATGAGGATCAGCGCCAGCGACAGGCTCAGCCGCAGCCCGGCGAAGATCTTGGGAGCGGCGGCGGGGAGGACGACCAGGCCCAGGCGCTGCGGCCTCGACAGGTTGAAGACCGTGGCCGTGTCGGTGTAGGTGCGATCGACGGACCTGACACCGTCGATCGTGTTGAGCAGCACCGGCCAGATCACTCCGAACACGATAGTGGCCAGCTGAGTGGTCAGGCCCGCCTTGAACAACACCAGGAACAGCGGCAGCAGCAGCGGAGGCGGGATGGCCCGGCCGAACTCGATCAGCGGGTCCACGTAGTCGGTCGCCGAGCGCGAACGCCCGAGCAGCATGCCCGCCGCGATCCCGATCAGCGCGGCCAGCAGCCAGCCGCCGAACATGCGGCCGAGGCTGGGCAGGATGTTCGCGATCGCGTCGTTCGTCAGGAAGCCACGAGCGGGCGGGCCGGAGAACCACAGCTCGTGCATGCGCGCCAGGATCGTCGTGGGCGGCGGGAAATCGGTGTCCCCGATCGCGCGCCCGGCGATCTCCCAGACGGCCAGCACCACGGGGACCACCCAGAGCCGGGCCGGCGCCTTCACGAAACCGCCCCGGTCCGCGCGTGGTGCCAGCGGAACAGGCGGCGCTCGGCGGCGAGCAGCGCCATGTTCGCGATCACGCCGAAGAGACCGGCCCAGAACGTCGCGGCCATCATGAGGTCGGTCCGGTTGCCGTTGCCGGCCACCGTCACGTAGACGCCGATCCCGTTCACGCCGCCGGCCACGAGTTCGGCGCTGACGGCCAGGACGAGCGCGATCCCGGCGGCGATCCTGACGCCGGTCGCCACGAACGGGGCCGCGCTGGGCAGGCTCACCCTGGCGAGCACGGCCAGCGGGCCGAACCCGAAACTGCGCAGGGACTCCTTGGCCAGCGGGTCCACGTCGCGCATGCCGTACAGGGTGTTGATGAGGATCGGCCAGACGGACGCGTACACGATGACGGAGACCTTCATCAGCTCGTCCACCGGGACCAGCAGGATCGCGAGCGGGATGATGGCCACGGAGGGGATCGGGCGCATGAACTCCAGCACGGGCCTGATCGCCCGCTCCACCGGCGTCAGCGCGCCGAGCAGCACGCCCGCGGGCACGGCCACCGCGACGGCGGTCAGCAGGCCGAGCACCCAGTTCGCGAGGGTGGCGCCCACCCCGGCCAGGAACGTGGCGTCGGCCGGGAGGCGCACGGCTTCGTACAGGACGGTCGAAGGCGGTGGAAAGAGGAGGTTCTCGCCCAGGCCGAAGCGGATGAACAGCTCTCCGGCCAGGAGGAACCCCGCGGCGCCGACGGCGCCGCGGAGCAGGCGGGCACCCGTCATCCGCCCGGGCTCGCCGCGATGAGCGACTTCACGTCGATCGGGCCGTTGATGTACTTGTACTCGAGCATGAGGTCGGCCACCTTCTGCAGCCGGGCCGCCTCCAGGGTGCTCGGGTAGGTGCCCAGGGTGATCGCCGCGGCGGTCTTGGCGTCGATCTTCGTGTACGTCGGCAGCGTCGCCTCGATCTCCTTGCGGTCACCGGAGGCGAGCTGCTGCGCCTTGGAGATCGCCCGCTGGAAGGCGGCCAGCGTCTTGGGGTTCTGCCGCACCCATTCGTCGGTGGCCATCCAGCCCGCGATGGGCAGGTCGGCGGTCTGGCCCGTCATGGTGTCGGCGATCGTGCGGAAGCCGAGCGCGTTCTTGTTGGCCGTGATGAACGGCTCGGTGATCCAGCCCGCGTCGCCCTGCCCCGCGGTGATCGCGTTGCCCATCTCGGGGAACGGCTTCTCGGCGAACTTGACGTCCGTCTCGCTGAGCCCGGCCGCCTTGAGCTGGGTCGTGACCGCCAGCGTGGCGATGTTCCTGAGGTTGTTGACCAGGACCGTCTTGCCCTTCAGGTCCGCGACCTGCTGGATCGGCGAGTCCTTGGGAACCATGATCTCGAAGGTGTTGGGGGCCGCCCGGTACATGTCGGCCACCAGCTTGATCTTCTTGCCCTGGCCGGCGGCCAGGATCGAGGACACGTAGTTGGTCTGCGTGATGTCCAGGGCGCCGCTCTCGATCTGCGGCAGCGCGGCGGCGCCGCCGGTGATCGTGACCGGCTCCACCGTCAGGCCCTCTTCCTTGAAGAAGCCCTTGGCCTGGGCGATGTAGAGCGCGACCGGGTCGGGAATCGGCAGCGCCCCGACCTTGATGGTGGCCTTCTCCAGGCCGTTGGGTCCCGTCGAGGCCGGGGACGCGCCGCCCCCGCTGCAGCCGGTGAGTGCGAGGACGGCGACGGAGCCGAGCGCGAGTACGTGACAGCGCAGAGTGCGTGCCATGGGGGGTCTCCTACTGGGATTTGGGAGAGCGAGACACGTTACTTTGCGTGAGCGTACCCGAGGAATGATCGTCTTTGCAGGCGCACGCGCTTTCAGGCGGGCCGGGACACGTAGCGGCCCACCGGCCGGCCCACGATCTTGCCTGCGTCGAGCACGTGGTTGCCGCGTACGAACGTGTCGGTGACCTTGGCGGTCAGCTCGAACCCCTCGAACGGCGTGTACTCCTGCGTCGACTCCGAGTCCTGCGCGCGAACCGTCCAGGTCTGCCCGGGGTCGACCAGGCAGATGTCGGCGTCGAAACCGGGGGCGATGGTCCCCTTGGTGCGCAGGCCGTACCGCTTGGCGGGGTTCCACGAGGTCAGCGCGGCGATCCTGCCGTACGGCAGGCCCCTGCGGCGGCCTTCGGTGACCAGGCCGGGCAGCAGGTACTCGGCGCCGCCGAACCCGGCCTTGGCCACGAAGACGTTGTCGTTCGGCTCGCCGAACTTGAGCTCCTCGCGGCAGCAGGCGTGGTCGCTGACCACCCAGTCCACGGTGCCTTCAAGCACGTGGCCCCACAGCGCCTCGACGTCCTCGCGGGGCCTGATCGGCGGGTTGACCTTGGCCCCGATGCCGCTGGCCGTGTCGATGTCGGCGAGCAGGTGACCGATCGTGACCTCGCGGCGGAAGTCGATGTGGGGGAACGTCGCCGCCATGCGGACAGCGGCGTCCAGGGCCTTGGCGGAGGACAGGTGCAGCAGGTTGATGTTGGCCAGGCCCGTCTCGTGGGCGAGGTAGGAGGCGATGAAGACGGCCAGCCCCTCGGAGTGCGGCGGGCGCGAGGCGCTGTAGGCGGCCAGGCCGCTCAGGTCCCCGGCCTCCTCCACGAGCTTGGTGTACGCGGTCATGATCTCGGCCGTCTCGCAGTGCAGCGACAACGAGATCTCGCCCGCCAGCTCGGGCAGCCGCTCCCGGGCCGCCTGCACGCCGCGCATCACGAACTCGAAGTGCGCGTAGTCGTAGCGCTCGCCCTCCGGCAGCATGAGGAACGCCCGCTGGTCGTCGGAGCGCCCGTGCAGCCCGTGCCCGCCGTAGAACATGAAGATCTTGAACGACGGCACCCCGAACCGCTCGACCAGGTCGGGCAGCTCGCCGATGTGCCCGCTCGACATGGGCGCCAGGTGGAAGCCGTAGTCGACGTAGGCCCGGCCCTCGGCCTGCCTGAGCACCTCCGGGAAGAACTCGGCGTAGGAGCCGCCCCTGTTGAGGTAGTACTGGCCGGTCCGCATGTAGGTGAGCGCCGTCGTCACGCCGCCCTGGGCGCTGGCCCGGCTCTCCGACTCGGTGTCCTCGGGCAGCGGGTTGTAGATGCCCCAGTGCTGGTGGGCGTCGACGACTCCAGGGAAGGCCAGCTTGCCGCCGCCGTCGATCACCTCGCCGGCGGCGGTCTGGCCCGGCTCCACCCGTACGATGCGGCCGTCCGCGATGGCGATGTCCGCCTCCACGGGGTCGTCGTGTTCGTGGGTGACAACCTTCACGTTCTTCAACAACAGGTCGGTCACAGCAGTGGTCTTTCCTATGCGAGGCGGTAGGCGTGGCGGTGCCAGGACAGCACGCGCCGCTCCACCGTGAGGAACAGTGAGTTGAATGCGAAGCCCAGCACGCCGAGCAGCACCACGTTGGCCCAGATGGCGGGCATGTCGGCGGCGCTGACGGCCATGTTGAGGAGATAGCCGAATCCCTCGGTGCTGGCCTTGAGCTCGGAGATGACCATGAGGATCAGCGCCAGGGAGACGCTCAGGCGCAGGCCCGCGAAGATCTTCGGTGCCGCGGCGGGCAGGATGATCCGGAAGAACCGCAGGTGGGCGGGCACGCCGAAGACCGCCGCGGTCTCGACCTTCAGCATGTCGAGGTTGCGGGCGCCGTCGATGGAGTTGAGCAGGATCGGCCAGACGATGCCGAACACGATGGTCGCGACCTGCACCTGCGGGCCGATCTGGAAGAGCACGAGGAAGATCGGCAGCATCACGGGAGGCGGTACGGCCCGGCCGAACTCGATCAGCGGTTCGACGATGTCGGCCAGCCAGGGGGTCCTGCCGATCGCCACGCCGAGACCCACGCCCACGACCACGGCGATGGCCCAGGAACCGACCACCCTGATCAGGCTGGGCAGGAAGTTGTGGACCGCCTCTTCGGTGAAGATGTAAGGCCCGGAGAGCCACATCTCGTACATCCGAGACAGGATCAGGCTCGGTCCGGGGAGAAACGGAGTGGCGAGCGCCCCCGCGAGCAGTTCCCAGCCGAAGAACATGACCGGGACCAGCCACAGGCGCTTGACCAGGGTGAGAATCATGTGTTCCGCCACCTGAACAGCCGGCGCTCGGCGCGCGCGAGCAGGATGTTGACGACGAGCCCGATCACGCCGGCCCAGATCAGGACCGCGACGACATCGATCAGCGCGTCCATGCCGATGCCGGTGCTCGCCTCGATGAGGAAGCCTCCGACGCCGACCGAACCGCCCACGATGTACTCCACGCTGATGGCCAGGATGAGCGTGATGGAGGCGGCCAGCCGGACGCCCGTCGCGATGAACGGCGCCGCGCTCGGCAGGGCGACCCGCCAGATCACCGCGCCGGGGCCGAACCCGAACGAGCGCAGCGTCTCCTTGCCCAGCGGGTCCACGTCACGCACGCCGTACAGGGTGTTGATCAGGATCGGCCAGGAGGCGGCGAACACGATGAGCGCCACCTTGGCGTTGATCTCCGGCTGGAAGAAGAACAGCGCCAGCGGGATCAGCGCCACCGAGGGGATGGGCCGCAGGAACTCCACGAACACCCGGGTCATCTCCTCGACCACCGGGACCGTTCCCAGCAGCAGCCCGATCGGGACGGCGATCAGGACGGCCAGCGGCAACCCGATGACCGCGGCCGTGAGCGTGCCCCCGATGTCCCCGAGGAACTCCGGGTCCACGGCCAGGGAGAACGTCCTGGCCAGGGTTTCCGCGGCCGGAGGCATCCACTTGAACAGGCCCGTCATGCCGAGAAGCTGCCAGGCAAGCAGAAAACCCGCCACGCCGATGGCGTGGCGGGTGTATTTGGCCAGCTTGGCGCGGGCGAGCGGGTGCTGCCCGCGCCGCGCCGGGTTGATCGTGGTCATCATCCCTGAGGTGCTGCGTAGATCATCGAGTTGACGTCCATCTTCTGCTTGAGCAGGCCGGAGTCGAACATCAGGTCGGCCACCCGCTGGATGCGCTGGGAGTTCAGCGAGGTCGGGTAGGCGCCGAGGTTGATCGTGGCGGCGGTCTCAGCCGGGATCTTGGTGAAGGTCGGCAGGACCTTGGTGACCGCGCTCCGGTCGGTGGCGGCGATCTGCTGCGCCTTGGCCATGGCCCGCTGGAAGGCGGCCAGGGTCTTGGGGTTGTTCTGCGTCCACTTCTCCGTGGCCGCCCAGCCGGTGATGGGCAGACCGTCGGTCGGGCCGGACATGGTGTCCAGCAGCATGGTGGCGCCGATCTCCTTCTTCGCCTGGCTGACGTACGGGTCCGTCATCCACACGGCGTCGACGCTGCCCTTGTCCAGCGAGGAGATCCACTCCGTCGTCGGGATCACGACGTAGGTGATGTCCTTGCCGGGGGTGGGGTCGAGGCCGGCGATCTTGAAGTGAGGGCTCATCGTGAGCGTGCCCAGACCACCGACGATGTTGACGCCGATCTTCTTGCCCTTCAGGTCGGCGACCTGCTTGATCGGGGAGTCCTTCTTGACCATGATGCCGAAGGCCCCGGGCGCGCCCTGGTAGGAGTCCGCGATGTACTTGAACTTCTCAGTGCCGGCCTGCTGGATGGTCAGGATGGTGGCGTAGCTGCCCAGCACCACGTCCATCTGGCCGTTGGCGAGCTTGGGGAGCACCGCCTGGGGAGCCTGGATGGGCTCCTGCTTGACGTTGAGGCCCTCTTCCTTGAAGAAGCCGCGCTCCATGGCGATGAACAGTGGCGCAGAGTCCGCACCCGGATACTGTCCGACCAACAGGTCGGTTTTCATGCCGCCGCCGGCGGAACTCGCGCTTTCTGGTTTGTCGCCGGAACTTGAACAGCCGGTGATGACGAGGGTGCTCACAAGCCCAATCAGGGCACTACGCCCTAATGCACCGAACCGCATTACGCGTCTCCTTATGAACCCATGGGGGTGGGGGTGTTGGTAACTGAGGGTGTCAGCGACGGTCGAACCCTAGCGCAGGCCGTAGTTCCCGATGCACCGGGAACTCCTAAAATTAACAAGATATATCACCATATGTGGCGATATATCCCTTTTGTCCGATTAATATCTCGGGCCTGGCTTGACTTCTAGGGCCTGTGGCAGGTGTTGTGATTTGCGTAAAATGTGCAGCTGTGTGTCGACCGTGATCTTTGCGCTATTGGCCGATCTCGTGTTGATGTGCTCCAATAAGCTCTCGCCCCAAGGGTGCGTCGGCGTCACACCGCAAACACCTGCATAACGTGATCTTCGTGCACCAACCGTCCGAGGAGAGGTTGCGGAGGCAAGTGAAGAGTGTTGTCCCCTCTGTGGGCGGGGATCCGGGCTTAATAGAGGAAGCCCCCCGACATGCGTCCGGTGGACCGCAGCCGGTCGCCCCTGGCGTTGCGGGCGAAGCCGGGAAGGCCCGGACGGGATCACGTTTCTCCCTGCGCAACTGGCGTGTGCGCTCCAAGCTGCTGGTCCTGGTCGTCATCCCGACCCTCGCCGCGCTCGTGCTCGGTGGCCTCCGTGTCACCACCTCGATCGCGAGCGCCAGCGACTACGCGCAGGTCAACGAGGTCGCCGTGCTGGCGAGCCGGTTGACCGCGCTCGCGCACGAGGTCGAGGTGGAGCGCGACTACACCGCGCGCTTCGTCGCCCTCGGGCGCAAGGCCGGCCGGACCGAAGTGACCGATCAGTACGAGCCGGTCAACAAGCTCGTCGCCGAGGTCAAGGGCAGCGTCGACGCCCTGGCGACCTCCGACAGCCCTCAGGCGCCCGAGGCCCTGCGCATCAAGAACCGTCTCAACGAGCTCGACACCGCGCGTAAGAACGCGATGGACTCCCAGCTCGACGTGAACTCCGTCATCGAGCTCTACGACCGGTTCATCACAGACCTCCTCTCCCTGAACGACACCATCGACCAAGGTGCGGTCGACAAGGAGCTCTCGGCGAGCGTCTCCGGCTTCGCCGCCCTCTCCCGGGCCAAGCAGTACGTCTCCACGCAGCGCGCGCTGCTCGTGGCGGCCCTGGCCACCCGGGAATTCGGTCGGGTGGAGCTTGACTCCTTCATCGCCGCGCGCGCCCAGAAAAACAGCGAGCTGGCCACTTTCCGGGCGCAGGTCCCCCTTGAGCTGCGCCAGGCGTACGACGACACCGTCAGCGGCAAGGCCAACGACCGCGCGGAGATCCTGGCCGCCCGAGCCCTGTTCCTGCAGAGCCTGGGGCAACCACGGAACGTGTCGGACCCGAAGCTCGGGCTCACCCGTGACGGCAAGGACTGGTTCGCCGCCATCAGCGAGACCGTCGACGGGATGCGCAAGGTCGAGCAGCGCGTGGCCGACTCGATCGTGCTCCGCAGCCGCACCCTGGAAGGGTCCGAGCAGCAGAGCGCCGTCATCGTCGCAGTCGGCATCCTGATCCTGCTCATCCTCGTGCTGCTGGTCACCGTCTTCATGGCGCGCTCGCTGAGCGGCCCCCTGCGCAGGCTGCGCAGGGAGGCACTGTTCATCGCCGGTCGCCGCCTGCCCGACACCGTGCGCCAGCTCCGTGAGTCCGAGTCGGTCGAGAGCGTCGACGTCCAGCCCATCGGCGTCGCCTCTCAGGACGAGATCGGTGAAGTCGCGCGGGCGTTCGACGAGATCCACCGCGAAGCGGTCCGGCTGGCGGGTGAGGAGGCCCGCCTGCGAAGCAACGTCAACGCGATGTTCGTGAACCTGTCCCGCCGAAGCCAGACGCTGGTGGAGCGGCAGATCACCCTGATCGACGGGCTGGAGCAGGGCGAGCAGGACGAGCAGCGGCTCGGCAACCTGTTCAGGCTGGACCACCTGGCCACCCGTATGCGGCGTAACAGCGAGAACCTGCTGGTCCTCGCCGGCCAGGAACCGCCCCGCCGCTGGAGCAAGCCCGTCAAGCTGGTCGACGTCGCCCGCGCCTCGCTGTCCGAGGTCGAGAACTACGAGCGGGTCGTCCTCCAGGTGCCCGACGGCGTCGCCGTGGCCGGCCAGGCCGTCAACGACGTCATCCACCTGCTGGCCGAGTTGATCGAGAACGCCCTGTCGTTCTCGCCGCGCGAGACCAGGGTGACCGTCTCCGGCAGCCGGATCGACGGCGGCGGCGTCATGCTGTCGATCAGCGACTCCGGCATCGGCATGACTCCGGACGAGCTCACCATCGCCAACGACCGCCTCATGGACGCCCCCACCGTGGACGTGTCCGTGTCGCGTCGCATGGGCCTGTTCGTGGTCGCGCGTCTGGCCCACCGCCACGGCATCCGGGTGCAGCTGCGCCCCCACGGCACCGGCGGTCTGACCGCCATGGTCCTGATGCCGGAAGCGCTGCTCGGCTCGCAGGCTCCCGCCTACGCGACCCCCGGCGGCACCGGCATGGGGACGCTGGACTCGTTCGACGAGAGCTTCGGCGCCCGTTCACCCATGCCTCCCATGCCTCCGATGCAGCAGCCCCCCATGCCGCCCGTGCCGCCGCCGCCCACCCCCCAGTGGGGTCCGGGAGGCTACCAGCCCGGGCCGGGGCACCCGTCGTTCCCCTCACAGCCGTCCTTCTCGGCCCAGCCGAGCGTGGACGTGGGCTGGCCGTCCGACCCGCGCAGCAGCAGCGGCGGTTACGACACCTCTGACGTCTGGGTGCCGGCGCGTAACTCCAACAGCCGGCCGGGCGAGTGGGGCCAGGACAACGGCAACTCCCTGCCGAGGCGGCCTTTCGGCGGCGACCAGATGGACATGGGGCAGCCGAGGTACGACTTCCCCGAAACGGAGTCGGCGGCGACCGGTCCCATCCCGGCCGTGAAGCCCGCCTCTTCGGGCGACGAATACCTGCCGATCTTCGCCTCGGTCGAGTCGGCCTGGTTCGAGCACGGCAACGAGGGCGCCGCCACCTGGGGTTCCGCCAAGGCCGACGCGGGCTGGAGCGCCGCGGAGGCGGTCGTCGAGCCGGTACGCGACGGTGCGACCGCGGCGGGGCTGCCCAAGCGGGTGCCCAAGGCCAACCTGGTGCCCGGCTCGGCCGACACCGTCTCGGCGCCCAAGGGCGTCGCTCCCATGCCGGCGGTCTCGCCGGACCGGGTGCGCAGCCGCCTTTCGAGCTTCCAGCAGGGGTTCAGGGCGGCACGTGACGACATCAGCGAGGGCAGGACGTACCCCTCCGGTCCGAGAAGTGTTGAAAGCAGGGATGAGCGCGCATGAATGACTTGAGCCAGTCGGCACGTGGGGTGGACTGGTTAATCACCGATTTCGTCAGCACCGTTCCTGGCGTCGCGCACGCGGTGGTCGTCTCCTCAGACGGGCTGCCGCTCGCGGCCTCCGCGGGATTCCCGGCTGACCGGGCTGACCAGCTGGCCGCCATCGCATCGGGTCTGGTGAGCCTGACGCAGGGCGCGGCCAGGGTGTTCGAGGGCGGGCCGGTCAACCAGACGATCGTGGAGATGCAGCGTGGGCTGATGCTGATCATGTCGATCAGTGACGGCTCGTGCCTGGCGGTGCTGGCGGCTCCGGACTGTGACATGGGTCTGGTGGCGTATCAGATGACGCTTATGGTTGATCGCGCCGGCCAGGTGCTTACCCCGGCTGTGCGCGCAGAGTTGCGCGCCAGCCAGACCAGGTGATGTAGGTGACAGACCCCAGATGGAACAGCGGCGGCTGGGACTCCCATAACAGCGGTGCGTGGGATTCCCAGAACAGTGGGAGCTGGCAGCCTCCCCCTCAGCCGCCGCCCAGCAACGACCCCGCCTCGCCGGTACGGCCCTATGCCGTGACCGGCGGGCGTACCGCGCCCAAGGTCAAGCTGGCCATGGAGGCCCTGGTGTCCTCGGCGACCGCCGAGCACCGGGAGTTCTCGCACATCACCCCCGAATACAAGGCGATCAGCCAGCTGTGCCTGCAGGTCAGGTCGGTGGCTGAGGTCTCGGCGCTGCTGCGGATCCCGCTCGGTGTGGTGCGTGTTCTGATCGCGGACATGGCGGCAGAGGGTTTGGTTCGGGTGCATCAGCCGCAGCTGGAAGCGGGTAGGCCGGACGTCAACCTGCTGGAAAGGGTGCTCAGTGGACTTCGCAGGCTCTAGCCCCGGTTTGACCTCGACGAAGATCGTGGTCGCCGGTGGGTTCGGGGTGGGCAAGACGACCTTCGTCGGCGCGGTGTCGGAGATCATGCCGTTGACCACGGAGGCCGTCATGACCGACGCCTCCAAGGGCATCGACGATCTGGGCATGACGCCGCTCAAGTCGACCACCACCGTCGCCATGGACTTCGGTCGCGTCTCGCTCGATCGCGACCTGATCCTGTACCTGTTCGGCACGCCCGGACAGCACCGGTTCTGGTTCATGTGGGACGACCTGGTACGTGGCGCCATCGGCGCAGTGGTGCTCGTGGACACGCGCCGCCTGGCGGACAGCTTCCCCGCGATCGACTACTTCGAGGAGGCGCAGCTGCCGTTCATCGTGGGGGTGAACGGCTGGGACGGCCAGTACGCCCACAGCGACACCGAAGTGCGTGACGCCCTGACCCTGGCGCCGCACATCCCGATGGTGCGCCTCGACGCCAGGTCCAAGGACTCGGTCAAGACCGCGCTGATCAACCTGGTCGAGCACGCGCTCTCGGTCCGCATGGCCGTGCCAGGCTGGAGCGGCTAGCGGAGCGGATAGGCTGGAGTCTTAGACGTTCATTCGCTTCGAGGACTGGCCAACCACGTGTTCGAGACGCTATCCGACCGGTTGACATCGGTCTTCTCCTCCCTCCGGTCCAAAGGCCGGCTGTCCGATGCCGACATCGACGCCACCACCCGCGAGATCCGCATCGCCCTGCTGGAGGCCGATGTCGCGCTCCCGGTGGTCAAGGCGTTCGTCGCCCAGGTCAAGGAGCGCGCCCGCGGGGCCGAGGTCTCCCAGGCGCTCAACCCGGCGCAGCAGGTCGTCAAGATCGTCAACGACGAGCTGATCGGGATCCTCGGCGGCGAGACGCGCAGGCTCCGCCTCGCCAAGACGCCGCCGACCGTCATCATGCTGGCGGGTCTGCAGGGCGCCGGTAAGACCACCCTGGCCGGCAAGCTGGCCAAGTGGCTGCGCGAGCAGGGCCACACGCCCCTGCTCGTCGCCGCCGACCTGCAGCGCCCCAACGCCGTCCAGCAGCTCCAGGTCGTGGGCGAGCGCGCCGGGGTCGCGGTCTACGCCCCCGAGCCGGGCAACGGCGCCGGCGACCCGATCGAGGTCGCCCGCACGTCGATCGACGAGGCCAAGCGCCTGCTGCACGACATCGTCATCATCGACACCGCCGGCCGCCTGGGCATCGACCAGGAGATGATGAAGCAGGCCGCCGACATCCGCGACGCGGTCTCGCCCGACGAGGTCCTGTTCGTGGTCGACGCCATGATCGGCCAGGACGCCGTCACGACGGCGCAGGCGTTCATGGAGGGCGTCGGCTTCGACGGGGTCGTGCTGACCAAGCTCGACGGCGACGCCCGCGGTGGCGCCGCCCTGTCGGTGCGGCACATCACGGGCCGGCCGATCATGTTCGCCTCCACGGGTGAGAAGCTCGAAGACTTCGACGCCTTCCACCCCGACCGGATGGCCTCCCGCATCCTCGACATGGGTGACATCCTCACCCTGATCGAGCAGGCCCAGAAGACGTTCGACGAGGAGCAGGCCGCCAAGATGGCGGGCAAGCTCACGTCGGGCGAAAACTTCACGCTCGAGGACTTCCTCGAGCAGATGACGATGGTCCAGAAGATGGGGCCCATCAAAAACCTGCTGGGCATGATGCCCGGCATGGGGCAGATGCGCGACCAGCTCAACTCCATCGACGACCGCGACCTCGACCGCATCGCCGCCATCATCCGCTCGATGACGCCCGGGGAGCGCCAGGACCCCAAGATCATCAACGGATCGCGCCGGGCCCGCATCGCGGCCGGCTCCGGCGTCACGGTCACCGCCGTCAGCAACCTCGTCACCCGCTTCTTCGAGGCGCAGAAGATGATGAAGCGGATGGCGGGCGGGATGGGCATTCCCGGCATGCCGGGCGGTCGCGGCAAGGCGGGCAAGGCTCAGAAGAAGGCCAAGGGGCGGCGCGTCAGCGGCGACCCGCGCAAGGCGGCTCTCGGCAAGGCCTCTTCCGCCGAGGCTCCGGAGGCGGAGCCCAAGAGCGGTGGCCTGCTGGGCAACCTCGGGGGCAAGCTGCCTCCGGGCGTGGAGCTGCCGCCCGGCTTCGACCCCTCCAAGTTCCGCCTGCCCGGCCAGAAGTAGCCACCGCGGGGGCCCTGCTCTCCCGGCGGCCAACTCCGGCCGACCTGCACTCCGGTTTCCGGTTTCCGCAGGTGGCGTGCGTCGGGCTTTTGGCGCCGACGCACCCCGGGCGGCTTCGCTTCGGCTCCCGGCGGTGGCGTGCCCAGGTATCCGGCGATCTCGGGTTTCCGTGGCATGGGCGTCGGCGCACCCTGGCGCTCCGGCCATCCGCGGTCCGCGCCATGGCTCTCCAGCGGCGCGTGCCCCGGGCCCCGCCTTCCCGCTGGTGGACTCCCGGCAGCCCCGTCTCCCTGAGCGCCTGCGTCCGCTCCCTCGTACGGCTGCTCGCCTCGACTTGCCGCACGCCCACCCGGAACCGGTCGCTCCCCGTTCGCGCGGCCGGAGATCATGCGCCGGCGGGATACCATGAGCGGGTTGCTCGTCGTACATGCGGCCAGGTCGCAAGCAGTGCCGAGCCTTCGGGCGCCGATCGGGCGCGGATGGAGGCGACGCGCCGTGACGGAACGTCGATGGCAGTGCCGTGGATCTGGCACAATGGCATGTTGGAACATCGTGGCCATGCGGGTGCCCTCTCACCTCCCGCCGGACGCGCCTGTCCCTGGAGCGTCGTCCCGTCGTGCCCCACTCGGCGAGATGCCGTTCACCCACGCTCGAATGCAGGAGAGACCACACCCGTGGCAGTCAAGATCAAGCTCAAGCGGCTCGGCATGATCCGCAACGCTCAATACCGCATCGTCGTCGCCGACAGCCGCACCAAGCGTGACGGCCGGGCGATCGAGGAGATCGGCCTGTACCACCCGAAGGACGACCCTTCGCGCATCGAGGTCAACGCCGAGCGTGCGGCCTACTGGCTGGGGGTCGGCGCGCAGCCGACCGAGCCCGTCCTCAAGCTGCTCAAGCTCACCGGCGACTGGCAGAAGTTCAAGGGCGAGCCCGCCCCTGCGCCGATGAAGGTCGCCGAGCCCGCGCCTGACCGTCACGCCCTCTACGAGGCCGCGGCCAAGGAGGCGCTGTCCGGTGGCGACACCGGCACGGCCGCCACCACGCCGAAGAAGGCCAAGAAGAAGGAAGAGGCTGAGGCCCCCGCCGAGACCCAGGCCGAGGGCGAGGCCTGACGTGCTCGAGGAGGCTCTCGAGCACCTCGTCAAGGGCATCGTCGAACATCCAGACGATGTCCGGGTCCGCGCACGCCGCATTCGCAGCGGGCGCGTCCTGGAGGTCCGGGTGCACCCCGAGGACCTGGGCAAGGTCATCGGACGCGGCGGGCGCACCGCCAAGGCGCTGCGCACCGTTGTGAACGCCCTGGCCGACGGGAAGTACGTGCGGGTCGACCTGCTCGACCTGCACGAAACAGTCCGTTAGCGTCAGGTTTCCGCGCCCTCATCGGCTTTGCGGCCGATGGGGGCGCTTGCGTTAGGAGTTCATGTTGCAGCTGGTCGTCGGCCGGATCGGCCGTCCGCACGGGGTGCGCGGTGAAGTGTCCGTGGAGGTACGCACCGACGATCCCGAGCTGCGTTTCGCCGTGGGCACATCCATCGCCACGGACCCCGCCGACAGGGGGCCGCTCGTCGTCGCGGCCCGCCGCTGGCACAAGGGCTTCCTGCTGCTGACCCTCGAGGGGGTCACCGACCGCGACGTGGCGGAGGGGCTGCGGGGCACCATGCTGGTCATCGACTCGGCTGAGGTGGCGCCGTCCGACGACCCCGACGAGTTCCACGATCATCAGCTCATCGGCCTGACGGTGGAGACCGCCGCGGGGGAGCCCGTGGGCGAGATCACCGACGTTCTCCACCACGGCCAGGACCTCCTGGTGGTACGCAGGATCGGGGCGGACGAGGCGCTCATCCCGTTCGTCAAGGAACTGGTGCCCGAGATCGACCTGGAGGGCGGTCGGCTGGTCGTCGACCCGCCAGAGGGCCTGCTGTGATGCGGCTCGACATCATCTCGATCTTCCCCGAATACTTCGCGCCGCTCGACGTCTCGCTGATCGGCAAGGCCCGCGAGCGCGGCACGCTCGACGTACGCGTACACCAGCTCCGTGACTGGACCCACGACGTGCACAAGACCGTGGACGACACCCCCTACGGCGGGGGGCCGGGCATGGTCATGAAGCCCGAGGTGTGGGGCGAGGCCATCGACGACGTGGCCGGGGACGGCGCGCCGCGGCTGATCGTTCCGACGCCGAGCGGGCGGCCGTTCACCCAGGAGCTGGCGCAGGAGCTGGCGGGGGAGCCGTGGCTGCTGTTCGCGTGCGGGCGGTACGAGGGCATCGACTCGCGGGTCATGGAGGAGTACGGCTCCCGGCTGCGGGTCGACGAGGTCGGCATCGGTGACTATGTGCTGGCCGGGGGTGAGGTGGCGGTGCTGGTCATGGTCGAGGCCATCGGACGGCTGCTGCCCGGTGTGCTGGGCAACGCCCAGTCGGCCGTGGACGACTCGTTCGCGCCCGGTTCCATGCAGAATCTGGTCGAGGGCCCCGTCTACACCAAGCCGCCCGTCTGGCGGGGGCATGAAGTGCCTGAGGTGCTGCTGTCCGGGCATCACGGAAAAGTCGCCAGATGGCGGCGTGACCAGGCGCTGCGCCGTACCGTACGGAACAGGCCGGAGCTGGCCGCGGCGCTCGACCCCGACACGCTCGACAAGCACGACAGGAAGCTCCTTGAGGAGCTGTCGTTTCGCGTCGAGCGCGAAGATATGGCAAACTGAATCGCTGCCGACCGTCATTTGGTTGGTCTGTCATGCCCGGGAAACGATCCCGGGTTCATCACATCAGCAGGCGTGTCCGCCGCGAGCCACGGCCGGGTGGACCTCCGCGTGCTCGCGAGGACTTGAGGACAGCTCTCATGCACACGAAGATCCAGGAGCTCGAGAAGGCGACGCTGCGCAGCGACGTGCCGAGCTTCCGCCCCGGTGACACGCTCGAGGTTCACGTACGAGTCGTCGAAGGAAACCGCTCCCGTATCCAGGTCTTCAAGGGCTTCGTGCTGCGCAGGCAGGGCAGCGGCGCCCGTGAGACCTTCACGGTCCGCAAGGTCAGCTACGGCGTCGGCGTCGAGCGCACCTTCCCCGTGCACAGCCCGGTCATCGAGAAGATCGTGCTCGTGACCCGCGGCGACGTGCGCCGGGCCAAGCTCTACTACATGCGCGACCTGCGCGGCAAGGCCGCCCGTATCCGCGAGAAGCGCGAGACGACGGCCGCCAAGTAGCCCGGTCTTTTCGTGGCCCGCGCACTCGCGCGGGCCATTCGGCTTTACAGGGCCGTTTCCTTTATGTGGAGCGACTCGTGCATGGGTGTAACGTCGGTCGAGGCTTGTCGAGCCGAAGCATCATCTAGGCTCGTCAGCGATGACTAGCGAGAGCCAGGAGCACGGCGCGGCGCGCCGCCCTGTCGAGGACGAGGTGGACGTGGTCGCCGAAGAGACTCAGAAGCCAGCAAAAGGCGAGAAAAAGGAGAAGAAGGGGTCGTTCTGGAAAGAGCTGCCCGTTCTTGTCGTAGTCGCCTTGGTGCTGGCCCTGATCATCAAGACGTTTGTGGTCCAGGCCTTCTACATTCCGTCGGAGTCGATGGAGAACACCCTGTTGAAAAACGACAGGGTTCTGGTCAACAAGCTCGTCTACCACACGCGTGACATCGAGCGCGGAGACGTGGTGGTCTTCTCGGGAGTCGACTCCTGGGACGGTGAGTTCCAGATGGAGGAGCCGTCCAACCCGGCCGCGGCCTTCTTCCGCTGGGTCGGCACGGCGTTCGGCATCGTGCCCGGCGAGAAGGACTACATCAAGCGGGTCATCGGCGTCGGTGGCGACCACGTGAAGTGCTGCGACTCCAAGAATCGCATCACGGTCAACGGCACGCCCATCGACGAGGAGAGCTATCTCTATCCGGGCAACGTGCCGTCCGACAAGTTCTTCAACATCACGGTGCCTGAGGGGCGGCTGTGGGTGATGGGCGACCACCGGTCGGTCTCGCTCGACTCCCGATCCCACACCGGTGACGCGGGCGGTGGCTCCATTCCCGTGAGCCAGGTCATCGGGCGGGCCTTCGTGATCGTCTGGCCGTTCAACCGGGCGACCTCGATCGACATTCCGGACACGTTCTCGCAACCGGCGCTTCAGGCGCTCGGCGGCTCCGTACCGCTGGTCGCCGGGTTCGGGCTGGCCCTACCCTTGGTCCTGGTTCGTCGCCGCTGGAAGGGGAAGAGGCGCTGATGGCCGTCACCAAGAAGGCGGAGGGCGTGGGGAAAGAGAAGAAGAAGGGCGGCTTCCGCGAGACGGTGCTGCTGCTGGTCCTGGGCGTGGGCATCGCGCTGCTGCTGCAGGCGTTCGTGGTCGGCTCGTTCTACATCCCGTCCATCTCGATGGAGAACACTCTGCTGGTCAACGACCGGGTCTTCGTCAACAAGCTGGCTGGCAAGCCCGAGCGCGGCGACATCGTGGTCTTCAAGGGCTGGAACACCGGCGAGGACACCATCAAGCGGGTCATCGGCGTCGGCGGCGACAAGGTGGTGTGCTGCGACTCCAAGAAGCGCATCACGGTCAACGGCACGCCGCTGGAAGAGACTTCCTACCTCTACCCCGGCGATTACGCTTCCGGCGATAAGTTCAACGTCACCGTGCCGCCCGGAAAGCTCTGGCTGATGGGCGACCACCGCAGCGCCTCGGCCGACTCGCGGGCTCACATGGACGAGGCCGGAGGCGGGTTCATCTCGGAGAACGACGTGATCGGCAAGGCCGTGGTGCGCTACTGGCCGCTGTCCCGGGGGTATCTCTTCTCCCGTCCTGACACTTTCGACAAGGTCAAATAGCGGTCGCTTTCGGTCGCGGTTCGCGGCGTTTGGGGCGTACGCTGCCTCTGTCATGACAGTTGCGTTCCGCCCTCGGCCAAGCGTCGTCCGGCGCGATTCCGGACTCTACGCCTATGAGCGGGCGCTCGCCCGCCGCGGCCTCACCCCCATCGCGGGCGTCGACGAGGCCGGCCGCGGCGCCTGCGCGGGGCCCCTCGTCGTCGCGGCCGTGATCCTGCGCAGGCAGATCGACGGCCTCGGCGACTCGAAGCTGCTGTCCCCGGCGGTGCGCGAACGGCTGTACGACCAGATCGTCCGCGTCTCCCACATCGGATTGGTGATCATCCCGCCGGGGGAGATCGACGCTAAAGGTCTTCACAAATGCAACGTTTCAGGAATGCGGCGGGCTGTCGCACAGTTGCCTTGTGACCCGGAGTACATCCTGACGGACGGCTTCCCGGTGCCGGGCCTCCCGGCGCCGTCGCTGGCCGTGTGGAAGGGGGACCAGGTGGCCGCATGCGTGGCGGCGGCGTCGATCGTGGCCAAGGTGACTCGAGACCGCCTCATGGTCGCGCTCGACGGGCGCTACCCGCAGTACGGTTTCGCCGTGCACAAGGGGTATGTCACACCAGGACACCGGCTGGCGCTGGAAACGCACGGGCCGTGTCCTGATCACCGATACTCCTTCGTCACGGTGGCGAGGGGGATGGGTGAAAATGAAATGGGGGCCGGGGTTGCCTGACCAGGCGAACCGGGGGACCGGTACGACAGGAGGACCGCGATGAGCGCAGAAGATCTCGAAAAGTACGAAACCGAGATGGAGCTGCAGCTTTACCGCGAATACCGGGATGTCGTCGGTTTGTTCACATACGTGGTCGAGACTGAGCGTCGGTTCTATCTGACCAACTCGGTCGACCTCGACGTCCGTACCGCGGAGAACGGCGACGTCTTCTTCGACGTGAAGATGCAGGACGCCTGGGTGTGGGACATGTACCGGCCGGCGCGGTTCGTGAAGAACGTTCGGGTAGTCACGTTTAAAGATGTGAACGTGGAAGAACTGGCCAAGGCGGACCTCGAGATGCCCAAGGAGGGGTTCTCGGGGTGACGAGGCGGGGGCCGTACCCTCTCGCAGCTTGACCGGCCGCCGGCGGCACGGCCCTGGACGGACTCAGCCAGCACGCGCCCCACAACCTCACCACCAGGCGCCACAGACACCCCTCGCGGGCCACACGCGTGCTTCCCACCCGGGAACTGCCGCCGTGGACTGTACCCGCGAGCCGTCACGATGGGACTGCAACGGCGAACCACCACCGTGGACTGCAACGGCGAACCACCACCGTGGACTGCAACGGTCAGCCACCACCGTGGACTGGAACCGGTCAGCCGCTACTGAGGACTGGAACCGGTCAGCCGCTACTGTGCACTGCCCCGGCAAGCCGTCACCGTGCGCCATGCGGGGCGGTCAGCGCCGCGTACCCACGCTCATGAGCCCACCGCGCCCTATGGCGTCCCAGGGCGCCTCATGTCGGCGCTGTGGCGCCCGGATGGCTCAACGCGGCGTACAGCCCCCAAACCGCCGCCGCATCGACCCCTGTGAGCCAGCCGCCAACCCTGGTGCGCCGGTCAGGTCGACTGACGCCGCGGACCACTCCCACGAGCGTCATCACTCAGGTCCCCAAGCTGCCATCTTGCATCGGCCGTTGCGAGCCAGGGCTGAGGCCCCTCGCCGCTCGATGAGCGACGCAATCCACCGCCACAAGCCGCGATAACGCACAGCCGCAGCAACCCACGCATACCCGCAGGCCTGCCCACACCACCCACGGCGCGCATCACCCACGGCGCGCGTCACCCACGGCGCGCGTCACCCACGGCACCCCGCTGCCCCACTGCACCACACCGCCCCCCGGCACCGCGTCGAGCCATGGCACCGCGCCCACAGTCACACCACCTATGCCCACATGCGATCAACTGGCCGAAACGCCAGACACCACAGCCATCGGCACAGCAAATCCTCACCCGACGAACCGGACCCACGGCCCCAGACCGCTGGCCAGGACCGCTGGCCCTCAGACCGTCGGCCCCTGCCTGACCCGAGCCTCGTCCACGGACCCGTTGCCCCCACCGCGTGAGACCCGTGCGACCGAGCCACCCGCCGAACCGCAGCCCTCACCCATCCCCGGACCCAGAACCGCGCCATCCAATACCGCGAATCGCAACCTCGCCCGTCCGCAACCTCGCCCGTCCGCAACCCCGCTATCCACAACCGGGCCCTGACCCACCCCCACCATCCCCAGAACCCCGTTCGGCCCCACCCCTACCACCCCTCATCCACGAAAGTCGGTGCCTGGACCAGCACCAGACCGACGACGGAGGTGGCATATGGCCGCGAAACACGACCAAGACCTCGGCAAACAAGGCGAACAGGTAGCGGTGACCTACCTGGAGGCCGAGGGGATGCAGATAATCGCCCGCAACTGGCGCTGCCGCCACGGCGAGATCGACATCATCGCCGAAGAAGGCGCCACCCTGGTCGTCGTCGAGGTCAAAACCCGATCGGGCAGATCTCACGGCACAGCCCTGGAATCCGTGAGCCCGGTCAAGCTGGCCAGGCTGAGGATGCTCGCGGCCACGTGGCTGGCCGCGCAGCCGCGCACGTTCCGAACCGTACGGGTGGACGTGGTCGCCCTCGAGCGTTTCGCCGGTGACTTCGCCCTGAGTCACGTACGGGGGGCGATCTAGATGGCCGTGGCCCGCACGCGCAGCGTGGCCGTGATCGGAGTCGCCGGCCGCACCGTCGAGGTCGAGGCGGACGTGGGCAACGGCCTGGCCGGCATCCACCTCATCGGCCTCCCCGACACGGCGCTCAGCGAGGCCCGAGATCGGGTCAGGTCCGCGATGGTCAACAGCGCCTATCCCTGGCCCGACGCCCGCATCATCGTCAGCCTCTTCCCGGCCAGCCTCCCCAAGCGCGGTTCCCAGTTCGATCTCGCCATAGCCGTGGCCATTCTGGGCGCCGCTGGCGTGATCCCGGCCGAGCGCATCGCGGAGCCGTTCTTCCTGGGTGAGCTCGGCCTCGACGGCCGCATCAGACCTGTACGCGGCGTGCTGCCCTCCATCCTCGGTGCGGCCAAACACGGTGACGTCACAGTCGTCGTCCCCGCCGCGAACTCAGCCGAGGCCGCCCTGGTGCCCAACGTCAAAGTGATCCCGGTTTCACACCTCCGCCAGCTCGTGGAGTGGCTGCGCAGGGGAGACGACGAGCCCGAGCCCCGGGTCGAGGAGTACGCCGAGTTGCCCAAGTCCACCGACGGCCCGACGGTGGATCTTGCGGACGTCGTGGGCCAGCCGGTCGCCCGACGGGCTCTGGAGGTGTGCGCGGCAGGCGGCCACAACCTCTGGATGCTCGGCCCGCCGGGCACCGGCAAGACCATGCTGGCCGAACGCCTCCCCACCCTCCTGCCGGACCTGGAGCTCGACCACGCCCTGGAGGTCACGGCCATCCACTCCGTCGCGGGCGCCCTGCCGCCGAACGCTCCCATGATGAGCAGACCCCCGTTCGTCAGCCCTCATCACACGGCGACGTCTGCCGCGATCATCGGCGGAGGCAGCGCGATCGTACGTCCAGGAGCGGTCTCCCTCGCCCACAGAGGCGTCCTCTTCCTGGACGAGGCTCCCGAGTTCCCCCGCCACGTGCTCGACGCCCTCCGGCAGCCTCTGGAGTCCGGCCGCGTGACGGTGTCGAGGTCTGCGGGCTCGGTCACGTTCCCGGCCAGGTTCATGCTCGTCATGGCCGCCAACCCCTGCCCGTGCGCCCAGGCCGAGGACCAAGGGGATACCTGCAAGTGCACCCCCACGATCAAGCGCCGCTACCTGGGCAGGCTCTCCGGCCCGCTCCTGGACCGCATAGACATGAAGGTCACCGTGGTCCGCTCGTCCAGACGCGAACTCCTGGCCGACCGCCAGTTCGTAGAAACGAGCAAGACAGTGGCCAAACGCGTCCTCCTGGCCCGCGAACGCGCCGCCAAACGCCTGACCGGCACGCCCTGGCGCACGAATGCCGAAATCCCCTCCTCCCTGCTCCACTCCGACTACCGCCCGTCCAACGAAGCCATGAAACCCATGACGTCCTGCCTCGACTCCGGCACCCTCACCGCCCGCGGCCTGGACCGCGTCGTACGCGTCGCATGGACCCTCGCCGACCTGGCCGACAAGGACACCCCGGAGGAGGACGAAACCAATGCCGCCCTCAGCTTCTGGCTAGGAGTGAAGTCCTAACACCCACCCCGAACCCAACCCCCACCACCCCACACCGCGCCCCATGCAGCACCGCGACGTGCTTTTGGCACTACGACGTGCTCTGGCACCGCGACGTGCTTCGGCACTACGACGTGCTTCGGCACCGCGAGGTGCTTCGGCACTACGACGTGCTTCGGCACCGCGACCTGCTCCGGCGCCATGACCTGCTCCCGCACTACGACCAGGTCCTCATCCCGTTCAGCTCTCGCCACCGCCCCCCCATCCCTCCAGGAGCCCTCATGCCCAGCTCAATCCCGGAAGCTGACACACCCCTCACACCCCCACCAGCCGCTACCCCTGGCCTACCGCGGTCAGACGCTTCACAAAGCCTCCATCCGGACCACGGCATGACCCATGCGCCTACCGAAACAGCCTTGACCAACACCCTTCCAGCAGCCACCGCCGCTCCAGCCGCCAACACGGGTACCGCCACGGCCGCGACCACCTGCACAAGCCCCGATACGCTCGGCGAACTGGGTACCGCCGCTGTCGCCTGCACGAGCCTCCCCACCTCCGCCGAAACGGGTGTCACCCCCGCCATCAGCGCAGGCAATGGCACCGCCACAGTCGCCTACACAAGCCGCGCCAGCGCTGGCACTGCCACAGAAACCGCCGTCGGCATGGGCGAGGGCGTCGCCGTCGACGCCGGCATTACTCCCGTCGATCAGCTGCGGGAAACGCCTGAGCCCACCAGCACCACCCCAACGGTCAGCGATACGCAGCATGAGCCCGCAACCAAGCCCGAAAGCGAAACCAAGCATCAGCCCGCGATCATGCCTCAGACGGGGACCACCACCCAGCCCACATCCACAACTTCGCCCCGACCTTCGGCCGCGCCGTCGCCGCCGCCGTTGTCCTCGCCCACAACCACCACCGCCACGCCATCCACTACCGCCACCCCGACCTCCACCCCAGTCACGACGTCCACGCCATCCACTACCGCCACCCCGGCCTCCACCCCAGTCACGACGTCCACGCCATCCACTACCGCCACCCCGGCCTCCACCCCAGTCACGACGTCCACGCCATCCACTACCGCCACCCCGGCCTCCACCCCAGTCACGACGTCCACGCCATCCACTACCGCCACTGCATCCACCACCGCCGCCTCAGCCACGATCTCCACCCCATCCACCGCTCCCGCTCCAGCCACCACCTCCCCCGCTCCAGCCACCGTCGCCACCACACCGTCCACGATCGTCATCCCGGCCACCACCGCTAACACCGCCACGATCGCAACCTCGGCCACGATCACCACCTTGCCCACGACCACTACCTCGGCTGCGGTCGCCACCTCGCCCGCCGTCACCCCCTCGGCTACGGTTGCCCCCTCGGCCAGGGTCGCTGCATCGGCCGCTACATCGACCTCGGCCTCAATCTCGGCCAGGAGCGAAACTGAGGCCAGAGCCGCGCTCATGAGGGCGGCGGACGTCGGCGACCCCATCATGGGCCGTCTAGTGATGCAGTACGGGGCCTCATCGGTGGTGGAGGCGATCCGCGCCCGCACTCTGCCGCCAGAGTTCGTAGCCCAGGAAGTCAAGCGGGCTCAGGAAGCTCACCAAGATCGTCCCCCCGACCTCACCGCCCGTCTCAATGCCTGGCACGCCCGCCTGGCAGCGGCCAACCCAGCAGCAGACCTCGAAAACGGAGAAAAGTCCGGAGCCCGATTGGTCACCCCGGGAAGCCCGGAATGGCCCACCCAACTCGATCAACTAGGCCCCGGCCGCCCCCTCGGTCTGTGGCTCCATGGCACGGCCGACCTGCGCTTCTCCTGTCTCAAGTCGGTGGCGATCGTAGGGGCGCGAGCCGCCACGTCGTACGGCACCCACATCGCAGCCGAGTTCGGCGTCGGTCTCGGCGAGTCGGGCTGGACCGTCGTGTCGGGCGGCGCCCACGGTGTGGACGGTGCGGCTCACCGAGGAGCCCTGGCCGCCAACGCACCAACGGTCGTAGTCCTGGCCTGCGGTGTGGACATCTGTTACCCGGCGAGCCACGAAGTCCTGTTCGCCGCCGTTAGAGATCGGGGCGTCGTGATCAGTGAATGCCCGCCCGGCGTCCACCCCACCCGAGCCCGCTTCCTCATCAGAAATCGCCTGATAGCCGCCCTGTCGAGGGGGACGGTAGTGGTCGAGGCAGCCCTACGCAGCGGAGCCCTCAACACAGCCGCCCACGCCGTATCGCTCAACAGACACCTGGCGGCAGTCCCTGGCCCGGTCACCTCGAGCATGTCGGCCGGCTGCCACAAGCTTCTCCGCGACCGCAAAGCCGTATGCGTAACCTCTCCGGAGGAGATGATCGACCTGGTCGGCGTAATAGGCGACGACCTGGCCTCTCAATCCCGAGCTCCTGCAGTCCCCAGAGACAAACTTAACGAACCCACCCGAAAAGTCCTCGACGCGATCCCCAGCCGAGGCGGCGCAGGCCCTGCGTCCATAGCGGTCGCCGCAGGGCTAAGCCTGGACGCCACCCTGAGCGCCTTGGGCGGCCTAGCAGCCGCGGGCTACATAGAACGAACCACAAACGGCTGGCGCCTCCGCAAACAGTTCGCCTCTTACCCCAAAGCCCCCGATTCCGCAGCCCCAGAACCCCCAGCCACCCCCGAGCCCGACGCATCCGACGACCCCCCGTTCCCGGACGACGACTTCCCCCTAAAGGGTGTTGCAGAAAGTAGTTGAGCGGGCATCTTCTGTGTATGAGTGGGGTGTTACGGGCTGATCCTTTGTGGGTGGAGACGTTCACTGGG
>NZ_JBEXMW010000025.1:0-203669 GCF_040610775.1 Nonomuraea sp. NPDC003709 | reverse complement strand
GGTCTTGATCGAACGGGTGCCGAGCATCGCCGCCCGCTGGTCCGCGCCGACCCGGTCAACCCCGGGCAGGCCGTGCAGGAAAGCTCGCAACGCCGAGTCGGACGAGGCGACGTCCGCGAGCGAGGTAGTCACAGTTGACACCAACACAGCATCGCCGACCAGGGCCGTGAGCTCCAAACCGGACCGCCTTAGACGGTCGGCCCCGGGGCCTTAGGCATGTCGTACGCGTCGGCGTACCGGAGATAAGGCATCCACCCGATGTGGCAGGCAGGGCCTTAGACCGAGTCTTAAAGGTGTCAGGAAGAAGCACGAAATTTCAGGAGACACACCATGCACCCCGAGATCGAGTACGAGCTCATGAAGAACCACGCGAGCGAGCTCCGCAAGGCCGCCGCCGAGCACCGGCGGGTACGCGAGGCCGAGAGGGCCAACAAGTCCGAGCGCCGCTCGGTCTTCGGCAAGCTCCGTTTCTCATGACCATCCCACGAGAGCCCGGCCACCACCTCCCTCGTGGCCGGGCCTCGAAACCCCCGTAAAGGGACCCCCATAAAAGCGTCGAAAGTAATCGATCGGGCATGACATGCTGGATGACATGCGGGGACGTTCTGTCAGTCCCGTCTTCGTCGGGCGGGAAGAGGAGCTGGCGGCTCTGTCTGAAAGCTTCGACGAGGCACGAAAAGGCACGGTGACGGCCGTCCTGCTCGGCGGCGAGGCCGGCGTCGGCAAGACCAGGCTCATCCAGCGCTTCGCGGAGCAGTGCCAGGCCTGCGGCGCTCACGTGCTGTTCGGCGGCTGCGTGGAGCTGTCCACGGAGGGTCTGGCCTACGCGCCGTTCACCGCCGCGCTCCGGCAGCTCGTCAGGGAGCAGGGCCCCGCGGCCGTCGCCGGGCTGCTGCCGGACGGCGCCGAGCGCGATCTCGCGCGGCTGCTGCCCGAGTTCGGCGAGCCGAGCGGCGACGGCGAGACCGACACCGGCCGCGCCCGGCTCTTCGAGCAGTTCCTCACCCTCCTCGAACGCCTGGCCCTCGCCCGTCCCACCGTCCTCGTCATCGAGGACATCCACTGGGCCGACAGGTCCAGCCGCGATCTCATCGCCTTCCTCAGCCGCAACCTGCACGCCCCGCAGGTGCTGATCGTCATGACCTACCGCTCCGACGACCTGCACCGCCAGCATCCGCTCCGGCCGGTGCTGGCCGAGCTGGGCCGGGTGAGCGGCGTGCACCGGCTCGACCTGCCCCGCCTGTCGCGGGACGAGGTCGCCCAGCAGATGGCCGGCATCCTCGGCGAGGTCCCCCAGTACGCCAAGGTCGAGAAGGTCTACGAGCGCAGCGAGGGCATCCCGCTGTTCGTGGAGGCCATGCTGGAGGGCGAGGACTGCGCGTTCCCCGAGTCCATGCAGGACCTCATCCTCAACTCCGTCGAACGGCTGCCCGAGGAGACCCAGCGCCTGCTGCGCGTCGCCGCCGCCGGCGGCATCCGGGTCAGCCACAAGCTGCTGGCCGCCGTGAGCGGCCTGTCCGACGTCGAGCTGGAGGCCGCGCTGCGCCCGGCCATCGCGGGCAACGTCCTGCAGATCGCCGACAACCGCGCCTACGTCTTCAGGCACTCGCTCATCCGCGAGGCCGTGCACGACGAGCTGCTGCCCGGCGAGCACCAGCGGCTGCACGCCAGGTTCGCCGAAGAGATCTCCAAGGACCGCGGGCTGGTCCCGCCGGGGCGCGCCGCCGTCGAGCTGGCACACCACTGGTACGGCGCCCGCAACGACACCTGGGCGCTGATCTCCGCCTGGGAGGCGGCGCAGAAGTCGTTCAAGGCGTTCGCGTACACCGAGGCCGTCCCGCTGCTCGAACGCGTCCTCATGCTGTGGGAGCGCGTGCCCGACGCGGCCGAGCTCATCGACGCCGACCACACGGCCGTCCTCGAACGCGCCTCGGAGGCCGCGAACGCCGGCGGTGAGGCCGACAAGGGCGCCAAGTTCGTCAAGGCCGCGCTGTCGGAGCTGGACGAGGCCAAGGAGCCCGGCCGCGTCGCGCAGCTCATCGTGCGGCGGGTGGGGTTCAAGAACGCCAAGGGGCAGCTCGGCGTCATCGAGGACCTCCGGCACGCGCTGCGGCTCGTGCCCGAGAACGGCGCCGACCGCGCCGAAGTGGTCTCGGTGCTGAGCCGCCACCTCATGTTGCGGGGCGAGATCGCCGAGGCGAGCGCGCTGATCGCCGAGGGGCTGCGCCTGGCCAGGGAGCTCGGCGACGGTTGCCTCGAAGCCGACCTGCTGATGAACCTGGCGCTGGGCCACTCCCTCAACGGCGAGAACGAGTCCACGATCACCGTCAACGAGCAGGCGCTGGAGATCGGCACGGCGGCGGGGTCCGCCCGCCTGATCACCAGGGCGGTCGGCAACAACATCGACGCGCTGATCGACATGGGCCGCCACGAGGAGGCGCTGCGCCTGGCCGAGCACGGCTGGGAGCTCTCCAAGAAGTACGGCAGGCTGCGCGGCAGCGGGCTGTTCATCAAGAACAACTGGGCCGAGGCGCTGGAGGCGATCGGCCGCTGGGACGAAGCCATCGAGATCATCGAAGGCGCGCTCGGCCACGGCCCCGTCCTGCGCCACCGGTACGCGCTCCTGCGCGTCCGCGCCGACATCGCCCTGGCCAGAGGCGAGCTGCAACTGGTCGAGGGCATCCTGTCAGAGGTCGGCGTGCTGAAGGACCGGCCCGAGGAGTTCGTCCAGGACATCATCAACAACGCCCGCCTGCACATCGGCTGGCACCTGACGAAGGGCGAGCCGGGGGCCGCGCTCAGCGTGGCCGAGCGCGTGCTCTCGCACCACAAGCAGTCCAGCAAGGCCATGCTCAGCTGGCGGCTGCTCTCGCTGCTCCGCACGGTCTGCGACGCCGCCGAGGCCACCGAGCCCGAACGGGCCGCCGCGGTGCGCGAGCTGGCCGCGGAGGTGGCGGCCGAGCTGTCGGTCATCGGGCCGGTCGTGGAGGCGTACCGGCTGTCGTACACCGGCGACTTCGACGCCGCCGCGGCGGCCTGGGAGCGGCTCAACCGCCCGCACAACCAGGCCAAGGCCCTGCTGCGGGCGGCCACCGCGGCCGCGCGCGGGGGCGACCGCGAGGGGGCGGCGGCCCGGCTGAAGGTGGCGCACCCGCTGGCCCAGGCCTTGCGCGCGACGCCGCTGATCGAGGAGATCGAGGCGCTGTCGCGCCGGGTGGGCGGGGTTCAGCCCGCCCAGGAGCCCTCCGAGCTGCTGACGCCGCGCGAGCTGGAGGTGCTGCGGCTGGTGACCCAGGGCAGGACCAACAGGGACATCGCGGCCGAGCTGTTCATCTCGGCGAAGACGGTGAGCGTGCACGTGTCCAACATCCTGGCCAAGCTCGGCGTCACCACCCGCGGCGAGGCCGCCGCCGCGGCCCACCGCCTCTCACTACTGTCCCCCTGATCCGATAAGCGCTTCCGCCAGGAGGACGACGCCGAAGATCGCGAACGCCGCCGCGGCGCCGTACCGGATGACCTTCTCCGGCAGGTGCTTGCCCAGCAGCCGTCCCACCAGGATCGCCAGCGCGTCCGCCGCCACCATGCCGACGGTCGAGCCGATCCAGGTGCCGAGCCAGCCGTGCTGCGTGGCCAGCGTGATGGTGGCCAGCATCGTCTTGTCGCCCAGCTCGCTCAGGAAGAACGCCACGGTCACCGCGATCAGGGCGTTCCTGGTGGTGCGCTGGGCCTTCTTCGACTCGTCCTCGGTCAGCTCGTCCCCGCGCAGCGTCCATGCGGCGAACCCGAGGAAGGCCAGCCCCGCCACCACCGCGATGGCCGTCGTCGGCAGCGCGTCGCCGATCAACCCGCCCAGGGCCACGCTGACCAGGTGCACGAGGGTCGTGGCGATCGTGATGCCCGCGAGCACGGGCCAGATCTTGAAACGGGTCGCGAACGTCATCGCCATGAGTTGGCTCTTGTCGCCGAGCTCGGCCACGAAGATGACGGCGAGACTGATCCAGAACGCTTCCAACGGTCCCCTTCCGCGCGACCGAGCCGGAAGCGGCGACCCGGGGAGATTCGGGCACGACTTCGGCCCGGCAGCGTCTCATTGCACAACTGCCAGGCCGAAGGTCTCGTCCGCCCGTATGAGGCCCGTGTGACCGGGCGCGATGAAGCGCCAGTGTGTCGATCACACGATTGGGACTACTCCCCTTCGGAAATTCCAACCAACCATAACAGCCCGCGAACGGGACCTATTCCCCGAGGTCCGAGCACGGGCTTCTCCCGTCCCCGCGTCCCGGGCGGGACCTATTCCCGAGGCCCGAGCACAGGCCCGTCGACCAGCGCGACCCCGAGCTTCCCCCGGACCCCTATTCCCCGAGCTCGCAGCCGACGAGCACGGGCTCGTTGACCAGCGTGACCCCGAACTTCTCCCGCACCCCGTCCCGGACCTCCCTGGCCAGCGCGAGCAGGTCGCCGGTGGTGGCGACCCCGTCGGGGTTGGTCAGCGCGAGCGTGTGCTTGGTGGAGATGCGTACGGGCCCGCGCGCGTACCCCTTCGGGTAGCCCGCCTGCTCGATCAGCCACGCGGCGGGCACCTTGACCGCCCCGCCGGGCAGCTCCCAGCGCGGATGCCCCGGGGCGCGGGAGGCCAGCTCCGCGGCCTCCTCGGGCGTGAGGATCGGGTTGGTGAAGAACGAGCCGGCGCTGCGGGTGTCAGGATCGTCCGGGTCGAGCACCATGCCCTTGCCGCGCCGCAGCGCCAGCACGGCCTCACGGGCCTGCGCGAGCGGCACCTTCCCGCCGGGCTCCGCATCCAGCCTGCGGGCCAGCTCCTCGTACGCCAGCGGGCCGGACATTTCCGAAACATCCAGCGCGTACGTCACCGCGAGCACCACATGCCGCGCCAGGTCGCGCTTGAAGGCGCTGTCACGGTAGGAGAACCCGCACTGCCGCGCCTCCAGATCCACCACCTGCCTGGTGCGGCGGTCGTAGGCACGCACGCACCAGACGGTCTGGGCCACCTCCTGCCCGTACGCGCCGACGTTCTGGATGGGCGTCGAGCCGACCAGCCCGGGGATGCCCGACATGCACTCGATGCCCGACCAGCCCTCGGCCACGGCGCGGGCGACCAGCGGGTCCCAGTCCTCCCCCGCCTCGACCGTGACCAGCACCTGCTCGCCGTCGCGCGAGACGGTCACGCCCTGGGTCGAGACCTTGATGACCAGCCCGTCGAAGCCCTCGTCGGCCACCACGACGTTGCTGCCCCCGCCGAGCACCAGCGTGGGCAGCCCCTTCATGTCCGCCTCAGCCACCAGGGACACGAGGTGCTCCGCCGTGGTCGCTTCGGCGAAGTCGCGGGCGGGGCCGCCTAGGCGCAGCGTGGTATACGGCGCGAGCATCTCCATGGGCCAATAGCTTATGAGGTGCCCAGTATGCGCAGCACGCGGTCGAAGTTCCGGCGGGACTCCCGTGCGTCGTAGTCGGGGTCCACGTCGTGCGATCCCAGCCGCACGGCGGGCAGCGGCTCCTCGGGCACGACCAGCTCTCTGTGCCCTTGCCGGAGAGGCCCTCGCTGGTGGGACTCCTGCTGGTTGGTCCCTTGCTGGTGGGACCCTTGCTGGAGTGCGAGGGAGAGCGCCAGATCGGCGTTCCTGCCGTAGCCGGCGTCCTCGGGCAGGGCTCCGAGCGCCGGGGCCCGGCGTACCGCCATGAGCTCCCCCGTCAGCGCCCGCACCCTCCTGGGCCCGGCCGTGCCTGGCCCCGGCTCCACCACGCGGACCGGCTCCGGCTCCCCGTCCGGGAAGTCCACGCCCCTCCACCCGGCCGCCACGGCGCCACCCGCGACGGCCGCGACCAGCGGGGTCAGCGCGTCGCCGCAGAGCTCGACATTCGTGTCCATGAGCACGTGCACGTCCGCCTCGTCGAGCCGCAGCAGCTTGGCGCGGCATTCGCCCCAGGTGGCCGTACCCCCTCGCCAGTGCGGCTCCTCGGCCACGTGCCACACGGCGATCCGGTCCGGATGCCGGTCGGCCAGCTCGTCCAGCACCTCACCGGCGCCGTCGACGTCGCCGAGGTCGAAGGCGAGCACGCGCGCGTTCGTGTGCTCGACGATCGATCCCACGCTCTTCCTGACGTCCTCCGGCCAGCCGTCGACCAGCAGGCTCACGGTGACGGTGACGTCTTTGGTCTCCGTACGCTGGCGTTCCAGCTTGACGCCCAGCTCGTCGAGGCGGTTGGTGGCCAGCGAGCTGTCCCAGACGCGCTGAGCGTGGAGCATGGTGTCATCCGTGTCGCCCCGCTGCCCGGGAGCGCCGGAAAAGCCCAACTCGGCAGCGGGATCAAGCCGAGCATGCGCCCCGTTGCCCGCCCCTGCCCCGCTCGCCTTGGCCTTCGCACCGGCAGTTCCCGTTTCGGTCGCCCTGGCCCTTGCACCGACAGTCCCGGTTTCGGTGCCGCCCGCGGTGTCGCGTCCGGTGCCGGAGCTGCCCACCACCTTCTCGACCCGCGCCGGCCGAAGGTGGGCGGGCGGCTTGGCATCGGTCACAGCGGAAACGGGGATCGATCGAACTGTGGGCCAAACTCGTCGCGCGGCTTCGTTCATAGACGTCACGCGTACCCGAGACCCGCCCGAAATATCACCCGGCCGACCGCCGCGTCAGGACAGCTGGACCACCGCGCGGGCCTTGGACAGCACCTTCTGATCGCCCGACCTGGCGGTGAGCCCGATGACCACCCGCTTGTCCTCCAGCTTCTCCTCCACCACCCCGCTGACCGAGACCGTCGCCCCCTGATCGTCGTCGGGAACGACCACCATCGACGAGAACCGCACCCCGAAGTCCACCACCGCCCCGGGATCCCCGGCCCAGTCCGTGACGAACCGCCCGGCCTGCGCCATCGTGTACATCCCATGCGCGATCACGTCGGGCAGCCCCACCATTTTGGCGAACCGCTCGTTCCAGTGGATCTGGTTGAAGTCCCCGGAAGCCCCGGCGTACATCACCAGGTTGAGCCGGCGCACGTGGTAATCGGCGGCCGGGATCTCCTGACCGACCTCGACCTCGTCGTACTTCACCGTGGCGGTCATCTCAACCGGCCCCTCCGCGCTCGACGATCGTGTTGTAGGTGACGCAGACCGGCTCGCCGTCGACGGTCGTCACTTCGCTCCTGACCGTCAACAGCTCGTTCCGCCCGGCCGTGCGGATGTCGGTGATCGTCGCGGTCGTGACGAGCTGGTCGCCGGCGCAGACCTGCCGGACGTACTCGAAGCGCTGCTCGCCGTGGACGACCATGGCGAGGTTCAGCCCGAGGTCGGGATCGACGAGCGCCTCGCCCCCGCTCTGCAGGCTGAACACGATGGGGAACGTGGGCGGCGCGATCACATCGGGATATCCGGCGGCCTGGGCAGCCTCTTTGTCCCGGTAGAGCGGGTTGTTGTCACCGATCGCGGCGGCGAACTCTCTGATCTTCACCCGGCTGACCTCGTACGGCGCGCTGGGCGAATAGGTCCTGCCCACGAAGTCTCGGTTCAAGGCCATCAGTGCTCCCTCGCATGTCACCAACCGAGCGCTGCTGAGGCCGACGGTAACAGAACAAGGTTCGGCTGTCGCCGGTGATTATCTTGATTTTGCCCCGAGAACTTTCCCGGCGCCCGGCCCTTCCAAAACTCCCGCCATAACCACCGCCTTCTCTCGGCACGACGGTCAGTGCGCATGACGCCGCCCACCCGTCACTGCACCCACCGACCCCAAACCCGGCCGACCACATCACTGCGCACCGCCCCACACGCAGCCGACCACAGTCACAGCGCCTGCCGACCCTCTCGGGACCGGCCACCGTCACAACGCCCACCGCCCCCCACAGGGCCAGCCGTCGTCACGATGCCACCGCCTCGTCCCCAGGAGGCCAACCACCATCACGACACCCGTTACAGCGCCCGCTGTCTCGCATGCTGCCGACCGCCATCAGGGCGCCCATCAACCCCTCAGGACCGGCCACCGTCACCGACACCCACCGCCCCCTCCCGGGAGGCCAACCAGTCACGGTCACGACGCCCGCAGACCGCCAGGGGGCCGGTCACCCGTCACGGTGCCCGCTTGTCCCCGTCTGGGTGGCGACCGGAGCCCCGGCGGCGGCGCGCCGAACCGGGACCAACGCCCACCCCGAACACCCCAGGCACCCACCCCGAACACCCCAGGCGCCCACCCCGAACACCCCAGGCGCCCACTCCGAACACCCCAAGGCGCCCACCCCACCGCCCTAAGGCGCCGACGGCCATGCCGCCATCCGCCGGCCGTCCATCAGCGGCCAGAGGGGGCCCTGGGGTCCGTGTGGAGTGGCTGAAACCCTGTGCAGACGCGACAAACCGGCGCCCTGTGGTAGGACGCCGGTTGTGCAATATGACGAAATGTGGGGCAGAAGCCCTGCCCGGAGACCTAGCGGGTCTCGCGGTGCGCGCGGTGGCAGCGGCAGTTGGGGCAGTACTTCTTCAGCTCAAGCCGATCCGGGTCGTTGCGCCGGTTCTTCCGCGTGATGTAGTTGCGGTGCTTGCACTCCTGGCAGGCCAGCGTGATCTTCGGCCTAACGTCGGTGGCAGCCACTTGGGAGTGCCTTTCTACGTTCGGGACATGGACACGCCCGTACCCAGGCCTGGTGACCTGGGAGTGGGCAGTAGCGGAGGCCGGACTTGAACCGGCGACACAACGATTATGAGCCGTTTGCTCTGCCTGACTGAGCTACTCCGCCTTTGGGCCGGTAACGACCCCGGCCCCGTAGAGGATACCCGACGCAGCGAGCACATTCGTAACTCGCCCGATCGGGTGGGGTGCTCCCAGTATGCCTCAGGAACCCCCGACAACCGAAATCCATTACCAATCGGCGATGCTCGCCCCCGAACAGCCGACTCCACCTGAAGATCAAGCAGTGGAGGAGGCAAGCGTAGCAGCGACCGGCGCGACGCGCACAACCCCTGAGAGCCCTTGGATCTCGCCGTGGCGCACATGATCCCGCCCGGCCCCGCGCAGCCGTAGGAGCCGTACCTTTTGGGCATGAGCTTCGTGGGCACTCCCCGGCCGCGTCCGCGCTGGCACCACGCGCACACGGATCTGGAGGACTTCGCGATCGTGAGCTACCGGGTGGACGCCGACGCGCTCGCCCGGCACCTGCCCGACGGCTTCGCGCCCATGGAGGCGAGCTTCGGGGACGGCCCCGGGGCCCTGGTCTCCGCCGTCGCCTTCCGCGACCGGGACTTCCACTTCCGGTTCCTGCCGCAGGCGTCGATCAACTGCGGGCAGATCAACTACCGGGCCTACGTCACGGCGTACGGCAAGGCGGGCGTCTGGTTCTTCGGCACCCGCCTGGACCACCCCGTCGTGGCGATCCCGCAGCACCTGTGGGGCATGCCGTGGCGCCGCGACCACATCCGCATCGAGGCCGACTGGCTGGGCACCCCGGCCCGCTGGCGCCTGGAGTCCACCGACGGCCGATGCGAGGCGGTCGAGCTCCCGCAGGCTCCGGCGCTGCTGGACGGCTTCACGGACGATTCGGACTGGCTGGAGCAACTCACCCATCCGACCCAGGGCTGGTACCGGCGTAGAGACGGCAGGGTGGGTGCCTACAGCATCTGGCACCCGGTCATGCGGCCCCGGCACCTGGAGGCCACCTCCGCCAGGTTTCCCTTCTTCGAGCGTCTGGGGCTGATCACGCCCGACACGCCCCCGCACTCGGTCCTGGCGCAGGCCCGGATCCCCTTCGACATCCACACCCCACCGCACCGCTTCCACCCGCACGGGTGACCACACCGCTCGGCCGCGACCGGTACGCGCAGGGTGGCGTGGCGGGGCAGCGGGCCGGTGATTTGGGGTGGGTGGAGGAGGTTGGGTGGCGTGGGAGGGGGTGGTGGTTAACGGTGGGGGTGGATGTGCTGGGGTGGGGGCGAGGGGTGGGAAATGCGAAACGCCCGGCCCCGCGATCTTGCGGGTCGGGCGTTGTAGATGTTCAGAGCAAGAGCCCCCAAACGGAATCGAACCGTTGACCTTCTCCTTACCATGGAGACGCTCTGCCGACTGAGCTATAGGGGCCTGTCCGGCGCTGCGGACAGGTGTAACCATACACGGCAGTCAGCGATGATGCGAACTCGTTCGGGCCTCCGCGCGCTCTTCCGTCCGCCGCCGCGCGGGCAGTTCGATGACCTCGCACAGGTCGGCCAGGTCGACGTGTCTGGCCACCTCCGCCACAGAGGTGCAGTCGGCGACCACCCACCCGTGCCGGCGCACCCGCAGCAGTTGCCGCCCGCCGTGCACCACGCCTACGACCTCGTAGCCGTCGAGGCCGACCCATCGCCTGTCCATAGCGGCACACAGTAGCCGCCGGGTCTCTCAATTTTTGCCATGCCACACGCGTTACAGGCCATACCGAATCAGTTCAGAGCCGGTAGAAACCCAAGAAATCCTTCCGACGGGCGATGTCGTCCACGCGCACCACCGCACCGGTCTCGGGCGCGTTCATCATCTTCCCGTTGCCGAGATAGATGCCCACATGGTGGGTTTTGATGGCTTTTTTCGTGATGCTTCCGAAGAAAACCAGGTCCCCCGGCATGGCCGCCAGAACCCGCCGCATCCGCCGTACGTGATCGTTGGTGTTCCCCGGACCCAGCACGTCAGACCCGCTGGCCAGCGCGTACACCCATCGCGCGAACCCCGAGCAGTCGAGACCGCGCGTCCGGGCGGCCGGGCAGGGCCGGATCTTTCCCTGGTATCCCTTGCAGGTCCCTTTCGACGGCCCGGGCTCCTCGGCGTGACCGCCTCCCCACGAGTAGACGATCCTGCGCTGCTCGATCTCGTACGCGATCCGCACGACGTTCTCCGGCACGTACAGCCCGAGCGGCACGGAGGCCGTGGCGACGAGCAGGACCAGCGCCGCCGCCCCTGCTGCCAGCCGCCACCGCCTCATACCGTCCCGCCCCCGACAAGCTCCATGGCCCTCAGGAGTCATCCTGCCTCATGGGGATCTGCGCCGCTCAGCGGCTCCCAGGCAGGCGTCAGCGGGCCTTGAGGGTCAGTTTCACAGAGCCCACGGTGACGTACAGCCCGACCGTGCCCTTCGACTTCGACGGCTTCGTGGTGATCGTGAACGTCGCCTTCTGTCCCCGCGTCAGCTCCCCCACCTGGCACAGCACCGCCGTGCCGCTGAACTTGCACCCGGGCGCCTTCACCACGCGCTGCCCGCCGAACGCCCGCCCCGACACCTTGACGTCCTTGACGGGGTGCGGGCCGGTGTTCGAGACGGTGACCGTGTACGTCTTCCGGTTCCGGGCCGCGCCCGAGACCGTCACCTCGGCCGGCGGGTTGGCCAGCTCCTTGAGCTGGGACTCGGAGCCGTTGAACGAGTTCTGCCCACCGGCCAGCGTGCCCTTCTCCGCCGACTGCCAGAACGTGTGCCGCTTCCAGCCCTTCGGCAGCTCACCGGGGTCGCCGCCCCAGCGGGCGAGCCAGAGCGGGTTCGACTTGAACTTGTCGGAGTTCCCCGTGCAGGTCTGCCACCAGCTCGTGGTGGTGTAGATGATCGCGCGGCGGCCGGTGGCCTCGTGGTACTTCTTCGTGAAGTCCTTGATCCACGTGACCATGTCCTCGGTGGACAGGTCGTAGCAGTTGTTCTTGCCGTTCTTGTCCTTGTACGGGTTGTCCTCGATATCGAGCACTCCGGGCAGCGTTTGACCGTCGCTGATCCAGTTGCCGCCGTTCTGCAGGAAATAGTCGGCCTGGGCCGTCCCGTCGGATTCGTGTGGTTGCGCAAAGTGATATGCGCCCCGGATCAGCCCGGCCCCGGCGGCACCGCCGTACTGGGCGTCGAAACTGGGGTTGCGGTAGTTCGTTCCCTCGGTGGCCTGGACGAACGCGAACTTCGCACCCCCGGAGGCCACGCTTTCCCAGTCGACCTCGCCCGTCCAGTTACTGACGTCGACGCCGGGAACACCGTCGGCCGCCTCCGCGACTCCACCCATACCTAAGGCAGCAATTGCCGCAATTACCCACAGACTTTTCACGCGGGAGATCATTGCGGACCATGACACAACCCCGCAAGTCCCGAAATATCAACTGTTTTTGAGGTATCAATCCAATAGACCGTCCCAACTCCCAGGGGCCGCGCCCCCGCCGCCCATTCCGCCCATCGCTCGTCCCCGAGCCGGGCCTCGCCGTGGATCGCATGCCGCACCCGCCCCTCGTACCGGCGCCTGGCCAGCTCCGGCGGCACCGCGCACCAGACCTCGCGCACCTCGACCGAGGCCTCGACCCCGGCCCGCTCGAGTCCGGCGAGCACCAGCGGCCGCGTCGGCGCCAGCCAGGGGCTCTCCAGCACCGCGCCCCGCCCGGCGTTCGCCAGCAGCGTCCACATGCTCTCCCCGGCGGCCGCGCCCAGCCGCCTGCTCCATTCCCGCTCGCCCATCCCGGGCGGCCGTTCGAGCACGTCGGCCAGCGTCTCCTTGAGGTCGTCCTTGCTGAAGACCGGGAGGCCGAGCGCCCGCCCCAGCGCCCGCGCGACCGTGGTCTTCCCGGCCCCGGGCAACCCGTTCACCAGCACCACCATCCGGCACACGGTCAGCCATGCTGCCAGCCTCGCCCGGAAATCTTCGCAACACCCGGGAAACCGCACCTCAGCGCCCCGAAATCCACCGTCGCAGGCCAGCGTCAGAAACGGCGTTTCCGCAGGTAGGAGGCGTTTATGAACGTGACATTCGCGTTTGCCAAACCGGATTGAACCTGCACAAACTTGATTCGATCCTCAATCGCGCCCCCGACCAGGGGTTATTTCGCCATGCCCGGAGAGGCCGACCATGATCCATACCCGGGGACTGACCCGAGTGTTCAAAGTCAAGAAGGAGCGTGTGGAAGCCGTACGCGGCATCGACCTGGAGGTGGAGGCCGGCCAGCTCGTCGCCTTCCTGGGGCCCAACGGCGCGGGCAAGTCCACCACCCTGCGCATGCTCACGACCCTCCTGCCACCCACCTCGGGCACCGCCATGGTGGCGGGCCACGACGTGGCCAAGGACCCGGCGGGCGTGCGCGCCCGCATCGGCTACGTCGGCCAGCGCAACAGCGCGGGCGAGAACTTCCTCGTCCGCGACGAGCTCGTCACCCAGGGCCGCTGTTACGGCCTGGACGCCAGGCAGGCGACCGCCCGCGCCGAGGAACTGCTCGACCTGCTCGACCTCAGAGCACTGGCCAAGCGACGCCCCGGCACGCTCTCGGGCGGTCAACGCCGCCGCCTGGACATCGCGCTCGGCCTCATCCACCGCCCCGGCCTGCTCTTCCTCGACGAGCCCTCAACCGGCCTCGACCCGAAGAGCCGCGCCGAGGTCTGGCAGCACATCCTCCGGCTGCGGGAGACGTACGGGACGACGCTGTTCCTGACCACCCACTACCTGGAGGAAGCCGACAACATGGCCGAACGTGTGGTGATCATCGACAACGGCCGGATCATCGCGGACGGCACCGCCGAGCAGCTCAAGAACGACCTCGCCGGCGACCACATCACGATCACCACCAGCACGGAGGAGGAGGCGCGCAGGGCCGCGGAGCTCGGTGGCGGCGCCGCCGACGGCACCACCGTGCGCCTGCGCGTCCCCAACGCGGCCGCCGCGCTCCCCGACTACCTCAGAACCCTGGACGGCTCCGGCATCAAGGTCACCACCGCCGAGACCATCCGTCCGACGCTCGACGACGTGTTCCTCGCTCTTACCGGGAGAAGCCTCACCGATGACGACATTCTTTCGTGACACCGCCACCGTCTTCTCGCGGGAGTTCAAGCCGGTCGTGCGCGACTCGGTCGGGCTGCTGTTCGAGATGGGGCAGCCGCTGCTGTTCCTGTTCCTGTTCGGGTCGCTGCTGGACGGGGCGGTCGGGTCGTCGTGGCAGTGGTTCGTGCCGGGGATCCTGGTCATGATGTGCCTGACGGGCCCCATGTCCGCCGGCTACACCCTGCTGGTCGAGCTGATCGGCGGCTCGCTGGAGCGCCTGATGGTCACCCCACTGAACCGCACGGCGATGCTGGTGGGCCGGACGTTGAAGACCATGGTCGTGCTGCTGGCCCAGGCCGTCCTGATCATCGTGCTGGCCGTCCCCCTGGGCTTCGAGCTGTATCCGGCGGGCGTCCTGGCGGGCCTGGCGCAGCTGGTGGTCTTCGGCGTCGGCCTGGGCTCGCTCTCGTTCGTGCTGGCCATCAAGTCGGCGCCCGGCGGCACGCTCTTCTACATCGTCAGCCAGTCGATCATGTTCCCCCTGCTTCTCCTCTCGGGGATGATGCTCCCCCTGGAGACGGCTCCGGCGTGGCTGCGGACGATCGGGTACGCGAATCCGGTCACGTACATCGTCGAAGGCCAGCGAGCCCTCTTCTCCGGCAACCTGACAAGCCCCTCGATCCTGTACGGGACCGCCGCCGCCTGCGCGATAGCCGCGATCGGCCTGTATCTGGGCAACCGGGCCATGCGCCGGGGTGTCTGAGACCCTTGAGGGATGACTCATCTGACGGTCCCCTGGATCCCCGTACGCCATCGCCTGGACGTGATCCTGTCCCCGGCCCTCCCGCCTGTGGACCAGACCACGTCGGCGTTCGCGTTCGTCTCGGACCAGACCGGCAGAACGCTCATGACGTGCGTGGACGAGGAGGGCCGCGGGTGGGACATCCCCGGCGGCCACCTCGAACCCGGCGAAACGGCCCTCGACGCCGCGGCCAGGGAGCTGTATGAGGAGACCGGCCTGCGCCTGCCGGCCACCGCGCTGTCCGCCTTCGCCTGGCAGCGCATCGAGCTCCTGGACGCGGCCCCGGCCGGCTACCGCTACCCGCCGCTGACGTACATGGTGATGTTCAGGGCCCGTCTCCCGCATCCGGGCCGGCCGACCCGTCCTCCGGTCGGCTCGGAGAGCACCAGGGCGGACTGGCTCCCGCCGTCGGAGATCGCCCGCGTCTGCCCTGATCGCACCTGGTTGCCACTTCTGGACGGCCTGAGCCCGCACTAGCTACTTGGGCGCCTTCTCGGCGAAGAGATAGCCGCCCACGATCACGAACCCGATCTGGAAGAGCCAGAGCCGCACGTCCGCCACCTCGGGTTTCATCTGACTCCACGCCTGCTCCGGCAGGAAGCCGGGGCCGAGGATGCTGGCCAGGACGACGGTGATGAGCACGCCTAAGTAGACGCCGATGAACCAGCTGCGATGGCGGACCGCGGTCTTCTCCAGCAGCTGCACCACCGGCGAGTCCGGGGGTGGCGGGGAGAGATCCACCAGTTCGCTCTTCGGTCGGACGTCCTCGGCCCCCTCGGCCCCGGATCGATCTCCGGCGCCAGACGGCTGACTGGCTCCACTCATGTTTCCTCCATCAGCCCAGTCGTCAGGGCTGACTACGGGGAGGTGCGTTGGACCACCTCAGACTGCGATGGGACCCACCTCGGAGAGCGAGCCACGTGTTTATGTCAGATTTCTGCCGCTTCATGCGGGATTTCTGCCACGCTGCCCGATCGCGCGCCCCTGCGGGATAACGCACATCCTAGGGGCCTGTGGGATTCGAGCGCGCCTTTAGCCCACATTTCATGATGCCGAGACGCGTACCATTTGCCAGTATTAACCGCATATGAGGCACAGATCTTTCCGCACCGGTATAACGTTCTTCCTTCGAGGTGTGACAGGACAACACTCGGTACGGATCGGACCCGTTCCTCATGGCAAGCCAGCGTGTATAAAAAGCATGCGCCTATCGATGAGGACCGAGAGCAGCGAGACGTCGGAGCATCCCCGCCCTCTACTCCACGTGCCCCCTTACCCCAAGGGCCAGGTGACATGACCATGACGCGTGAGTCCACCGGCAAGGACCCCAGGCTCGAGCAGGAGAGGAGCAACAACAACAGCAATTTCGTCCGGCTGTCCGTCAATCTGAGCCACGAAACAGCGCAGACGTTCAAGGCACTGGCCGAGCGCAAGGGCCTGTCGTTCACCGAGGCGATCCGCCGCGCCATCACCATCTGGAAATTCGTCGAGGACCAGCTCGCGCAGGGCCACGAGCTGGCCATCGTGGAATCCGACGGAAATCCGCGAAAAATACTGTTCCTCTGATCAGCCATTCACCGGGGCCTATGACGGAAGAGGCTCTCGGGTGAAGCTCGCGCGGTAGGCCGTGGGAGTGAGGCCGACCCGGCTGACCAGGTGTTTGCGGAGGGAGTCCGCGCTGCCCAGGCCGCTCCGCCCGGCCACCTGGTCCATCGGCAGTCCGGTGGTCTCCAGCAGCTCCCTGGCCCGGTCGACGCGCCGGTGCAGCAGCCACTGGAGCGGGCTCAGCCCGGTCTCGGCGTGGAAGCGCCTGGTCAGGGTGCGCACGCTGATCCTGGCGTGGCGGGCCAGGTCGGCCAGGGTGAGCGGGCGGTCGAGGTGTTCGAGCGCCCAGGCCCGGGTGGGGGCGAGCGAGGTGCCGCGCTCGGGAGGCAGCGGGGTCTCGATGAACTGGGCCTGCCCGCCCGGCCGTACGGGGGAGACGACCGCGAGCCGGGCGGCCGTGTTGGCCACCGCCGCCCCGTAGTCGAGCCTGATCAGGTGCAGGCACAGGTCGATGGCGGCCGCGGCGCCCGCCGAGGTGAAGATGCCGCCGTCCTCGACGAACAGGACGTCGGGCCGCACGTCGACCGACGGGAAGCGGGCGGCGAGGTCGCCGGCCAGCCCCCAGTGGGTGGTGGCGCGGCGCCCGTCGAGCAGGCCGGCCTGGGCCAGCACGAACGCGCCCGTGCACAACGAGGCGATCCGCGCCCCGCCGGCCGCGGCCTTCCGCAGGGCGTCGAGGACCTCCGGGGGAGCCGGCTCGCCGCCGCTGCCGACCGCGATCACCGTCTCGGCCTCCTCCAGCTCTTCCAGGCCGTGCGCCACCACCACGTCAGGGCCCCCGACGGTCGGCACGGGGCCGGGCCGCGCCGTACAGACGCGTACGTCGTAGTGCGGGACGCTGTTGAACACCATGAGCGGGATCGAGACGTCGAAGCCCAGCACGGGAGGGACGATCACTGCGGCGAGGCGGTGCATGGCCAGATCCTCCGGATAGTTGGCATTCCGGCCACTATGCCACGAGGCCGCAGGTCGGCACCGTTGTCATCATGAAATTTCACGTGATCGTAGGTCGCGGGGCCACCGCGTCGAAGACCGCTCTGCTGCTGGCCGGGGACGGCGAGCGGGTACGGATGATCAGCCGCACGGGCGGCGGGCCCGACCACCGGCTCGTCGAGAGGGTCGCCGCGGACGCGACCGACACCGACCGGCTCACCGAGCTGGCCGAAGGGGCGGACACGCTGTTCACCACCGCCGTGCCGCCCTACCACACCTGGCCCGAGCAGTTGCCGGTCCTGTCGGCGTCGCTGCTCACCGCGGTGCGGCGGACGGGGGCCGCGTACGTCATGCTCGGCAACATCTACGGTTACGGGCCGGTGGACGGGCCGATCACGCCGCACTTCCCGCTGACGGCGACCGGGCCCAAGGGGCGGGCCAGGGCGCGGGCGTGGGAGGAGGCCGCCGCCTCGGGGGTGAAGGTCACCGAGGTGCGGGCCGGCCAGTTCTACGGCGCCGGCGCCTTCTCGGTGTTCAGCCTCCTGGTGCAGCGGCCCGTGCTGGAGGGCCGGCTCGTCCTGGTGCCGCAGGAACTCGACGTTCCGCACAGTTACTCGGCGATCGACGACACCGCGCGCACGCTGGTCGCCGCGAGCCGCGAGGAGCAGGCGTACGGCAGGGCCTGGCACGCGCCCACCGCGACCCTGTCGGTGCGGGAACTGGCCCGGCGGCTCGCGGAACTCTCGGGAGCGCCGGTGCCGCGGCTGGAGGAGATGACGGAACGCGACCTGACCCTGCTCGGGATCACCGATCCGTTGTGGGGGGAGATGCACGAAGTGCTCACCAAGCCGGGCCACCCGCTCGTCCTCGACTTCTCCGAGACCGAGAAGATCCTCGGCGTCGGCGCCACCCCGGTCGACGATGTGCTCCGGCAACTGATCTAGCGTCGCGAGACCGCCGGCTCGTTGAGGCGGTTGCTGAAGCGGGCGAGCATGGCGGTCTGGGACGTCTCGGGGAACAACCGGGCGATCAGCGGTGGGACGCGCCAGTTCGCGGGGTTGCGCCTGGCCAGCCGGGAGACTAGGGAGATGTACGGGTAGCGGAGCTTCTCGTAGGCGCGCAGCCGTACCGCCGGGTCGTCGCCACCCTTGGCGAGCTCGCGCCCGAGCACCCACGCGTCCTCGAGGGTCTGGTTGGCGCCCTGCCCCAGGGTGGGCGGCATGATGTGGGCCGCGTCGCCGACCAGGGTGATCCGCCCCTTGCCCCACGCCGGGCGCACCTTGGTCCAGTGGTGGCCGAAGAACTCGAGGTCGTCCTCGGTCGCGCCGGCCAGCACCTCGGGGACGGGCGACGCCCAGTGCCCGAACCGCCGCCGCAGCTCGGCCAGTGGCGCCGCCGGCCGCGGATCGGCGGGCGACCAGCGCACGTCGAACCACCACTGCAGCAGGCCCTCACCGGCGGGCATGAGCCCGCACGCGCCCTCGCGCCCCGAGATGATGAGGTGCCGGTGCGTGCCGGCGAGATCGATGTCGATCCGGCTGAGCCCCTGCCAGGTGCCGAAGGTCGCCGGCCGTACGGCGCCGTCGCCCCACAGGCAGCGCCGTACCACCGAGTGGTGGCCGTCGGCTCCGATGAGCAGGTCTCCCCTGTCCGTCGAGCCGTCGCTGAAGGTCGCCGTGACCTGGCCGTCGTCCTGGGTCACGCCCCGGCAGGCCAGGCCGTGGCGGACGAGGTCGCCGGGCAGCCCGTCGGCCAGGCGTTCCAGCAGCTGGCGACGGGGGATCGCCCTGGTCTCGAAGCCGAAGCGGCCGGCCGCGTGGGCGATGTCCATGCTGGTACGCAGCCGGCCGCCGGCGGTCAGCGCGTCGATCCGGTCGATGCGGGCGCCGACGCCGTCGAGGCCGATGCCGAGATCGTGCAGCACGGCGGTGCCGTTGCTCCAGATGAGCACCGCCTTGCCGCCCGTCCGCCGGGCCGGAGCCTGCTCGTAGACCCGCACCCGGTGACCGGCGGCCAGCAGCTCGCGCGCGACGGCCAGGCCGCCCACCCCGGCGCCTATGACGAGAGCATCCATATCTCCTCCAAAGCGGAGTATCTTCGATTCGAAGATACTCCGTGATGGAGTAGGTTAGGAAGGTGGCCCACGAACATCCAGACGACGTCTTCCGCGAGTTCCTGGTCGCGGTCCTCCTGCACAACGAGGCGGTCGCCGACCGGCTCGGCCTGCAACCCGTCGACGTCGCGGCCGCCATCCTGCTGGAGACGCGCGGACCGCTCGCCGTGGGGACGATCTCCGAGGAGCTGGGGCTGCCGTCCGCCTCGACGACCCGGCTGATCGACAGGCTGGAGAAGGCGGGCTACGTACGGCGGGTGCGCGGCGAACGCGACCGGCGCACGGTCACCGTGGAGCTGGTCGAGGGCGGTCTGGACGACTACAACGCCGCCTGCGAGGCGTCCAGGCGGCACCTGGCGGCGATCAGCGCGCACTACGAGCCGGAGCAGGCGATGGTGATGCTGGACATGTTCAGCCGCGTCACCGAGGCCTACCGATGCGCCACCAAGGAAGTACGGGGGTGAACCCCGCGGAGCTCGCTCACGACGCGCCGAGCCGGACCTCCGCCACCGGTCGCCAGTCCCAGGCCGTCTCCGGGCCGTCCTGGTTGACGACATGGATGCTGCGGATCGTCACCTCGCGCTCCGGAAGGCGTTCCCCGAGCGCGTCGATGATGGGCGCCGACGGGCCATCCGCGTTGCTGTAGGCCACGGTGACGTGCGGGAGCCACGTGTCATGGGCGAGCACGCCGTCACGGCCCGTGGCCGCCCGCGTGGCGAACCGCGCCGCTTCCAGCAGGGGCCGCAGCCGCTCGGCCGGCCGCGCCTCCAGCACGACCGCCTCGGGGTGGTAGAGCACCCGCCCCAGCGTCACCGTGATCGGCGCGACCCGCGCGAGCTGGCCCGCCGCCTCCGCGGCCATCACGGTCACCTGACGCTCGGTGATCTCGTGCGAGTATCCGGCGACGAACGTGGTGAGGTGGATGAACCGCCGCGGCACCAGATCGAGCCCCGCCAGGCCGGCCAGCCGGTCGTGCGCCTCCTCGACGATGGCCCGCGCCTGGGGGTCCTCCCCCAGCAGAACGTGCCAGTAGAGCCGGCCCTGCCCCGGCGGCAGCATGAGCGATCGGCGCTTCTCCCAGCGATTCGCCATGCGCGTCGGAAGCGGGCTCACGCGTCCTCCTCGGTGGGCGCGGGCAGCTGATCTGCTCACGCAGCGTGGTCACGATATCCGACTCGGTGAGCCGCGGTCACGAGGGGAATTGCGGGACAGCCGCACGTAGGCCCGGTCGTCGAAACTCTCGGCGCCGGCCGCCACCGCCTTGGTGGCCGCGTGTTCCATGATGCGCAGCCGATCGGCCCGTAACGAGGCCCGGAGCTCCGCTTCGGCTCCCGCGAGGGTCTGCGCCGGGCCGAGGTAGCCGTCCGACGCCAGCACCACCTCGTCCACGTCCTCCGCCAGCACGAACGTCTCCACGAACCGCTCCGGGACCGGCCGCCCGTCCAGCAGGCCGTACCCGAAAGGACCGGCCTCATCCCGGTTGGCCAGCACGGCCTGGCGCTCCAGCACCGGCCGGATCAGCGCCCGCCCCGGATCGGTGGCCGCCAGGTCCTCCGGGCGCTCTCCCTGCAGCAGCAGGCAGTGCAGGTAGGCGGCCCGGGCGCCGGCCAGCACCGTGTCGATCAGCTTCCCGCCGGGGTGACGACGCCACCCGCCGTCGCGGTGGCCCAGGGCGACGTGGACGTCACCCACGCGCCACCCCAGCCGCCGTCCCGGCCACACCACCGCCGCGACGGCGGCCGGCGCGAGAAGGTCGTCGTCGGCGACGGACCACTTGCGGCGCAGCTCCATGAGCTCCGCCGAGACGGCCGCGACCGCCTCCGCCACGGTGACGTCGTCCGGCAGGGTGACGAGGGTCTGCGCGACGCGATCGGCGGCCAGGGCCCCGCCGCTCGCCCCGCCGTAGTCGCGGCCGGACTTGTCGGTGACGCCGTCGATCACCGCCGCGCAGCGGACGCCGCCGCCGTCCTCGAGGACGACCACCCGGTCCTCGCCGGGTCCCGTGCCTTTGGCGCGCACCGCACGCTCGGCCACCCGCCAGCCCGCCACGTGAGCCGCCGCCGGCTCAGGTCGTCCGGAGCAGCGAGACGAGATCGTCCCACCGGGCCATGAGCAGGCCCAGTACGGCGCCGAAGACACCGACGATGGCGACGATGGCCGGATCGAAGGAGCCGTTCACGAAGGAAGCGGCCAGCCCGAGCAGCGCCACCGCGATGAGGATGCCGTTGCGGGCCACGTGCGCCATGCTCAGGGGCGTCCGGGAGGCGCCGAAGCAGCGGCACGGAACGGCGGCGCCCCTCCGTACCACCATGATGACGGCGACGGTGAGGCAGCCGAGCAGCCCGGCCGCGAGCACGAACGACGCCGATCCGGCCCAGCGAAGGGGGACCGCGGCCAGCACGATGACACCGGCCTCGGCCACCGCCGTCGCCGTCGCGGCCGCCGGCGCCCTGGCGTTGTCGATCACCGCCATCGCCTTGATCGACTGGACGAACTCGTTCCAGGCCCGGCGGCTGGAGACCTTGCTCGCCAGCGCGAGGACGAACACCGTGAGCAGCAGCAGTCTGCTCGCCACATCGACGTACTGCATAGACCGCAACCTGCCACGCCCGCGCAAATCCGGCAAGAGCACCACTGCGTTAGTCTTCGAAGATCCACGAGCAAGGGGTGGACCGTCGTGCTGATCCGGTTACTCGGCCCGGTGGAGGTGGAGCGGTCGGGGCAGACCCGGCCCGTACGCCCTCCACAGGTCGCGCTCGCCGTCGCCGCGCTCGCTTGGGAAGTCGGCCGGGTCGTGCCGGTGGACACGCTCCTCGCCCGGGTCTGGGGCGAGCAGGTCCCGCCCGGCGCGCGGCGCACCCTGTACACGATCATCACCCGCATCCGGCGCGACGTGCTCGCGGATGAGGGCGCCGTCGTCCGCCGGCTCGGGGGTTACCTGCTCGACGTGGACGAGTCCGCGGTGGACGTGCCGCGCTTCCGCGGCCTGGCCGACCAGGCGATGGCTGTGCCGGACCCGGTGCCGCCGCTCGGCGCGGCGCTGGCGCTGTGGCGTGGCGATCCGCTGACCGGGCTGCCCGGCGAATGGGCCGAACGGGCCCGCCACCGCCTGCGCGACGAGCGCAGGGAGCTCCTGCTGCGCTGGGCACGGGTGGTCACCGGCCGGGACGCCGCGGCCGCAGTGGCGGCGCTGTCGCCGCTGGCCGAGGAGTACCCGCTGGACGAGCTGGTGGCCGCCGCGCTGATCGAGGCGCTGCACGCGTGGGGGCGGACCGCCGAGGCGCTGGCCCACTTCGCCCAGGTACGCCGGACGCTCGCCGAGGAGCTGGGCGTCGAACCGGGTACGCCGCTGCGGAGCGTCCACCGGAAGCTGCTGCGCTCCGGCGACACGACCGAGGCCGCGCGCCCGGTCCCGGCACAGCTGCCGGTCGGCCTGCGGCACTTCGTCGGCCGGTCGGCCGAGCTGGACCGGCTGGCCGCGATCGGCGAACAGCAGGCCACCGCGGCGGTCTGCGCGATCTCCGGGCCGCCCGGGGTGGGCAAGTCGTCGCTCGCCCTGCGCTGGGCCCACCTGCACCGCGACCGCTTTCCCGACGGGCAGCTGTACGCCGATCTCAGCACGATCGACCCGGCCGACGGAGCCGTGGTCCTGCCCCGGTTCCTGGGCGCGCTCGGGGTCACGGAGGCCCAGGTGCCGTCGGGTGTGGAGGCGCAGATCGGGCTCTACCGCAGCATGCTGGACTGCCGCCGGGTCCTGGTCGTGCTCGACGACGCCCGCAGCGCCACCCAGGTCCGCCCGCTGCTGGCCACCGCGCCGGGGTGCCTGACGCTGGTGACCGGCCGCTCCGAGCTGTCCGGGCTCGCGGTCACGGCGGGGGCGCACCTGGTCGGCCTGGACGTCCTGCCCGGCGACGACGCGCACGACCTCCTGGTGGCGTGGCTGGGCGAGGCCCGGCCGGCGGCCGAGCCGGAGGCCACCGCGAACATCATCCGCCGGTGCGGCCGGCTGCCGCTGGCACTGGCGATCGTCGCGGCGCAGCTGGCGTGGCGCACCGATCTTCCGCTGGCCGAGGCCGCCGCGGACCTCGAGCGGGCCGACGCCGACCTGGAACCGTTCGCGCACAGCGACCCCGCGATCGACCTGCGCCACGTGTTCGGGCGCTCGTACCGGGACCTGCCCGTGCCGGCGGCCCGGCTGTTCCGGCGGCTCGGGCAGCACCCGGGGCCGCACCTGCCGCTGTCGGCGGCGGCGAGCCTGGCCGCCCTGCCGGTGGGGCGCACGCGGGAACTGGCCGCGCACCTCGACCGCGCCAACCTGGCCGAGATCCGCGCCCCCGGCCGGCTGCGCCTGCACGACCTGCTGCGCGTGTACGCCTCGGAGCAGGCGCGGGCCGCCGACACCCGGGCGGCACGGCGGTCGGCGACGCGGCGGCTGCTGGACTACTACCTGCACTCGGCCTGCGCCGCGAACGGGATGTGTTACCCGCACCGCGACAACCTGCTCCTGGACCCGCCGGCGCGGGGCACCGTGGTGGAGCGGTTCGCCGGGCCGGCGGAGGCCCTGTGGTGGTACGCCGACGCGTCGGTGGCGCTGCCCGCGCTGCTGGCGGAGGCCACCGCGGCCGGGTTCGACGGCCACGCGTGGCGGCTGGCGTGGGCGTTCGCGGAGTTCATGCAGCGGCGCGGCCTCTGGGAGGAGATCCTGCGCACCCACGCGGTGGCGCTGGCCGCGGCCGAACGGCTCGGCGACCGGCTGGCCGAGGCCCGCTGCCACAACAGCATCGCCCGCGCCCACGCCCGGCTCGGCCGCGACGGCGAGGCGGTCGAGCACTTCGAGCGGGCGGTCGAGCTGCACTGCGACCTCGGCGAACCCGTCCTGCGCGCGCACGTCCACCTCGGCCTGACCGTCGCGCTGAGCCGGACGCGACCCGATGAGGCGCTGAGCCACACCCTGCACGCGCTGGAGCTGTTCCGGCAGGCCGGCGACGTCGGCGGGGAGGCGCGGGCGTTGAACAACTCCGGCTGGCTGCGGGCCCAGCTCGGCGAGTACGACGAGGCGCTGGCCGACTGCCGCCGGTCCCAGCGGCTCCTCGCCGGCCTCGGATACACCCAGGGCGAGGGGCACGCGTGGGACAGCGTCGCCCACGTCCTGCACCTCAAGGGCGACTACGCGCAGGCGGTGGCCTGCTTCGAGCGGGCGGCGGAGCTGCTGCGCGACTGCGACGACCCGCACGCGGCCGCCGAGACGCTGGTCCGCCTGGGCGAGACGCACGTCGCGGCCGGTGACATCGCGGCCGCGCTCGACACCTGGAAGCAGGCGGCGGAGTTCTTCGACGCCGTTGACGACGCGCAGGCGGCGAAGGTCCGCGACCGCATCGTCTCCTTCCACCGTCCCTGATCCGCACGCGCCGGCGATCGCCCGCCTGGACTGCCGAAACAGGCCGTTAAGAATTCATTGAGAAATCGCTCAGGCGTCTGGCGCACGCTGCGACGGGCGGCGGGACGGCGGCGTGGTCCGGCGTACCGCTTCCGCACGGGCGGGCGCCGTCCCGCCGGAACAACCGAAAGGAAAGTTCGATGCGCGTCGTGACCAGAATGGCCGACCGGCTCCTCGAGCTGATCGCGCCGCACTCCGTGGCCAGGGCTACCGACTGCGGTTATGAGTGCTGCAGTTTCCCGGCGTTCACCGCGAAGTACTGCTGCTACTACCCGAACGGCAGCCGCAGTTGCGGCGGCTGCAAGAGCTACATCTACTGCTCGTGACCGCACGTTGAGCGGGTGCCCGGCTGGCGGGCCGGCCGGGCCCTTTATACGGAAGGTTGTCTCATGTCCTATTTGATCGCCGTCGTGGCCCTCATCGGCGCTTTGTCCCTCGTGGGTCTGGTGCTGACCCTCGGCGTGGTCCGGCGGCTTCGGGAGCACACCAAGCTGCTGGACGGACTGTATGAAGCCATCGACCTGATGGGCGGCCCTTCCGGGCCGGGCGGGGGGCCGGCCGTCGGCGACGTCGCCGGTGATTTTGAGGCGACGACGGTGGACGGGAGCCCTCTCACCCGGGATCTCCTGCCGGACGGGACGGTCGTCGCGTTCTTGTCGCCCGATTGCCGCGGCTGCCATGAGAAGCTTCCCGGCTTCGCCTCGTGGGCCGCAGGCCAGGACCGCTCGCGGGTGCTGGCGGTGGTCGACAACCGATCGGGTGACCCCGCGGACATGGTCAGCGCGCTGAAGCCCGTGGCACAGGTGATCGTGGACAGCGCTGTGAGCAACGCGTTCGGCGTGCACTCGTTCCCGACGTTCCTCCAGGTGACCGCGGGGGGCAGGCTGCTCGCGGTGGCGCCCGAGATCTCCCGGCTGCCGGCCGGGTCGCCTGCGTGAGCGAGCCGGCACCGACGTCGCGGGGGCTGGCCAGGAGCGCGGCACGCGCCGCCGCGATGGTGTGGCGGTCGGCGCCCGTCCATGTCCTTGCCTACCTGGCGGTCACGCTGGTGGGCTCGGCCACCCCGATCGCCGTGGCCTGGCTGACCAAGGCCGTGCTGGACGGGGTGGCGCTACGGCAGACCGGCACGCTGCTCGCCCTGGCGACGGCCGTCGCCGCCGTCACCACGGCCGCCGCCGTGGCGGCGCACGCGGGACATTACCTGCGTGCCGAGGTGGATCGCAGGACGGCGCTGCACGCGAAGGACGAGCTGTTCGCGGCGGTCTCCGGCTTCACCGGTCTGGCCAGGTTCGAGAGCCCGGCATTCCTTGACCGGCTGCGGCTGGCCCAGCAGAGCGCGAGCAACCCCGGCAGGCTGGTGGACACCGCGCTCACCACCGCTCGCAGCGCGGTGACGGTCGCCGGCTTCGTCGCGTCCCTGGCACTCGTCAACTCCGCCTTCACCGTCCTGGTCGTGCTGTCGGCCCTGCCGGCGCTGCTCATCGAGCTGCGGATGTCGCGGCAACGGAACACGATGTTGTGGCGGATCGGGCCGGCCGAGCGCCGCGAAGGGTTCTACGCGCACCTGATGTCCACCGCGGACGCCGCCAAGGAGATCCGCCTGTTCGACCTCGGCGCCTTCTTGCGGCTTCGCATGCTGGCCGAGCTGCGCACCGCGAACGCCGAACGCCGCCGGATGGATCGGCGGGAGCTCCGCATCCACGCGAGTCTGTCAGGCGCCTCGGCGATCGTGGCCGGAGCGGGCCTGATCTGGGCGATCCTGGCGGCGGGGCAGGGGCGGCTCAGCGTCGGCGACGTGGCGATGTTCGTGGCGGCGGTCGCCGGCGTGCAGGCGGCGCTGGACAGCATGGTGTCGGCCGGCGTGATGGCGTACGAGCACCTGCTGACCCTTCATCACCACGTCGCGATCGTGACCGCCGAGTCCGATCTGCCGGCGCCGGGCGCTCGCCCGTCGCTGCCGCCCCTGCGCCGGGGCATCGAGCTGCGCGACGTCTGGTTCCGCTACAGCCCGGACCATCCGTGGATCCTGCGCGGCGTCAACCTGTTCATCCCGAACGGGTGCACGGTCGCGCTGGTCGGGCGCAACGGCGCCGGCAAGAGCACGTTGGTGAAGCTGCTGTGCCGCTTCTACGACCCGACGCGCGGGGCGGTCCTGTGGGACGGCGTGGACATCCGCGACGTGCCGCCGGAGACGCTGCGTGCCCGGATCGGCGCCGTCTTCCAGGACTTCGTGTCGTACGAGCTGACGGCGACCGACAACATCGCCGTGGGCGACCTCGCCGCCGCCCAGGACCCGGCGCGGATCGAGCGGGCGGCGCGGGACGCCGGGATCCACGACGTGGTCGCGGCCCTGCCGCACGGCTACCGCACGCTGCTGAGCCGTGGATTCCCCCAGGACCCGGACGACGAGCAGGACGACGCCGAATCCGGAGTGCTGCTCTCCGGCGGGCAGTGGCAGCGGCTGGCGCTGGCCAGGGCGTTCCTGCGCCGCGACCGGGACCTGATGATCCTCGACGAGCCGAGCGCCGGCCTGGACCCCGAGGCCGAGTACGAGGTGCACGGCCGGCTCGCCACGCTGAGGTCGGGGCGGACCAGCGTGGTCATCACCCATCGGCTCGGCGCGATCCGCACGGCCGACCGGATCGTGGTGCTGACCGACGGCGTCGTCACGGAGCAGGGCACGCATGCCGCCCTGCTGGCCGAGGGCGGCACGTACGCCGAGTTGTTCGCCCGGCAGGCGACCGGCTACCGGGACGACGTGGAGCTGTCGCGGTGACCGGCGCGATCGTCGTGCTGGCGGCCGTCGGCGTCGTTCTCGCCGTTTTCTGGCTGCGCCGGCGATACCTGGTGGTGACCGTCCAGGGGGAGAGCATGCTGCCGGCGTACCGGCCGGGTGAGCGCGTCCTCGTACGGCGGACGCCGCCGGGATCGCTGCGCCCCGGGCAGGTCGTCGTGCTGAGCGGCTTCGCCCACGCCCGGCCGGGCGAGCGCCCGCGGGAACCGCACCAGCAGCTGGGCGCAGGCCCGGGCTGGATCATCAAGCGCGTCGCGGCCGTCCCGGGTGACCCGATCCCCCGCGACACCGTCCCCGCGCTGCGGACCGAGCCGGGCACGCGGGTGCCGGCCGGACGCCTGGTGGTGCTGGGCGACAATCCGGACCACTCGCTCGACTCCCGGCAGTCCGGCTACCTGACGGCGGATCGCCTGTTCGGCGTGGTGCTGCGCAAGATCGATCAGCCGATGTCGGCGCCCTCGCGGTAGCCGCTGGCCTGGGTGGCGAACAGGTGGGCGTACCGGCCGCCCAGCGCGATCAGCTCGTCGTGGGTGCCCCGCTCGACGATCCGGCCGTCGCCGAGCACCACGATCAGGTCGGCGTCGCGGACCGCTCCGAGCCGGTGCGAGACCAGCAGGCTGGTGTTGTCCGCGCGGTGCTCGCGCAGCCGGCGGTGCACCTCGTACTCGGCCTGCGCGTCCAGGCCTGAGCTGGGCTCGTCGAGAATGAGCAGGTCGCGGCGCTCGCGCACCAGCGCGCGGGCCAGGGCCAGGCGCTGCCACTGGCCCCCGGAGAGCGCCACGCCCGCCTGCGGGTCGTCGTCGTCCTCGGGGCCGAAGAAGACGCGGCTCAGCATGGTGTCGTAGCCCCGGGGCAGCGCCTGGACGGTTTCGTGCGCGCCCGCCAGCTCGGCCGCGGTCCGGAGCCTGGCGCGGTCGGACATCGCCTCGACCTCGCCCACGCCGATGTTCTCCGCCGCGGTCAGGTCGTAGCTCATGTAGTCCTGGAAGAGCACGCCCATCCTGGCGCGCAGCTCGGCGGGTGGCACGTCGCGGATGTCGATGCCGTCCCAGAGGATCGCGCCGCGGGACGGGTCGTAGAAGCGGCACAGGAGCTTGATCAGCGTGCTCTTGCCGGCCCCGTTGAGCCCCACCAGCGCGACCGAGGCGCCGTGGGGGATCGTCAGGTCCACCCCGCGCAGCACCCAGGGATGGCTCTCGTCGTACCGGAACCACACGTCGTGCAGCTCGATGCCACGGCGCAGCGCGGGCAGCGGCTCCGGTTCGCCGGGTGTGGGCAGGTCGCCGGGCAGCGACATGACCCGTTCGTGGTGAGCGAACAGGAGCAGCGCCTGGCGGGCGTTCGCGGCGTTGTCCACGGTGGCGGTCAGCGCGGCCTGCGTGCCCGCCACGGCGGCGGCGAACGCGGTCACGTCGCCGAGGGTGAGCCGGCCGTCCAGGGCGGAGTACACCGCCCAGAGCAGCCCGGCGCCGCTGACCGCGGCGGAGAGCGCCGCGAGCGCCGACTGCGTGAGCGCCTCCCGCCGGTCCAGCCGCCGCTCCCCCGACTGCAGGACGGCCAGCTCGCCGAGCACCCGCCGCTTGAGGAAGTCGCCGAGCCCGAAGAGCCGGACCTCCTTGGCGGCCTCGACGTCGGTGATCAGGGAGGAGTAGAAGATCTGCCGCCGGGCCGCGGCGGACTGCCCGGCGATCATCTTGATCCGCCGCTTCTCCAGGGACATCCTCGCCGCGAGGACGGGCAGCGCCGCGAGCGCCACCAGGCCCGCCATGAGCGGGCTCAGCACGGCGAGGGCGACGAGGAGCCCGGTCAGGGCGATGACGTTGCGCCCGAGGTCGAACAGGCCCGAGGTGATCGGCCCCATCGCGTTGCCCGTCGCCTGCGCGGCCATGCGCAGCTCGTCGAGAAACACCGGATTCTCGAACCGCGACAGGCCGTGGAACGTGTTCACCCGCGTGTACAGGCGATCCTGCAGCAGCAGGTCCAGCCGGCGATCCGTCTCGCCCCGCAGATAGCCGGTCAGCTGCGGCAGCACCCCGGCGACCAGCCCCAGCACGACGAGGCCCGCGACCGGGGTGAGCACGCGTTCCGGCCGGCCCGTCGCCAGCCCGTCGACGAGCGTCTTGGTCGCCCACACGGTGGCCGAGGGCAGCAGTCCGGCCAGGACGGTGGCGACCAGCTGGCACACCGCCAGCACCGGCCCGGCCCGCCAGCACAGCAGCGCCAGGGTGGCGGCGCGACGGGTCACTTCGCCGGTGCCATGGCGGCGAGGTCGGTCAGCTCCGTATCCGCGGCCACGACCCTGCCGTCCTGGTCGGTCCGCAGGAACGTGGGGAAGGCGTGGATGTCGAGAGCCTGCACGATGCGCAGCGCGTCCTCGCCCGTGACGACGCTCGCCACGCCGCCCACCACCTCGACCAGGTCCGCGGTCTCCTCGACGGCGCCGGAGATGACCGCCAGAGCGCTCTGCCCCTTGGCCTCCACGGCGAACTGCGGCGCGCGCTGGTGGCAGGTGTCACAGCCGACGTCGAAGAAGCCCACGAGCCGCGGCCCCGCCACGTCCTGCGGCAGCGTGCGCCCGACCAGCACGCGGGGATCGTACGGCATGAGCGTCGACGTCCCCGCGAGGCGTTCCAGCTCGGCGGTGTGCGCGCGCAGCCGGCGCAGCACGCCCAAGGTGAGCACCAGGTCCAGCAGGCACAGCAGGCCGACCAGCACGACGGCGACGATCAGGAAAGGCATCGGACAACCCCTCTTCAGGCGGTGAACAGCTCCAACAGGTCGTCGAGGCGCACCACGAGCAGAGCGCCCACGGCGGCGGCGACGAGAGCGAGCGCGACACCGGCCGGCTGCGCCACCGCCGCGCCGGACGCGGCCCATGCGGCGAGCCCGGTGGCGCCGGACGCCGCCAGGACGAGATTGCGGATCACGTGTGGCCGGCCGAGCGGCGTGACGGACGCGCCGAACGTGTCCGGGGACCGGCGGCGGAGGAGGCCGCCGCCGGTCCGCGCGTTCTACCTAGCCGCCGCAGACCCTGAAGGCGTAGCAGGACCCGCAGCGGGTCGTGCCGCCGGCGGTCGTGCAGATCTTCCTGAAGTCGGAACGCTCCCTGCAGTAGCAGTGCACGTACCACTCCGCGGCCGCCTTGGCGGACGCCTTCGGGACGAGCCTGTCGAGAATCCTGTCGCCGAGCTTGCCCAAGACAGAAGTCATGTTCGCTCCTTGTATAGCGATGCGGTCAGGCCGAAACGCTATTTGGGGGACATACAGCGACCGATACAGCCGCGCTACACCTGGGCGGTGAGCAGCCTTTCCAGCACCGGGTTGAGGCGCATCGCCGGATCCGCGAACAGTTCCTCGGCCCGCCGGGCGTCCCCCGCGGCGCGCGGGTCGCCCGACGCCGTCCTGGCCCTGGCGAGCTGGCGGGTGCAGGCGGCGTAGCCGTACGCGTCGCCGATCTGGGCGGCCAGCTCCAGGGCCCTGACCAGGTCGCGCTCGGCCACGGCGAGGGCACCCTGCCGCAGCCGGATCTCGGACCTGCTGAGCAGCACCTCCCACTCGTCCTCCCGGTTGCCGGTCTCCTCGCAGCGGGCCAGCGCCTCGTCCATCGCGGCCAGCGCCTCGTCCCGCCGGTCGAGCAGGCAGTAGGCGCGGCCGAGCGCCGCCAGCGTGATGCTCTCGCCGTTCAGGTCGCGATCGGCCCGGCGGACGGTCAGGCACCGTTCGAAACGGTCCACCGCCTCGGCGTCCCTGCCCAGCTGGAGCAGGAGCTCGCCCAGGCTGTGGCCGACCAGCCCGACGCGCCTGGACCCGTGCGTCTTGAGCAGCCGCAGGCTCGCGCTGATGCGGCCGAGGGCCGCGTTGAGGTCGCCGGTCTGCATGTGCAGCCAGCCGAGGTTGTGCAGCGCCATCCCTTCCTCCTCGCGGTTGCCCAGGTCGCGCCAGAGCTCGAGCGCGCGCCGCAGGTGGCCGCCGGCCGACTCCCCCTGGCCGGCCCGCCACTCCAGCAGCCCCAGGGTCGCGAGCGTGGACGCCTCCGCGCCGCGGTCGCCGTCGCGCCGCGCCACCTCGATGGCGAGCCGTGCGATGGTCTCCAGCTCCCGCCAGTAGCCGCCCTTCATCACCGTGGCCTTGACCAGGGTCATCAGCTCGATGGCGAAGCGCGCCGTTTCCGGCTCCCCGCGCGCGGCCTGGACGGCGGCCGCGACCAGGCAGTGCAGCTCCGTGTCGAGCCACCGCACGGCCGCGGCGGGGTCACGCAGCACCAGGCCCGGATCGCGCCGGCGCTCCCGGCTCCCGCCGCCGGCTCGCAGGTGCGACTGCAGCAGGTCGCGCAGCTGGTGGCAGAGGTCGAGGTACCAGTCCAGGGCCCGCCGTACGGCCAGGTCCAGGTCTTCCGGCGAGTCGTGGGAGGCGGCCAGCTCCCCCGCGAAGAGCCGCAGCAGGTCGTGCGTGCGGAACCGGCTCTCGCCGACCGGCTCGATCAGGCGTGCCTCGACCAGCTCGTCGAGCACGGTCTCGGCGGTCTTCAGGTCGACGTCGGCCAGCGCGGCGACGAGCTCGGCGCCCACCTCCGGCACCTCCAGCACGCCGAACAGGCGGAAGACGGTCCTCGCGGCGCTCGTCAGGGTCGCGTAGCCGACCTCGAAGCAGGAGCGGACGCGCAGGTCGGCCGCCTGCAGCTCGTCCAGCCGCCGCCGCTGGTTGCTCAGGCGCTCGTTGAAGCCCGCGAGCGACCAGTCCGGCCGGCCCGCGAGGCGGGCGCCGGCGATGCGCAGCGCCAGCGGATGGTGGCAGCACCAGCTCGCGATCTCGGCCGCCGCCTCCTTCTCGGCGGCCACGCGCGCCTGACCGGCCAGCAGCGCCAGCATCCGTACCGACTGCTCCTCGTCGAACATGTTCACGGCGATCGGTACGGCGTCCAGCGTCGTCAGGGCCGACCGGCTGGTGACCAGCGCCGCACAGCCACCGCCCGCCGGCAGCAAGGGAGCCACCTGGGCGGCGCCGACGGCGTTGTCGAGGACGACCAGGACGCGCCGGTCGGCCAGCACCGACTGGTAGAGGGCGGCCGCCTCCGCCGGCGCCGCGGGCACCTCGCCCGGAGGCACCCCCAGCGCGCGGAGGAAGCGGCCGAGCACCTCGTCGGGGCGCAACGGCGACAGGCTCGGTGTCGATCCCTGGAGGTCGGCGTAGAGGTGGCCGTCGGGGTACCGGTCGGCCACGCCGTACGCCGCCTTCATGGCGAGCGTCGACTTGCCGATCCCGCCGGGGCCGTGCAGCGCCAGCACGGGCGGCCCCGCGCCGGCGCCCAGCACGGCGTGGATCCGGGCGAGCTCGGCCGAGCGGCCCACGAACACGCTCGGCGCGCGCGGCAGCTGGCGCGGCCGGGGCCGCCCGTCGTCGGCGGGGGCCTCCTCCTCCGACAGCAGGGCCGGGTCCCTGCGCAGGATCAGCTGATGCAGTCTGCGCAGGTCAGGGCCCGGATCGATGCCCAGCTCGTCGGCGAGGACCTTCCGGGCGGCCCCGAACGCGTCCAGCGCGCCCACCACGTCGCCGCTCTGGTACAGGGCCACCATGAGCTGGCCGTGCAGCCGCTCGCGCAGCGGGTACTGCCCGATCACCTCGCGCAGCCGCTTGGCCGCCGTCGCGTGCCTGCCGAGGGCGAGCTGGATGTCCGCGTGCTCCTCCACCACGCTCAGGTAGTGGTCGGTGAGCCGCGCGACCACCTCCCGCAGTGTCGGCCCCAGCGGCACGTCCTCGGCCGCCATCCCCTGCCACAGCGCGAGGGCCCGGGTGTAGGAGTCCAGGGCGGTGCTGAGATCGCGCCTGCCCAGCGCCTGGCGGGCGTGCGCGGTCAGCGCCTCGAACTGGAAGAGGTCGAACTCCTCGGGCTCGACCCGCAACAGGTAACCGGCGTCCGAGGTCACCAGCCGCTCCACGGCCGGGTCGGCCGCGGGCGGCATGAGCTTGCGCAACTGCATGAGGTACGTACGCAGGTTCGCCACCGCGGAACGGGGCGGCTGGTCGTCCCAGACCTCCGCCACCAGTGACCGGATCGGTACGACGTGGCCCGCCCGGGCGAGCAGCATGGCGAGGACGGTCCGCTGTTTGGGAGCCGTGATCATCGCCCATCCCGCCGGCGGGTCGTCGCCCTCGATCCGCAGCGGTCCGAGCATCCGGAACTTCACGTCCCGCCGCCTACAGGGCAGACCCGCCCAGCCGGCGCAGCGCTACCCCGAGCAGGCGATCGGCCGGGAAGAAACCGCGCTGCCGCGAGTCGACGCTGCGGGGGTTGTCGCCGTAGACCACCAGCGCACCCGCGGGCACGCGCTCCGCGGCGCCGTCCACGTCCGGCGGCACCGGGTCACCCGGCAGGGCGACGGCGCGCTTGATGTTCCAGCGCGTGCCGTCCATCCCCACTCGTGGGTCGGACGGAGGTTCCAGCACCACGACATCGCCCCTGGCCACCTGGCCGATCCGGCGCCGCCGGACCAGCACCCGGTCGCCGTCGTGCAGGGTCGGAGCCATGCTCGTCCCCTCGACGGTGACCACCACGTAGCGCCGGCGGGCCACCAAGGCGCCGGCCGCCGCCGCGAGCACACCGGCGAGCAATCCCATGCTGATCAGCTTCATCCGCTTTTCCACCGCCGCCCCAGGGAAATATTGATCTTTATCCGGCTGAGGATCGCCGTTGGCTCCGCACCCTGTCAACCGCTGGGAAGGCGGCGCGCAGGCCGGATCCGTTGACGACGAACCCGACCGCGGCGATGGGGAGGGCACATACCGCCTGCATCATGGCGAACCACATCGGGCAGATGCCTGGGATCATGTCGACGGCGACGATCGCGACCGGCATGACGATCGAGATGACGCGTACACGCAGATAGGCCCACCGGGCTCCCCGTGCGGCGAGGACCGTCAGCCAGTAGGTCACCGCGGCGCTCGCGAGCACCCCCGCCGACCGGCCCCACATGAACGAGGTCACCGTCTGACCGCCGATCGCGAGGACGGCGACCGTGGCGAGCACGGCGGCGCTGAGCGCGCCGTAGGCGGCGACGAGGATCTTGACCTTGCCGAAGGATTCCATGTCTGTTTCATCCCTTGCGTTGTCTGGAGTGGTGATCACGCTAGGGAGGGCATGGATGGGGCGGTATGGGGCTGGACGTACGGTTGGGTGGGTCCAGACCCACTTCAGGGCCGATCCGGCGGGGAGCGGCTCCGGCGCGGTGCACAGTGAAGACACCAAGCCGTGGTCGTGAAGTGAGAAGGAAGAATCATGCGACAGTGGGTGTCGAGCGCCTGCGTGGGGCTCGTGCGTGCCTGCGTGGTGGTGGCCGTCACCATGCCGGTCCCGGCCGTGTGGGCCGCCGCCGTGGCGCTGTGGATCTGGTGGTGGGGCGGAGACCCGTGGTCGGGGACGGTGCCGTTCGTGTGGGCGTGCATCGGCACGCTCGCCCTGGCGCGCCCGGTGAGCCGGATGGTCCGCGCCGTCGTCGCGAAGTGGACGGGCACCGTCATCCCCGCCGGAGATCGGCAGGCCGCGCCGGTGACGCAGCTGTCCACCGGATATTGGTGGAACGGCTTCAGCTACGAGCGCACCAAACGCGACGCCCTCATGGACCAGAAGTGGCGGACCCGGTGGAGAGATCCCGGCTTCTGGCGCGACCTGCGGTTCACGGCGATCGCGCCGCTCACCGCGGGTGTGGTCGCCGCCGTCCCGCCGGCCGGAGCCGTGGCGGCGGTCCTCGGGTTCAGCCGGTCGTCGCTCCTCGTCGGGGTGCTCGGCCTGGTCGTGGCGGTCGCCGCCGCCCCGTACGCCTGGCGGCCCGTCGTACCTGTGGCCGTCCGCTTCCTGCGCCCGTCGCCCGCGATGACGCTGGCGGACCGGGTCGATGAGCTGACGGCCCAGCGCGCGGACACCACGGTCGCGCAGGCCGCCGAGATCCGCCGGATCGAGCGGGACCTGCACGACGGAGCGCAGGCACGCCTGGTCGCGCTCGGGCTCGCGCTGGCGACCGCGGAGAAACTCATGGAGACCGACCCCGACCAGGCCAGGACGCTGCTGCGGGACGCGCGGGTGGGCGCCGCCACCTCCCTGAACGAACTCCGCGAGCTGGTCAGGGGCATCAGCCCGCCGGTGCTGAACGAGCGCGGGCTCGTCGACGCCGTCCGCGCCCTCGTCCTGGACAGCCCGCTCGACGTGGCCGTGAGCGCCGGCGTTCAGCTGCGCCTGGACCCGCCGATCGAGTCCGCCGTGTACTTCGGAGTCGCCGAACTGCTGACCAACGCCGTCAAGCACGCCCACGCGACCCGGGCGCGGATCTCGATCACCCGCGACGAGACCGGCATCGCCGTCGACGTCGAGGACGACGGCCGGGGCGGGGCGAGTGTGAGCGCCGGGGGCGGACTCGCGGGGCTGCGCCGGCGCCTGGCGGTCTTCGACGGCACCGTGGAGATCACCAGTCCGGCGGGCGGTCCGACGCGTGTGAGGATGGTCGTGCCATGCGAATCGTTGTAGCCGAAGACCTCTACCTCCTGCGCGACGGGATGGTCCGCCTGCTCCAGGCGTACGGGCACGAGGTGGTGGCGACGGCGACCACCGGGCCCGAGACGCTCGACGCGCTGCTGAGGTGGCGGGCCGATGTCTCCGTCGTCGACGTCCGCATGCCGCCGACCCAGTCCGACGAGGGCCTACGGGCCGCCCTCGCCGCCCGCGGCGAGGTGCCGGGGCTGCCGGTCCTGATCCTTTCGCAGCACGTCGAGCAGTTGTACGCCCGCGAACTCCTGGCCGACGGCGCCGGCGGCATCGGCTATTTCCTCAAGGAGAGCGTGTTCGACGCCGATCAGTTCATCGACGCCCTCGAACGCGTCGCAGCCGGCGGGACCGCCATGGACCCGGCGGTCATCGCCAAATTGTTGTCCAGCGGGTCCTCGGACCGACGACTCGGGCAGCTCACCGAACGCGAATACTCCGTGCTCGGCCTCATGGCCGAGGGATTGTCCAATCAGGCCATCGGCCGGCGGCTCTTTCTCAGCGAGAGCGCTGTCAGCAAGTACACGACCTCCATGTTCGGCAAACTCGGCATCACCGATGACGACAACAACAACCGCCGCGTCCTCGCCGTACTCACTTACCTGAACAAGCCCTGACGCCTTAGGCGAGCGCGTCAGCCTCGTCGAGCAGCGCGGACAGTCGTGGGTAACGGCGGCGTGTCTCCTCGACATCGCCGAAGTCCCACATTTCCCCGAGCCTCGGATACTCCCCGGTGACCTCAGGGAGTTCTTGGCCGGTGACGCGCTCGTAAGCCTTACCGGGGGCGTACATGAAGCTCTCGCATTCGCACTCGTCCGAATCGTCGAGGATGCTCCTGCGGGCGGGCTGGCAATCCGCCAGGGAATCCGGATCGTCGAGTGCGGCCTCATAGGTCCGACGTCCCTGGCCGACCAGCCAGCAGCGGAAGTATTCGAAGCCGTCGTCGGAGCAGCCGCCGTTGATGAGGTACGCGGCTCCCCACAGGTCGAGGCGATGCGCTGCGAGGCGGAGGTCGGTGAGGTGCTGGTCGAACGCGACGATCTCCGGCGGCGACAATCGGCCGAGCCTTGCGACAAGTGCGTCGCAGTCGTCGTCGGGGCCCGCCGGCGGAGGGCATTGCGCGAGGATCGCCCAGAAGTCGTCACGCGTCATGATCGGCATTCTGAACGCCGCGCCGCAATGCCGTCCACCGCACAAGGCGGCTGCTGCCGTATTCGTGATCGATGGCCCCGATACTGATTCCCGGAAAAGGCACGGACGCTCAGGAGGAATCACGTGGAAGCCAAAGGCCCGACGGCCGAGATCATGATCGCTGAGGCGCGCAAGGCATTATGGGTGATGGTCGGAGCGCTGGCCGTCATCTGGACGATCCAGATCGCCAACTGGGCATCGGGCTACACGCTGAGTTACGAGTACGGGATCCAGGCGTGGAACCCCGCGAGCCTGCCCGACATCGTGTCGGCGCCATTCCTGCACTGGAGTTGGGCGCACATCGAGGGGAACTCGGGGCCGTTGTTCATCTTCGGCTTCCTGTCCGCTTATCGGGGTGTGCGCAAGTTCCTCAGCGTGACAGGGCTCATCATCCTGGTCAGCGGTCTCGGCGCCTGGTTCACCGCCAGCCCCGACGCCACCGGGGCGGGCGCGAGCGGTGTCGTCTTCGGCTACTTCGGCTACATCCTGGTGCGCGGCGCGTTCGACCGGCATCTCATCGACATCGTGGTGGGCGTGGTCATGGCCCTGTGCTTCGCCTACCAGTTCGCCGGCCTGCTGCCCCAGGAGGGGATCGGCTGGCAGGCTCACCTGTTCGGCTTTGCCGGCGGCCTGGCGGGCGGCTGGATATTCCGCGAACGCGGCCGGTCCCGGCGCACGCCGTCCGCCCCACCGCAGCAGATCCCTCGGAGCGCGCTGCTGAAGGAGCTGGACGATCTCGGGCTTTAGCAGCTCCTATCCTGGGTCGATGAACGTGGAGTTCAGCAGTGAGATGTGGTTCTGGAGGGGGCCGGCGCCCTGGCACTTCATCACCGTTCCGGACGAGGAGTGCCGTGATCTGGAGACGACCGCCGGCGCGGTGAGCTATGGCTGGGGCATGATCCCGGTCACGGCCCAGATACGGGAGACCCGGTGGAAGACGTCGCTGTTCCCGAAGGACGGGCGTTACATCGTGCCGGTGAAGGCGGGGGTGCGGAAGGCCGAAGGGCTCGACGTGGGGGACGTGGTGACCGTTCGCCTGACCGTTGACCTCTGACGCATCCGGGCGCCGGCGGGCTACTATTGCGAAATAGTTGCAATAGCGAAGGACATGCAGATGATCCGACGGTCGTTGTTCCTGCACGCGCCGATCCGGCGTACGCCACGGGTGATGCTGGAGCAGATGCTGGCGCTCGTGGACGACGACACCCCGCCGGACGGCCCCGACGGCCCCGTGGCGGTGCTGGAGCGACGGCTGGCCGAGCTCCTCGGCAAGGAAAGCGCGCTGTTCTTCCCCAGCGGGACGATGGCCCAGCAGGTCGCGTTGCGCCTGCACGCCGACCGGCGCGGGCGCCGCACCTTCGCCGCGCACCCGCAATCGCATCTCGACGTCTGGGAGGAGCAGGGTTACAACGCCGTCCACGGGCTGCGGATGCGCCGCACCGGCGACCCGCACGAGCTGATGACCACCGACGATCTGCGGGCTACGGGCGAGCCGCTCGCGGCGGTCGTCTGGGAGTTGCCGCAGCGCGACCTCGGCGGCCTGCTTCCGGAATGGCAGGACCTGTGCGAGCAGGTGGCCCTCGTACGGGCCACCGGCGCCGCCGCGCACCTGGACGGCGCCCGGCTGTGGGAGGCCCAGACGTACTATCGCCGGCCGTTCGACGAGATCGCCGCCCTCTTCGACACGGTCTACGTCTCGCTCTACAAGAGCCTGCAGGGCGTACGGGGCGCCGTGCTCGCCGCCGACACCGCCACGGTGGACGCGGCCCGGGTGTGGCGCCAGCGGCTCGGCGGCGGCATCCGCGACGCCTGGCCGCTCGCCCTGGCCGCCCTCGTCGGCCTCGACACCCTGGCCGCACGCATGCCCGCCTACCACGAGCACGCCGTCGCCATCGCGGCGGCCGTCAACACCGACGGCGCCGCCCACGCCTACCCCGATCCCCCGCAGACGCCGCTGTTCCACATCCACCTGCCGGCTCCCAGGCGCGCCGTCGAGCGGGCCGGCGAGGAGATCCTCGCCGAACGCGGCATCCAGCTCTGGGGACGGGTCCGCTCCGCGCCCGGCCCGAGCCGATGCAGCTTCGAGATCAGCGTCGGCGACAACGCCATGGAGTTCACCCCCGGAGAGGTGGTCGCTCTCATCCGCGACGTGCTCGCCCGCGCCACCTCGTGACCCTGGGCGTGTGGCGGGCGGGGATCGGCGGTGATGTGGATGTAACCGGCGGCGGTCGGCTGCTGTGACATCCGCGTAACGCCTGTTTCTTACGTTTTGCGCGTTGGATCTGCCCGGTGCGGCTGCGGCGCGCCCACGGAGAGGGAACGTCGTTCAGGCCCTGTCGAAGGGGAAGGGCCGATGACGGCGACAGAACCGAGCAACGCCATCGCGCGTGTGAAGACCGTCTGCTCCTACTGCGGCGTAGGGTGCGGGATCGTCCTGGACGTGGCCCGGGGCGCGGACGGGCGGCGGCGGGTGGTCAAGGTCGCCGGCGACAAGAGCCATCCGGCCAACGCCGGTCGCCTGTGCACCAAGGGGGCGACCAGCGCCGACATGCTCGCCGCCCCGGGCCGGCTGGAACGCGCGCTCGTCAGGCCCGCCAGGGGCGTGCAGCCGGAGGAGAGCGACGTCGACGCGGCGATCACGGCGACCGCCCGGCGGCTGCGCGCGCTCCTGGACGAGCACGGGCCCGACGCGCTGTCGTTCTACGTCTCCGGGCAGATGACGCTGGAGGCCCAGTACCTGGCCAACAAGCTGGCCAAGGGGTTCGTCGGCACCAACCAGATCGAGTCGAACTCGCGGCTGTGCATGGCCAGCGCGGGCAGCGGTTACAAGCTGTCGCTGGGCTCGGACGGCCCGCCCGGCTCGTACGAGGACTTCGAGCGCGCCGAGGTGTTCTTCGTCATCGGCGCGAACATGGCCGACTGCCACCCCATCCTGTTCCTGCGCATGATGGACCGGGTCAAGGCCGGCGCCAAGCTGATCGTGGTGGACCCACGGCGCACCGCCACCGCCGCCAAGGCCGACCTGTTCCTGCAGATCCGGCCCGGCACGGACCTGGCCCTGCTCAACGGGCTGCTGCACCTGCTGGTGGAGAACGGGCACGTCGACGAGGGGTTCGTCGCCCAGCACACCCGCGGCTGGGAGGCCATGCCGGACTTCCTGCTCGACTACCCGCCCGCCAAGGTCTCCGAGCTCACCGGCATCCCCGAGGCCGACCTGCGCCAAGCGGCCCGGTGGATCGGCGAGGCCGGCGAGTGGATGAGCTGCTGGACGATGGGGCTCAACCAGAGCACCCACGGCACCTGGAACACCAACGCGCTGTGCAACCTGCACCTGGCCACGGGCGCGATCTGCCGCCCGGGCAGCGGCCCGTTCTCGCTGACCGGCCAGCCGAACGCGATGGGCGGCCGCGAGATGGGCTACATGGGCCCCGGCCTGCCCGGGCAGCGCTCGGTGCTGGTGGAGCAGGACCGCCGGTTCGTCGAGGACCTGTGGGGCATCGCGCCCGGCACGCTGCGTACCGACGTCGGGCAGGGCACGATCGAGATGTTCTCCCGGATGGCCGAGGGTGAGATCAAGGCGTGCTGGATCATCTGCACCAACCCCGTGGCCAGCGTCGCCAACCGCAGGACGGTGATCGCGGGCCTGGAGGCCGCCGAGTTCGTCGTCACGCAGGACGTCTTCGCGGCCACCGAGACCAACGCCTACGCCGACGTGGTCCTGCCCGCCGCCCTGTGGGCCGAGACCGAAGGCGTGATGATCAACTCCGAGCGCAACCTCACCCTGCTCCGGCAGGCCGTCGATCCGGTCGGCGAGGCGCTGCCCGACTGGATGATCATCGCCCGGGTCGCCTGCGAGATGGGGTTCGAGGACGGCTTCTCCTATTCGAGCGCGGAGGAGGTGTTCGAGGAGATCAAGCGGGCGTGGAACCCGGCGACCGGGTACGACCTGCGCGGCGTGACGTACGACCGGCTACGCGAAACCCCCGTGCAGTGGCCCGCCCCGCCCGGCTCCGGCGAGCGCAACCCGGTCCGCTACCTCAACGACGGCCGCAGCCAGGAGACGCTCACGCGCGAGGACGGCAGTGGCCCGCGGCTGGCCTTCGCCACCCCCGACGGCCGGGCCGTCTTCTTCCCGCGTCCGCACCTGCCCGCCGCCGAGCTGCCCGACGACACCTTCCCGTACGTGCTCAACACCGGGCGGGTGCAGCACCAGTGGCACACGCTCACCAAGACGGCCAAGATCGCGAAGCTGAACAAGCTCAACCCCGGCCCGTTCGTGGAGATCAACCCGGCCGACGCCGCCGAGCACGGCATCGGCGAGGGCGACCTCGTGACGGTCTCCTCCCGGCGCGGGCGGGCCGTGTTGCCGGCGGTGGTGACGGACCGGGTCATGCCGGGCAACCTGTTCGCGCCGTTCCACTGGAACGATCTCTTCGGCGAGTACCTCAGCGTCAACGCTGTCACCAGCGACGCCGTCGACCCCATCTCCTTCCAGCCCGAGCTGAAGGTGTGCGCGGTCTCCCTCACCAAGGTCGCCCCGGACCCCGCCACGGCCGCTCCCGTCCCGGCGTCCGATGTTCGTACGGCCGAGGAGGTGCGGGCGCCGGTCGCCGTCGGCGCGCTGCGCGGCCTGTTCGGGCTCGCCGACGTGACCCCGCCGGAGCTCTCCCCGTCGGAACGCCGCTATCTGTCCGGATTCCTGTCCGGCCTGGCGAGCACCCCGCTCGACGGAGCGGACGTACCGGTGCTACCGGGTCATGCGCCCTTCGCGCCGGACCACGCCGTGTGGGTGAACGGGGCGCTGGCCGGTGCCTTCTCCCGCATCGTCCGCCCGGCGCGGAAGCCCACCGAACCGGAGCCCGCGCCCGCCGAGCCGGAGGCCCCGGCACGCGAGATCGTCATCCTGTGGGCCTCGCAAACGGGCAACGCCGAGGAGTTCGCGGCGGCCAGCGCCGAGCGGCTGGCGGGCGCCGGCCGCAACACCCGGCTTCTCAGCATGGACGACTGCGCCCCGCAGGCCCTGACGCCGGACGCGGACCTGCTGATCATCTCCAGCACGTTCGGCGACGGCGAGGCCCCCGACAACGGCACCGCGTTCTGGGACGCGCTCGCCGAGCCCGGAGCGCCGCGGCTCGACGGCGTACGCTATGCCGTCCTCGCCTTCGGCGACTCCAGCTACGACGACTTCTGCGGCCACGGCCGGCGCCTCGACCGGCGCCTGGAGGAGCTCGGCGCGCTCCGCCTCGCGCCACGCGTCGACTGCGAGCCGGACGAGCACGAACGCGCCCTGGACTGGCTCAACCAGCTCCTGTCCACCCTCGCGGGTCCCGGACCGGCGCGGAGCGAACCGACGACGGCCATGCCGTCCGGCACCCGCGCCACCCCCTTCACCGCGACACTGTCGGCGAACCGGCTGCTCAGCCTGCCGGGCTCGGCCAAAGAGGTTCGCCGGTTCACCTTCGACACCGGCGGCGAGCTGACCTACCAGGCGGGCGACGCCCTCGGCGTGCTGCCCGTCAACAGCCTGGACCTGGTCATGGAATGGCTGGCCGGCACCGGCCTCAGCCCCGCCGACACCGTCGAGCTCCCCGGCCTGGGCACGCTGCCGCTCCGCGAGGCCCTCTACCGCCACCTCGACATCACCAAGATCACCCCTGGCCTGCTGAAGTTCGTCGCCGAACGTACCCACGACCGCGACCTCACCCGGCTCCTGCGCCCCGGTAACAAGGGCGAGCTGGACAAATGGGTGTGGGGTCGCCAGGCCGTGGACGTGCTCGCCGAGCTCCCCGTGCGCGCCACGGCCCAGGAGTGGGCCGACCTGCTCAAACGGCTCCAACCACGCCTGTACTCCATCTCCTCCAGCCCGCTCACCAGCCCCGACCGGATCAGCCTGACGGTCTCGGTGGTGCGCTTCCGCAACCCGCGCGGCACGACGCGGGGCGGCGCGTGCTCGGCGTACCTGGCCGACAGCCCCGAGCAGACCACCGTCCCGGTGCACGTCCAGCCCACCAAGCACTTCCGACCGCCCGCCGACCCCGGCGCCCCCATGGTGATGATCGGCCCGGGCACCGGCGTGGCCCCCTTCCTCGGCTTCCTCGACGAACGCCGGGCCCTCGGCCACCCCGGCCGCAACTGGCTCTTCTTCGGCGAGCAGCGCCGCACGACCGACTTCTACTACCGCGACGAGCTGGCCGCGCTGCACGACGACGGCCTGCTGACCCGGCTGGACCTGGCCTTCTCCCGCGACCAGCGGGCCAAGGTCTACGTGCAGGACCGGATGCGCGAGCACGGCGTGCAACTGTGGAGCTGGCTGCAGGAGGGCGCGCACGTGTACGTGTGCGGCGACGCCGCCCGGATGGCCAAGGACGTCGACCAGACCCTGCGCGACATCGCGGCCCGCCACGGTGGCCTGGCCCCCGACGACGCCACCGCGTACGTCAAGCAGCTCGCCGCGGCAAAGCGCTACGTACGCGACGTGTACTGAAAGCGGCGCTGATCAGCCTATCGTCATCTCATCTGCCATGAATATGCCGAAAAAACCCTTGCAGATACGTGTGATCTCGCGCGACCGTGGGGACAGGCATGCCGAAGGCGAGGAGGCGGCCGTGCAGCCGACGTCGATCGATCTTCCGATGGCCGGTCAGACAGCTCTGTGGGGCGACGTACGCCTGCCCGCCCTGCTGAGCGTCGCGACGCTCGGCTCGATGCCGCAGCGGGAGACGACGGTCAGTTTCGAATGCCGCACCTCCGGGCCGCGGCGCCACTACTTCACCGGGCCGCTGCTCATCGACGTGCTCCGGGCCGCCGAGCCGCTGTTCGAGCCGGCCGAGCGCAAGGACCGGCTGCGCTATCTGATCGCGGTGCTGGGACGCGACGGCCACCGCGCCGTGCTGTCGTGGGGCGAGATCGACCCCGAGTTCGGCAACACGGCGGCGCTGCTCGCCGTCACCATGGACTGCCGGGACCTGACCGAGCAGGGGCCGCACCTGGTGATGCCGGGAGATCACTGCGGATCACGGCACATCAGCCGGGTCACCGACATCAGGGTGTGCGCCGCCGACCGGTTATGGGTCTAGCGTTCATGCCGGGTAGGCGTGGGTCTCGCCGGCCTTGACCGAGGCCCAGATCTGCTGGCCCGGGGTCAGGTCGAGGTCGGCCAGGGCGGCGGGGGTGATGTCGGCGAAGGCGGTGATCGGCCCGGCGAGGTGGACGCGTACGTTGTCGCCGTGCCGTTCGATGCCCTCGATGCGCGCCTCCCACAGGTTGCGCGGGCTCCCGTCCGGACGCGTCCGGTAGAGGGCGACGGCGGCGGGCGGGAAGGCGACGAACGCGGGCCCGTCGAGCCGTTCGGAGGTGTGCAGCAGCAGCTCGCCGACCTTGACCCGCGCCCCGTCGGCCAGACCCCGGTACAGGTTGAGCCCGACCAGGCGGGCCACGTAGTCGGTACGCGGGTGCCGGGCCACCACGGCCGGGGTGCCCTGCTGGACGACGGCGCCGTTCTCGATGACGATCAGCCGGTCGGCCAGCACCATCGCGTCCAGGGGGTCATGGGTGACCAGGACGGTCGCGCCGTCGAAGTCGGCCAGGTGACGGCGCAGATGCGAGCGGATCTCCAGCCGGGTGTGGGCGTCGAGGGCGGCCAGCGGCTCGTCCAGCAGGAGCAGGCTGGGCCGTACGGCCAGCGCCCGGGCCAGCGCGACCCGCTGAGCCTGCCCGCCGGACAGCTGGCGCGGCTTGGCGGCGGCCCGGTCGGCCAGGCCGACCCGTTCCAGCAGGACGGCGGCCGTGCGGCGGGCCTCGGCCTTGGGGACGCCCTGGCAGCGCGGCCCGAAGGCGACGTTGTCGAGCGCCGTCAGGTGCGGGAAGAGCAGGTAGTCCTGGAAGACCATGCCGATCGGACGCTGCTCGGCGGCCAGCGGGTGCAGATCGCGGCCGTCCAGGACGATCTCGCCGCCGGACAGCGCGACGAGCCCGGCCAGGGCGCGCAGCGCGGTCGTCTTGCCCGCCCCGTTGGGGCCGAGCAGGGCCACCACCTCGCCCGCGGCCACCTCGAACGCGAGGTCGAGGGTGAAGGCGGGCCGGGAGACCACCAGATGGGCCTGCAGCGTCATGGGCTGCTCACCCACCGGTCGCGCAGGCTGGCCAGGATGATCACGGAGACGGCCAGCAGGACGAGGCTGAGCACGATCGCCGCCTCCGGCTCCGTCTCCAGCGCCAGGTAGACGGCCAGCGGCATCGTACGGGTGGTGCCCGGGAAGTTGCCCGCGAACGTGATCGTCGCGCCGAACTCCCCCAGCGCCCGGGCCCAGCACAACACCGCCCCGGCCACGACACCCGGCGCGATCAGCGGCAGCGTCACCCGCCGGAACACGGTCCAGCGCGAAGCGCCGAGCGTGGCCGCCGCCTCCTCGAAGCGCCGGTCGGCGCCGCGCAGCGCGCCTTCCACGCTGATCACCAGGAACGGCATCGCCACGAACGCCTCCGCGACGACCACCCCCACCGTGGTGAACGGCAGCGTGATCCCCAGCGACGACTCCAGCCACTGCCCGACCAGCCCGCGCCGCCCCAGCACCAGCAGCAGCGCCACACCGCCCACCACCGGCGGCAGCACCAGCGGAACGGTCACCAGCGCCCGCACCACCCGCCGCCCCGGGAAGTCCACCCTGGCCAGCAGCCACGCCAGCGGCACCCCGAGCACCAGGCACAGAGCCGTCGCGATGGTCGCGCACACCAGCGACAGCCGCAACGCCTCCAGCACCTGCGGCTCGGCCAGCCGCTCCAGCAGCGTGGACCACGGCGCGCGGATCAGCAACCCGGCCAGCGGCAGCACCAGGAAGGCCAGGCCCACCAGCGCGGGCACGACCAGCATCCACGGCAGCCGCCCGGAGGCCCGACGGCCCGGGCGACCGGCGGACCCGCCTTTCAGGTCCGCCCGGCCGGCGCGCTCGGGATCGGTCATGCGGATTGGCTGCTGCTCACGCGCTCGTGACCGGGGATCTCGACGACGACGTTGGTGGACTTGATCACGGCGACCGCCACCACCCCGGCCTCCAGGCCGAGCTCGTCGGCGGCCTGGCGGCTCATCAGCGACACCACCCGGAACGGCCCGGCGGCGATCTCCACCTGCGCCATCACCGCGTCCCGGATCACCTCGGTCACGATCCCCCGAAAGCGGTTACGTGCCGAGGAACGGCTGCCGCTCTCGATCTCCTCGACCTGAGCCCGGGCGAAGGCGGCCAGGTCGGCGCCGTTCACCTGGCGATGACCGTGCTCGTCCCGCTCGGCCGCCAGCCGCCCCGCGTCCACCCACCGGCGGACGGTGTCGGCGCTGACCCCGAGCAGCGCTGCGGCCTCGCTGATCCGAAACGTCGTCATAGGCCCTCACCATACCTTTCGCACATTCGAGCCCAAGTACGGTTCTGCCATGGCATCCACCGCGCCGAGACGATCATCGGCGGCCTCGCCGGCCAGGCCACCCGCCCCGCCGTCATCTCGGCCGATCCACGAGTCATCCAGCGCTCATCCGCGTGAGGTGTCCTACCTTGGCCTCGCCCCGGAGCCGAGGTCAGGAGCTCGTGAGGATGACCAGTTGCTGGGTCGCTCGGGTCATCGCGACATAGCGGTCGACCGCTCCTTCGATGCCCTCGCCGAACGCCTCCGGGTCGACGAGAACGACCAGGTCGAACTCGAGCCCCTTCGACAGCTCCGGAGTCAGCGACCGCACGCGGGACGTCCCCTGGAACGTGGGATGGCCGATCACGCAGGCGATCCCGTCGGCATGCGCGGCGAGCCAGGTGTCGAGGATCGAGCTCAGCTCCGAAACAGCCCCGTGTACGACGGGAACGTCGGTGCTGCGGATGGAGGTCGGCACGTTGGCGTCCGGGAGCGCGGCCCGGATGACCGGCTCGGCCGCCGCCATGATCGCTTCCGGCGTACGGTAGTTGATGCTCAGGGACGCCAGGTTGACGCGGTCGAGCCCGACCCGCTCCAGCCGTTCCTGCCACGACTCCGTGAACCCGTGCCTGGCCTGGGCCCGGTCCCCGACGATGGTGAAGCTCCTGGACGGGCACCGGAGCAGCAGCATCTGCCACTCCGCGTCGGTCAGCTCCTGAGCCTCGTCCACGACGATGTGCGCGAACGGGCCGGCGAGCTGGTCCGGTTCGATACCGGGTGATGCGTTCTCGTCGACCAGGGCGTCCCGCAGGTCCTGTCCGCGCAGCATCGTCACCGCGCCTTCACCGTCGTCATCGGCCTCGAGCAGGTTGTCGACGACCCCGGCCATGCGCTCGCGTTCGGCGGCGACGGAGGCCTCCTGCCGCCGCTTGCGCCGCGCCGCCTCCGGGTCGCCGAGCCGCTGCCGCGCCGCGTCCAGGAGCGGCAGGTCGGACACCGTCCAGGCCTGGGCGTCCGCGCGCTGCAGCCCCCGAACCTCGTCTGGGCTGAGCCAGGGGGCGCACATCCGCAGGTAGGCGGGTACCGACCACAGGTCTCCGACGAGGTCGGCCGCTTCGATCAGCGGCCACGCGCGGTTGAAGGTCGTGAGCAGCTCCCTGTTCCGCAGCAGCGACTTGCGGAGCAGGTCAGGTGAGATGTCCTCGTTGTCGTGCTTGTCCGCCAGGATCGTGAGCAGTTCCTCCCAGACCTGGTCGCGCGCCTCGTTGTGCGGGGTGCCGGGCTCCGCGGCCTCGAACGCCTCGGCCCAGTCCTCGGGGCTCAGCCAGATGTCGGACCAGTGGGTCGTGACCGTCATCCCCTTGGTGGGCGCGTTCTCGTAGAACCTGACGGCCGGCTCGATCGCCTTGACCAGGTTCGCGGACGACTTCAGGCGGGCCACGTCTGGGTCGGTCTCGATCGCCGCCGTGGCTCCCTCGGCGACAAGGTCCCGCAGGGTGCAGGTCTGTACGCCCTCCTCGCCGAGGCTGGGGAGGACGTCGGCGACGTAGGCCAGGTACGGCTGGTGCGGGCCGACGAACAGCACGCCACCACGGCGGTGACCGAGGCGGGGGTCGGAGTAGAGGAGATACGCGGAGCGGTGCAGGGCGACGACGGTCTTGCCCGTACCCGGACCGCCGTCGACGACGAGAGCGCCGCTGGATCCCGCGCGGATGATGGCGTCCTGGTCGGCCTGGATGGTGCCGAGCACGTCTCGCATCCGTGGCGACCGGCTGCTGCCCAGGCTGGCGATGAAGGCGGACTGGTCGTCGAGCGCGGCGTGGTGCCCTTCGAACCCGTCCGAGGTGAACACCTCGTCCCAGTAGTCGCTGATCCGGCCGCGGGTCCAGCGGTACCTGCGGCGGCTCGCCAGACCCATCGGGTTCCCGTGGGTGGCTCCGAAGAACGGCTCGGCCGCTGGGGAACGCCAGTCGAGCAGCAGCCGGCGGCCCTCGCTGTCCGTGAGGCCGAGTCGTCCGATGTACACGGGCTCGGGGTCGTCCGCGCTGACCATGTGTCCGAGGCACAGGTCCAGACCGAAGCGACGCAGTGCGCGCAGGCGGGCGGAGAGCCGGTGGATCTCCAGGTCCCGGTCCAGGGCCGCCCGCCCCTTTCCGCCGGGCGCCTTGCGCTCGGCGTCGAGGCGGTCGGACAGCTCGGAGATCGACTGCTCAAGGCTCTCCGCGATGGCCGCGAAGTGCCGCTCATCGCCGGCGATCAGCGCCGGGTCGGCCTTGGGGGCAAGATGCTCGGGCAGGTCGAACACGCCGGTGGTCAGGGGATTCAAGTCATCAGCTCCGATGTGAGGTCGCTTGCGAAGGTCGGCGTCTGGACCGGCGTGACAAACCCGGTCGCCGGGGTTCACGCGGATGCGGACCGCCTTTCCGGGCTGACCACGTCAAGCAGCAGCTTCGCGGCCGCCGCCGCCCCGTCGGTGCGGATCGTGCCGGCCACGGCAGTCGCTCGTACCCGGGTCTCGGGGGCCAGAGCCGTCCTGAGCGCGGCCGACAGGGACTCGGCGGTCGGAGCCGGACCGTCGTGTGCCGCGCCGATGCCCAGCTCGGCCACCCGACCCGCCCAGTACGGCTGATCCGTCGCCTGGGGCACCACCACCTGAGGCGCGCCGGCCCGCGCGGCCGTCGTCGTCGTGCCCGCGCCGCCGTGGTGCACGACCGCGGCCACCCGGGAAAACAGCGCCTGCTGGTTGACCTCGCCGACGACGAAGCAGTCGTCCCGGTCGTCGATCAGGGCCAGGTCGGCCCAGCCGCGCCTGACGAGCGCGCGGCGGCCCTGCGCCCGGACCGCCTCGATGGCCACCCGGGCGACGTCCTTGGAAGCGTGCATGGGCATGCTGCCGAAGCCCACGTACACCGGCGGCTCGCCGGCCTCCAGGAACGCCACCAGCTCGGCCGGGAGCGGGCGAGTATCCGGCAGGATCCACGCGCCGGTCTGTACGACGTCGAGCTCCGGCATCCCCTGCCACGGGTCCAGGGCCGGGTCCGTCGCCAGCCACGGCTGGTCGCCGATGACGTAGTCGCGAACGTCGTCCACCGGTGGCAGGCCGTTCGACGCCCGGCTGGTGTTGAGCGCCGCGCCGAACAGCGCGTTGATGCTCTGGGCGTCCAGGTCCCACAGCACCCGGTTGTCGGTCACCTCCGGCGGGAACGGCCGGCCCTGATAGGCCAGCGGCGGGCGGTGCGGCGACGGCAGGGTGAGCTGCTGGAAGGTCACGGACACGGAAGGGATGCCCAGCTTCTCGGCCACCGACCGCGCACCGGCGGCAGCAGGCATCATGCCGGTCGCCACCAGCACGTCGCACCCCTCGGCCGCCGCAGTGACCGCGTCGAACTGGCCGGCGATCAATTCGGCCGCGCGCTCAGGCAGGGATGATGGCGGCGGCGCCGCGGTCGTCAGCGCACGCGCCGACTGACCGACCGGCACCAGCTTCACCCCGACCCCGGCCAACAGCTGCGCGAACTCCTCGTCCGGCGGCGCGCACACCCGCACCTCCGCGCCGAGCTCCCGCAATCGCACCGCGAGTGCCGCCATCGGTTCGACGTCCCCGCGCGACCCGTACGTCGACAACACCACACGCACTTCGCGTCCCCCATTTCCGCAGGTTCTGGCCTCGGCGGACGATTCTGCGGCATGACCCGGGTCTTGTGGCAAGCCCCCCGGTGCGCTATACGTTGAGAGTGGAAAGGCGCGGGTCTCCCCTTTCCCCCGTCGGCCGCGACGCCACATACGGACAGCTCAGCCACCGAACACAAGGTAACCCCCCATCCGCCGCAGGGCCTCCCGGGGGACACCTCCCGCACGACGGTGATCATGGCAGGACGAGCCGACAATTGGCCGCCCGAATGCGTGTCAACGCGGGTTGAGGGCCGGTGTGGGGCCGGGCGACCGGTGCTGGTGCCGCACCAGGTAGGCGTAGTGGCCGTCGTGGGTCATGAGTTGGTGATGGGTGCCCGCCTCGATGATCTGGCCGCGGTGCAGCACGACGATCAGGTCCGCGTCCTGGATCGTGGACAGCCGGTGGGCGATGATGACCTGGGTCTGGCCGAGCCTGAGCAGGTTGCGGCGGATGCGTTCCTCGGTGACCGCGTCCAGCGCCGCGGTGGGCTCGTCCAGCAGCAGGATGCGGGGGCGGTGGACCAGGGCACGGGCCAGCGCCAGGCGCTGGCGCTGGCCGCCGGACAGGCGCGTACCGCCCTCTCCGACGTTGGTGTCGTAGCCCTGCGGGAGGCGCACGATCTCGTCGTGGAGTTCGGCCAGGCGGGCGGCGTGCTCGACCGCCTGGTGGTTGACGGGGGTGAAGCCCGCGATGTTGGCGGCGATGGTGCCGGAGAACAGGTGTGGCTGCTGGGTGACCACGCCCACCTGCCGGCGCAGCCACTGCCGGTCGAGTTCTTGCAGCGGGATGTCGTCGAAGCGAACCTGCCCGGCGGTCGGCTCGGTCAGGCCGATGAGGGTACGGCCGAGGGTGGTCTTGCCGGATCCCGACGCGCCGACGATGGCGACCCGCGCGCCGGCCGGGATGCGCAGAGAGAGGTCGCGGAGCACCGGCGTACGGGCGTCGTAGCCGACGCTGATCTTGGTGACGGTGACGCTGCCGCGCAGCCCGCCGTCCGGACGGACGCCGCCGATGCGCTCCTGCGGCGTACCCATCAGGTCGGCGATGCGGCCGAGGTGTGCGGCGGCCAGTTGCAGCTGGTAGACGATGCCCAGGAGCGACGCGAGCGGCGTGGTCGCGGCGACGGCGAGGGACACCAGGGCGAGCCGGTCGCCCAGCGTCCCGGAGGTCGAGGCGAACACGGTCACCAGCAGGCTCAGGTGGAGCGCGATCTGCAGGGTGCTGGTGACGGTCTGGACTGCGGCCACGTGCCGGTCCCGGGCCGCCCCGGTGGTCAGCTCCTCCTCGTGGTGGCCGCGCCAGCGGTCCGCCGCGGCCGCCTCTCCGCCGGAGGCCTTGATCGCCTCGATGCCGGCCAGGCTGTCGACCATGGTGGCCTGGGTGGCGGCGGTGGTGTGCAGGGCGGCGAAGGCCAGGTGCATGCCGCGGCGGGCGGTGGCCAGGACCACACCGGCCTGCAGCGCCGCCGCCGCGAGCGTCACCAGCCCGAGCCCGGGCGCGGCGAGGACGAGCAGGGTCAGGTACGTCACCGCGGTGGCCAGGTCGAACAGGAAGGCCAGCGACTGTTCGGTGAGCAGATCGCGCAGCATGGCCACCCCGCTGAGCCGGCTCAGCAGGTCGCCGCTGGAGCGGCGCTGGAAGAAGCGGTACGGCAGCGCCAGCGTGTGGCCGACGAGTGCGCGCATCCCCTCGGCCGCCACCGAGGTCTGCAGCCGGATCAGCATCCGGGCGCGGGTCCAGGACGTCAGCCCGTACACCAGCACGACGCACAGCGCGGCGGCCGCCAGCGTCGTCGCGTCCATCGCCACCGGCCGGTCCACCACGAGTTTGGTGAACAGCGGCACGGCCAGCCCGAGCAGCTGCGCCGTCAGCGAGGTCAGCAGCACCGCGACGATCAGCCCCCGGTTGGCCAGCGCGGGTGCCAGCAGCGGGCGCAGCACGCGCCAGGGCCGGGGCCGGGCGGCGGGGGTGAGCCCGGCGGGGGCGTCGGCCAGCAGGACCTTGCCGGAGTATCCGGCCTGGAACTGCTGCTGCGACAGTCTCCGCCGGCCCCGCGCCGGATCGATCACGGAGGCGCCGCGTGGGCCGATGTGCTCGACGACGACGAAGTGGTTGTTCTCCCACACGGCGATGAACGGCGCGGGCAGCGCACGAAGGGTGTCGATCGGGGCGCGACAGGCCCGTAACCGCAGCCCGAAGCGGGCCCCGGCCTGGATCATCTCGCGCAGGCTCACCCCGTCCACGCCTTCTGCCAGGTGCTCGCGTACTTCCGCCAGGCCCGTGCGGCGGCCCAGCGCGCTGAGCACCATGGCCAGGCAGGCGGCGCCGCAGTCACTGCGGGCCAGTTGCATCCGCAGCGGCACGCGGCGTCTCACCGCCGCACCTCCCCGATCCGGTACGCCATTTCCCTCACCGTCACATCCGCCCGATCGCGCTCAGAGCCAGAACCACTGGATCTCCGCGGTACGCCGCCGCTCGTCCAGCCACGCCTGGAAGGCCGCGTCCCGCGCTGCTTCCAGCACTTCCGGCGCGCCGGGGTCGGGCGGGACGACCTCGTGGACCGCCCCGGCCAGATGGCCGCCTTCGTAGGGGACCGGCCCGATCGCCGTTCGCTCGGCCGCCGTCCGCAGGGGCTCGGGCAGCCGGGGGGTGAGCGTGGTGGCGGCGTGCAGCTGCAGTCTGTGCCCGGGGCGTTCGAGGGCGGCCAGGGAACGGGCCGCGAAGTCCTGCACCGGACCCTCCGACAGGGCGCGCAGCTCGTCGGCGTGGGGACCGGTCACCCACACCGCGCGCCGCATCGTGAAGTCCTCCGGGTGCTCGGCCAGGTGGCGGCGGGCGGGTTCGCCGGCGAAGCGATCGCGGATGCGGGCGATGATCGCCTGGGTACGGGCGTGGGTCCGGAACATCTCCGGCGACATGCCCGCCTCGGCCAGCCACTCCAGCGTCCGCGCCTTGCCGGTGAGCCCACGGCGGCGACGGAACTCGTCGGCGGCCGCCTGGATCTCGGCCTCGGCCGGCGACTGCAGGGCGCCCTCCAGCTCGTTGAGCAGGATGCGGTGGTCCACCAGCCGCTCGTGGAGCTGCTGGTCGCGCACGCCCAGGGCGCGGATGGTGGACAGCGCCACCGCGATGGACAGCCCGACGCCGTCCACGCTGAGGACGTTGGCCGCCGCCCAGTGGGTGGAGTGGTCCACCAGCCACGGGACGCCGTCTTCCGCCTCGGCCGACAGCGCGACGGTGCCGCCCTCGGGGTGGTCGAGGAGCAGGTCGTAACCGACCCGGGTCGTCCCCGGCGGCTCGTCGACGACCAGTTGGGCGCGCAGGTGCGGCCGCGCGGCGGCCCAGTCACGCGCGCGCCGCCGCGCCTCGCCCACCTGGTCCTGCGCGGTCGGCAACCCCTGCAGGAGCGCGACCGCCCCGGCGAGGTCGTCGGCGAAGGAGGTACGGACGGCGGTGCGCTGGTCAGTGGGCATCGGCGGAGTCCTTCGAATCGGGGCCGGTGGTGGTGGCGGTGGTGAGCCAGTCGGCGATGGCGTCGCTGATGGGCATGCCGGTACGCAGCTCGACGAAGGCCCATTGGCCGTTGACGTTGAGCTCCAGGAAGACGTACCGGCCGTCCGGGGTCACGATGAAGTCCAGCGCGCCGAAGCTCAGGCCCAGCCCGGCCACCAGCCGGACACAACGGTCGGCGATGTCCTGCGGCAGGTCGTAGGCCGCGTAGCCCACCTTGGTGTCGTCGTAGTGCCGCCAGTCCACGGTGGTGAGCCGCGAGGTCTGGGAGTCGATGCGGGCGGCGAACACCTGCTCGCCCACCACGGTCACCCGCAGCTCGTACGCCTTGGGCAGGTTCGGCTGCAGTATCGCCGGACCGTGCCGGAGCCGGTGCCGCCCGGTCAGCCGCCGCCTGGGCACCGTCGCGGTGAACAGGTGACGAGCCTCCCCGTCCAGCGTGAACGGGTGGAATCCGAGCGTCTTGGTGATCATCCGCCCGCCGGCCTGGTTCCACAGCGGCACCAGGACCTCGGGATCGTTGGTCACCACCGTGTCGGCCACGGTCAACCCGAGCTCGGCGGCCCGGTACAGATGCAGGAGCTTGTTGTCGACGGCCGCGGTGTACTGCGGCGGCGCGGGCATCCACCGGGCCCCGACCATGAGGTCGTACGCGCCGGTGACAGCGATCTTGGCCGTGTGCTCGGCGAAGGCACGCTGCGACGGCTCCGGAACCTCGAGCGCGGACGGCCGGTCGGGGCGCCGGTCCCACACCGCGCTCACCTTCGACAGGTCGTACGTCTCGCCCCGATAGGTCAGCACCTGGCGCCAGCGGCCGTCGATACAGCTGGTGGTGAGGGTGGAGGCTCCGGGGTAGTCGGCCTCGTCCCACCACAGCAGCGGCACGCCGCGCTCGCGCAGCTTGGGCAGCACGACGTGTATCGAGTCGTCGCGGTGGCTGCTGATGATCAATAACACAGTCGTTCGGTCCTTTGCTGTCGCAACAGCGGGGAGCCGCATGACGGGCTCCCCGCTGCTCACCGGGCCGCGGTCAGCGCGGTCGGATCACGTCTTCCAGCAGTCGCCCTTCTGGCTGGCGGTGCAGAGATAGGTGCTCCAGTCCGGTTCCATGCCCGCGATCACCTCCAGCTCCTCGCCGTCGAGCTCGGAGACACCGGCGGGAAGGTCCTCGATGTTCAGCATGCTGTTCACCCCCCTTCTGGTTTTGCAGGGCCGTGATCTACGACCCTGCGAGTGATCGTGGCGATCACGACTTGTGATCCACTGCAAAGGCGGCTGAAGCTGACTGCGAACGCAGGTCAGCACGACTGACATCCCGCGTCCTCGCGCTCTTAGGCTGCTCGCCATGGACAACGGCGGAACGTCTCTTCGAGCGGCGGACATCACTGCGGCGCTGGACACGGTGCTCACCGCCATGCGAGCCGCGGGTGCCGACATCGCTTACCGCCTGGGGGGCACGAGCGCGGCTCTCCTCCAGGGGGTTCAGCTTCCTGTCGGGGACATCGACCTCCTGGTGGCGCGGCGGGAGGAGGTGGATGAGTTCGGTGCCGCGCTCGCCTCGTTCCCCTGCCTTCACGCCGCCTCGTGGATTCCGGCGTCCGCGCAATACTTCGCCAGGTACGGGGTGCACGGGGTCAAGGTGGAGATGAGCACCGTCGAGAGGCAGACCGACTCCGACGCGATGGAATGCGTCGGTCGCGGCCCATGGCTGCACTGCGTGTGGATCGCATGTGGCTCGCACCAGGTTCCTGCGGTTCGTCTGGAACTACGGCTGGCGACGGAACTCGTACGGGACAGGGCCGACCGTTACGAACCCCTCCTCGACCACATGAGCGCGCAGGGGTGCGACTTCGACCTGTTGCATCGGGCCATGAGCGGCCAGGGTCTGTCGGCGAAACGGCAGCGCCTGGTCTGGGATCGCCTCGCCCCGTCACGATGACCCGCACTCGGACCGGTGCATCATCGGTCCATGACGGATGAGGCCGGCTACCTGCTCGACAACGCGCGGGCCGAGGCCGGGGTGCGTTTCGCGGCACTGTCGGCGATCTTCGATCCTCCGACGTTCCGGCGGATCGACAGCCTCGGCATCGAGCCCGGGTGGCGGTGCTGGGAGGTCGGCGCCGGGGGGCCGTCCGTCCCGCGAGGGCTGGCCGAACGCGTCGGTCCCACGGGCCGCGTCCTGGCGACCGACATCGACGTCTCCTGGATCCGTGATGCGGCCGGCCCGGTGCTGGAGGTACGCCGGCATGACGTCGCCCGTTCCGACCCTCCCGATGAGGCGTTCGACCTCGTGCACGCGCGCCTGGTGCTGGTGCACGTCGCCGACCGCGAACGTGCCCTGCGGTCGATGGTCGCGGCGCTGAAGCCCGGCGGCCGGCTCCTTCTCGAGGACGCCGACCCCGCGCTGCAACCGCTGAGCTCCCCGTACGAGCAGGGGGAGCGTGAGCGGCTGGCCAACCGGATCCGTGCCGGGTTCCGCGCGATGCTGGCCGGGCGCGGCGCCGACCTCGCGTACGGACGGCGGCTTCCCGGGCTGCTCCGCGCCGCCGGGCTGGTCGACGTGGCGGCCGAGGCGTACTTCCCGATCGCCTCCCCCGCCTGCGACCTGCTGGAGACGGCGACCATCGCGCACATCCGCGAGGGCCTGGTCGCCGGCGGCCACGCGACCGAGGAAGAGGTCGAGCGGCACCTGGCCAACGTGGCGGCCGGCGGCATGGACCTGGCGACCGCGCCGATGGTGTCGGCCTGGGGACGCGCCCCGGAGTGAACCGCGGTTCCGCCGTGAGCCCGCGTGGGTGGCGCCGTTCTGGACGGCAAATCGCCGCGTATCCGCAAATGTGAATTAATCGGAACTGGCGTCATGACATGTCTCACGACATGCAAAGAAACGCCAAAATATTTATGCGACGACGCCTTCTTTAAAGGTATCGAATTTGACGGGTTATTGGGGTTCATTGAGGTGAATGAGATAATCCTTGCGGGTATGTACGCTTCTGTCTGAATGCCTACCGAGATGTGGGCGTCGGATTTCGCGTCGATTTATCCATGAATGGAAACGAGAGCACGTGAATACTGAAATTCGGCATTTGCCGACGCCGCGCAGCGCCCGTATCGCCAAGCTGGCTCTGGCCGCTGCGGCCACCGGTCTCATGTTCGTTCCGCTCGGCCAGGCAGTGGCGAGCGCGAGCGTGGGCTACGTCCCGACGCAGCCGGCCGCGAACTGCGCGAGCGAGTGGGGCGTGTGCGACGTCCTCTGGTGGGGCCGCGAGGACAAGTCCGACCACGACGAGAAGTTCGAGCACGGCAAGAAGTTCGACCACGACAAGTTCGAGCACAACGAGTTCGAACATGAGAAGAAGTTCGAGCACGACGAGAACGAGCACGACAAGAAGTTCGAGCACGACGAGAACGAGCACGACAAGAAGTTCGACCGCGACCGGTTCGAGCACGACAAGAAGTTCGACCGCGAGAAGATGGACCGCGACAAGAAGTTCGACCGCGACAAGAAGTCCGATCGCTTCAAGTTCGACCACGTCAAGATCGACCACGTCAAGTTCGACCATGACAAGAAGTTCGAGCAGGAGAAGAAGTTCGACCGCGACAAGTTCGAGCACGACAAGAAGTTCAAGCACGACGAGGCCGAGCGCGAGAAGAAGTTCGAGCACGACGAGTCCGAGCACGACAAGAAGTTCGAGCACGACGAGAACGAGCACGACAAGAAGTTCGAGCACGACAGAAAGTTCGAGCACGACAAGAAGTTCGACCACGACGAGGACGAGCACGACAAGAAGTTTGACCACCACCACGACTGGTAAGTCGTAACGCACGTACAAACCAAGGTGCGCAGGCCCGCCCGGGGATGAGCTCGGTGACGACGTCCTCCGTCGAGACCGAGGGCATCCCCTGGCACTGTGATCGGCGATTGAGTCGGAATCGCTCTCGGCCGCCCGAGAACGCGGGTGACAAAATGCCGTGGCAAATTATTTGCCACGGCATTTTCGCTTGGCGTCATCCGAGCCGGCGGAGTTCGGAGTAGCATCCATGTACCGGCCTCGCAGGACAAAACCGACGCACGCCATCAGTGAAGGTCACCGCGGCCACGGTCATCCAGGCGTTCATGCCCGCACGATCGCCTTCGGGATATCCCAGGCCGGCGACGATCGACTGCCAGAGGCACAGCCCGGCAGAACCATGCCGCCCGCATGCCCGACGCCCTCCGCCACGAACCCACCCACCTGCCCGAACCGGCAGCGGCGCGATTCCCTGCAGGGAATCGCGGTGGCGCGGGGGAATCAGCACACTGCTGTGCATGAGCAACGCACTCGACATCAAGCAATGGGCCGACCGCTACGTCGCCCAGTGGAACGAACCCGATCCGGCCGCGCGGGCCGCGCTCATCCGCGAAATGTGGGCGCTCGACGGGGTCCAGGTGCTGGTCGACCCGCCGCAGGAGATCCGTGAGGCCGCCGCGGAGCTGGCGTTTCCGGTGCCGCCGCTGGAAGTCCGGGGTCACGACGCCTTGAACGCCAGGGTGACCCGTGCGTACGAGATGTTCGTCGCGTCGGGCGAGCACCTTTTTGAGTGCGCCGAAGAGGCGTCCCTCCTGATGTCCAACGTGCTCGGCATCCGGTGGTCGATGGTGTCGGCCCACACGGGACAGGCCGTCGGCGGCGGCCTGGACATCCTCGCCCTGGACAGCGATGGGCGGATCCGTACCGACCACCAGTTCATCGGAGTGAGTTGATGCGCTTCACCAGGATCACCCGCACGGAGGACGGCGGATCAGCGTTCGAGGACGGCGAGATCGCGCTGGAACACCGGCAGGTGGCCGACGGGGTACCGGCCATGGCCGTCGGTGGGCTGCCGTCGAGAGACGGCGTGCAGTTCCTGCGCAGTGCCGCGTTCGACAGCACCGCGCACCCGGCGCCACGTGAGCAGTGGGTGGTGATGCTGCGCGGGGTGATCGAGGTGACGGTCAGCGACGGCGGCCGGCGTCGCTTCGGTCCCGGCGACCTCGTACTCGCCGCCGACACCACAGGAATGGGGCACGTCACGACCGGCGTCGGCGACCCGCCGTTCGAGGCGCTGTTCATCCCCGTCTGACCGCCGACGCGAATCCGGCGCGAGCAGCCGTGGAGCGCTTGGCGCCCGGCTTGCGGCAGCTCGCGCGGCGCCTCCGCGGGCTCGACCCGCTCCTCCCCGTAGAGGTCGCGCAGGCTCCGACCGATCAGGTGGGGATGGCCGGCTGCCGTTCCTCGTGCCTGCCCAGCACCGCGAGGGTCAGGGTCACGGCGACCGACCCGAACGCCAGCACCGTCATCGCCGCGGCCGGGGAGGTCAGTTGGGCCACCACACCCGCGAGGGCCGCGCTGACGCCCTGCATGGTGGACATGCCGACGGAGTGCAGGCCGAGGGCTTGGCCCGCGAGGTCGTCCGGGGTGAGGGACATCAGGCGTTCCTGCAGGACCAGGCTCGCGCCGAAGCCGACGGAGGCGACGACGGCGGCCACGGCCGACAGCGCCACTCCCGGCTGCAGGACGAAGAACAGGTACGGCGTCGCCAGCAGCAGGCGCAGCGGGACCGCGAGCCGGGGGCGCGACGCGGGCGGCACCAGGCGGCCCACCGCCACGTCCCCCAGGAACATGCCCAGCGCCCCGCACGCGAACAGCGTGCCGGCGGCTCCGGGGGCGTACGAGATGTAGAGCGACTCGCAGCCGACCACCAGTCCGTTGGGGATCCACAGGCCCAGGTACGTCAGGCGGCGGGGGCGCGAGGACCACAGGAGGGCGTTGGTGCGCCAGGTCGCCGAGACGGACGGGCGCCCGGAGGAGCGCGGCGGGCGGGCCGTGAGGCCCAGGCGGGTGGCGAGGGCCGACATCACGTACAGCGCCGCCGCCAGGAGCAGGCATGTCCTCGGGGTCAGCAGCGTCAGCAGCGCGGCGCCCGTCGCGAACCCGGCCACCTGCATCAGGCCCCAGAGCATGTTGAACACCGAACGGCCCAGGACATAGCCGTCTTTCGACAGGATTTCGGTCAACAGTCCTGAGCGCGCTCCCCCGCCCAGGGACGCGATCAGGCCCTGCGCCAGCACGACCGCGAAGACCGCCGCGACCGGCAGACCGGGCAGCGCCAGCACCGCCGTACCGGCCGCGAAGGCGAGGGCGAGGCCGGAAAGGATCGCGCGCGGGGGCAGGCGGTCGGCGCCCGAGAGCAAAAACATGGCCCCCGCCAACTTCGCCAGCTGCGGGCCGAACATGCTCACCGCCGACAGCAGCGGGGAGCCGGTGGCCTGGAAGACCAGCGTGCCGAGGGCCAGGGCGCCGATCGTCTGAGCCGCGGCGAAAGCGGCGTAAGAGAGCAGGAACGGGGTGAACTCCGGGGTGCGGAACAGGGTTCGATAGCTGCGCATACGTCGGAGTCTCGGAGCGGCCCGGGGGTCGTGTTTACTGTTTCGCCGACGCGCGAAAGGTTGTACGCATGGGCCTGTGGCAGATCGACACCGACGTCCTCGCCCGCAGCCGGTTCGTGCTCTCGCCGTTCGCCGAGACCTTCGCGAGCCTGAAGCTGCTGCACGCGGGGACCGGTGCCCATCCGGGCGAGGAGGCCTGGCTGCGCGCGCACCTGCCCGGCTACCGCGCGCGCCTCGCGGCCGACCCGGTGGCCGCGCTGGTCGTACGGGCGGCGCTCGGCAGGTCCTGGATCGCCGACTTCTTCTGCCCCACCTCGTGCGAGGGGGAGAGTTTCGAGGCGACCGTGGCCCGGGTGCGGGCGACCGGGGCCGAGGAGGCGCGGGCCAATCTCCGCGTGTCCCTCCGGGGCCCGCTCCCCGCCGCCCTGGAGCGGGACGACCTGCCCGAGCGGGCGACCGCGCTCCTGACGTACGTCTGGGAGGAGACCGTACGGCCGTACTGGGAGCGTCGGCGGCGCGTCCTGGAGGCAGACATGGTCGCGCGGACCGCGCGGGTGAGCCAGGGCGGCTGGGCGGCCGTGCTGGACTCGCTGAAGCCGGGGACGCGGTGGCTCGGGGAGAGCCGGTTCCAGGTCAACCTGAACGCGTATCAGCCGCGGGAGATCGCCGCCGGGGCCGACCTGCTGTTCATGCCGGTGACGCCGAGGACCGGGTGGGTGTCGTGGGAGGGACGGGAGCGGTACGCCGTCGTCTATTCGTGTCTCGGGGTGCTCGCCGAGGACCACGACCGGCGACCCGTCCCGGCCGGGCTCGGGGCGCTGATCGGGACCGCGCGGGCCGGATTGCTGGTGCTGCTGGGGACTCCCATGAGCACGACCCAGCTGGTCGCCGTGACCGGTCAGGGGCTGGGGTCGGTGGGCCGGCATCTGCGGGTGCTGCTGGACGCGGGGCTGGTGGAGCGGCGGCGGGCCGGGCGGTCGGTGCTGTACGTGCGGACGGCGGCCGGGGAGGTGCTCGTGGAGGCATCGGGGACCGGTCCCGTGCCGGGCCTCGAGTGAGCCCTACGTTCGCCAACCGTTGACGGTCAGGTCGGGGTCGGTGGCCGCGTTCAGCAGCCGCCGACCCCAACCGTAGGTCATCGGCAGCCAGTTGAAGTCGTGATCCGGTCCGACGATGTCGGCCAGCTCGATCAGCTTCATCATCTCCACCACCGCGGCGAGCGGCTTGGCCACGCGCCATGCGCTCCGCATCCGTTCCGGAGCGACGGTGTCGGCCCAGGCGGCGAAGAAGGCGTCGAGGTAGGCCGCGGCGTCCGGCTCGGACTCGTCGTGCAGCCATGAGGCCAGATCGAACAACGGGTTCGTGACGGTGGCGAAGCTCCAGTCGTGCAACAGGATCTCGTCGTCGCGCACGACCACATTGCCCGGGTGGAAATCGCGGTGGACGATCGCCGCCGGGATGGCCGCCTCGTCCAGGCGCTCGGCGCACTCGACCAGATACGGCGTCAGTGCCTGCAGCCGGTCGGCCTCCTCGTCGGTCAGCGCCCGGTCCAGGTTCTTCGCAAGCTTGGGCCCCCGCCAGATGTCGTCGCGGGCCAGGGTCGACCGTACGCCGTCGGCCAGCGAGGTCGGGGTGAGCGGGACACATCCCGCGGCGATCAGCTCGTCCCCGCGGTGAATGGTCTCCTTCTGCACCGTGACCAGCTGTGTCAGGCATGCGCGACGCTGCTCTGGGGAGACCGCCCAGCCGTCCACGCCGCCGAAGTCCTCCGCGAGCCACCAGCGGTCACCGGGTGACGTCGCGGTGATGGTGGCGAACGGCGCGATGCGCAATGACGCCAGGTATCGAGTGATGTCCGGTTCGCGAGCAAGCCTCGGCAGGACCGCCTTCAGGTACAGGTCACCCCGGTCAGTCGGCGTGCGCAGCACGGCGGACATGCTCCAGTGCTTGATCTGGCGGCTCGGACCGAGCCGAACGCGACCGGCGGCCTTGATCTCCCCGTCGATGTAGGACTCGGCTCGCTCGAACCAGCCGGGCCCGAACCAGTCGGAGGCGGGCGGCCGGGATCGCGCCGCCCGGCAGTCGAGTACCAGGCTCTGCCCGGTCACCGCATCCTGACCGTGCCACGCGAGCCCATCGGCGGAGACCGGCCGCGCCCTGCCCTCTGCCAGCAGCACCACCGTCGTAAAGTCCAACGGCTCCAGGACCACCGTGGTCAGCCCGAGTTCGCGACGAACGCGATCGGTCAGCTCGCTGTCCATCGGCGGCCACCTGCCGTCGAACCGCATCCGCGGCAGCGCCGGATCGCCGCCGGCCATGTCGCACAGCACGGCGCCGTCCTGGTCGACGATTGCCAGCACGGCTTCCGACGACATGATCAACCCTCCAAGGATCGACGGAGTTCACGGGACAGCGCGTCGGCGTCGTTCATAACTTGTATTCGTCCTGGTGGACGGTCTGCGAGGGCTCAATGCGGCAGAAGCCGCAACTCATGAACGGCATGATCACAGCTCGCTTCACTGAGTGATCAGGCGCATCCGCTGGATGTCGACCCCGACGGGGGAGATCGTAGCCTCCAGACCGTCCTCGGGCACGCGCCAGCGGCCGGGCAAGGCCTTCCGCAGCGCCCGGATCGCGACGACCGCCTGGCTGGTGGCGAGTCGCAGGCCCAGGCAGACGTGGATGCCCGTGCCGAAGGACAGGTGCGGGTTGGGGTCGCGCGTGGCGTCGAACGCGTCGGGGGCCGCGAACACCAGCGGGTCCCGGTTGGCGCGGCGGATCGAGGCCACCACCCGCGCCCCGGGTGGGATCGTGACGCCGTCCACGTCCACCTGGGCAGTGGTGAAGCGTTCCGTGCCGCCCACCGGCGGCAGGTAGCGCAGCACCTCCTCCACCAGGCCGGGCGTCGGCGCCGTGGGGAAGCGTTCCAGGCACAGGACCGCGTGGTAGATCAACCTGGTGGTCGTCTCGTGGCCCATGACGATGAGCGTGGTGACCAGATCGAGCAGTTCGCTCTCGTCGAGCGCCGCCGCCAGCGCCGGGATCATGCCGCCCCTCGGCTCGGCGACCACCTCGCGGATGCAGGCGCGCAGTTCGGCCAGGTCCTGGTGGAAGCGCGCCTGCCGGACGGGGTCCTCGGCGTTGGCACCGGCGAACTCGGAGATCGTGATCGTCCAGCGTACGAAGTCGGCCCTGCGCTCTGGTGAGATGCCGAGCAGCCCCGCGAGCGTGGCGACCGTCAGAGGCGAAGCGAACCCGTCCACCACCTCACCGGACCCCTCGACCAGCAGTTCCCTGGCGGTCTCGGCGATGGAGGGCTCCAGGGCCGACACCGCGCGGGGAGTGAAAACCCTGGCCACCAGGCGGCGCAGCTCGTGATGGCGGGGCGGATCGAGCGACGGCAGGCTGCGCAACACCGGATTGTCGTGGTGAGGTGCCGGATGTGCGCCGTGGGCGAGTTCGTCGGAGGAGAAGGCGGCGTGGTCGCTGAGGATCCTGCGGACATCAGCGTGCCGGGAGACCACCCACGCCTCGAACCGCTCATCGAACTGGACCGGGCCGGGCGCGGGTGGATGGGCGAAGATACGTTCCTTGACAGACATGCCCTCCACCCTGGGCGAACGGCCTGGCAAACCGCTGCCGGATCGCTGCCGTACACCCGCTGGAAAGGGCGACGACCTGCCTGGCCATCAGTCGATCATCTCGGAGCCTGAGTCCCCCGCCGGAGGCGAAGGAGTTCGTTTCGGCTGTGTGCCCTCGTAGGGTTCGCTCATGGATTGGCAGACTTGGCACGATGAGTACGACGTCCCCGGTTCACAGTTGGCGCGGCGCTTGCAGGTCGTCCAGGAACGGATACGGCTGGCGTTGGACGGCTGCCCGCCCGGTCCGCTGAAGCTCGTCAGTCTCTGCTCGGGTCAGGGCCGCGACGTGCTGGAGGTGCTGACCGATCATCCCCGCCGCGACGATGTTCGGGCGCGTCTGGTCGAACTGGACCCGGGCAACACCGCCATCGCCGAGGAGGCGATCAGATCGGCGGGACTCCGGCAGGTCGAAGTGGTCACGGCCGATGCCGCGCTCACTGACCATTACCGGGATTCGGTGCCCGCCGAGATCGTGCTCGTGTGCGGGGTGTTCGGCAACATCACGGATGAGGACATCGAGCGCACGATCGACACTTGCACCCAGTTGTGCAAGACCGACGGCACGATTATCTGGACGCGGCACCGCGGGGCTCCTGACCGGGTGCCGTTGATCTGTCGCTGGTTTGAGGAGCGTGGCTTCGAACGCGAATGGCTATCGGAGCCGGATGCCGGCTTCGGTGTCGGTGTCCACCGCTTCACGGGTCAGTCGCGTCCCCTGATCTCGGGACGGCGCATGTTCACCTTCGCCGGCTATGACGTGCTCAGAACCGAGAACGCCGAAACCTGAGGAGTCTCCTCAGCCACCCCATGAGGATGCCGGCTCCGGGAAGTCGGACCGCTGCGGTTCAGGTCTCATTCCAGTTGTCGAGGATGATGACGGGCGCCTCTTCTACGTCCAGCCATTCGGCTTCGATACCCATGCCGGTGGACGCCTCGATGAAGGCGAACGCCGCACTGCGCTTGCCTCGGTAATCCTCCGGGTCAAGGCGGTCGAGCATGGCGCGGAATTCGGCCAGGATGCTCGGATCTCCCTCCTGGATGGCGTGCCTGGTGAAGATGAAGTTGCGCATCCGCGCCCTGATCTTGCCGTCGGCCGCGTAGAGCATCGTGTATCCCCCGCCGGCCTTCTCTATGGGGTACTCCATGATGCGTTCCTCGGGATCACGGCCTCCATTCAGCCGCCACAGGAGATCCCCCACGGTGATCTCTTCGTCGAGGGGTTGCACCACGGTCCAGGAAAGCCCGTCCTCAAACCACTGCTGCCGGTTGAAGAGATTGCGGTAGTGATCGATCACGTGGTGATTGTCGCGGAAGCTGCCAGGAATGAAACGCTCCTCAGCCCGGACAGGTGTGCGGCGGACGGCCCGGTGTCCCACTCGCCGCATGACCACGGCTAGACCGTCCATTGATGAGTGGATAATCTTCTATAGATTGAATCAATCGCTGTATATAGTTACAGCGTGTTCACGCTCCAATCCCTGCTGGATCGCGCCTCGCTCGAACTCCGTGTGCTGGTGCCGGGCCGACCGGGCGCATTGGACGCGCCCGTCGCATGGGTGCACAACACCGAGCTGCCCGACCCTTCGCACTACGTACGCGAAGGGGAGATCGTGCTGACCAACGGGTTGTGGCTCGAACGGGTGCCTCCCGCGCAGTTCGTGACGAACGTCAAGAAGGCCAAGGCCAGTGGCATCGTGTTCGGCTTGCGCGCGGAGATGCCGGAGACTCCCGACGCGCTGGTCGAAGCCTGTCGCGAAGCGGAGCTGCCGCTGCTGGAGATCTCCGTCGCGGTGCCGTTCACGGCGGTCTCGCAGGCCATGGCCGACATGCTGACCGACGAACGCAAGCAGTCGCTGGTCGGTATGGTGCGCCGGGGAGACGCCCTGGCCACGGCGATCTCCCGGGGTGCCGGCGCCTCCGGCGTGCTCGATGTCCTGCGCCGTGAGCATGACCTGCCCCTGGCGGTGGTCGACAGGATGGCGCGTTCCCTCGCGGTGGCCGGCGCGAGCCTGGACAGCGACCAGCTGCATGCTGTGGCCACGGCATTGGCCAAGAAACCTCCGGCGCTGGAGGTGGATTTGGGAGATGTGGGACAAGCGGCGCTGTTTCCGGTGGGTGCCGTCGGCGACATCGACGCGGCTCTCATCTGCCTGCGCCCTTTGCGTGAGCTCACCACGCCCGAGCGGCAGGCGCTGGAGCAGACGGCTCGGTTCCTCAGCCTGGAGGTGGCGAAACAGCAGGCGGTCCAGGCGATCGAGATGCGCTTCGCCAGCGAGCTCCTGGAGATGGTCCTCTCGGGAGGCTGGCGGGCGACGGAGGTTCCTGGCCGGCTCCGCGCGTTCGGCGTGGATCCGAGCGGTCCGCTGGCCGTGTGCGCCGTGGCGTTCGCGGACGGCGAGGCCGCGACGATGCACGGGCTCGCGGAGGTGATCGTGGAGTTCTACGCCGTCGAGGGAGTGCCGGCGGTCGTGGCCGGCGGCACGCAGGACGTCGTCGCCGTCCTGCCATGGCGTCATCCCGAGCATGAGCTGCCGTCGCTCGCCCAGCGCCTGGTACGGAGCATCGAGCGGCGCTTCCCTGGGCTGCGCCCGGTCGCCGGCCTGGGAGGACTCGCGGCCCACGCGGCCGAGCTGCGCCCTCAGCTCCTGCAGTCCAGGGAGGCGTGCCGCGTGCTGCGGCGCACCCGCACGGGTCCGTCCGTGCGGGCCTTCGCCGAGCTGGGCACGCACCGGCTGCTCCTCGGGCTACTCGACGCCGAGACCTTGAACGAGTTCGCCGGCAAGATCCTCGGCCCGATGAAGGACCATGACGCGCGGCGGAGCGGCGAGCTCGAGCTGACGCTGCGGACGTTCCTCGATCATGACGGGCAATGGGCGGCGACGGCCGGAGCGTTGCACATCCACGTCAACACCCTGCGCAACCGGCTGGCCAAGATCGCCGAGCTCACCGGCAGAGACGTGGGGCGTACGGAGGACCGGGTCGATCTGTTCCTGGCGCTGACCGTCGAGGCGATGGACTGGGCTCAGTCCGGGTAGACGTCCGGATCCACCACCGGAGGCCGGGGCCGGCGCACGGTCAGGCCGGCGTCCGTGGCCGAACGTTCGGCCACGTCACGGCAGCGGGCGAAGGACACGTCCGCGCAGCTCTGCGCGTACTCCAGGAACTGCCGCAACGCCAGCGCACGGCCGGGCCGGCCGGACAGGAACGGGTGAACGCACAGGTTGAACAGGCCGCCGTAGTGGCGCATCCCGTCGAGCTCGGCCCGCCACAGCTCCAGCACCTTCACCGGAGACTCGATGACGGAGCCCACATGAGGTGCGGGCAGGAACGCGTACTGCTCCCAGTCGTCGAGCGACCAGTGGACGGGCAGCTCGACGATCTCGCCGGCGGGCGTGACCACTTTGTACGGCTTGTCGTCCCCCATGAGAGAGGAGTCGTAGCGCAGGCCGTACTCCGCGACCAGGTCAGCCGTCCGCCAGGACGCTTCCCACAGCGCCGCTCGGTGTCCCCGGATCTCGATGCCCTGGCTGTCGAAGACCGCCAGCGCGCGTTCGAAGTCCGCGCGTTCCTCCTCGGCGGTCATCGACGTGGGTGGCCGGTGGCTGTAGGAGTGGTGCGCCACCTCGTGGCCCCGCTCGACGATCGACGGGGCGAGTGCGGGGCGGTGCTCGGCAACCCAGCCGGGCACGAAGAACGTGGCGGGGACGCCCAGCTCGTCCAGAAGATCGAGGATACGGGGCAGGCCGACCTCGGGACCGTATGCCTGGTGGGACATCGTGCTCGCGTGGTCGGCGAAGCCGCGGCCCTGCGCGAGCACAGGGGTCTCCGCGTCCACGTCGAAAGTGAGCGCCACGACCGCGGCGGACCGGCCACGCCAGCCGCCGCGGATCTCGCCCGCCTGCTCGACTCGCCCGGACGCGCTCAAGCCGGCACGCCGGCCGCCGGTCGCCACAGGCGGGCGTTGCTCAGCGTCGCCATGGGCTGGAGCATCTGGCGGTCGAAGTCCGCCAGGGGCAGCCCTTGGGCCAGGCGCCGCGGGAAGTCCGGGTTGGCGAGCGCTCCCCGGCCGAGGGTCAGCACGTCCGCGTGACCGTCCTGCAGCACCATGGCGGCCCGGGCGAGGTCGTGCATGCCGCCATTGGCCAGTACGGGCAGTCCGGTCACCTTCCGGGCCAGGCCCGTGATCGTCACCTGCCCGTCCAGGGTCGCGGTCTCCACCCAGTCCCGTCCTTCACTGGCGATGTGCAGGTAGCTCGCCCCCGCTTCGGCGAGCGCGGCGAAGATGATCTCCGCCTCCCTGGAGCCGCCCGCCCATCTGTGGGTGAAATCGTTGACCTTGCCCTGCGACAAGCGGATCCCCACGCAGAAACGCGGACCAACCTCAGCGCGGATGGCGGAGACGATCTCTGCCGCGAGTCGTACCCGGTTGGCGACCGTGCCACCATAGCGATCGCCGCGCTGGTTGGTGTAGTCGGTCAGGAACTGGTCCACGAGGTAGCCGTTGGCGCCGTGCACCTCGACCCCGTCGAAACCCGCTCGCCGGGCGCGGACGGCCGACGTCACGAAGCCGTGCACCACCTGGTCGATGTCGTCCTGGCTCATCGCGCGGGGCGTCGGCCAAGGACCGTACCCGCCGTATTCCGGCATCTTCTGCCCGCGCGGCGGGACGGCCGACGGCGCCGCCGTGTCGTCGCGGTAGCGGTTGCCCTGCGACAGTGCGCCCGCGTGCATGAGCTGAAGGATCATCGGCGCTCCGGCGTCGTGCACGTGGCTGACAACGTCCCGCCAGGCGGTCTCGTGACCGTCGGTGACGATGCCGGGCTGGTTGGCGTAGCTCTGGCTGTAGCGCGTATCGGTATAGGTTCCCTCGGTCAGGACGAGGGAGAAACCACCGCGGGCGAAAGCCGCGTAGTAGTCCGCCATCTCGGCCGTCGGCGTTCCGTCGGCGGCGGCGGACACCCTGGTCATGGGCGAGACGGCCAGCCGGTTGGTGAGGTGGAGCTCGCCGATGCGGTCCGGTCGCAGGGCGGGATGCTGGATGTCGTTCATCGTTCGCTCATTCCTTGACGTCGCTTGTGTCGTCCTGACCGTTGAGGAGATCGATCGCCAACGGCGTCGGCTTGTGCCCATTGATTCTGACCAGGTCCTGCGGGCAGGCCGAGACCACGAACACGCAGTCCATCGCCGCCTCCAACGTGATCGCGTCGTTCGGGCGGCTGATCGAGCTCAGCCAGCTCAGCCGGCCGTCGTCCGCCACGGGGATCCTCATGAACACGTTGACGGGCTGCGGAGTGACCGGGACGGCGAGACCGAGTCCAGCCATGCTCGTGGCCAGGTTGTCCGCGCAGGATGCGTGGAACCCCGACACGCCCAGAGCACGGTAGCGGGCCGGGTCGCAGGCGGCGATGAGCATGTCATGCCGCCCGGGCGAGGTGTCCTCCACCAGGGTGAGGATGGGCCTGCGCCGGTCGGTGACGAACTGCTCGCCGATCGCCGGGAACAGGCGGCTGGTGGCGGCTCGGGTGTGTGACGCGCTGAGGTGCTCGTTCACGTCGTCCGCGGCGAACGCGAACACGTCGCCGACCTGACCTCCCTCTAGGTCAGTGACCTGTACGCGCTGACCGGTCCTGACCTTTACCGCCCGTCCTTCGGTGGCGGGCACGATAACTCGCATACCGACAGCCAACCAGCCGGCACACGGACAGGCCATGGAGATTTCCCCTGCGTTTGTACGAGGAAGTGGATGAACCTACAGTTCGCAAGGTCATCCGCTGGGACCCTCCGTCCTCCTGGCGCCGACAGCGCTGCTTTCCTGGGAGCCCCATCGCTCCAACCGCCCCGCTGACGCCGGTCACGCGGCCTCGACACGTGCCGCGCAGTCGAGAAGTGCGCGGTCCCGGCCCGCTGGAAAGCCGGCGCCGCCCGTCGCCCACGCGCCGATCGGCCGGCCGACACCGGGCACGCCCTGCCAGTCAAAGAAGGCCACAGAAACGCCGAAGAAACAAACTGCGTGCTTGCATCCCCCTCGCAGATCTTTCCTCGTGAAAGGATTTCCATGGCGTTGTCGCATCCCTCCTCGTCCGACCACGGCCCTTCGCGCCGCTCCGCCCTCGGGTTCCTGGGCGCGGTCCCGCTGGCGGCCGGTGGTCTGCTGGCCTCGCAAGGAACCGCCGAGGCGAACGCCGACCGGTCCTCAGGCTCTGGCCGCATTCCCAAGGACCTGCGTCCTGGAGGCGCCTTCGACCAGCACATCAAAGAACTGGCGGACAAAGATCAGTTTTCCGGCACCGTGATGCTCGCCTACCGCGGCCGCCAAGTCCTGGCCCGCGCCTATGGCTGGGCGGACAAGGAAAGCAAGATCCCGAACAAGGTCGACACCATCTACGCTCTGGCCTCGTCCTCCAAGCCGTTCACCGGGCTGGCTGTCGTACAGCTCGTCCAGCAGGGCAAGCTCAAGTTCTACGACCTGGTGAGCAAGCATCTGGACGGCCTGCCGGCGGAGATGGCCGAACGCATCACCGTGCACCACCTCCTCACCCACACCAGTGGCCTGGGCGACGCCCGGCGCCCGGGCGAGCAGCCGCCACCGGAGCAGATCCACAACAGCTACGAGCAGCAGATGGCAAGCTTCTGGACGAATCTGAAGACCTTCGAGCTGGAGTTCGCCCCGGGGACGAAGAAGGCCTACAGCAGCATGGGCTACACCCTGCTCGGCGAACTCGTGGCGAAGGTCTCCGGCATGTCGTTCCAGGACTACGTCCGCCAGAACATCTTCCTCCCGGCCGGCATGGAGGACTCCGCCTACTACGACCGCCGCCAGTGGCTGACCGACAAGCGCATCGCTCACCCGTACATGTATCAAAAGGACGGCACGCGGGTCGACGCCGTCCGCAACCTCGACAAGGGCTCCGTCTACGGCGACGCCGGCCAAGGCAGCAACTCCGCCCGGGGATGGATGGGAACAGGCGGCGGCAACGGCTTCGCCACCGCCCCGGACCTTGTACGCTTCGCGATCGCGCTGCAAGGCGGCAAGCTCACCGCCCGGCCCTACACCGAGTTGTACGTGAACGGAAAGATCTCCGCCAAGCCGCTGAAGCCGGACACCTCCGGCAACTCCCTCCGCGGGGAGACCTTCCAGGCGTACGGGCCTGTGGCCGCCACCTACAACAACCAGCGCATCATCACCCACGGAGGCGGCGCGGGCGGCATATCGACGAGCTGGTCCATCTACCTTGACCTGGACTGGACGGCCGTCATTCTGAGCAATTATGACCTGCAGAGCATCGAGCCGATCATCGACCTGGAACGACGCCTGATCACCGGCGCCTAGCCCGCCGAAGCCGACGACGTGACTCCGGAGAGGGGTCGCCCGGCCATTCTCAATAGCGTGGGGCGGTTACTGGTGTTCAGTTCGACACGGTCCCGCCATACCCGCAACGGACCGAGGATCTGCAGGCGCAGGTTATCGCGGGAGGAGGGCCGATCGTGGCTACCGGCACGGACCGGAGGCACTGAGCTATCCACGCCAGTTCCCCCTGTGACACGCGGTCTACGCGCAGGCACCAGCCGACAGGGAAGTCGCCGTTCACTCCTCTCGGGTTTCGTTCAGTGCTAGTCAAGTTCGCTTTCGTACGTTGAGGCTGCTGAGGATCGAACTCAAGCGTGGAGGGGCCACAACGATGACGACCACCCGCCGAACACTGCTGGCCGGACACGCCGGCACATGACCAGCCCATGCGTAACCCGAGCCAAAAGGAGCGTTGGATGCCAACTCGCGTGAATCGGCAGACCGTCGATCTGTCCGCCTATCCAGACCTCATCGTCCTGTACCTCGGCATGCGGGTGAATCATCTGTACGGGATCCGGACCTTCTTCAGCTTCGGCCGGAAGATCAGTGAGTCGGTCGCGGGTAAGCCGGACGGGCTCTTACTGCACGAGCCCGTTTACTACTCGTTCTTCCCGATGAACATGGGGATGCGTCAGTACTGGCGGGACCTGCCGTCGCTGCTCGCCTTTGCCCGGTCCGAGCCGCATCGGGAGTGGTGGTTGGACTTCCTGCGGGACTCGGGCGGCACCGGTTTCTGGCATGAGACGTACTCGGTCAAGGGTGGCATGGAGGCCGTCTACGACGACGTGCCCAAGCCGATCGGTTTTGGACGGTTCGCTGGGATCAAGCGCGCTCGTGGACCCATGTTCGGTTCCGCAGCCCGGCTGGGACGCTCCGATGACAGCAGCCCGGTCCTGAGCGAGACGGACCTCTACGGGTCCTAGCCGCTCGGCCCATCGTCGGTGACGGTGGCGAAATTCATGGGTGCTACAAATGCCCGCGAATGAAGCGATCGTGGCGGCGGAACGTGCCTGGCAGGCTCTGCCCGATGGCGCGCCGGAACAGCCCACCGCAGTGGGGCATGACCATCAGTGCGGCGATGGACCGGCCCCGGTTGGCGGGAGCGCCGTCGAGGTGGGCGAGGCCTTCGACACCGAGGTGGTAGTTCAGCGGCACGACGATGATGCCGCCGTCGCGCGATGTGCTGGGCATCGTAGCCGGGGCTGCCGGATCCGGGTCGGGTGTCCAGATGTTGACCCGTCAGCCAGTCGTCGCCCACCGCCGCGATGCCCCAGGGTCCGGGTCAGCCGGACCGTGGGAATCACGAACCTCATGGTCGCCCGACGCCGAACAGGCAGGGCAGCAGTATCAGCAAGTTGCCGCTGGGCACGCCGATCAGCACCAGGAGCGTCAGGACACCGCCGTAGCCGGGGATCAGGGGCGGGCGGCGGGCGCCGCCCGCGGGGCCGTCAGGCGATATCGGTACGGCCCTGATCCGGCGTCAGCGCGCGGCGCGTTTGATGAGGTCGGCAGTCACGGCAGGCTGCGAGATCATCGCGACGTGCGAGGCGCCGACCTCCTGGACCTGTGCTCTGGCCCGCCGCGCCATGAACCGCTGGGCCGCGACGGGGAGCACCTGATCGTTCCGAGCGGCGAGGTAATAGGAGGGAATGGTCTTCCACGCCGGGGCGCCGGACGGCTCCCCGAGCGTGCGCGCGTCAGCGGGCCGCTGGCCAGCCTGCATCAGGTCGGTGGTCGCCCTCGGCACGTCCCCGGCGAAGACGTCGTGGAAGAACTCCTTCTTGATGTATCCGTCGACGAGGTTCTCACCGTAGGGACGGAAGTCCAGCGCCGCCTCATTGAGCTTGCTTCCCGGATACTTCGTCTGCAGGTCCAGCAGCGACTCACCCTGGTCGGGGGCGAACGCGGCCACGTAGACCAGCGCTTTCACATTCGGGTTGCCGGTCGCGGCGTTCGTGATGACGATCCCGCCATAGGAGTGCGCGGCGAGGACGATCGGGCCGCTGAGGGTGGCGAGGATGGAGGCCAGGTAGGCGGAGTCGGCGGCCACGCTGCGCAGTGGGTTCGCCGGGGCGATCACCGGATAGTTCTCGCGGATGAGCCTGGCGCTGACGTCGTTCCAGCCTGAGGAATCGGCGAACGCGCCGTGCACGAGCACCACGGTGGGTTTGCGCTTGGCTTCCGGCCGGGGCTGCGCCTGCGCCTCGGACGTTCCCAGCAGGGTGCCGGCCGCGACCGCGGCGGATCCGGCCAGCACCGCTCGGCGGGTCGTCGTCATAGTGTGATCCTTTCAACGTATGCAGTTTGCACCTCAATTGCGGGTCAGAGTAGATCCCGGTAGTTGACGATCGCTGAGCCCGGTAATTCAGTCTTTGGTAAGTACGTCGATCTAGCCTGCGGGCATGAAAACAAAGAAGAGCGAGACGGCCCGGAAGTGGGGTCTGCGGATTCACCTGCTCTTTTATGTGCTGGCCAATGTGGTCCAGGTCGTGGTCTGGTCTCTCTACGACTCGGGAAACCACTTCTGGCCTATGTGGTCGATAGTCTTCTGGGGCATCGGGCTGGCCTTTCACGCCTGGAGCGTCTACTCACCACCCCAATCGAATACCGCGCACTGAGCCGAGCAGTTGGCGAAGTGGGGATGGCCGACGTCATTCTCGACCGGTCCGCCACCCGGGGCGGCCGGTCAGTGGGCACAGGCCGGCGGTCGAATTATGGAGACCGGAGCCAGGAAGCTCGAATCCGACCCGGCACACCCCATTCACCTGCTCACCCGCTTGGCCGGCGCCGGTGAGGCGGACGAAGGTGGCGTCGGATGACGCCAGACCCGCGGTCAAGTCCTCAGCGTCGCCGCAACTGAGCAGGACGGAGGTTGCGGTATCCAGGTGACCGCGGCCGTGATGTCCGGCACGCGCGCCAAACTGGATGAGCGCCTGAGACATCCGTGACGATCCTGCCTGGCAGGTGGATCCCTTCTACGACCAATCCTGGGCCCATATACTCGGTGCACGCTGCGTCCCGAAGCGGGTCGCAACCGGACCAATCTGTCATGTCCATCCGGGAGTCGACGTGACTGGGCCCGCCCATCCCGTTCGGCCCGACGGCGAAGATCCGCCGACCGGTGCCGGTTTGCTGCGCCTGCAGGTCCTCGGTCCGCTGCGGCTGTGGCGCGATGGCGCCGAACTGGACGTCGGCCCCCGGCAGCAGGCGCAGCTGTTGGCCCTGCTCTTGGCGCGGGTGGGCCATCCGGTCAGCACGAGGGAATTGATCGACCTGCTCTGGGCCGATGACGCTCCCGTCAGCGCGCTCAACCTCATCCAGAAGTACATCGGGGCATTGCGGCGGGTGCTCGAACCCGCGGTCCCCGCCCGGGCAGCCGGTACGTATCTGCACCGCCGCGGCAACACCTACGCGTTCAGCGCCGGCCCCGGCACGCTGGACCTCGTCACGTTCCGGGAACTCCTCGAAGCCGCCCAGGCCGCCCTCGCCCAGCAGGCTCGCGAAGTGGCGCTCGACCACTACGTCAGAGCGCTCGGCCTCTGGCGTGGCCCCGCGGGTGACGGGTTGTCCTACGGATCGGCCGCGATGTCGATCCTGGCCACCCTGGACGACGAGTTCTACGCCGCCTGCGCGGCGGCGGCCGAACTGGCCGTGTCGTTACGCCGGCCGGAGCGGGTGATCCCGTCACTGCAGCTGGCCGCGTCGATGGCACCGTTCCACGAACCCGTACATGCCGGCCTCATCACCGCCCTCGGCGCCGCTGGACGGCAGGCGGAGGCGCTGTCAGCGTTCCACGCGGTCCGTGGCCGCCTCGCCGAGGAGCTCGGCATCGACCCCGGCCCGGCGCTGCAGGCCGCGCACCTGCGAGTGCTGACGCAAACTCCGACGTCGCCGGTGGTGACGAGCACGGAGAGTGAGAGTGACCGCGCACCGCAGAGCCTGGTCGGCCGCGGCGAGGAACTCGGCGTGCTGCGGCAGACCATCGAGGCGGCGCTCACCGGCCGCACCGGGCTCGCCATCGTCGAAGGCGAACCGGGCGCGGGCAAGACACGCCTGCTGGAAGAGGCCACCGCCGCCGCGGACCGGCGTGGCGCGCTCGTCGTCTGGGCTTCCTGTTTGGAAGGCGACGGAACGCCCTCGATGTGGCCATGGGAGCAGGCGCTCACCGTTGTCCTCGACAGCCTGCCCGCGTTGGCGCGCGAGAAGTGGCTGGCCAGCGAACTCGGTCGCCTCCTCGAATCTCGGGACGATGACGCCGCGCCGCCGGTTTCCGGCGGCCGCGCCCAGTTCCGCCTGTTCGAGCAGGTCGTCACCTTTATCGGCCAGGCCTCGGCAGAACGACCGATGCTGCTCGTCATGGACGATCTTCAATGGATCGATGCCACCTCGCTCCAGCTGTTCAACCACCTGGCGGGCCGGCTGCCCGCCGGCACCGCGATCATCGGCGCCCTTCGCGACCGCGCGCCCACACCCGGCCCCGACCTTTCGCGGGTACTGGCCGCCGCCAGCCGGCTGCCCAACCACCGCAGGATCCAGCTCGGCCCGCTCAGCCTGACCGACGTGGCCGAACTCATCCGCCGCGAGACCGGCCACGAACCCGGTACGGACATCGCCCGCAACATCCACGTTCGCACCGCCGGCAATCCTTTCTTCGTCCGCGAACTGTCGCGGCTCCTCAGCGACCGCGGCGCGCTCGGCGACGGCGACGCATCGGCCCGGGCCGGAGTGCCGTCCACCGTGCGAGACGTCGTCCGCGATCGGATGGCGGGCCTCGACGAGAGCGCTCGCGACCTGCTGCGGGTCGCCGCGCTGATCGGCCGCGAGGTCGACCTCGGCCTGCTCGCCCGCGCCGCCGGTGTCGACTTCGCAGACTGCCTCGAACTCCTCGAACCGCTGCGCGCGCTGGGCCTGCTCGAAACGGGGCCGGAGGACCCGTTCTCGTGGCGCTTCGCGCACGACCTGGTCCGCGAATCGATCATGGAGACAACGGAGCAGCTGCGGACCATCCGGCTGCACCTGCGAGTCGCGGACGCGCTCGAAGAGAGCCAAGCGGACGACGAGTCCATCACCGAACGTCTCGCCTTCCACCTGTCCGCCGCCGGTCCCCTCGCCGACCCGGTTCGTACCGTGGAGGCGCTGAAGCGCGCCGGTCGTCGCGCGACGACCAAGCTCGCGTTCGCCGCCGCCGACCGGCACCTGCAATCGGCCGCCCAGATCGCGCGGAACGCCGGGCTCCCGGAACTCGAGCTCTCCGCCCTCTCGCTACTCGCCATCGCCCCGCGCCGGCAAGCCGGGTTCGGCGGCACGACGTTCGATCTGCTGGAGCGTGCGGAACACCTGGCCCGCCAACTCGGCCGGGAGGTGGAGGCCGCCGGCCTCCTCTTCGCGCGCCTGTTCGGGGCCTACACCTTCCTGGAGTGGGACCGCGTTCGTCTGGTCCGCCGGCTGTACGAGCAAGGGGAGGCGTCCTCCGATCCGGTCGTCCGGGTGTACGGCCGGCAAGCCTGGGGCCTGCACCAGTGGGACATCGGCAACATCGGCGAGGCATACCGGTGCTTCAGCGAGAACAACCCCGCCCTTCTCGACGGGGTTGTCTCCGCGCACAGCGAGACCCCGATCCGGCGAGACGTCTCGGGTGAGTGGCCCGGCTGGCACGCCGTCATAACGGCACTGCACGGTGACGCCGGGACGGCGGAGACCATGATCGACAAGTGGAACGGCCCCGACGACTCGTATGCGGTCGCGACCTGGGCCTACTACACCACGATCATTGCTTCGATGGCCGGTGACGCGGCCTGGGTGATACGCACGATCGAGCGGTGGATGGCCGTGGGCACTGGCCGCGCCGCCGTCCAGCAGGAGCACTACGTACGGCTGAACTGGTACTGGGCCCGTGCCCTCACAGGCGATGACCCGGCCGGTATCGCGACGGAGGCTGACCAGCTCCTGGCCGGGACGCTGGTCGACCCGCCCCGGTGGGGCGTCGCGTACCACCACGCGCTGATCGCCGAGATGTGGCTGGCCGCCGGGATGCCGGACGAGGCGGGCATCGCCCTCGACCGAGCGGACCAGGCCCTCGAGGCCTACGGCCAACGCTACGCCGAAGGACTGGTCCTGCTGCTGCGGGCGCGCCTGCTCCACGCCCGCGGCGAACCGGCCGAAGTCGTACGAGCCGCTGCCGAAAAGGCCCGCGACCGGTCCGACGAACGCGGGTCCCACCTCTTCGCCCGGCGCGCCGAGAAGTTCCTCAACGAGCTTTGATCGTACTCAGGCCACACCGTCACGTTGGATCTGTGGATGCCGTCAAGCTCGATCGAGCTCGGCTCCTGATCAACCAGCCGAATCCGGTCGCCGTGAAGAACATGACAATGCCGTACACCGCGCCCGGGATGGCGATCGCGGCACTGTTCAACAGCGTCGGGCTCAGCGCGATCGTGATGGCGAGCCCGGTGTTGTGGATACCGATCTCGAACCCGGCCGCGGTGGCCGCACGGTGGTCGACGCCGGCCAGGCGCGGCACGCCGTAGCCGATCAGCAGGCTCACGATGTTGAAGACCAACGCGGCGAGCCCGACCGAGACGAAATAGCCGACGAGGTTCTCCCGCTCCGCGTACAGCACGGCGTAGATGACCCCGACCAGGACCACGACCGACAGCGCCCGGACGGGGAGGTTGAGCCGCCGCGCCGCCTCCGGCGCCCATGCGCGCACGAGCATCCCGATCGCGACCGGCACGATCACCATCACGAAGACCTGCAGTATCTTGTCGAACTGCAGCCCGAGGGCGGCCCCATCGGGCAAGAAGTACCCGGCCGAGAGGTTCACCACAACCGGCAGGACGACCACGGCCAGCACCGAGTTGATCGCGGTGAGCGTGACATTCAGCGCGACGTTCCCACCGAACAGGTGGCTGAACAGGTTGGCCGCGGGGCCACCGGGCGACGCCGCGACCAGCAGCAACCCGACCGCCAGCTCCGGCGGAAGCCGGAAGACGAGCACCACGCCGAAGCAGATCGCCGGCAGCAGCACGATCTGGCACAGCAGCGCGACCACGGCCGCCTTCGGATACTGACCCACCCGCCGGAAGTCGTCCAGGGTCAGGCTGAGGCCGAGGCCGAGCATGACGATGCCGATGGCGAACGGCAGACTGGCCAAGATCAACGCGGAGCCCATAGCGGACATTCTCGGGCATACCTACAAGTTCTGGTAGGTCGCCGCAAGGTTTGTCGGGCGGGGACGGTGGCTACCACTCGTCAGCAGCCTGGCCATCACTCAGGTCGGCCATGCGTGATCAGCGTGAGGCATTCCGAGCCGCGGGGACTGTGACGGCGACCGTCCCAGCCGCCTCGCCGACCCGCGCGGCCCAAGGGCAGGCACGAGGTGCCGGTCAGCCGCGGACGAGGACGGCGCGGGCGGCCGCGAGCTGCCGACCCTTGGTCTCCTGAAGCGCATGGAACTCGGCGGGGTGAGCCGCGACGGCATCGTCCTGGATGCGTTTCTCCACGGCGGACCAGATGGAGACGAGGTCGGTCCGCGCCTTGCACGGCGATCCGGTGCCGGCGGCGGCCGTGGACGGCCGGACACAAAGCGAGCGGCCCGTCACCGCGTTTCCGCTGGTGACGGGCCTGCAAGGTCCGAACTTGCGTAGGCTGAGCCGACGGTCCCGCCAGAACGGGACCGTGGCGTGCGGCTAGGCCATCTTTTCGGGTACGCACCGTACGACCTCGACCGGTTATGGATCGTGGCAGCCAACCTTACTGACAGGCCGCAACCCGCAGCGGCAGAGCTCAGCCCGCACCCGTCTGCCCCAGGATCGCCGATCCAGGGGCAACGGGGTCTTCACTTGTGAGCAGCACCCAAACGCCTTCGGCGTACTCCTGGCGGGAGATCCTGCCGTCGCCGTCGGTGTCCAGTTGGGCGAAAGCACCCTCGGCCACCTCGTGGGGGATACCCATCCCGCTGAAGAAGTGATCGAGTTCCGGCGCTGAGATGAACCCGTCGTCGTCGGTGTCGGCGGCGTCGAAGGCGGCGCACGACAAGGCGCTGGTCACCTGCTGGAACTGCGGATGGCTCGCGACCAAGTGGTCCACCGCCTGGGCGAACTCCGCCTCGCTCACCGCGGCATCGCCATCGAGGTCGGCGTCCTCGCGGATGTGTTCCCACCAGTCCGCGCACAACTGCTGAATGGCCTGATGCTGACGCGAGCCCGGGTCAGGGGCCACCGCGGCACATACCCTGTCCGCGATGCGCTTGAAGTCATCGGCAGCGATCTGCCCGTCGCCAGTGCTGTCGAGCAGTGCGAACAGGGCAGCGACGTTGGACTCGTGCAGAGAGCGGGTCACAGGTGTACCTCCCGGATCGAACGGCGTGGATCGCGACCGATCCCTAAGTATCCGGATGGCTCCGCTCAGTGACAGATGCCGTCATGGTGGCGACGCGGCAACACTAATGTGCCTTGAGAGAGCGCGTGGGAGTTCGCGAAAGAACGGCCTCCGGGTGATGTCGCTATTCGATCGTGCGGAGCGCGCCCTCGGCCAGCACGTGCGCCGCCTTGATGCCGTCGGGCACGCCCGGGGCCTCCAGCCACTTCGGTTCCAGGTGATCCGCCCAGTCGATGATCTCGGAGGCGAGAGCCAGCGCCTGCGCGTCGCGGCCGCGCACGAGTTCCACGGCGAGCCGCAGGTACGCACCCTGCCGCGTCCCGCCGAGCTCGGCGACCAACGCAGCGATCCGGTCGGCGGCCCGCACACCGTGCCCGGGATGCTGCGCGGCAAGGACCGCGAGCACGAAACGGATTCCCGGCGGCTCGGCGTCCCACCGGTCCAGCAGCACCGGAACCTGGTCACCGACGGTCCGGAACACCTCCTCGGTCCATGCACCCGGCTGGAGCGGCTCCTCCTCGTCCAGCGCGAGGTCGGCGAACGCGACCAGGTTGTCGTTGCGGCGGCCACCGGCGACCATCAGCCACAGATAGAGGTCCCGGCGCTGACGCGCGGGCACCGTGTCGGCGACGATCAGCTCGGTGAGGAACGGCAGCGCGGGGGCGGTGGCCTCATAGCAGTCGCCCTGGTGCAGCAGGTCGTCGCCGAACAACTCGTCGAGGACCTCGTCCCACTCCCCCGTACCGTCCGCCAGCTCGCGCAGCAGGCCGGGGACGTCGTCGGCGGAACCGTGCGCATGCTCCAGGTCGCCCCACGGCACGTCGTCGAGACCGGCCAGCTCCAGGATCCCCGGGGTGGCGAAGTCCGGTGTGAGCGCCAGTGGTGCCAGCGGTGGCGCCGGAACGACGGTGACCTCCGGGACCGGCGGACGCGCCTTCGTCCCCTTCACCTCGATCGGGGCGGTCCAGCTGCGATACTCTGCCATCCTGCTGACGTCGAACCGGCTGCCGCCATTGGGCCGGCCGCCATGCATCCGCGCGATCGCCGCGGCTTCCCGGCTCACCGCCTCGATCTGCCGGTGGCCCACGGTGTCGACCGGGTAGGGGCCCTCGTCGAGCGCCATCACCAGCCAGCCGCCGTCCGGGTGCGGACGGGCGAGAACGCAGGGGAACCCGTACTCCGCGAGCTGCTCGGCGAACGCCTGCGCCGCCCCCTCGTCGGGCACGACAAAGTCGTGCATCCCCGCCATCGCGCTCCAACCGGCCACGCGCTCGTCTCCGTCCTGCCGCTTCTGCTGTCCTTCTGCCAGCCTGCCAGATCGCCGCGTGCTGCCCTGCCTCCCGCAGAAGGTGGGCTCGGACGACCGAGTCCGTCCTGATAGCTCGTCCGGGTTATTGCGATGGACCCGGGGATGCGTAGGAAACGCTAACCTTCGGGCCCAACGTCGCGGCCCGAACGGCGGGCGCGGTGGAACGCGAGGAGAACATGAGCCAGTACTTCCAGGTTGGCGATCAAGTCCTCTGGAACCCCTCGAACGGAGTCGCCGGCCTGTTCATGCGATCAGCGGAAGCGCTTGCCCCCGAGACAGGATTGCCGACGGGGCTCGGCCCCATGGTGAGCGACGAATGTGAGATTGACCTGGCCGCCTTCGCGGCCTTCGTGAGTGCGCTAATCGAGCGCTACGAGCGTTCGAACCATCCCATCCTGCACTCACTCATGGAGGGCTTCATAGCGACGGCCCTCGTTCTCGTTGAGCGCGGCGGAGCAAAACTGCCCGGGCCCCATGCGAACGATGGCGGCTGGAGGGATGTGCAGGTGAGCGAACATTCCGCATGGCCACCAGGTGGCCAGGTACGTGATGTTGAGCGATGGACAGCCCTTTCTGGGCAGCACGCTCGGGCAATGCCGCGCTAAGGCTCCTACGACCGGCACAGACGCGGAGTACGCCCGGGGCTCAGGTTCCCGGCTGGAGCTGGACGAGGATCATCCAATTGTCCTCATCCTTCATGTAGGTGGCTCGAACCCTGTACCGGCCAGGCTCCAGCTCAGCACCGGGAATGGCCGAGTCGAAGAGCACGACCGCCTCCCGCACCTCCCAGTTCAGGTCTTCGTCATCATCCCAATCCGGCTCTGCCGCCAGGGCTCGCTTGGCTGCCGCGACCAGCTCGGCTTCGGAGTATGCGGCGGCCCAGCGCAGGAAGAGGCGTTCGGTCGGCAGATAGGTCGTCATGGCAGGTTCGTCGCCGAGAACAAGGGCTTGCCGCGCCCCAACGGGTGACGGTACCGATGTAGCCCTCAACAGCGCAGGCGCGGCCGTATGGAGATCAGCCATCACCAGGCGGTCGTTGGGCTGCATATGGGGCGGCGGCGCGAGCACCGATCCGGTCGCGATCCCCGCCGGCATCGGTCGGTTCATCTCGCCCCACCGCCTTGCCGAGAGAATCTCTCCCTTCGATGCTGTCCAGCTCACCGACGCCCGAGCTCAGTGCTGTCCGACGTCCCCGCGTGGGAGCGTTGGCCCGCAAAGAGGACCCTGCTGCGGACTTTCAAGCGCTGATCCGCCCAAGCCAGTCACGCGTTCTGAGACCTGATCGGACCGATCACCGCCGATGATGGCCGTACGCGGTGACCCGCTGTTGGACGGCTCAAGGTTGGGCGGCGGCCATGACACCGTGTACGGCCTGATCGATGCGCCGAGCGGCCTGGTCGGGGTCGGGCTGGCCGGCATCCAGCCAGGCGATGACGGCCTCGAGTGTCAGGGTGGGGATCAGGCTCGCGGCCCAGTCCAGCCAAGGGCCCGCAGGGATTCTCCTGGCCAGGTTGCGGCGGGCGACCTCACGAGAAGCGGAGGTCATGGAGTCGATCAGTTCGCGGAAGTCGGGCTCGCGGGCCGCGTAGCGGAACAGCAGCCTGAAACCGTCGGGATCAGCCGCGGCAGCGCGCACGAGGGCAGGGAGGGCGCGCTCGTCGAAGTCGTCGGTGCCAGTGGCCTCGGCCAGCCGCACGCCCGCCCGGTCGAGCACGGCTCGGTACAGGTCGGCCTTGGAGTCGAAGTGCCGATACAGCATCGCCCGGGTTAGCGCGGCCTCGGCGGCGATGTCGTCAAGGCCGGTGGCGGCGTAGCCGGCGCGGGCGAAGGCGCGGGTGGCAGCGTCCAGGATCTGCTCACGCCGCTCGGCGCGCCGCAGCCGCCGCACCGGTGAAGTCGGGACGGCCTCAGAGCCGGTACCGCCTGCTTCGGGGTTGCTCATCCCACCTCCACTTGTAGAAGCAGAAGTATACATGTAGCTTTTTAGACATCGAAGTATACAAATCTGCGTCTACCTCTTGGGGGGAGTCGTGTCCGAACCCGTCCGGCTGCCGTTCCAGCAGCCCGGCCCAATGCAGCCGGCGCCGCTGCTGCGCCGACTGCAGGCCCAAGGCCCGATCCACGCCATCCGCACCGCCGTCGGCGACCCGGCCTGGCTGGTGACCGACTATGAGCAGGTACGTGCTCTGCTGGATGACGACCGGCTCGGCCGCGCCCACCGCGAGCCCGAGCGCGCCTCCCGCACTGGTGAGTCAGCACTGTTCGGCGGCCCGCTGGGCGACTTCGACACCGAGCAGGCCGACCACCGGCGGATGCGCTCGCTGCTGCAGCCGCATTTCTCGCCCAAGCGCATGCGCGCGCTGCGCGGCCGGGTCGAGACGCTCACGGCGAACCTGCTGGACGAGATGGCCACCGCCGGTCCACCTGCCGACCTGCACGCCGCGCTCGCCCTGCCGCTGCCAATCGCGGTCATCTGCGAACTCCTCGGCGTCCCGTTCGAGGACCGGGCGCAGTTTCGCGCCTGGACGCAGGCTGCCGCCGACATCACCGACCGGGCCCGCTCCGAGCAAGGGCTGGCCGAACTGTTCAGCTACGGGCAGCAATTGGTGGCCCGCAAGCGCGCCGCAGGGGAAGTGGACGCCGATGTGATCTCCCGGCTGGCCGCCACCGACGGCGTCAGCGACGACGATGCCGCCGCGATGGGCATGACTCTGCTGTTCGCCGGACACGAGACCACGGTCACCGTGATCGGTAACGGTGCGCTGTGGCTGCTGACCACCCCCGGCCGGTGGCAGGCCCTCGTGGACGACCCATCCCGGATCGACTCTGCCGTGGAAGAGATTCTGCGCGCGCCTGGTCTGGGTGGCAGCGGCATCCCCCGCTACGCCCGCACCGACCTGGAGATGGCCGGAGCCCACGTCCGAGCCGGGGACTTGGTGCTGCTGGACACCGGCGCGGCCAACCACGACGCCGCCGTCTTCGCCGACCCCGACCGCTTCGACCTCGACCGGCCGCCGACGCCGCACCTGACCTTCGGCCACGGCGCCCGCTACTGCATCGGCGCGCCACTGGCCCGCATCGAGCTGCAGGTCGTCTTCTCCCAGCTCGTCGCCCGCTTCCCCGCCCTGAAGCTTGGCTGCGCGGTGGAGGAGCTGACCTTCAACCCGAACGTGCTCACCGGCGGCCTCACCGCCCTGCCCGTCACCTGGTGACGACCACGGTGAAGACGACCGTACGGCGGCCGGTCGTATCCCAAGAGGGCCGCCGCCATGGACGAAGGCGGCATGGCCGAACGCCGCCAATCGCTGCTGTCAGGCCTGACCGGTGAGGTGGTCGAGGTCGGCGCGCCGGTCGCCGTCGAGGTGGTGCCCGGCCTGGCCGAACACCTGCCCCTGGCCGATCGCAGCGTGGACGCGGTGGCGTTCTGCATGGTGCTGTGCTCGCTGCCCGACGTCGGTGCCCTTGTCGGCCAAGACGATCAGGTCGGTGGCGTTCAGGCGGCGCAGGATGCCCCAGATCCGGGCGGCTCTGAGGTCGTGTACCGAGCCGGGTAGCGAGCCGGAGGTCCACGGCGGTGTGCCGTCGGGAGCAGCCGGGACCTGGATGTTCATGCCGTGCTTCTTGCGCTTGCCCGAGTAGGGGGACGGTCGGCCGCTACTCGGTCGATGGCGATGAGCGTGCCGTCCAGCACCAGGTAGGGGTAGCCGGCACGGTGGGCCGCACGTAAGACCGCGGCCAAGCGGGGTGCGCGAGTAGCGAGCAGGGCGATGGCCTCGCGGATGTAGCGCCAGGGCCGAGATCCGCAATCAGCAACGCTCGAAGGTTGAACCGGCTCGCGTTCGCGTACCGCGCGGGGTAACCGGCCCGTTCGAGTGCCGCGAAGGCCACCCTGGCCCAGATTCGCCGCGTCTCCCCCTCATCAGGATCCTGCACATAGAACAGATTGCGCTGCCACGCAGCCAGCCACGAGTTGATGTGATCAGCACCGAACTCAATACCTGCCACGCCGCTCATCGCGCCTTGCAGCTAACGCTTCGTGGCCCTGCAACGCTTGAGGAGCGCCGTGATTTTGTCGTAGTCACGTGCGCCGTTCAATTCGTCGAGCAGATCGTCAGGGCATAACTCGTACAGTTCACCCCACCAGCGGCGCGCGTTGTTGTCCCAGATCCGGTAGCCGCCGGGAACGCCTCTGGCAACGTAACGTCTCCTGCCCATAGTTGGTCACCGTGCCATCCGCCAGTCCAGAGGGGCAAGTCCGGCGATCAGCCACGTTTCTCGGCAAGCCAGGGTGAGGAACGAACCCTGGATCGTCAATCGCCCCCAAGCACGTACGGCGGCCGACCACGCGGTGGCGATCGTGAGGGCTGCATCTGTGCAAGCGCGCCAATAGACCCGGCTAGAGCGTTCGGTTACTACGGCGCGGCGATCACCCATAGCTGAAGTGCCGTGCCAGAGGCCGGGGTGCATCAGGAGTAGAAGCCCTCCCAGTACTCCTCGGGGCTCTCGGTGAAGTCGTCGGGGCGTGTCTGGCGCAGCTTGTGATATCGGTCTACGTAGAAGTCGAGGGCTTCGTGCAGGGTGCAGTCGAAGGTGTCCTTGATCAGCTTGATGCCTCTGATCCTTTGGCCTCGGAGTACGAGGTCGTCCAGGTCATCGGTCATGCGGTGATCCTGAAGGTGGGATCACTTCTCGGCAAACCATTTTCGGCTGGGCCATCAGCGCAACCGTTGGTTTGTAACGTGCTGACCTGCACGCTATTTCCCTGCCTGATCATCCCGAAGCCTGAGCGCTCTGCCGGAGGCCTCGTCCTTGTTCCGATTATCGGACGCCTCGCGTCGGGCGATCCACGCTCGGATGTTTTCTGCAGCGAGCCAGTGGCGTCGGGACTCGGCTCGTTGGAGAGGTGTTCCGTGCTTCGAAGATGCAGCCTGCGGGTCGACGCCGCGGGCAAGGAGGTGGGTCATGGCATCGACGTGCAGTGGTTCACCGGCGCTGCCGGCTTTTTCGGTGCCGTCCGCGATGTGTCTGGCCGGCCTTTGGCGGTGGTGAAGGTTTTGCTATCCGGCTGACCGGCATGAGTGGGAAGACGCCTACCTGATCACGTGATCGAGCTGCCGTCTATGTGCAGCGCGAGTCCCAATCGCTGGGGCTGATGTCATTGAGTTCCACGATGACGGTTTTACTGCCTCCGGCGTGGCGACGCTGTCTCCCTGCCTCTGTGTCCCGGGAGGTAGCGGATGGGCCAGCACTCGGTTGCGGAAGTCGTCGAACCGGGCATCATCGCGCCACATCGGCATCTTGTACAGCAGGAACAGCCCGACCAGTGGGGCCATCACGACTACTACTAAACACCCCCACAGGATTCGCACGCGATCCTCCCTAGATGTCGGGCCATTGGCTGGGGGACTGTCTATCGCATGGGTGGCACCACCGTCACCTTCACCTCTGCAAGGTCCCATCCCCGTCACCTTCGCCATGGCCTTCCCGCACGGCTGCTACAGCATCGGCGAAATCGAGCCCGTCAAGGACTTCGACGCCTCGTCCAACGGTCGCTTCACGCGGTCCTCGCGGCGGTCTGATGACCGACCGCGCTTACCTCAAGGCCTTCCACGAAGCCAGGACGCAGGCATTTACGCCATCCAAAGCCAGGTCACCCCTCATGAAGGTTCCCGACGCCCTACGCCATGCCGCTGTCTCCACCTGGCTCAACGCCGGCGGGCCCGCCCCAGGTGGCCGAATGGGCAGGCCACAGCGTTGACGTTCTGCTACGCGTATACGCCAAATGCATCGATGGGCAGCAAGGCGAGGCCATGCGGCGCATCACCCGCCTGCCGCGGACAGGTGGCACTCTTCGAGAGGAGATTCATGCTCGCTCAGGCGCATAGCTACAAGGGCCTAAAAGCAGGTCGAGAGACACGTCCGGCGAAGTGGGCGGCGGCGCGCCCCTGGTCGGCGGGCCAGGCTCGGTACGGCGGGCGGGCGGCGGGCCGTGCGGCGGCGCGAAGTGCCGGCGCCTTGATCCCTATAGGAACAATTTGGCAAGCGCATGCAGAAGTGCGCGATGAGGGTTTCCTATAAGAGACGGAGGTTGGGGTCGCTGGCTGGTGAAAACATAGGGCAGGCGAGATCGCGCCGTGCCGGCCTTCGCTGGATCCGAAGGCACAGATCCGGAAACGGATTCAGGCCGACATCCAGGAGGCGGTTCTGCTGGCTCGTAGCCAGGCACTTCCGAAAAGCGATGACTGATCTCGTAGATTTCGGCCCCCGACACCTAAGATCAGCTCATGCTTGACACCGTGGTCCCTCTGGGCTTCTTAGGGCTCTTCGCCTGCTTCCTCGTCTTCTGGGTCGTGATGGTCGTTCGGATACTTCGGCAGCGCCGTGTCCTCAAGTACACGGACGCCGTCAGGGCCACCGAACTCACCGGTCGTGTGCGCCAACTAAAGGTTCGCGGATACGAAGAACAGGCAATCCGGCTCGTACAGGAGGAATTGGCGATGCCTCCGAATGTGGCCCGTTCCTGGGTGAAGTCCATCTAGCTAACTATTGAACCGGGATGCAGGGGGTTGCGGCAGCTGACCCGCTGGGTCGTACATGGCGAACGGCTCATCTACGACAACCAGTGGATTCGGCTGGGGCTGGCCGATGTGGAGATCCCTGGAGGGGAGCGGTTCGAGCATCACGTAGTGCATCTGGATCGGGCTGCGATCGCGGTTGTGCTGGATGAGCAGGATCGGGTCTTGCTGATGTGGCGGCATCGGTTTGTGTTCGATCGGTGGGGGTGGGAGCTTCCTGGCGGGCTTGTCGAGGCCGGTGAGGATCCGATGGCGACCGCGGTCCGGGAGGTTGAGGAGGAGCCCGGGTACAGGCCGAAGAACGTTGAGCGCCTGGTGAGCTATCAGCCGATGGCCGGCATGGTGGATGCGGAGCACCTGCTGTTCGTGGCGCGCGGGGCCGAGCTGGTGGGCTCGCCTGAGGGTGAGGTGGAGGCTGATCGGATCGAGTGGGTTCCGATGGCAGAGGTTCCCGGCATGATTGCCCGCGGGGACATCTGGACGTCGGGGACGTTGATCGGCTTGCTTCAGGCTCTGCCCGCGGGGCGGGTGCCGTCGAGGCACAGGTTGGTGATGACCTTGGTCAGCCATGCTTCCGGCACCTTGATCCGCTGCCGGTCGGCGGCCTGCCAGTGCAGGAACGCGTCCTGCACGGCGTCTTCGACGTCGGCGGCGGAGCCCAGCAGCCGGGCTGCTCGCGAGGCCAGCCGGTTCGTTCTGGCTGGCCTCGAACCGACCGGCGCTCAAGCGATCAGTGGCGGTGCTGTGCACGCGAGCCACGTGAGGTGATTACGCGAGCGCCTTCTCGACGGGCCGCGTCCGGCGCGGCGGCCAGGCGGTGCTTGCGCTTGGGCATGCCGTAGGTGGGGTGCGAGGTGGCCCACAGCGCCATCTTGAGGATGCCCGCCTTGATCCGTGCGGGCTTCCGGCCGCCCTTGTACTTCGGCTTTGCCTGCCCTTCGTCGTCGACCGTCTGCAGGATCCCGTCTCGCCGCCCGAGGCTGATGTGGTTGTACGTGTAGACCAGCTTGGTCTTCGCGATCTTGCGGCCGGTCAGGCGTCCCACGATCGCCTCGATAGCCTGCCTGCCGGTGTAGCCGGCTGACGCGCAGGACATCGGCAACGGCCGGTCGTTGTCGCCGATGGCATAGGCGCTGTCGCCGATGGCGTACACATTCGGGTGCGAGACCGACCGCATAGTGCGATCGACGACGATCTGACCGTTCCGGGTGACCTCCAGCCCGCCGGCGGCGGCGAGGGAGCTGACCCCGAACCCGGCCGTCCACACGGTCGCGTCGGACGCCAGGGCGGTGCCATCGGCGCACAGCACCCGCGTCGCTTCGACGGCTTCGACGCTGGTGTGCTCCAGGACGGTGACACCCAGCCGGCCGCAGGCCTGGCGCAGGTGGCCGCGGGCTCCGGCGGAGAGCCGGGTGCCCAGCTCACCGCGGGCGATGAGCGCCACCGACAGGCCGGGCCGGGATTCGGCGATCTCGGTGGCGGCCTCGATACCGGTCAACCCGTCGCCGACGACCACCACCCTCCCGCCCTCGCCCCGCCTGTCCAGGCTGTCCAGGCGCTCGCGCAGGCGCAGCGCCGACGGCCGGGCGGCGACGTCGAAGGCGTGCTCGGCCACGCCGGGGACACCTTCGACGTCACCATGGCTGCCGAGCGCGTAGACAAGCGTGTCGTAGCCGAGCTCGCCGCCGCCGTCGGCGTCAGCGATGGCGACTACCTGGCGCTCGGGGTCGACGGCGGTGACACGGGCCAGGCGCAGCCGTATTCCCGTGCCCGCGAAGACGTCGGCGAGCTTCGGAGCCTCGATGTCGCGGCCCGCCGCGAGCTGGTGCAGCCTCATTCGCTGGACAAATTCCGGGACGGCGTTGACCACGGTGATCTCGGTGTCCGCCGGGGACAGCCGGCGGGCCAGGTTCCCGGCCACGTAGGCCCCGGCATAGCCGGCGCCGAGGACGACGATGCGGTGCTTCATGTGGTGCTCCTATCGGTTCGCTTGCCTCTGGTGAGTCGGCTCGGCCCTGGGTCAGCGATCTTCTTGATCGAGGTTGCCGTGCGCCTGCGCCGAAAGGTCCTGCCAGTCGGCCCAGGTCTTGAGCCGGTCGGCGTAGACCTGCTGGAGCATCGGGTAGAAGCCCTGCCCGAACAGCACCCGCAGGGGCGGATTGTCGGAGTCCACGAGCTCGAGGAGTGCCTGGGCCGCGGCGGCCGGGTCGCCGGCGGGTTGCTTGCCCGCGAACGCGGCGATGCGCTGGCGAAGAGCGTCGTAGGCCGGGTTGGGCTCGGCCAGGTGGCCGTTGTTGAGGGGATCGGGGCTCTTGCCGGACCTGGTGGCGAAGCCGCCGGGCTCGATCACGGTCACCTTGATGCCGAAGTCGGCGACCTCGTGGGCGAGGGATTCGTTCACGGCCTCCAGGGCCCACTTGGAGGCGCTGTAGGCGCCGCTGAGCGGGAACGCCATGAGCCCGGCCGCCGAGGACAGCTGGATGATGTGCCCTGCACCCTGCTCACGTAGGTACGGCAGCGCGGCCTGGATCACCCACACCGCGCCGAACACGTTGGTCTCCAGCTGGTCGCGCAACTGCTGCTCGGTCAGCTCCTCGATCGCGCCGACATGGGCGTAGCCGGCGTTGTTCACGATGACGTCGAGACGGCCGAAGTGCTCCCTGGCCCGCTTCACGCTCTCGAAGACGGCGGCCTTGTCAGTCACGTCCAGCTCCAACGGAAGCACCGCCCCGCCGTAGGCGGCGACCAGCTCGTCAAGGCTCGTGGCGGTCCGCGCGGTCGCGGCCACCTTGTCGCCACGCGACAGGGCGGCCTCGACGAAGTTGCGGCCCAGGCCGCGAGACGAACCGGTGACGAACCAGACCTTGCTCATGATGTCCTTTCCGTTCTTTCTGCGGTGGCCGTTGCACGGCGGTCACCACGCAACGGGGCCGAAGTGATCGCTCGGGAAGTCGTGTGCCGCCATATCGTTCGCGCGGCGTCCTGACGACCATGTGGCGTGGGCGCCCCGAACTTTGTGACAGCGCGGTCGTGTGACGTGTGTCACCGATCGCGGGTGTCACACCGCGGTGGGCGCCGACGCCTTGTGCATGAAGCAGGAGTTGCGGGTGAACAGGCAGGAGCCAGGTATGAACGAGCGCCGGGATGCGACGACGGGCACAGCCGAGCCGACGGCGGGTGGTGGCCGGATGGACCCGGCAACCGAGGTGTTCCTCGCCCACCGCAACCTGCTGTTCACCGTGGCCTACGAGATGCTCGGCTCGGCCGCCGACGCCGAGGACGTCCTGCAGGAAACCTGGTTGCGGTGGGTCAAGGTCGACGCGGGGCAGGTGCACGACCAGCGCGCCTACCTGGTGCGGATCGCCACCCGGCGCTCGCTGGACCGGCTTCGCATCCTGAAGCGCCGCAAGGAGGCCTACGTCGGCCCCTGGCTGCCCGAGCCGCTGCTCACCACGCCGGACGTGGCCGAGGACGTCGAGCTCGCCGAGAGTGTGTCGATGGCGCTGATGCTCGTCCTGGAGACGCTGTCGCCGACCGAGCGCGCCGTCTTCGTGCTGCGCGAGGTCTTCGATGTGAGCTACGACGAGATCTCGGCCGCGGTCGGCAAGACCCCGGCGACCGTTCGCCAGATCGCGCACCGGGCTCGGCGGCACGTCGATGCCCGCCGCCCTCGAGAGGTGGTCTCCCCGAGCCAGACCCGGGCGGTGCTGGAGTCGTTCCAGCGTGCGGTAGAAACCCGGGACCTGCAGGGCCTGCTCGACGTGCTCGCCCCCGAGGTCGTCCTGATCAGCGACGGCGGCGGCGTCAAACAGGCCGCGCCACAGCCGATCATCGGCGCCGGCAAGGTCGCCCGCATGATCGTCAGCGGTCTCGGCAAGGCCCGGATCGCGCTCGCCGGCGAGCCCACCGTGGTCAACGGCAACCCGGCGCTTCTCCTGTGCGTGGACGGCGAGATCGACGGCGTCATTGCGGCCCGTGTCGAGGACGCCCGCATCACCGGCCTCTACTACGTCCGCAACCCGCAGAAGCTGACCCGCATCGGATCCGAGACCCCGCTCACGCTGAAGTAGTCCGTCGGCCGCCGCGCCCGGCAGTGCGGAGCATGCCGGGCGAAGGCATCCGCGTACCGGCCCGCCCTGTCATCACGTAAATCACGCAAACGTTGGATTCGAGGAGCAGATATGGCCGTTCAGGCCCCGCTGGCAGCCGACACACCACGGTCACCCTGGTTAACGGTGGTCAGGGCGGTCGTCCTGCTCACGGCGGGCATCTCCGTGCTGCTCACCGCCTTCGCCTGGCCGTCGGTGCGCTCGTCGGTACACGATGTGCCGATCGCCGTCGCCGGGCCGGGCACCGCGGTCGAGCAGGTCAGCACCGCTCTCGGCCGACGTCTACCGGGCGGCTTCGAGATCACCGAGGTCGCCGACACCGCGGCCGCCGAACGGTTGATCCGCGACCGGGAGGTGTACGGGGCGATCGACGTCAGCTCCGGCACCCCACAGGTCATCATGGCCACCGCCGCCGGTACTGCGGTCGCCCAGACCCTGCAGAGCATCGCGACCGGGCTGAGCCAGGCGCAGGCACCGGGCACCCGCACGGCGGTCGCCGTCCGTGACCTCGTCGCCTTGCCGGCCGACGACCCGCGCGGCGCCGGCTTGGCCGCCGGAGCCCTTCCCCTGGTCATGGGAGGCCTGCTCGCCGCGCTCCTGCTGACCAGACTGGTCCGCGGCACCGCCCGCCGGGTCACCGGAGCGCTCGCCTCCGCGATTACCGGCGGCCTGGCCGCGGCGGCGATCCTGCAGTTCTGGCTCGGCTCGCTCAACGGCGTGTACTGGGCCAACAGCGGCGCCGTCGCCCTGACCATCGCGGCCACCTCGCTGAGCATCCTCGGGCTGGAGTCGCTGCTCGGGGTGGCGGGTTTCGGTCTCGGCGCCGTCGCCATGATGCTCATCGGCAATCCCCTGTCAGGTGCCGCGACCGCGCCCGAAATGCTGCCCGGCTGGTCCGGCGTCCTTGGCCAGCTGCTGCCGCCCGGGGCGGGTGGCCAGTTGCTGCGCTCCACCGCCTTCTTCGACGGCCACGGCGTCACCCACTCCGTCATCGTCCTGGTCACCTGGCTCACGCTCGGTGTCGTGCTGTGCCTGGCCGGCGGCCTGCGCGCGCGCCGTGCCACCACCGTCGCCGCGGACCTTCCCAGGACGGCCGCATCACCGGCCTCTCCTACGCGTCCGCGACCCGGAGATGTTGTCCCCAGCGAATCCGAGACCCCGCTCAGCCTGCGATGAAGACCGCTGACGAACCGGCCCACGGCCTTGGAGCGACATGGACCTGACGGTGGCGCGACAGGCGACTCTCGGCCTCCGCAGGACACCGCCGGTTCCGGAGGTCGCCACAAGCAGAACACATTCCGCCAGATCTAGTACTGGGAGGTCATTCATGACGAAGAGCGTTGCCGACGAACTCGCCGGTCTGGAATTGCCGGTCGGACGGGGCTGCCCGTTCGCCCCGCCCTCCGCCTACGAGCGGCTGCGCGAGCAGGCGCCGATCAGCAAGGTCCGTCTGGCCAGCGGCGGCGAGGCGTGGTGGGTGTCCGGACATGAGGAGGCCCGGGCCGTACTCGCCGACGGCCGCTTCTCCTCCGACAAGCGCAAAGACGGCTTCCCGCTCTTCACCCTCGATGCGGCGACCCTGCAGCAGCTCCGCAGCCAGCCGCCGTTGATGCTCGGCATGGACGGCGCGGAACACTCCACGGCCCGGCGCTCGGTGATCGGCGAGTTCACCGTGAAGCGGCTGGCCGCGCTGCGCCCGCGCATCCAGGACATCGTCGACCACTTCATCGACGACATGCTCGCCGCCGACCAGCGGCCGGTCGACCTGGTGCAGGCGCTCTCCCTGCCGGTCCCCTCCTTGGTGATCTGCGAACTGCTCGGCGTCCCGTACGCCGACCACGACTTCTTCCAGAGCCGTACCACCATGATGGTGCGCCGGACGTCGCTGGAAGGCCGCCAGCGAGCCTTCGCCGAGCTGCGCGCCTACATCGACGACCTGGTCACCCGCAAGGAGTCCGAACCCAGCGATGACCTGTTCGGCCGGCAGATCGCCCGGCAACGCCAGGAGGGCACCCTCGACCACGCGGGCCTGGTGAGCCTGGCCTTCCTGCTGCTGACCGCCGGGCACGAGACCACGGCGAACATGATCTCGCTCGGCGTGGTCGGGCTGCTCTCCCATCCGAAGCAGCTGGCCGTGGTCAAGGGCAACCCAGGCCGGACACCCATGGCCGTAGAGGAACTGCTGCGCTACTTCACCATCGCCGACGGAGTCACCTCCCGGCTGGCCACCGAAGACGTGGAGATCGGCGGGGTGAGCATCAAGGCCGGCGAGGGCGTCATCGTCTCGATGCTGTCGGCCAACTGGGACCCGGCGGTGTTCAAGGACCCGGCCAAACTGGATGTCGAGCGCGGGGCCCGCCACCACATCGCCTTCGGCTTCGGCCCGCACCAGTGCCTCGGCCAGAACCTGGCCCGGATGGAACTGCAGATCGTCTTCGACACGCTGTTCCGCCGTATCCCCACCCTGCGGCTCGCCGCATCGGCCGAGGAGCTGCCGTTCAAGTCCGACGCCGTCATCTACGGCGTTCACGAACTCCCGGTCACCTGGTGAGCAGGACATGATGCGCATCAAAGCGGACACACGTCTCTGCGTCGGCTCCGGCCAGTGCGTCCTGACCGAACCGGCCGTCTTCGACCAAGACGACGACGGGATCGTGGCCCTGCTGACCGACCACCTCGACGACCAGAGCGCCACACAGGCGCGCCACGCCGTCACCCTGTGCCCATCCCGAGCCCTGTCCATCCTGCCGGAGTAAGCCCTACCCCGGGTGAACTACGCGTCCGTACCCGTAACGTCGGCACCTTGCCTCCAGCGCATCTGCGCTGGAGGCAAGGTGCCGCTATCGCGGTTGCGGTCTGGGGCTCAACCCGGCGAAGAGGACATGGGGTACGCGGTTGATGTAGTCGGGGATCAACGGCTGCTGTGTGATCAGCAGCCGGTAGTACAAGGGGCCAGACAGGACCTCGAACGCCAGGTCCAGGTCGAGGTCGGGAGCGAGTTGACCCTGGTCCTTTACAGGGGGCTGAAGCCTTTGGCTGGAAACGACCGCCGACCTGGGGCAAGCGCCTGCCTCGCTCGACCAAACCGAAAGATCATCCCGCGCATATCCCGGATCTTGTTCCGAGAGGCCTCTACTGGTCATCTGGCATGTAGATCCGGAACTTGGCGTCATAGTCCTTCCGCCACATGACCCGACTGCAATCGGGACACTCATAGAGAAGCCCCGTCTTGAAGATCAGAAGCCCCATCCGTTCATCACTGTCCAACTCCTCGACACCCGGATGGAGAATCGCGTCGGACAGCTCGTCCAGGAAGGTGACGTACCCAGCATCAGGGATGGGTGACAGATCATGGACATAGCCGCAAGGACAGACGAGCTTGGGCACTCCCTGATCCTAGACGCGGAACGCGCGCTCGCGACGCCTCCGCGAGGGAACTCGGCGAGGCCGACTTGCCCCTACTGCGAGAGCCACCCTTACGAGATACGCAACCGCAGATCTGAGCTGCCTGCCCTGTCTCACAGGCGATTGCCCTCATTACGAAGATCCGGAATATACGCGGAGTACTCGGCAGAACAGCTGGTGGGCATCGCCGAGGGCCGCTCACTGCGGATGGACCGGCCGCTCGACGGCGGCTCGGATCGCGGCGAAGTGCCCATGGGCCCGCGTGGTCGTCTCGGCCGTCGCATTGAAGGAGACCACGCCGAAGGACGTGCGGTTGGCCCAGGCGCAGAAGTACGTCGTCGTGAGCCAGCACATCGTGTGCCCCTCATACGGCCACGGGTTGAGCGTCTCCGACTTCCTCGCGGCCTTGCCGAACGACGGCATCAACCAGTCCTTGAAGATCGCGTCCGGATCTAGGTCCTTGGACTCTGCCGCGAACAGGGTCACCGGGGAGGTGAGCGGAGGCTGCGCGGACGAGGCCTGGGGAAGAACGTAGAGGCCGCTGACCGATTTCGTGACCCCGTAGCCGCCGTTACGCAGGCCACGGAGGAAGACAGCAGTGCTGTCCTCGACGGTGTCGTCGAACTCGTGGCGCAGGGCCATGCCCTCAACCTGGGCGGGTAGCGTGACCGCGGTGGCGCCACGAACGGCGGGCAGGCTCAGGCGCGCATCACTGGCCGTGGGCCGGGGCAAGGTATCGGGCGAGGCCGTTGGTGCCACCGGCTTGGGGCGGAGCGCAGAGGGTACGAGACCGGCCGTACTCAGGGCGACGCCCGCGACGGCGCCCAGCGCGAGTAACGTGGCTCCTGTCAGTGCCGAACGCCGACGGGGCATCGGCTCGCGGCCCGAGGCGGGGGTTTCCACAGTCGTTCTCCGATCATGCCAGAAAGCGGTCATTATCAAATGACCTGCCACAGCGGATCAAGGACATCGGCCTGAATCGGCCCGGCTTTAATGGAGATCTTGGTGTGCCCGGGTTGAGTCGAGGCGGATCTTCCCGCCGCCCAGGAAAGCCGAGCAGACCAGAGGGCAGCGACGACGGGATGATCCGGCGGGGTACGCGCGTCAGGCGCCCATGATCCCGTGCCAGATCCGTGCCAGAGGCCACGGGAAACCAAGGCAATCAGGGGTACTCACGGATGATCAACGAGAGAGGCCAGTCACTGCGTTTCCGCTGGGAACGGGCCTCTCTTGGCTCATGTGGCAGGTGCAAGATTCGAACTTGCGTAAGCTGAGCCGACGGCTTTACAGCGCGTGACCGTTCCTATCGATCCCATGCTTCTGACCTGGGTGCCAGCTTGTCATGCCGTCACGAGCAGCAAGATCATTGCACATATATTGCACGGACCCCCGGATACCCCCGTGAGAGGCTGACTCCTGTGGCTCAACGCTCTGAGGCAGTCTTCCCAACAGACAAACTGAGCGCGCTTCGCCTTAGGCGGGCCCCTCGTCGCCGAAGTCGAGGCGGGCCGGCCGGAGTATCGAGCATGGATCGAGATCCGCCCGCTGCGATCCGACGCCGACGATGCCGCCCAACGACAAGGCTGGACACGTAACGACGAGAGACGCAGCTTCCGGCTGACACACCGCGAATACATCATCGAGCGCCTCGACGGCTGGGACTACGACATCGGAAGCAACGAGGTCAAGCGCACAGTCGCCGCCGACGAAGCTGACCTCCTAGCTCTACTCCAAGATTGGGGCGTAGCACCCGAACGGTTCACCTACCCTTGGGACACCGACTTTCCGAGCTAGCAGGCTTTCGGGGTGAAGCCTGCAACCATCGGATTCGAAGTGGATCGCTGTCCCTCGGCCCGAGGACGCGCTGACCTGCGGGTGATCGCTCGGCCCCTGTGGCATGCTCATTCCCGAGCCTGTTCCGGATCTTGTCCTCCTCAGTGTGCCACCCACTTATACGATCGGCGAGTGATCGTACGCTGCGTTCGGATCATCAGCCCGCAGGGCGAACCCACCGATGCCTATCCGGGCGTGCATGTGGGCGGACAATACGTCGTCCTGGAAACGTACTCGGACGCAGAGGTCTACTACATCCGTATCCTTGGCGATGACGACGAGAGCCCCGGCACTCTCTGGGACCCGTCAATGTTCGAAACCCTAGATCCGCGAATCCCCAAGTGCTGGACGATGACACTCGAAGATGGCCGCCTTCGCGCGGCACCTTTGAGTTGGCACCGAGCCGGTTTCTGGAACGACTACTTCGACCGAAACCCGCGAGCGATAACTGACTTCGAGGAAGGCAAAGCAGCGACGCTCGCCGAGTCAGGCTCTCTCTAGCCTGACTGCCGGCAACTGCCTAGACCGTTGCTGTCTAGCTCACCGCAAGCCCTCTCAAGTCAACTATTCGCCTGTTCGCTTGGATGTGAAATCGCGCTGTCAGCTTGGGAATTGCTGTGATCGCGGGGAGCGGACCTCGGGTTGCCTGGTCAGCGGGGTTGCCGGAGCGGTCGTGAGTGACCGTGGTTGACCCCTTCACCGGGGTTAATGGCACGCTAATGGCACGACGTTAAGCCTGTGACCTGTTGCGATAGGACGAGCCGTACACTTGCGCTGCCCACTCCACTCCGACGGGGGACACTGTGGACATTGCGACGGAGATCCGGCTGACTTCAAGGGAGGCTCGGCGCGCCGTTGTGTCCGGGGCCGGAAGATCATTTGACAATTCTGTGCTCTGCGCCGTGTTCTTGGTCCCCTTCGGCGCCCTTGCCGCTGTCACCTACAACCTCGTGGTCGGCGCGATCACCATGTTGGCGGGACTGGCCTCGCTGTGGGTAGTTTGGAGGGTGTATCGCTACTTCTGGCGGGCGCGGCGGTGGCTCATGCGTCCAGCTCGAGTAAGGCTGACGGATGAGTCGATCGAGTGCCGCGAGGAAGAGTTCGATGTCACCTACCGATGGTCGATGTTCACGCGCATAGAGAGTGGCCGAGAGTTCTGGTTCCTTCGCATGATCGATGGATCAACCCTCTACCTACCTCGGCGTGCGTTTGACCCCGGTCAACGAACGGAGATTGACCGTTTCATGGCGGACAAGACCCGCACACTTCCGGCCGCCTGATCATCCCATCTGCCGTCGACCCGCCCGAAGGGGAAGCGGGCCAGGGCCACGGGGACAAGGTGGAGCCCCCAACTGGAGGAACGACCTTGGCTCCGTGACCCTGGTCTGCTCGGCTTGTCCCGGGTCGATGGTGGGCGGGATGATCAGGCTTCACCTCAGCCCCACGGGCCATATGCAGGCCCGGGCTCATCCCGGAGCCGGAGCGCCCCCGCCGGAGGCAGGTTTTCTGTTTCTGACCGCATCGTGGATCGATCGGCTATATCTTTGGCCTGTTCACAAAGCAACGTATGTTCCACCCCCTGCCGGTCATCTCCGACGTGGCAACTCGTTAAGGCTCGACGAGGAAAGCAGTGGATGCGTTGCGGAGTTAACGGCATGGCTAAGCGCTGCAGGCGTTCCGCCCGTGTGATGTCGGAGATCACCCGGATGGCGGGGCTTCCTGGAGCGCTTTTTGGTTCTTGAGCGCAGAAAGGAGGAGCATGAACGCATCACAAGAGCTGGGCCGTACGGCCCGATTCGCTCTTGCGAACTGGGGTCGTACGGCCCGAACGTGCGTGCTGTTGATGGTAGCGGCCATCGCTGCTAGCGCGTTCCTCGCCATCCGTCACTTGCCGTTAATTACCTGGTGACGATTGCTGGTTCCCGGCGTCGTAGCATTGCTGCATAGATCCGGGGCGGCGTGCGTGCACGCATCGGTTGTGTGCACGCACGCAACACACACGTTGGAAGGCTAGCGGAATTAGCGCAGTGAAGCATTACGAAGCAAAACGAAGCAGCGTGGTTCACGCGAAGTAGGTTGACCCGGCGGCCCGAGTGGCGGGCCGCGCGCGAGAACGGCCCCCAGGCCGCACGCGCAGCGTGCGGCCCGCAGGCTCGGGCCGCCGGCGGCGCGGCGCGCCGCCGCTTGACGAGCTCGGCGGAGTCTCCCGGCGGACCTTCTACCGGTGGCGGGAGATCGGCAAAGCCCCAGAGGGCTTCAAGCTGCCCAACGGCGAGCTTCGCATCTACCGGAGCGAGTTCACCGCGTGGCTTCAGAGCTCGCGGGAGGCTGCGTGAACACCTCCTATGACGTGAAACTCTGGGCGATCTCGCGGAACGAGTCGAGCAAGACGCCGTCTTACGTCGTCCGCTGGAAGGTCGGCGGCCGACAGAAGTCCAAGGCGCTTAGGACCAACGCGCTCGCCGAGAACCTGCTGTCCGACCTGCGTCAGGCGACCAAGAACGGTGAGCCGTTCGACATGGAGACGGGTCTCCCGCTGTCCATGCTCCAGGCCAAGAGCGCTCGCACGGTCCTCGACTTCGTCCGGGCGTACATCGAGATGAAATGGCCCCGCATGGCCGCCAAGAGCCGCGACAGCATCTCCGACGCGCTCGCCACCGCGCTCCCCGCGCTCGTCAAGGATCGGCCCGGCCAGCCCGACGCCGAGCTGCTCCGTACGGCCCTGCGCAAGTACACGCTCCTTCCCAAGACCAAGAGGACTGCCCCTCCTCCCGACATGGAGCGGGCGATTCGGTGGCTGGAAGGTGCCTCGCTCGACATGGTCGACCTGGGCGAGACGAAAACCGTACGGCTGGCGCTCGACGCGATCGCGCTACGGCTCGACGGCAAGGCGGCCGGCGCGAACACCGTCCGCCGCAAGCGAGCCGTCGTGCACGCAATGCTGGAGTGCGCCGTGGAGCTGGAGGAGCTTTCGGCAAATCCGCTGCACCGGATCAAGTGGAAGCCGCCCAAGACCACCGAGACAGTGGGTCCCCGCATCGTGGTCAACCCTCGACAGGCGCAAGAACTGCTGACCGCGGTGACCTACATAGGCAGGCGGGGACGCGGTAGGCGGCTCACGGCCTTGTTCGCGTGCATGTACTACGCCGCCCTCCGACCCGCAGAGGCCATCGCCCTACGCAAGGAGGACTGCGACCTTCCGGAGACGGGTTGGGGACGTCTCCTCATCGACGTCTCTCGGCCCGAGGTCAACACGCAATGGACGGACACCGGCGACGCCCACGAGGAACGCGGGCTCAAGCACCGCGGACGGGATGACGTCCGTCCCGTGCCCATCCCGCCGACGCTGGCCAAGATCCTTCGAGACCACATAGCCCAATTCGGACTGGGACCGGACGGCCGACTGTTCCAGAGCGAGCGTGGCGGCGTGGTGGCCTCGACGGCCTACACCGAGGTCTGGCAGGAGTCCCGGAAACTCGCCTCCACACCCGCCCAGGTCGCCTCTCCACTCGCCAAGCGCCCCTACGACCTTCGTCACGCGGCTGTCTCCCTCTGGCTGAACGCCGGCGTCCCGGCCCCGGAGGTCGCCGAGCGGGCCGGTCACAGCGTTGACGTCCTTCTCCGGGTCTACGCCAAGTGCATCGACGGTCACCAGGAGATCGCCAACCGACGGATAGACGACGCACCGGGGGAATGACGCACCACTCGCAGGCCATCGGGTCCCGGATGATCTCCGGGACCCGTTCGCGTTTCAGGGACACTCGAACCCCTGAAACCGCCGGTCCGACCTGCGGAAACAGCTCCAAGATCATTGCGCTTATATTGCGCGACCACCGACAAACGGCCGCGCAGAGCCGCCTACGGCTGCATGCCCCCCGAAACGCAGAAGAGGCCCCGAAGGGCCTCTGAGCTGCGCTTACTGCGTGTGGCAGGTGCAAGGTTCGAACTTGCGTAGGCTGAGCCGACGGTTTTACAGACCGCTCCCTTTGGCCACTCGGGCAACCTGCCGTGCCATCCGCTCTCGCGGCGACAGATAGAAGGATAGCGGACTTCCGAGGTGTACGTGACAACGGTTGGGTGTGCGCCGGATCTCCGTTGGGCACCGCGCCGAAACGGGTGGAGGGGAGCCGGAATCCGGACGGTTCTCCGTACGGGAGCGGTGTCCTGCGCGGCGGGCCGATGCTGGCTAGGCTCGTGCGCTGGGTCCGCGCGTTTTCGCGTACGCCGGGGAAGCAGGATCCGGGTAGTGCTTTCGCCGCTGAGAGGATGAGTGTTTTGGCCGATTCGTCTTTCGACATCGTGAGCAAGATCGACCGTCAGGAGGTCGACAACGCTCTGAACCAGACGGTCAAGGAGATCGGGCACCGCTTCGACTTCAAGGGTACGGGGGCCGCGATCAGCTGGTCAGGGCAAGACAACATCGAGATCAAGGCGAACAGCGAGGAGCGGGCGAATGCCGCTCTCGACGTGTTCAAGGAGAAGGTGGTCAAGCGGGGCCTCTCGCTGAAGATCCTCGACGCGGGTGAGCCCAAGCTGTCGGGCAAGGAGTACCGGATGCTGGTCAGCCTGAAGGAGGGCATCGACCAGGAGAACGCGAAGAAGATCTCCAAGCTGATTCGCGACGAGGGGCCGAAGGGGATCAAGGCGCAGATTCAGGGCGAGGAGCTTCGGGTCAGCTCGAAGAAGAAGGACGACCTTCAGGACGTCATCTCCCTTCTGAAGGGCAAGGATCTGGACATCGCCCTCCAGTTCGTGAACTACCGCTAGCGGAGGCCTACTTCAGGCCTTTGAACTGGCGTTCCAGCGTTCCGCAGGGCCCGGAGGGCACATCCGGGGCACACGGTCGAGCGCGCTGTCCACGAGGGCACGCGTCTTCTCCTGTGCCTCGGGCCGCTCCCCCACATGTACGTATCCTCGGCGGAGTGGCTGAGAGCGGGCTACACAGCCTTGGTCGAGGTGCCCTTGCGGATCGGCCAAATGGCTCCGTGGACGATGTAGGCCAGTCAGAGGCGGAGGCACCCACCGCGGACCGCCAACGCCCATATGCACGGCCTCGAGGCCACATTTCGGAAGTGAGTTCATAGCGACTCATTGATTGTGGCGATGTGGGATGGCGACCTTGTAGCGGATGGCGAGCGTGCCGAAGCGAGGTGGCCACGGCCCGATGAGGTTTGAGCCGGTTGATGCCGCGTCCCACAGGTGGCGCTGCTTGCATGATCGACCGGCTTCTTCCGCACGCCACCGGGCCGGGCGCTCGGCCCGTAGATCGCCTGCCAGCACCCATACCGCTCCGGGAAGTTCCACTTACGCTCCCACCCGCATCCGCACCGGAGCCTTCAATCAGCTGCCGTTTCGTCCAGATCGGCGCGCGGCCGGCGGGCAGGGACGGCTCCGGTACCGCCACCAATAAGGTGCTGGCGAAGTCTCCGCGTTTGATGTCTTCTTGGCTCGTTGAAGCATCTATCCGAGATCTCGTGCTTGTGTCGATCGTCGACGCGGCACCTGGTCTTTCCGATCCGTCGCCTTGACCCGTTTTCGCTGGCCGGAGTCCTTCGCCGACGCGCACCATGGGAGTTCGATCCTCCTCCCGGGGAAAAGAAATCTAGGCACCGGTGCGAAAGAACCACTGCCTGACTACGGGCGCCCATCGGCAGGTTGGGGAACTGGCCGTCACTGATTCCTCACTCAATGAGACCATGGATGAAGTCAACCACAAGGGAGTACTCCCTCTGCCGCAAAGGTGGAACAGTGGACATAGAAGGACGCCTTCTCGACAGCTCGATCGTAAGCTCAGTAAACGTGACGAAGATCCCCCTGCGCCGCTTTACGGCGCGTGCCCTGCCCATTGATGATCAAGATCGGGTCCTCCTTCTCCACGGCTTTGACCCGGCCAGGCCCGATGAGCCGTTCTGGTTCACGATCGGCGGGGCGGCGGAGGATGGCGAGACGTTGCAGGAGGCGGCGGCGCGGGAGTTGTTCGAGGAGGTCGGGATCCGGGCGAATGCGGACGAGCTCAGCGGGCCGTACGGGAACAGCGTGATCGAGTTCAACTGGTCCGAGTACGCCGTCACGCAGGATCAGACGTTCTTCGCGATCTGGGTGGGGGCCGGTGCGGTCGTGTCGTTCGATCACATGGAGCAGACCGAGAAGGACACGACGACGGCTTACCGGTGGTGGAGCGCGGAGGAGCTCGAGAGCACGGAGGAGACCTTCTTCCCGACGGATCTCGCGTCCATCCTGCGCCAGGTCACTGAGGGCGGAGGATCCGCGTAGCGCCGGCGATCAGCGCCGTGGCCAGGATCCAGCCGGAGACGATCAGTCCGTACGCGAGCCACTGCGTCCACCCACCCGGGTCGAACAGCTCTCGTTGCCCGAATGCGGGGATCGGGAGCAGGAGGTCGAAGGTGTAGGCGAAGGCGTTGAAATCGGGGCTCTCGGAGGGTTTGAGCGCTCTTGGGGGGCTGATGGCGAAGACGACCGTCCCGATCGCCAGCAGCAAGGCGAACCACATGCCCGCCAGCCAGGGGCGGTAGCCGTACCCGACCGCGACGTCGAGCAGCCGCCCCCACGCCCGGCTACCGAGGCCCTGGGTCTGCCGGCGGGCTCGAAGTTTGGCGAGTTGGGTGCGCCGGGCGAGCGCGTCGTTTCCGTCGCTGAGGAACCACGCGGCGAGTTGCTCGTACGGCTGCGGCCTGAACCCCTCCGGATCCCGGGTCACCCAGTCGATTCGGCGGGTTACGCCGGAGCCGCGCAGGCGGTCGTAGGTCAGGCCGTTCAGGCGTAATTTCTCGGGCCAGGTGTCTGGATTGTCGTGCAGCGTGCCGACGGTGGTGTGTGCGAGGGTGACGACGCCTTCGATGGGCTTTGCGGGCTTCAGATAGAGCTCGCGGATCTCCATGTGGCTTGCGTGGAGGGCGTAGCGGGTGTCCGGGCTTCGGATGATCCCGTTGAGCGAGAGTGTCCCGTTGATTCGCGCTCCGCGTAATCGTACGCAGCCCAGTGCCAGGAATCCGTCGGTGCAGCGCATGGTGTCCTCGACGACCATGTTGTCGGCGATGAGGGCCTGGCTGCCGGGATTGCGGAGGGTTGCGCCGTCCAGGAAGAGTCCGCCGTTGAGGCGGGCGCCGACCAGACCGATTGCTCCGGTGAAGTCGGCGTTGCGCAGGTACGTGCCGGAGTCCACGACGACGGCGTTCGCGTAGAGCGCCCATCCCTCGTCGTCGTCGGCCGTCATCTTGGTCCCACCCAGCCACAGCCCGCTCTCGAACTGGGCCCGGTTCAGGCGGACGGTGCCGGTGATGTTCGAGCCGGACAGGCTGAGGTGCCCGGCCACCCGCAGGCCGCCGCCGCTGAGGCCCGGGAGGCGGCAGTCGGTCAGGCGTACGGTGCGGGTGTTGGAGTCGGTGAAGCGGATGGGTTCATCCAGATGGCAGCCGATCAGGCTGAGTTCGTACGGGATCGTGCCGCCGACGATCGTGAGCCGGCCGGTGATCCGGGCGCCGCGCAGACGTACCGCCGGGACCGAGCCGGTGCCGGTGTCGCGGGCGCCGAGGAGCAACTGGGCGATCACTTCGGCTCTGATCGAGCGTTCGGGCCCCCACGTGTGGCCGTCCGTGGGGGCGTTCGCGCCGGCCGTACGGAACGGACCGATCTTGAACGGGCCCAGCTCGACGGTCTGGCCGGTGGGGAACGCGTTCCAGAGCCTCCGCTCCGCCTTGGTTAATCGGCCCATGGGTCAGCGGCGGTAGCCGGCCATCCGCTCGAGGCGGGCGACCCGCTCGGACGTGGGCGGATGCGTGGAGAACAGCCGGCCGAAGCCCGAGCCGCTGAACGGGTTCGCGATCATCATGTGGGAGGCCGAGGTGAGGCGGCTGTTCTCGGGGAGCGGAAGCCTGCGGGCACCCATCTCGATCTTGCGGAGCGCCGAGGCCAGGGCGAGCGGGTCGCCCGTGAGCCTGGCACCCGATTCGTCGGCCTGGAACTCTCTCGTCCGGGAGATCGCCATCTGCACCATCCCGGCCGCCACCGGTCCGAGCACCATCATCAGCAGCGCGCCCACGAAGCCCGGCCCCTCGTCGTCGTCCGAGCCACCGAAGAACACGGCCACGTAACTGATCCAGGTGATCATCGTGGCCAGCGCGCCGGCTACGGAGGAGATGAGGATGTCCCGGTTGTACACGTGTGACAGCTCATGCCCGATCACTCCGCGCAGCTCGGCCTCGTCGAGCAGCTTGGTCAGGCCGTACGTCACGCACACCGCGGCCTGGCGAGGGCTTCTGCCGGTCGCGAACGCGTTCGGCTGCACCGTCGGCGAGATGTACAGGCGCGGCATCGGCTGGCGAGCCTCAGTGGAGAGCTCTCGCACGATCCGGTAGAGCGTGGGCTGCTCCACCTCGCTGACCGGCCTGGCACGCATGGCCGACAGGGCGATGCGGTCGGAGAAGAAATAGGCGACTCCGTTGCTCGCCAGGGCGAGCACGAGCGCGATCTGCGCACCGGCTCCGCCGCCCAACCACGCGCCCACCGCGACAATCAGCGCCGACAGGCCGCCCAGCAGGATGGCCGTGCGCAGACCGTTGTGGTGCAAGGTTTCCCCCCTTCGTGGTCTGGGTTCACCTCCTCCAACGACCACGACCCGGTGCTTCGTTCCCCAGCCGCTCCCCGGCGTGCTCAGCTGCGGGCGGAGCGCGACTTTCTTCTTACCCACGGCCGTCTCTCAACCGAAGGCGGACAGTGCGGTCATGTCCAGGACCAGTTGGGGGGCGATCGAGAACAGCACGGCCACTGCCAGGGCCAGGCCGATGGCCAGCCACGTCGTGGGCGTCGGGCGGTGCCGGACGAGGACCGGTGCCGTGGGAGGGGTGAAGAGGCGCGCGGTCCAGACGGCGTAGTAGTAGAGGCCGATCACGGTGTTGACGGCCATGATCAGGGCAAGCCAGCCCGAGCCGCCCTCCACGATCTCGCGGAAGACGAACACCTTGGCGAAGAGCCCGGCCAGGCCCGGTGGCAGGCCGGCCAGGCAGACCAGGCAGAACGCCAGCGCGAGCCCCGCCGCGGGGCGCCGGAACGCCAGGCCCCGGTAGTCGTCGAGCTCGTTGCGGGTGGCGGTCCTGGAGACGAGCAGGACCACCGCGAACGCGCCGAGGTTCATGGCGGCGTAGATGACCAGGTACGCCATGGAAGTGCTGACCGCGCCGACCCCGGTTCCGGCTGGGTATGTGCCGGGTCCCCTGGCGGGCCGAAGGGTTATGCCCTGGGCCGCCACCGCCAGCGGCGCCAGGATGTAGCCGGACTGCGCGACGGAGGACCAGGCCAGCAGGCGTACGGCGGAGCGTTGGCGCATGGCGAGCAGGTTGCCCGCGGTCATGGTCAGCGCGGCGATGATCCCGACAATGGGCGCCCAGGTGGCGGCCTGCCCGGACAATCCGGCGACCAGTACGAGGATCAACCCGGCGAACCCCGCCGCCTTGGAGATCACCGAGAGCAGCGCGGCCACGGGGACCGGGGCGCCCTGATAGACGTCGGCCGCCCAGGAGTGGAACGGCACCGCGGCGATCTTGAAGGCGAACCCCGCCACGACGAGCACGACTCCGACCGAGACAACGGCGGGCAGACCCTGGACCGTCGCGAGGGTCGTGGTCTCCGCCAACCCCGGCGCCGGGGCCTGACCGCTGAACACGGCCGCGAGGCGGGACAGGTAGACCGTGCCCGCGATGCCGTACAGCAGCGAGACGCCGAACAGCATGACGGCCGTCGACACCACCGAAACCACGAAGAGCTTCACGGCGGCCTCGGAGGCTCGGCCGTCGTAGCGCTTCATGGCGGTGAGGGCGAAGACCGGGAGCGAGACCAGCTCGAGCGCCACCACGAGCATGATCAGGTCTCGGGAGGCGGGCAGGGTCACCGCGCCGACGAGGGTGCAAAGGAGGAGGAAGTACCACTCACCCACCGGGATGCCGCCGGCCGCCAGCTCGGTCATCGACATCAGCACGACCACCACGGCCGCGACCAGCACCACGCCCGCGAACACCAGCGTGAAGCCGTCCGCCACGAAGGAGCACAGCCGGGTGGGACCGGCGAGGTCGGCCGGGACGCAGAAGGTCGATCGCGGCGGGCCGCCCCTGATCGCCTGGGCGACGACGAAGGCCAGCGCGACCAGGACGCCTGCCAGCGTGACGAGCCCCAGCACGGGCTTCGTACGGGGGCGGGCCGGGAGGAAGGCGTCCAGCAGCAGCACCAGACCGGCCACCAGGGCCAGCGCCAGCGGGGGCGCGATCACGAAGTAGTCGATCTGCTGGATCATGAGACGGCTCCCAGCAGGGTCTGCACGGCCGGTGTGGTGAGCGACAGGAGGAGGCCGGGCCAGAGCCCGAAGAGCAGGATCAGGGCTACCAGCGGTGTCCATGCCAGTAGCTCGTAACTCCTGATGTCATCTGGCGCCTGCTGCCGGGGCGCGCTTGTAACCCGCTGAGGGCCGCCCGGGAGGGTGCCGCCGCTCACGGCTCCGGCATCTTCCAGGCGCGCGTCACCGCTGGACGGTCGGACGTGGTCTGAGAGCGTGCCGCCGCTCAAGGGTCCGGCATCTTCCAGGTACGCGTCGTCACCGGACGGTGCGGCATGGTCCGGAGGCGTGCTGGGTTCGGTGGCGCTTGGAGGCTTGTTCTGGCCGCTGTAGGGCTCCGGTCTCGGGGGCGGGTCCAGGGTGGCCGTCGCCGAGCGTCTTGCCGTCGAACCGAGAGGTACGACGGGACGCTCGTCCGGTGTGACGCCTTCCCGCTCGTCCATGCGGGGGCGACCGTGGGTCACGCGGGACAGCATGACCAGGAAGTACGCGGCCGTCAGGACCGCCCCCAGCCCTCCGATCGCCATGTACGTCACGAACAGCGCGCGGGGCAGCCCGTTCGCCGGCTGGAAGGCCCCGAACAGCGCCAGCATCTCCCCCCAGAATCCGGCCAGCCCCGGCAGCCCCAGCGAGGCGATCGACGCGAAGGTGAGCACCGAGCCCAGCCTCGGCAGCGTCGCCAGCATGCCGCCGCCCAGGGAAGGCATGTCGGCGGTGTGGTAGCGGTCCTTGATCGCCCCGGCCAGGAAGAACAGCAGGCCGGTGATGAGGCCGTGGGCGACGTTCGCGAAAAGGGCGCCGTTGATGCCGACCGGGGTCAGCGTGGCGAACCCCAGCAGGACGAAGCCCATGTGGCCGACGGACGAGTAGGCGATCATGCGTTTGAGGTCACGCTGGGCGAGGCAGGCCAGAGCGCCATAAATGATGCCCACCACGGCGAACGCACCGAGCCACGGAGCCACCGCCATCGCGCCCTCGGGGAGGATGGGGATGGCGATCCTGGCGAAACCGTACGTGCCCATCTTCAGCAGCACCCCGGCGAGCAGCACCGAGCCGGCGGTGGGAGCCTCGGTGTGGGCGTCGGGCAGCCAGGTGTGCAAAGGCCACATGGGGGTCTTCACCGCCAGGCCAATGCCGATCGCCACGAACGCCACGATCTGCACAGACCTCGCTATACCGGCACCGTGGGCCGCGCTCAGGGCCTCGATGTCGAGCGTGCCGGTCTGCGCCCAGACGAGCAGCAGGCCGAGCAGCATCACGACCGAGCCGAGCAGCGTGTACAGGATGAACTTGACCGACGCCGCCCGGCGGCCCTCTCCGCCCCAGATGCCGATCAAGAAGTACATCGGGATGAGGACGATCTCGAAGAACACGAAGAAGAGCAGCAGGTCGAGAGCGAGGAACGTACCGACCATGCCCACTTCGAGCACCAGCAGCGTGAACACCAGTGCCCTCGGCCGCGCCCCCACGAACCCCCTCCGCGCGTCGCCCCAGCACAGGTAGACGAAGCACAGGAACGTCAGCAGCGCCGTCAGCACGATCAGCGGCAGTGAGATCCCGTCGACGCCGAGGTGGAAGCGGAGTCCGAGCCCGGGGATCCACGCCTGATCGACCTCGAACTGCGGCCGCGCGCCACGTGAGTAGTCGAACGTCGCGGCCATCAGCACGGCCAGTGCCATCGTCAGGCCGGACAGGGTCAGTCCGTACGTGTGCAGCAACGGCCGGAGCCGGTTCGGCGCGAGGAGGAGCAGGAGGGCGCCGAGCAGCGGCACGGCCAGCAGCGCGACAGAGAGCCAGGCCATCATGCGAACACCACCACCTCTGCGCCGAGGCGATACCGGGCCGTCATGCGAACACCACCGCCCCCACCGCGATCAGCAGGACACCGGCCAGCACGCCGCTCACGTAGAGCTGGACATTGCCGTTCTGGGCCAGTCGCAGCAGTCCGGACAATCCGCGCGCCGACCTGCCGGACGCGCGCACCGCCCCGTCCACGACCACGTCGTCCGTCCGCACCACCAGCCTGGCCAGGGCCAGGACCGGGCGTACGAACAGCGCGGCGTAGAGGCCGTCCACGGAGAACGCCCGCTCGCACGGCCCGCGCAACGGCCCCAGCAGGCGGGCCGGGTCGGCGATGGGATCGATGCGCCAGAACGCGTACACCGTCCCGGCGCCGAGTGCGGCGAGCACGACACTGACGGCGGCCACGCCGAGGTCCAGGTGCAGCTCCCCCGCGAAGCCCAGCAGCAGGGCGGGGACGGCGAGGACGACGACAGGAACGAGCATCGTGCGGGGGGCCTCGGTGACGTCCACGACATGGGCCGTGCCCGGCTCCGGCTCGGGGAGCGCCACGGCCCGCGCCTGGCCGAAGAACGTGCGTAGCCAGGCTCTGGTGGCGTACGCGCCGGTGACGGCCACGGTCGCGAGCGCGCAGCCGTACAGGAGGAGCGCGGCCGCGTCCGTCAGGCCACCGGTGGACAGTGCGCGGTCCATGGCCAGCAGGATGCCGTCCTTGCTGAAGAAGCCGCTGGCCGGAGGGATGCCCATCAAGGCGGCGAAACCTATCGTCATCGTCACGAACGTCACCGGCAGTTCGCGCCGCAGGCCGCCCATCTGGGTCATCAGGTTGGAGCCGACGTGGTGGATCACCGCACCCGCGCACAGGAACAGCAGAGCCTTGAACGCGCCGTGCGTCAGCAGGTGGAAGATGGCCGCCGTGTCGGAGCCCGCGGCCAGGCCGCCTGCCATGTACGCGAGCTGGCTGATCGTGGAGTAGGCGAGCACGCGTTTCAGATCGTCCTGGGCCAACGCGGCCAGCGCCGAACCCAGCATGCCCAGGGCCGCGACGACGGCCAGCACGTCGAGCGTGGGCCGGGCCGCGAGGAACGCGGGGAACAGCCTGGCCACGATGAAGATCCCGGCGGCGACCATGGTGGCGGCGTGGATCAGGGCGCTGATCGGCGTGGGGCCCGCCATGGCGTCAGGGAGCCACGTGTGCAGCGGGACCTGGGCGCTCTTCCCCGCCACACCGGCCAGCAGGAGCATCGTGGCGGTCACGAGCGTGGCCACGGACATCTCCGGCACTTTGCCCAGCACGTCTGTGATGCGGAAACTTCCCGCCGCGAGGCCGAGCACAAAGATGCCGAAGAGGAAGCCGACGTCGCCCAGACGGGTGACGAGGAACGCCTTGACCGCCGCGCGGGAATTGCTCCGGTCTTCCCACCAGTGGCCGATGAGGAGGTACGAGCAGAGGCCCATGATCTCCCAGCCCACATAGAGGACCAGGAGGTCGCCCGCGTAGATCACCAGGAGCATGGCACTGGTGAACAGGCTGATGAACGCGCTGTAAGAGGGGTAGCGCGGGTCGTCCTTGAGGTAGCCGACGGAGTAGACCTGTACGGCCAGGGCGACGAGGGTGACCAGGACGCCGAGGATGCTCGACAGGTTGTCGGCCTGGAGGGTGAGCGTGATCGGGACGCCGCCGGTGACGATGGTGCCGTACGTCTGGCCTGTGGGTGGGGAGGTGGTCGCGCCCTGCAGGTAGGCGACGCCCGGGCCCCAGGCCAGCCAGCCTGCCAGGATCGCTGAGAGCGTGGTCGGGAGGATCGCGATCCAGGCTGCCCGGGTGTTGGCACGCTGGGCCGCCGCTCTGGTTGCCGCAGCTGTCTCGGCTGTCTTGGCTTCGCGCTCGGGCGTTGTGGCCTCTATCGCGGAGGTCGCGGTTTCGAGGGCCGGGGTTGTGGCCTTTGGGGTGGACGTCGTGGTCTTGGAGGCGGGTGTCGTCGTCCCGAGGCTGCCGGCTGGGGCGCCTGGGCTGGGTGTCTTGGGCCCTCCTGTGCTGGAGGGGGCGGTGAAGCGCTGGTGGGGCCAGCGGGAGAGCAGGAGCCCTGCCGCGGCGGCGACGAAGGGCAGGAGCACGGCGATGAGCGGGAATGTCGTCACAGCGTGCCACCTCGCTTGGCGGGCTGCTCGTCCCCACGACCGCCTTCGGTCTCCGCCTTCCCTGACCGATCCGCCTCGCTTGTCCCGTCCGAGTGGTCTGATGCTGTCTGGGGTGCCTGAGCCGGCTGGGTGTGGCGGTGCTCGTTGGGCTCGGCGGTGGCGGGTGGACGGCCTTCGGTGGGCTCAACCATGTTGGGGGGCGTGGCGGGATCGGAGGCGGTCGGATCGGACGCGGCGGGGTCAGGTGGGTGTTCCGGGGCGATGGCGTGGCCTCGTACCGGTGTCGTTGCTGAGCGCGCGGCGACGGCGGGCCGGTCGGGAGTGCCCGCGATCGCCGGCGTCTCTGTGGGCTCGTCGGTGGGTTCGGCGAGGTCGCGGAGGTGGTCGATGTCGACGGTGCGGCGGTTGCGGTACAGCGCCAGCACGATCGCGAGGCCCAGGCCCACCTCGGCGGCCGCAATGACGATGACGAACAGGGTGAGGACCTGGCCGCTGTGCAGGCGGTCGGCCAGCCACACGTCGAACGCCACCAGGTTGAGGTTGACGGCGTTGAGCATCAGCTCGACCGACATCAGCACGAGGATCGTGTTGCGGCGGACGAGCACGCCATAGACGCCGATGGAGAACAGGAGGGCAGAGACCACGGCCGGGTAGACGATGTGCACTAATGACCCCCGGTCTGATCGGGCGGCAGATTACCCCCGGTCCGGTCGGGCACCGAGTTGTCCCGGGTGTCGGGGGGTGATGGGCTGGTCTCCGGCCGGGCGGGCGAGCTTTCCCCGCTCCGGGTGGATGGTGACCTATCCCCCGTATGCGCATCCTCCCCGGCCGAGTGACCTCCGACCCGCCGAGGTGCCGAGTCCCTTTCCGTCGGCGAGCTCGTCTCGTCGGGTGGGGCGTTGCTCCCGGTATGAGCGGACGGCGCGCCGCCGGGGATGTCCGTACGGGACAGGACGATGGCGCCGATCAGGGCGGCGAGCAGGAGCACGGACAGCGCCTCGAACGGCAGCACCCAGGTGGCGAACACACTGGCGCCCAGCTCCTTCGCGGCTCCCTGGCCTGGGGTCAACGGTGTGTAGGCGGCGTGGAATCCGTCGATCACCACCGTGACGAGAATGGCCGCGGTCGCCACCGCCACCAGGGCTGCGACCAGGCGGTTGCCGCTGTCCAGGTCTGTGGAGCGGCCGATGGGAGCCCGGGTGAGCATGATGCCGAACAGCAGCAGCACCACCACCGCGCCCACATAGATCAGCACCTGGACCCAGGCCACGAACTCGGCGGTCAGCACGAGATAACAGCCCGCCAGGGCGCCGAAGGACACCACGAGCCAGAGGGCGGCGTGGACGAGTTGTTTGGTCGTGACGACAAGCAGCGCCGATCCAACCGCTACCGCGCCCAGCAGCAAGAAGACGATCTCTTGCCCGGTGGGTGACAGGTAGGAGGGCACCGCCTCGGTCACGACTCCTCCTCGGACTCCCTTGTCTCGTCAGGACCGAGCCGCCCGGGCGGTCGGATGGACCGTGGATCGGCCATCCTGCGCCTGCGAGGGCTCGCGGCAGAAGTTTGCTCCTCCGGCTCGGGCTTCGGTTGCGGGCCGCCCGAGGCTGTGGACAACTTTTCTGAGGACGACTGCCCTGTGGATGAAGCCTGTCCCTGGGGTGGCTCCTCCGCGGAGGGACCAGTCTCGCCGTCTTCCGTGGGGGGCGAGGTAGTGGCCGCCGTTGGGGAGGGCGCGCTGGTCGTCGGGTCGTCGTCCTTCGTTGCGGGGGCTGCGGCCGTCTCGCCTTCTCCTGCGGGGCGAGATGCGGTCGTCTGGCCCTCTTCCGGGGGGAGGGCGGAGCGCGGCACGTCGGCATTCGGCTCAGAGGTGTCGTCCTGAGCGCGGGATGGGAGGGCGCCTGGAGGACGGATCCCCCGTACGTTCTGGATGGGTCGGCGTGGGCGTCCGCCTGGCGTGCGTGACGGAGCGGTCGCCGGGCCTGATCCGGGCGTGCCCGCAGTGGGCTCCCCGTCCTGGGCGTCGGGCGTGGGCGTCGTCGCTGAGGTGTCGGGGGCCGTGCCTAGGGTGCTGGATTCGGGAATCGTCCCGGATGCGCCAGTTCCGGGCATCGTCCCGGATGGGACGACTTCAGGCGTTGCTCCGGAAACGTCGGCTTCGGGCGCTGTTCTGGAGACGCTTGCCTCGGACGTTGTTCCGGGCAGGCTTGCTTCGGATGTTGTTCCGGGGGCGCCTGCTGAGCGCTCTGCTCTGGTTGTGGGCTGCGGGCTTTTTGCTGCGGTTGTGGGCCCTGCGTCCGGTGCTACGGAGGTGGGGCGCGTCTCGCTTGTTCCCGCTGCCGGCCGGGTCTTCTGTGCGTCCGGGAAGGGGCTGGCTGCCGTACCTCCGCGCTGGGGTGGTTCCGCTGTGCGTGCCGTACGGGCGGCGGGACGGCGAGGGGCGGCCGTGAGTTCCTTCGGGGGCTCGGCGCCCGGGTCGTGAGCCGGAGGCGGGGGGACGGTCTGGGTCCAGGCGGCCAGCTTGTCCTTCTCATGGATGAGGTTGCGGATGTCGCCTTCCGCGTACTCGAACTCCGGAGACCAGAAGAGAGCGTCGAACGGGCAGACCTCGATGCATATCCCGCAGTACATGCACAGGCTGAAGTCGATGGCGAAGCGGTCGAGGACGTTCCGCTGGCGGGGGCGGCCGCCCTCGGGGGCCGGGATCGTCTCCTTGTGGGAGTCGATGTAGATGCACCAGTCGGGGCACTCTCGGGCACAGAGCATGCAAGAGGTGCAGTTCTCCTCGACCAGGGCGATCACGCCGCGGCTGCGGGGCGGGAGGGCAGGCTTGACCTCGGGATACTGCTGCGTCACCGATTTGCGCAGCATGTGGCGAAGGGTGATGGACAGCCCCTTTGCCAGTCCGACTCCTGGTATCCGCCCCATGCTTCAATATCATGACGCAATTGGTCCCGCAGGCAAATGAATGGGGACAGGGTCCCCGGTTTTCCACAGCCGTCCACAGGTTGACGGGGAGTTATCCACAAGCTGTGTGCATGCCCGGTATGAACCGTGCCGGGGCGATAGTCTCTCGGCCATGCAGCAGAGCCATCAGGTCCGTCCCGGTGGCGGGGCGTGGGCGGCCGCCGTCGTCTGGGCCTGCCTGCCCCTGTTCACGTGCGGGCTGGCGACCCCGTTCACCATCGGGTTCGCCGCGTTCTGGCTGCGGAGCATCTGGCAGGTCTTCGCGGCGTCCGCCTACCTGGTCTGCATCGGGTCGTTCGTGATCTCGGCGCTGGCGTACGAAACCTTCGAAGACATTCCGCAGCCGCTGTCCGTGCTGGTCTCGTTGGGGCTGTTCGTCAGCTGGCTCGGCGGGGCCATTCACTCGGGAATCCTGGTGCCGACCATGGTGCGGGCGCGGCTCCGGAGGCCGGTGCATCCGACGCACACGAATCTGCACCAGAGGACGACCTCGCCCTCCCATCAGCATGGGCATCGGGAGCCCGGCCCCTATCAGCGGCGTCCCGGCCCTGCTGAGGCGCACCGGCCGCGTCCCGCCTCCGCCGAGACGCACCGGCCGCGTCCCGCCTCGGCCGAGACGTACCAGCGGCGTACCGACTCCGCCGACACCCATCCGCCACGTCCCGGACGTGGCGAGAACTACCGGCGGCGTACGACCGAGCCCGAGTCGCGCCCGCGGCGCCCTGGAGAGCCTGAGTGGATTGGGCACTATCGGGTGCTCCAGTCGCTCGGGCGCGGTGGGCAGGGGGCGGTTTACCTGGCCATGGCGCCCAACGGGACGCGGGTGGCCGTGAAGGTGCTGCACGATCTCGTCGATGAGATGGCGCGGGCCAGGTTCGCGCGGGAGGTCGACGCGGCGCGGCGGGTGGCGACGTTTTCCACAGCCCGTGTGCTCGACGTGAACATCTCCGGGCAGCACGCCTACATTGTCAGCGAATACGTGGAGGGGCCCTCGCTGGAGCAGCTCGTCAAGAAACACGGGCCGCGCGATGAGGACAGTCTGACCAGGCTGGCGTTATCCACAGCCGGAGCGTTGGCGGCTATCCACAAGGCGGGGATCGTGCATCGTGACTTCAAGCCGAGCAATGTGCTGATCGGGAACGACGGGCCTCGGGTGATCGACTTCGGGATCGCCCGGGCACTGGACCAGGTGACGATGACGTCGGGGAAGATGGTCGGGACGCCGCCGTACATGTCGCCTGAGCAGCTGACCGGGGAGGCTGTGGGGCCGGCTTCCGATGTGTTCAGCTGGGCTGTGACGATCATGTTTGCGGCTACGGGGCGGCCTGCCTTCGGGGAGGACACCGTGCCTGCTGTGTTCAACCGGGTGCTCACGCTGCATCCGGACCTGTCGCCGCTGTCGCCTGCTTTACGGGGAGTTGTGGGGTCTTGTCTTAACAAGCGGCCTGAGGATCGGCCTTCGGCGTCTGATGTGATGCTGGCGATCGTGCAGTGAGTTGTTGCCGCCCAGGGCGGCCTCCTGGTCGTGGGAGGGATGGGTTGCGGTGTGACGCGCTTGGCGGCTTGGGCGGGCGTGCGGGGTGAGCAGTTGGGGTTGATCTGCCGGTGTTCTCGGCGCCGTTGGCCGCTGCCGCCTCTGGCCCGGGTGCGTTGGCGTCGTTGATTGCCCGGCGCGCCTTCGACATGGGCAGGCGCTGCTGGTCCGGGGGGTGTTGGCGCTGTTGTTGACGTCGTTGATGGTGATTAGCACTCAGGCTGGTTGGGCGCCGCCGAAACCGGGCGGATCCTCAACCGCGGCAGGCCGTTCAACCGGTTGGGCTCCAGGCGTGTTGTCAGTGGGGGTGACCACTGCTGATCGTGGGTGTCCGCCAATGGGTTGGCTCGGGTGCGTGGGTGGGCGCTGCTGTTCCGGGGTTGTCAGGGGGTGGCTTCTTTGGCGGCTCTGGTGAGGTTGAGGTACTCCTCGCGTGAGATGCGGTGTATGGCGAGGGAGAGGTTGTGGCGCTTGGTGAAGGCGTGGGCGTGTTCGGGGAGCCAGCGGCCCGGGAGGTGGTGGAGGGGGCTGCCGGTTACGTCGAGGATGAAGAGGCCGGTGAGGCCGTCGTACTGATAGAGGAGCAGGCTGAAGGCTTCGCGCGGGGATGCTCCGATTCGCCGGGTGGCCGTGACCTCCGTGCCATGGAAGATCTGGAGCGTGCCGGAGGAGTTTGCTTTGAGGTCCGGTCCGCGGCCTGCTGAGGGCAGGAGGGTGCCTCTGCGCGCCCGCCAGCGGGCTATTCGTCCGAAGACGGGGCGTAAGACCAGCAGCGCGGGGCTGAAGGCGACCATCAGCCATTTGGATTCGAACATTTCCAGGAGGAACCGGCCCATTGACGAGACAGCGCGCCAGGCGGCCCACATTCCCAGAGACGCGAGGTAAGCCATGACGGCCAAGCCTGCGATTCCCGCGCAAATGGCCACCGGCTTGTGCCATTTGCGCGGGAATAACGGTCGGAGGCCGCGTAAACGTTGCCAGCCGGGGGCGCGGCTTGCCAGGACCGCGCGTACACGGGCCGGAGGGTAGGAGCGGGCGTCCAGCAATGGGATGCCTGCCCTGTGCGCGAAAAGCTCCAGGTCGGGCTTGTGCCACTCGCCCGGCAGGTCGAGCAGGACCAGGCCGTCCGCGTCCAGGACCGCTATGCCTTGCACAGGTTGGAGCTTGCCGGTTTTGGTGGTGACCTGCTCGCAGTTGTAGTGGTAGAGGCTCGCAGGTGTCACGCGTACGGAATGGTCTGAAGCAACGTCGGTGACGACCAAGGTTCGGTCGTGTGATGTCAGAACGGTTTCCGGGCGGAGTTCGCCCTTTGTCGCGCCTGAGATCGGGACGAGATGGTCCATAGTCATACCCCCAAAGGCCCCCTGCCCAGGTACGACGAATAAAGCGAACCTAAAGTTTCTGCTCTAGACGAGAACCTTGATGATGCCGGTCAGGGCCAGTTGGCCAAGGGCCAGGGGGACCAGGATGGCCCAGGCGAGCTTTTGCAGCTGGTCCTCGCGCAGCCGGGGGAACGTGACGCGCAGCCAGATCACCACGAACGACAGCGCGAAGACCTTGATCAGAGTCCACAGCCAGCCGGGGAGGAACGGGCCGTGCCAGCCGCCCAGGAACAGAACGGTGGTCAGGAACGACAGGACCACGATCCCGACGTACTCGGAGAGCATGAACAGCGCGAAGCGCATGCCTGTGTACTCGGTCATCGGGCCCATGATGATCTCGGACTCCGCGATCGGCATGTCGAACGGGGGGCGGCGCAGTTCGGCGAGCCCCGCCAGGAAGAAGACGACACCGCCGACGGCCTGCCACGGCAGCCACCACCATTGCCACGCCTCGACGATGCCGGGGATCGACAGCGTGCCCGCGGCCATGGCGACGGAGGAGGCCGCCAGGACCAGCGGCAGCTCGTACGACATGAGCTGGGCGGCCGAACGCATCCCGCCGAGCACCGAGTATTTGTTGGCCGAGGCCCACCCGGCCATGATCGAGCCGAGGACGCCGACGCCCATGACGGCGAGGACGAAGAAGAGGCCGAGGTCGAGGTTCACGGCCACGCGGTCCCGGTCGATGGGGATGGCGATCAGTACGACGAGGTACGGGACGAGCGCCACGCCGGGGGCGATCATGAAAATGCGGCGGTCGGCCGCGGCCGGGATGACGTCCTCCTTCTGCGCGAACTTCACCCCGTCGGCGATGAGCTGCGCCCAACCGTGGAAACGACCCGCGTACATGGGGCCCAACCGCGACTGCATGTGAGCCATGACCTTGTGCTCGGTCTGGCCGACGATCAGCGGTAGAACCAGGAACACGATGAGGATGACGGCGAAGCTCAGCACCACTTCAAGCATCGGGCGGCCCCCAGTCGGCTGGAACTCCTGGCGGAAGTGTCTTGCGGCGGCTCGGTGCGCCATGTCCCGATTCGCCGGGCTCCTTGGCGCCGGGCCACGGCTTGGCCACGCGGGCGGCGAGAATGAAATCCTTGCGGAGCGGGTGGCCCTCGAACCCGTCGGGCAGGAGGAGGGGCACGAGGTAGGGGTGATCGTCGAAGATCACGCCGAACATCTCGTACGTCTCGCGCTCGTGCCAGTTCGCGCCCCGGTAGACGCCTACCGCGGTGGGGAGGTGGGGGTCTTCGCGGGGTACGCGGGTGCGGAGGAGCAGGCGTGCTCCGGCGGTCAGGTTGTAGACGTGGGCCACGACGAGGAAGGCCTCCGGCGGGTCGTCCACGCCGGTCAACCAGTCGAAGAACGCGTAGCCGAGGTCGTCCCGGACGAACGTCAGGAGCTCGATCCAGTCGGCGGGGGCCACGTCGATCGTGGTGTCGCCGTAGGACTCGGAGATCTCGGCGCGGTCCCCGAACCGGGCCTCCACCTGGGTGAGACCGCCAGGGAGGCCAGTGGTGTCGGGGGGTTGATGCGGTGTCGACTGCTGGGTGCCGTCGTCCGTCGGCTGGGTGGACGGGCGGGTTTCGGGCCCCTCGGACGGCCGTGCGGGCGGACGAGTTTCGGGCCCCTCGGACGGTTGTGCGGATGGAAGAGTCCCGGGCTGCTCGGGCGGCTGTGCAGGTGGGCGCGTCCCGGGCTGCTCGGATGGGCGAGTTCCAGGCCCCTCGGACGGCTGTGTGGGTGGGCGGGTTTCGGGCCGCTCGGGTGGCTGCTGGTCGTGGGGGTTGGAGGCGTTCGAGGGGTCGGGGGTGTTGTCCGGTCGGTCCGGGGTTCCCTCGGTGGTCACGCGTCCTCCCCGTGGGAGCGGGACCATACGTACCGGTCGCTGAGCTTCTCGTCGGCGATCTTCTCTTGGAGCTTCATGATCCCGTACAGGAGAGCCTCAGGGCGGGGCGGGCAGCCGGGGACGTACACGTCAACGGGGATGATCTGGTCCACACCGTTGGTCACGCAGTAGGAGTCCCAGTAGGGGCCGCCGGAGTTGGAGCAGGCGCCGAACGAGATCACATATTTGGGGTCGGGCATCTGCTCGTAGAGCCGCTTGACGGCCGGGGCCATCTTGTCGGTGACCGTGCCGGAGACGATCATCAGGTCGGCCTGGCGCGGGCCGTTCGCGAACGGGATCACGCCGAACCTGATGAAGTCGTGCCTGCTCATCGAGGTCGCGATGAACTCGATGGCGCAGCAGGCCAGCCCGAAGTTGAACACCCACAGTGAGTAGCGCCGGCCCCAGTTGAGCACGAAGCGCATCGGCTTGGGCGCCAACCTGGAGATCGGGCCCACGGTGGGCATCGGGAGGTCTGTTGCTGCCATGTTGACCATTCTTGCGCGGATCGCAGGTCAGGCAAAGGAATCTTCGGTTGGGGGGTGGTTGGGGACTTCTTGGGATCGGTGAGCGGTGAGAGGAGGAGCGGCGAGCGGGGCGGGGCGAGCGGGGCGCAGGTGGGAACTCAGCGGGGACAGAGGCGAAGCTGAGGGTGAGGGTGAGGGCGAAGGCGAGGTCAGGCGAAGACGCGGGGCGCGGGGCGAAGACGCGGGGCGAAGGCGGAGGTGAAGACGAGTCGGGGGTGAAGGTGAGGGTGTGGCGAAGGCGAGAGTGGAGGCGAAGCTGAGGGTGCAGGTGAAGGCACGGTTCAGGTGAAGACGCAGGTGAAGGTGCAGGTGCGAGCGCAGACGAAGGTGCAGGTGAAGGTGAAGACGCGGTGCAGGTGAAGGTGCAGCTGGGGTGGGTTAGGTCCAGGTGAGTACGCGTTTGCGCCAGGCGTACAGGATGCCGAGGGCGATGAAGCCCAGGAAGACGAACATCTCCACGAGCGTCGTCAACCCATAGCCAGGCGTGTCGAAGATCGTGGCCCAGGGGAACAGGAAGACGGCGTCCACCGCGAACACCACATACAGGTAAGTGAAGACGTAGTAGCGGACCTGCGACTGCGCCCACCCCTCCCCGACCGGGTCGACCCCGCACTCATACGTGGTCAGTTTCTCCGGAGTCGGGCGGGTCGGGCGGAGGAGGCGGTTGGCCATCAGGGCGCCGGCCACGATGGCGACGCCGATGGCGAGCAGTGCGGCGACGAGCACGTAGGACCCGAAGTAGCCCTCCATGAGTGAGATCGTAACCCGGAATCCCCATCACGAACCTGGTCAAAGCTCAGGAATCCGCCACAAACCCCGACCCAGAAGGCATCAGCGCCCGCCAGGTACCCGTGCCGGTCAAAGGCTCGGTGGTGATCACGTCAAGACGGGGTAAATAGTAAGATCAGCAACATACCCTGACATTCATGCACAAATTGCGATTCTTTTCCGGAATCGCTCTGCTGGCCCTCTCGGCGACCGCCTGCGATCTGGCGGCCGCCACCCCCGAGAGGGACGTCGTGGTCCCGGCAGAGCCGACGATGATCGACTTTGTCGACCCGGCGGCCGTTGCCGGCCTGTCCACCAGGACGCTCACCGACGACCACTACACCGGCAGCCGATATGTGCACATCAGCTACCCCGAGTTCCAGAAGGCCCCCGCGCTCAACCGCGCCCTGCGCGCCGAGGCCGAGCGGAAGTGGCGGGACTTCGGCGGGCGGACCAAAGGCCGCGCCGCCTCCTCGCGGCCCGAGCTGAACGTGGACTGGCAGCTCGCCGCCGCCTCCCCCCAGGCGATCGCGGTACGGCTGCGGACGGGCGAGTTCCAGGGCGCGGGCTGGGCCTACTCCACGCGTACGTACTGGTTCGACCGGCGCAGCGGCAAGGTGGCGGAGTCGGCCGGGCTGCTCGACGGCGAGCACGCCCTGCGGCAGCTCGCCCAGCTGGTGCGGGAGCAGTTCAAGGGGCGCGGGTCGCAGGTCGAGCGGGAAGAGGTCAGCGCCGGAGGCGACCGGTTCGACTCGATGGCGTTCAACCGGGGCGGGGATCTGGTGGTCGAGTTCGACGACTGCCAGATCGGGCCGTGCTCGCTGGGGCGGCTCGCCGTGGCGATCCCGGCGGAGCGGGTACGTCCGCTGCTGTCCGAGTTCGGGCGGCGGGTACAGGACAGCGTGCGGGAGGCGGCCAGGAGGGCTCCGATCCGGCGGCCCGAAACGGCGCCCACGGAGAGCCCGCAGGCCGCCAGCAACCGGGCGGGGACCGTGAACTGCGCCAAGGCCAAGTGCGTGGCGCTGACGTTCGACGACGGCCCCGGGCCCTATACCGCCAAATTGCTGGACATCTTGCGGAAAGGCCAGGCGAGGGCGACGTTCTTCGTGGTCGGCTCCAACGCCGCCGCCCAGCCCGCGCTGGTCAAGAGGATGAGCGCCGAAGGGCACCTCGTCGGCAACCATACGTGGGACCACAAGGACCTCTCGAAACAGGCGACGAGCCGGATCACCGACTCGCTCGCGCGCACTGAAGATGCCGTCTCGACCGCCATCGGGCAGCGGCCGGCGCTCGCGCGCACGCCGTACGGGACCGCGAGCCAGGCCGTGCGCGACGTCGCGGCCGAACTGGGGCTGGCCCTGGTCGACTGGGACATCGACGTCAAGGATCTGTTCGCAGATAAAGCGGGCGACATCGCGGACCTTGCCGTGCGCAAGGCGCATCCAGGTGCGATCATTCTCATGCACGACATCCACCGGGAAACGGTTGACGCGGTTCCGGACATCCTCAAACGGCTGCGCGGGAAGGGTTACAGCTTCGTCACCGTTCCTGAGTTGTACGGCTCGGCAGGGATGCAGGCCGGACACCTGTACCGGTCGGGGAGCGAGCTGCCGGGTAAGCGCCCCCTGACGTAGGACACGTATTGGGGGGACGTATAGTTGGCGCTCGTGACCCGAACCGTTCTGTACGCCCGCCTGCATGTGGACCTCTGCAGGCTCGCGTCCGGGCTGTGTCGTCGTTCTCCCACCTCACCCTGACTTCGACCGCGTTTACCCGCTATGCGCGGGATGCAAACGCGTGACCTTCCGAGGATCTAGCATGGATACAGAGAACGCGCCCCGGGCAACCGCGCCTCGGGCGTCGAGGAGGACTGAGCCGTGACCCAGCGCAGCGAGGGCACCAATGAGCACAGTCGAGTTTCGTTCACAGCACTGACGAGGGAGGCGCTGTGAACAAGCAGGTCCAGCAACTCGACCGCGTGATCATCAGATTCGCCGGAGACTCCGGCGACGGCATGCAGCTCACCGGCGACCGCTTCACCGCGGGCACGGCGGAGTTCGGCAATGACCTGTCGACGCTCCCCAACTTCCCCGCTGAGATCCGTGCACCCGCAGGCACCTTGCCGGGTGTGTCGAGCTTCCAGCTCCACTTCGCCGACCACGACATTCTCACGCCCGGCGACGCGCCGAACGTGCTCGTGGCCATGAACCCGGCCGCTCTCAAGGCCAACCTGGGCGACCTGCCCAGAGGCGCGGACATCATCGCCAACATTGACGAGTTCACCAAGCGCAACCTGCAGAAGGTCGGCTACGACGCCAACCCGCTGGAGGACGACTCGCTCAGCGAGTGGCGCGTGCACGCGGTGCCGCTGACCTCGCTCACCGTCAAGGCCCTCGAAGGCTTCGAGCTGTCCAAGAAGGACGCCGAGCGGTCGAAGAACATGTTCGCGCTTGGCCTGCTCAGCTGGCTCTACCACCGGCCGACCGAGCACACCATCAAGTTCCTCGAGCAGAAGTTCGCGAAGAAGCCGGACATCGCCAAGGCCAACATCGCCGCCTTCCAGGCGGGCTGGAACTACGGCGAGACCACCGAGTCCTTCTCCGTCTCGTACGAGGTCAAGCCCGCCCAGCTCGCCCCCGGCGTCTATCGCAACATCTCCGGCAACCAGGCCCTCGCGTACGGCCTGATCGCCGCCAGCGTGCAGTCCAAGCTCCCGCTGTTCCTGGGCTCCTACCCGATCACCCCGGCCAGCGACATCCTGCACGAGCTGAGCAAGCACAAGCGGTTCGGCATCCGCACCTTCCAGGCGGAGGACGAGATCGCGGGCGTCGGCGCGGCGCTCGGGGCCGCGTTCGGCGGGGCGCTCGGCGTGACCACCACGTCCGGCCCGGGTGTGGCGCTGAAGGCCGAGACCGTCGGCCTGGCGGTCACCACGGAACTGCCGCTGATCATCGTGGACGTGCAGCGCGCGGGGCCGAGCACCGGCATGCCGACCAAGACCGAGCAGACCGACCTGCTCATGGCCATGTTCGGCCGCAACGGCGAGTCCCCGGTGCCGATCGTGGCGCCGATGTCGCCGAGCGACTGCTTCGACGCCGCGATCGAGGCCACCAGGATCGCGGTCAAGTACCGCACCCCGGTCATGCTGCTCTCGGACGGCTACCTGGCCAACGGCTCGGAGCCCTGGCGCCTGCCCGAAGTTTCCGACTTGCCGGACATTTCGCAGCCCTTCACCGAGGCCCCCAACGGCGCCGACGGCGAGTTCCTGCCGTACAAGCGTGACACCGAGACGCTGGCCCGCCCGTGGGCCATCCCCGGCACGGCCGGCCTCGAGCACCGCATCGGCGGCATCGAGAAGGCCGACGGCACCGGCAACATCTCGTACGACCCGAACAACCACGACCTGATGGTCCGCACGCGCGCCGCGAAGATCGCCGGCATCGACGTGCCGGAGCTGGCGGTCGACGACCCCGACGGCGACGCGAAGGTGCTGGTCATCGGCTGGGGCTCGACGTACGGGCCGATCGCCGCGGCCGTCCGCCGGATCAGGAGGAACGGCGGCAAGGTCGCCCAGGCCCACCTGCGCCACCTCAACCCGCTGCCGGCCAACACCGGCGAGGTGCTCAAGAGCTACGACAAGGTGCTGCTGCCCGAGATCAACCTCGGCCAGCTCGCGCTGCTGCTGCGGGCCCGCTACCTCGTCGACGTGATCAGCTACAACCGTGTGCGCGGGCTCCCGTTCAAGGCCGAGGAGCTGGCCGGAGTCATCCAGGACGTGATCGACAGTGACTGAGCTCGTTAACGGGAAGGGCCTGTCGCTCATCCCCAAGACCGACGTCAAGCAGACCCTGAAGGACTTCAAGTCCGACCAGGAGGTCCGCTGGTGCCCCGGCTGCGGCGACTACGCCATCCTGGCCGCGGTGCAGAGCTTCCTGCCGGAGCTGGGGCTCAAGCGCGAGAACATCGTGTTCGTGTCGGGCATCGGCTGCTCGTCGCGGTTCCCGTACTACCTCAACACGTACGGTTTCCACTCGATCCACGGTCGCGCGCCCGCCATCGCGACGGGACTGGCCGCCTCCCGGCCCGACCTGTCGGTGTGGGTGATCACCGGCGACGGTGACGCGCTGTCGATCGGCGGCAACCACCTGATCCACGCGCTGCGCCGCAACGTCAACCTGAACATCCTGCTGTTCAACAACCGGATCTACGGGCTGACCAAGGGCCAGTACTCGCCCACCTCCGAGGTCGGCAAGATCACCAAGTCGACGCCGATGGGCTCGCTGGACAAGCCGTTCAACCCGATCTCGCTGGCCCTCGGCGCCGAGGCGTCGTTCGTGGCCCGCACCATCGACTCCGACCGCAAGCACCTGCAGTCGGTGCTGCGCGAGGCCACCGCGCACCGCGGCACGTCGCTGGTGGAGATCTACCAGAACTGCAACATCTTCAACGACAACGCCTTCGAGCAGCTCAAGGACCCCGAGGTCCGCGACGACATCACGCTGCGTCTGGAGCACGGTCAGCCGATCGTGAGCGCCTCCAAGGCCGTCGTGCGGGCGGCCAACGGCGGCATCGAGGTGGTGGCGCGCGACGGCGTGAGCGAGGACCAGATCCTCGTGCACGACGCGCACGCTCCCGACCCCTCGGTGGCCTTCGCGCTCAGCAGGCTGGACGAGCCGGCGTTCGAGCACGTGCCGATCGGCATCTTCCGGCAGATCGACCGGCCGGCGTACGACGTGCTGATGGCCGAGCAGCTCGAGGAGGCCGTGGCGCAGAAGGGCCCCGGCGACCTGAGCGACCTGCTCCTTGGTGGAGACACCTGGCGCATCGGCTAGTTGATGATTAGATGGAGCCGTCGGCCCGAACGGCTCCATCTTCCACGGAGGTCAATCCACGATGTCGTATTGGCCGGAGACCGTGGTGCTGGTGACAGGGGCGGCCGGATTCATCGGCTCACATCTGGTAACGCGCTTACGAGCGCTCGGCGCTCAGGTGCACGCCGTCAGCCGCCGCCCCCAGCAGGCTCGCCATGGCGAGACCTGGCACGTGGCGAGCCTGAGCGACGCCGACGCGACGACGCGGCTCTTCCGGTCGGTACGGCCGACGCTCCTGTTCCACCTCGCCGGTGAGGTCACCGGATCGAGAGGTGACGAGGTCCTGCGCGCCACCCTGGAGAGCAACGTCATCGGCGGGGTCAACGTGCTGGCCGCCGCGCACGAACGCGGCATCAAGACCGTCTTCACCGGCTCCATCGAGGAGCCGCGCCCGGGCAACGACCAGGCGCCGCCGTCGTCGGCGTACGCGATGTCCAAATGGGCCGCCACCGGCTACGCACAGCTCTACCACCGGCTCTGGGACCTGCCCGTCACCGTCCTGCGCCCCAGCATGGTCTACGGGCCCGCCCAGCCCGACACCACCAAGCTCGTGCCGTACGTGACGCTCTGTCTCCTGCGGGGCCAGCACCCCCGGCTCACCAAGGCCACCAAGCTCGCCGACTGGATCTATGTCGACGATGTCGTCGACGCGTTCGTCCTCGCGGGCGAATCAGACAAAGCCATCGGACACACGCTGGATATCGGCACCGGCGTCAAGACCCCGGCTCACGAGGTCGTCGAGCGGATTTATCGGATCACCGGCACGAGCACGCGACCCGAATTCGGCGCCACCCCCGATCGCCCGCACGATATTACGCAGGTCGGCGACATAGCACCGGCCGCAGACCGGCTCGGCTGGCGTCCTGTCACGGAATTGGACGAAGGGTTGCGCCGAACTGTCGATTGGTATGCGTCGCAAGAATGTCACAAAGAATCACCCGCTCAGCCGGGCCCGGGATAATTCTGGGAGCATAGAGGTACTTGTCTGGCCGGAGGAGCGCCTTTATGAGCCGTCTTAATGCCCTGCGCAGCCGTTTCGTGGACGCTCCGGACTCGCTGGGGGCCAAGGCACGGGCGCGAAGGTGGCAGTGGTTCGCCGACCGGTTCCCCGACCTCGACCAGATGAACGTGCTCGACCTCGGCGGCACGGCCGGGGCCTGGATGCGCGCCCCGGTCAGGCCGGCCCACGTCCACATCGTCAACCTCGAGCAGCCGCCCACCGACCTGCCGGGATGGCTGCGGGCCGATGTCGCCGACGCCTGCGACCTACCGGCCGCGATCCGTGGCACGCGCTATGACCTCGTCTTCTCCAACGCGGTCATCGAACACGTCGGCGGGCACCAGCGTCGGCAGCGGTTCGCCGACACCGTGCACGAGATGGCCGACCGGCACTGGGTGCAGACGCCCTACCGCTATTTCCCGGTCGAGCCGCACTTCCTGTTCCCGGGGTTCCAGTTCCTGCCGCTCGCCGCTCGGACGACGATCCTGCGCCGCTGGCCGCTCGTCCACACGCCGACCTCCGACCGCGACGCCGCCCGGATGATCGCCATGGAGGTCGAGCTGCTCAGCGTGACCGAGATGCGGCACTACTTCCCCAAGTCCCAGATCCGCTTCGAGCGGCTGGCCGGGCTGGTGAAGTCGGTCATCGCGATCCGCGCCTAGTCCGCGGCCAGCACGCTCGCGCCGCCGCTCTCCCAGGTGTTGCCCTTCCAGACGTTGCCCGGCCCGTTGGAGTCCCAGTACGACACCGGGCCGGCGGAGCCGCCCTTCGGCCACACCTTGCGGCTGAAGACGTTGTCGATCACCTTGATGTTCGAGGACAGGCCCTTCCGGCCGGCGCCCGCGTAGAGCGACCAGCCGCCCCCGGCCAGCAGGTTGCCCTGCACGGTGACGTTGCGGGTCACCCCGAAGTCCTGGAAGAGCGCGATCGCGCCGGTCTGGTCGAGCGTGTTGATCACGGTGTTGCGCCGGATGATCAGCTCGGTGCCCGCGGCGGCGGTGCCCGTTGACATGATCATGTCGGTGTGGTCGCCGGAGTAGTACTTCGGGTCGTGCACGTACGAGTCCTCGACCAGGCCCTGGTCGGTGAGGATGCCGTTGGAGATCGTGTGGATGTCCACCCGGCGCACCGTGATCATCTTGCCCTGGTTGAGGATGCCGAACTGGGTGCGCTGCTTGCCGTTGCCGAAGATCTCGCTGTCCTCGACCTTGAGGCCCGAGAAGCCCTCGCGCTGGAGGATGCCCCAGTAGTCGGTCTGCCCGCGCACCCGGGTGTTGCGGATGGTCACGTTGTCGGCCTCGACCGTGATGTCACCGGTGATGTCCCAGCCGTCGATGACCTTGCCGTCCTCCTTGATGACGATCGAGCCGGTCTTGCGGACCAGCTCGGTGCCCTCGGGGACGCCCGTGTTCCCGGGCCCGGGCCAGCCACCGCTCGGCGGCGGTGCGGTCGTCGGCGTCTTCGTCGGAGTGGGAGTGGGAGTACTAGGGGGCGTCTGCGTGGGAGTGCCGGGAAGCGTCCTGGTGGGAGTCGCTGTCGGCGTCGGCGTCGGCGTCCTGGTGGGAGTCGGGGTCCGGGTCGGGGTGGGGGTCCGGGTCGGGGTCGGCGTCACCGTCGGAGTTGGGGTCGGCGTCCGGGTCGACGTCACCGTCGGCGTCGAGGTCGGCGTCGAGGTCGGCGTGGGCGTCGCAGGAGGAGGAGTAGGCGTCCTGGTCCTCGTCGGCTGAGGCGTCGGTGAGGAGATCAGGGTCGGCGTCTTGATCGGCGTCGAGGTCGGAGTCGCGGAATCGCCGGGCTCCGGCGTCTCGGTCGGCCTGCGCGTCGGCCGCGAGGTCGGCTTCTTGGTAGGCCACCGGGGCCACCACCAATGCCCCTTGGTCTTCCGTGGCCGCGGGCTCTCCGTGGTGGGTCGCGGCCGGGACTTCTGACCGGCGGCAGCCCGCGGTGAGACCGAAGCCCGTGCTCCCCCGCTCGCGTCCGTCAGGGCCGCCTGAGGCTTCAGCACATCAGAGGCGATGACGCCGTATCCGCCTGCCAGCACCGCCACGGCGGAGACACCGGCCAGGGATAACCACCCGGTCCGCCTCTTACTTCGTGTACTCCGCCGATGCCTTGACACAGGTGACTCCTTCCGATCACGGCTATATCGAGTCCCCAAGGGGAGAGAGTAGCCATGCCGGAAGCACTAAGAGGGGCTTTTTGCCGAAAAAGGACTCCTTTACCCCTCAATTCCCAGAAAGCTCAGCTTTCTCAATGATGATCAAAAAGCACGTTATCCCGGACTTACCGCCCCACCGTTTTCCCAGGTGTTACTGTGCCACGTATTTCCGGGCCCGTCCTTATCCCAATAAGAAACCGGCCCGGCAGACCCGCCCTTCGGCCACACCCTGCGGCTGAAGACGTTGCCGATCACCTTGATGTTCGACGAGGTGCCTTTGGCCCCGGCGCCCGCGTACAGCGACCAGCCACCCCCGGCCAGCAGGTTGCCCTCCACCGTCACGTTCTTGACCACGCCGAAGTCCTGGAACAGCGCGATCGCGCCGGTCTGGTCCAGCGTGTTGATCACCGTGTTACGCCGGATGATCAGCTCGGTCCCGGCGGCGGGCGGCCCGGTCGACATGATCATGTCGGTGTGGTCGCCGGAGTAGTACTTCGGGTCGTGCACGTACGAGTCCTCGACCAGGCCCTGCTGGGTCAGGATGCCGTTGGAGATCGTGTGGATGTCCACCCGGCGCACCGTGATCATCTTGCCCTGGTTGAGGATGCCGAACTGGGTGCGTTCCTTGCCGTTGCCGAAGATCTCGCTGTCCTCGACCTTCAGCCCGGTGCGCCCCTCGCGCTGGAGGATCCCCCACCAGCCCTTGGTGCCGCGGACGCGCGTGTTGCGGATGGTCACGTCGTCGGCCTCGACCGTGATGTAGCCGGTCACCTCGACGCCGTCGATGACCGTGCCGTTCTTGGTCACCCGGATGGATCCGGATTCGCGCAGCGGCACGCCGCTGGGCACACCCGTGTTGTCCGGTCCCGGCCAGCTCCGCTCGGCCGGGTTCAGCGGCGGGGCCGACGTGGTCGGGGTCGTGGCGAGCGACTGGGTGGCGAGCGGCTTGTCCTGGGCGCCGCCGTTCTGGCACCCGCTCAGCAGCACGACCAGGCCCAGGCCGAGACACCAGCCTATGGCGGACGACCTCACTAGGCGTTGGGCTTCCGGCCGCCGACGAGGTCGGCCAGCGCCGGTGGCGTCCAGCGCTTGGCGACCTGGCGCAGGTTGCTCTTCCACGCCTCGCCGGGCCGCTGCTTGAACAGCGTGGTGTGCTCGTCGGCGGCCTCTTCCTCGGGCCGGCCGTTGGAGTAGTAGTACAGCGCCATCGAGCGCCGCGCCCGGTCCGGCGGACAGGTCAGCGGGTCCGGGTGCCCGTGGTTGGCGTCGTCGGTCGTGGCGAACACCACGAACCGGTTGAAGAGCGGGAGGATCTTGCCCTCGCACTCGGTCATGTCCTTGTTCCACAGCTGCAGGTGCCCGCCGTAGCTCTCCTCCCAGTCCTTGTTGAGGTAGAGCAGGCCGTTGAGCCGGCGGTCGAGGTTGAGCTTCCGGCTCTTGTTGAAGTCGGCGTGCACCTTGAGGAAGCCGCCCGGCCGGATCTGGTGCAGACCGCCGCCCTCGAAGTGCGGGTCGGAGACGAGCTGCGTGATGCCGGTCAGCCGCTCGAGGAACTGGACGAACACCCCACTGTTGAACTCCGCCAGCAGGTGCCGGGTGGCCGGCCCCATGCGCTCGGTGTCGGCCAGCGCCAGCTTCACCTCGCGCGCGGTGTCGAACCGCTGCCAGGTGGCGTCCCGCGGCTCGGGGAACTCGTCGAGAACGGGCTCCAGCACCTCGGGCGGCAGGAAGTCGTCGATGACCACATGGCGGAACGGCGAGGCCGTACGGAACTGCTCGGAATACTTGTCCGCCAGCGGGAAGAGGTCATCCCGGCGGAAGGTGAAAGCCTGCAGATCCTGCATGAAATGTGTCTCCGTCTCTACGACACCGCGGCCCCTACCTCGTCATCGCCTCAGCCGTGTCATCTGTTACCTGTAACGCTCCATTGCTGGGGTGCGATGGGGACATGTGAAGCCCGGCTGCCCCCGAATCGCGATCGTGATCGTGACCTACAACAGCGCTCCGGTCCTCGGCGGTTGCCTGGCCTCTCTGCCCGAGGGCACCGATGGGGTGGATCTCGCCGCCGTCGTCGTGGCGGACAACGCCTCCAAGGACGACTCGCTCCGCATCGCCGAACAGGCCGTCGGCCTGCCCATGTGCCCCCTGCCAGTGGGCAGGAACGCCGGGTACGCGGCGGCGATCAACGCCGGAATCGCGGCGCTCGACCTCCACGAGCTCGACGCGATCTTCGTGATGAACCCCGACTGCCGCCTTCGCCCCGGTGCGCTGGCCGTGCTGAGCGAGGCCCTCGGGCGTCCGGGCACCGGCATCGCCGTCCCCCGGCTGATCAGCACCGAGGGCGTGCTCCACCACTCGCTCCGCCGCACGCCGGCCGTACGCCGCGCGCTGGCCGAGGCGGTGCTCGGCGGGCACCTGGCGGGCCGCGTCGGCGCGCTGGGCGAGATGATCGTCGATCCGGGCCGCTACGAGCGGCCGGGCCCTGCCGACTGGGCCACCGGGGCCGCCATGCTCATCTCCGTCGCGGCGCTCACCGAGGTCGGCCCGTGGGACGAGTCCTTCCTGCTGTACAGCGAGGAGACCGAGTACGCGCTGCGGGCCGCGGACGGGGGCTGGAGCCTCTGGTACGAGCCCGCCGCCGTGGTCGAGCACATCGGCGGCGAGGCGAAGACGAGCCCGATGCTGGCCGCGCTGCTCACGGTCAACCGCGTGCGGCTGTTCCGGCAGCGCCGGGGCAGGATCGCGAGCGCGGGCTTCTATCTCGCGGTGCTGCTCGGCGAGGCCATGCGGGCCGCCGCGGGCCGCCGCACGGCCAGAGCGTCGGTCGTGGCCCTCCTGCGGCCCTCCCGCCGGTTGCGCACCCTACCTGGATGAGAGGAAAACCATGAGAGTCGAGCACCTGGAGCTCGAAGGCGTGCTGCTGTTCGTGCCGGCGCCCAGCCACGACGATCGGGGCTTCTTCACCAGGACCTTCGACGCCGTGATCGCCGCCGAGCACGGGCTGGACCACACCGCGTTCGTCCAGGACAGCCAGTCGCGCTCGCGCCTGGGCACGATCAGGGGGATGCACGGCCGCTCGGGCCGGGGCGAGGCCAAGCTGGTACGGGCCGCGCACGGCGCGGTGCTCGACATCCTGGTGGACGCGCGCCCGGCGTCGCCGACGTTCGGCTCCCACATCACCGTCCGGCTCGACGACGTGTCGTTCGCACACCTCTACGTGCCGCCGGGCATCCTGCACGGCTACCAGGCGCTGACCGAGCACGCCGACGTCTGCTACCGCATCGACAGGGAGCACGACCCCGCCGAGGACCTGGCCGTCCGCTACGACGACCCCGACCTCGCACTGCCCTGGCCGTTGCCGGTCACCGCGATCAGCGAGCGCGACAGGTCGGCGGGCTCCTGGAAGGAGCTCAGGACCATCTTGTCCGCCTGATCCCGTCGCTCGAACCGCAGCAGCGCCCCCGCCGCGCCGACCAGCAGGAACATCACGCTGGTGATGCCGGGGAAGGAGAGCAGGTCGAAGGTGGCCGCCCCCAGCAGCGGGATCACCAGGCAGGCGGCGATGGTCAGGCCCAGGTTGCGTACGTTCGGATCGGAGCTCAACCGGCGGACCCAGAGGGCCACGACGATCCCGCACCCGATCACGCCGACGAACCCCAGCACGCCGAGCACCCCGGTCTCGACCAGTGACAGCAGGTACTGGTTGTCGAACACCTGATGCTTGAACGGGTACCAGGTGCCGAGCCCGCGGCCGAAGACCGGGCTCTTGTCGAACTCCCGCATCGCGAACGGGTAGTCGTGGGTGCGGTAGATGATGCTGCTGTCCTCGCCGGCGCCGGCGAACAGGTTGTAGAACGTTCCGATCAGGCCCGGCGCCAGGACCTTCATGAAGCCCAGGAACACCACGAACGCGCCGATGGTGACGATCCGGCGCCGGTTGGACCAGCCGAGCAGGAGGATCAGCCCCGCCCCCGCCAGGCCGAGCACGGCGGTCCTGGAGACCGAGAACATCAGGCCGGCCGCGATGATGACGGCGCAGATCCACCAGCGGGTCGCGGCCTCGCCGCGGCTGCGCGCCTGGAAGCCGAGATGCGCGGCCAGCGGGAGCAGCATCGCCGACACCGCGCCGAACTCGATCGGGTGCCCGAGCGTGCCGGCGACGCGGCGCAGGTCCGATCGGGAGATCACGGTGGGCACCTCCTCGACGGAGGAGTGGCGCAGCCCGGGGATCTGCATGTACTTGGTGAGGTCGAAGTCGAGCCTGAACTGCAGCAGGGCGACGATCGCCGCGAACGTGCCGCCGATCACGACCGCCTTGAGCACGAAGTCGAGGCGCTCGCGGCTGTCGATGCCGTCGCAGACCATCAGCAGCAGGCTCACGTAGCCCGCGTAGAGCACGAACGTGTGGTCGGAGAGGTTGAGCTCGTCGGACGGCAGGTACAGGTAGGTCGTGTACCCGTAGATCGCCAGCAGGAGCATGCCGTACACGAAGATCGAGGTGCGGACCGGGTTGCCGCCCTTGGCCACGCCGGTCGTACTGATCATCTGGGCGCAGACCCACACCACGCCCAGCACCAGAGCCATGATCTCGGCGGGCGTGAGCGACAGCGGAAGCCCGGCCACCGCCAGGCGGGCCGGCAGCATCAGCAGGACCACGACGAAGAAGCAGACCAGCGTGGCGCCGTCGGCGCGCCGGAGCGGCCGCTGGGCCAGGTTGGCCCCGGTCATCCTTCGCGTCCAGCCAGCGACCGCGTTCCGTTGCTCGCGACGGGCTCGTAGAGTCCGAGCTCGGGCGGCGTCGGGCGACGGCGCGCCCGGCGATGGCGGGCGAAGCTCTCGGCCGCGAAGGCGGCGAACAGGCTCATGAAGAACGCCAGCGCCCCGGTGATCACCGCGCTGCGCATCCGGCTGCCCTTCTTCTCGTCGGGTTGGGTGGGCGGCACCACGACGGTGGCGCTCACGTAGGTGGTGGGCGGCGCCTTGACCTGCTGCTGCCGGGCGCGCAGCTCCTGCTGGGCCAGCTCGGTGACCTTCACGACGATGCCGTGGGCCAGCTCGGCGCTCGGCGCCTCGCAGGTGATGACGATGAAGGGGGTCGCCGGCATCATCTCGGGGTTGGTGCCACCGCTGGTGATCTTGAGCGTGACGTCGCCGCCGATCGGCGCGCCGACCTTGGCGACCGCCTCAGGGGTGTTCAGCGCCTGGATGAGGATCGACGAGGTCATGCTCAACCCCTGGTCGAAGGAGACCAGTGGGTTGGTGCGGGGGTTGGGGAACCTGGGGTCGGCCGGCACGCTGCCGCCGGTGACCGGCAGGGTGAGGACGAGCGCCGAGCTGGAGATGAAGGTCTTGGGCGCCACGGCGAAGACGCCGACGGCTCCCACGACCGTGAGCAGGAAGGCCGGAATCGTCACGTACCACCGCTTGAACAGAACGGTCACCGTCGCCCAGAAGTCCATGCGCGGGCCTCATCCCTCGCCGTTGTCCTGGGTCGCCTTGCCGGGCCAGGGCACGGGCGAGAGAGGCTCCCCCCGGTAGATGGGGAACTCCATGGTGCTGGAGCTGTCCTCGTCGAGCTCCGCCAGCTCGACGGGCTCGTCCGCCTGCGCCGCCACCGGCTCCGGCGCCGTCACGGGAGTGACCACCGGGACCGCCACCGGGACCGCCAAGGGTGCCGCCAGGGGTACCGCCGGGGGTAGCGGGGGCTCCGGCTGCTTGGGCGCGCGCCTGGTCACCACGCCGTAGGCGATGCCGAGGCCGAGGAGCAGGCAGAGCACGGCGCCGCCGAGCGCCCCCTGCCAGTTCACGCTGTGGTCGGCCTCGGGCGTGGACGGCGGCACGATGTCGGTGGAGGTGATGAAGGTGTTCGGCGGAGCGCCGAGCGCCTTCTGCCATTTGAACAACTCGGTCGCCACGCGCTCGCGCGCCGCCATCAGCACGGCCGTGGCCTGCCGAGGAGACTCGCTGTCGACCCTGATGTAGATGTAGGGCCCGTTGATGTCCAGGACGTTGGGGTTGGAGCGCCCGTCGTCGATCGTGATCTCCGTCGGGCCGTCCTTGGGCGCGCCGAGCTGCGTCCAGACGTCCTGCGTGTTCATCGACAGGATGACGATGCTGGCCCCGGTCTTCAGCGCGTCGTTGAAGGAGAGGAACGGGTTGGTGAGCCCCTGCTTGGTCTTGTCGGAGGGGACGGTGCCCCCGTTCACCGGCGTGGCCAGCACGAGGGAGACATCGGTCGTGTAGTGCGCCGGAATGACCGTGTACACCACAACGCCCACCAGGATCGAAAGACAGATCAGTGGCGGGCCAATGAGAACTCGGCGGAGAAGACCAAGGATCGTCTTCCAGAACTCCATTTTGGTACGTTCCCCCGCATCAGCAATGCTTGCTCTATAGCGGACCATCGCCCATTCGCGGCCAGACGTTACATCTCCGTAGAACGGTTACACCGCGCGTAGTCGCAGCGATAGACCTACCGACTACGGCGACGGGGGCTTCGGTGGGGATGACGGTAGAGCGTCCGGCGACGCGACGCAGGCTGACCGGGCTCGACGGCTTACGGGGGCTGGCGGCGTTGTTCGTCGTCCTGCACCATTGCTGGCTCCTGTCCTTTCCCGGGTTCCCGGTCAACGACGCGCCCTGGTGGACGGGGTGGCTGCTGTACGGCCACTTCGCGGTCGTGGTGTTCATCGTCCTGTCCGGCTTCTCGCTGGCGATCTCGCCCGCCCGGTCCGGCTGGCAGCTCGGCGGCATCCCCACGTTCCTCAACCGCCGCGCCTGGCGCATCCTGCCGCCCTACTGGGCGGCGCTGGCGTTCAGCCTGGTGATCGCGTGGACGGTCATCCCGCAGCCGGGGCAGCAGACGCCCACCGGGCAGTCGGCCCTCATCTACGGGCTCCTTCTACAGGACGTCTTCGGCTCCCCCAGCCCCAACGGGGCCCTGTGGTCGATCGCCGTCGAGGCGCAGCTCTACCTGGTGTTCCCGCTGATGCTGCTGGTCCTGCGCAAGATGGGCGCGGCGGTGATGCTCGGCGCGGTGACCCTGATCGTCGTGGCGGTGGGGGCGCTGGCGCCCTTCGTGCCGGCCGTGGACCTGCTGATGCGGCTGACGCCGCAGTTCGCCGTGCTGTTCGCCGTGGGCGCGGTCTGCGCCGGCGTCGTGCGCGCGCAGGAGCGTACGGAGCGCCTGCCCTGGCACTGGTTCGCGGCGGCCGCCGCGGTCCCGGTGCTCCTGCTGATCGTGGTCGCCGGACCGGTCTGGGTGGTCGCGAACTTCTTCTGGGTGGATCTGGCGGTCGGCCCGGCCGCCGGGCTGTTGCTGACGGGTGTGGCGACGGGCAAGCCGGTCTGGCTCGTACGGCTGCTCGACACGCGTCCGCTCCGGCGGCTGGGCTCCTTCTCCTACAGCCTCTACCTGATCCATTCACCGCTCGTCGTCATGATCGACCGGCTGGTCGTCGCCCCGCACGTGCAGCCGGGCATGCCGACCTTTCTCCTCACGCTCGCCCTGGCAGTGCCGGTGAGCGTGGGGACGGCGTGGTTGTTCGCCTCGGTCTTCGAGTTGCCCTTCCAACGGCACCGGAGCTGGAGGGGCCTGCGCGACGCCGTACGCGCGCGGTTCGTCAGGTGAGCTTGGCCAGCGCCTCGGCCTCGGCCTCGTACTCCGCCGCGAGCTCCTCCGGGATGCGCGTCAGGTCGTCGGCCCGGTAGAAGTCGCGCAGGGTGGTGCCGCGGCAGGTGGCGTCCACGTTGGGCGCCGCCGCGCGGGAGCGGACGTCGTCGATGTGGACGGTGCGGAAGTCGATGCTGAACCGGGTCCTGCCGGAGGTGTTGGTGACGGTCGAGTGCAGGTGCGCCCCGGAGAAGAGCAGCATGCCGCCCGGCTCCGGCACCAGCCGGAGCTCGGTTTCGAGGTCGAGCGCCTCCTCCGGCTTGGGCTGCTCCCGGGTGTCGCTGTGGATGTGCTGGGCGGCCGTGGGCCGGCTGACGGCGGTCCATTCCGCGTAGTCGTAGCGGCCGCTGCCGTTGCGTACGGGGCGGTCGAAGTACTGCGGGTGCAGCGCGAAGACGTTCTCCGGGACCACCTCGTAGATCGGGATCCACCAGTTGACCTGGCAGAACGGCGCGGCGTACCAGCAGTCGCGATGAGCGTGGTAGGCGTAGGAGATGCCGGAGTCGAGGTAGTGATCGGCGGTGGAGGTGCGCAGCCTCGGCACGTCGAAGTAGGTCTTGTCCAGCGCCATGCCCAGCTCGTCGAGCAGGGTGACGAGGAGCTTCTTGCTGGTGGGGTGGTGGATGAAGCGCGGCTTGAGGTCCGCGAGCAGTGCCGCGAACTCCTCGACCGGCATCTCGTACTGGGCGGTCTGGGGGTCGCGGCCCTCGAACGCCTCCTCGATCAACTCGCGGGCGAACTCGATCAGCTTGGTCGAGGCAGGCGTCGCCGAGTAGAGGAAGAGGTCTCCCTGGAAGAGCATTTTGCGCCGGACATCATCGTTGATTCGGCTATTTGCCAATAAAACGGACATAGCGAGATTTTCCCCCTCGCGTGGTTCTTTTCCCTTCTCTCGCCTTAGCCCGCATCTTCGTTACAGGGGGTTGGAGGGGTTACAGAGGCAACTGCGTCTGCGTGTCCGGCCTGCCCACGTAGACCGAATAGTCCGGGTGGTCGAAGCGGTGCAGCGCCTGGATGTTGTCGTTCCAGGGGGCCGGAACCGGGCGCTTGTGCCGCAGCCCGTTGATCGGCGCCAGCTTCATCAGCTCGTTGTCCTCGTTGAACTCCCGGATCGCGCTGAGCTCGCCGACATACTCGTTGTGGATGATCTGGTCGTCGTCGCCGACGGTGTCGTCGAGGTAGCAGAACACGCGAGGCAGGAAGTACTTGTGGTCGCCCCCGAACAGCCGCAGCGCCGCCGCGGTCGAGGAGTAGAAGTCCACGTCGATGGAGACGAACCCGATCGGCGCCGGACGCTCGCCGTCCAGGAACTCGCCGACCGTGTCCTCGATGTTGCCCAGGATCAGGGTGGCCTCCCCCAGCCGGGCCCGCAGGGCGTCGACGTCCATGACGAAGTCGCCTTCGCGCCAGATGTAGGGCAGGTCCCGGAAGTCGGTGGGCTTGGGCAGCCCGGCGCCCGTGTCGAAGCCGTAGACGTCGATCTTCACGCCCGACGCGGCCGACGCCAGCGCCGCCATGCGGTTGAGCTCCACCATGCCCGCGCCGCCCGCGACACCGAACTCGACCACGCTGATCCGGCCGACGCCGAGGCGCCTGGCCAGCTCGGCCGCCTGCTGCACGCCGTAGGCGTAGTGCGGCCTCGGATAGAGGTCGAGCGAGCAGCGCAGCTCGTACGAGCCGAACGGCAGGCGCCGCATGGCGGCCAGCAGGATCCGGCCCGGCTGCATGAGCAGCCGTACGATGCGAATCAACACGAGCAGATCACCCTTTCGAGGAGACGAGTCGGGCGGCCAACCCGGCGAGTTTGCGGCTGCGGTGCGTCAGCATCTGGTGCTGCCGGCGATAGTAGGTACGCAGCAGCACGGCGTGGGCGCGGTTGCGTTGCTCCGTGGACAGCTCCATGAGCCGCACGGCTCGGTACATCGCCCGGAACTGCAGCGTTGTGGCGAAATGCGCGGTCCAGGCCGGCACCCCGAGCGCCGCGGCGATCCCGGGCAGGCGCCGCTCGCGCAGGTTGCGGTGGGCGAGCGTCTCCGGCACGTGACCCCAGGGCGCGGTCAGCGCGAGCATGGTGGCGTAGACCTCGTCCTCGCGGATCATCAGCGGCCGGGGCACGGCGGCCACCCGCTCCCGCCGCATCAGGCCGTAGAGGGGGTCGAGTCCGTGGTGCTGGGTGGTGACGACGTCCCACAGCTCGTCCAGGCGGTCGATGGGGTCGTCGGAGAGCATCCGGGTGCCGCGGTAGCGGGGCTGGTGGACCGTCCCGTCCGCCCCGGTGTAGCTGACGTCCGAGGTGACCAGGATGAGCCGCTCATCGGCCAGGAACGGCTCCAGGCTCCGGGAGACGTAGCGCGGTTCGAGCAGGTCGTCGTCGCCCATCCAGCGGAAGAACTCCCCCCGCGCCCGCCGCAGCACCTCCACGAAGTTCCCGACCACGTGCAGGTCACGCGGCTGCCGGTAGTAGGCGATGCGGCCGTCCTGCCTCGCCAGCTCGCGGCAGAGCTCCTCCGTGCCGTCGGTGGAGGCGTTGTCCGAGATCACCACCTCGATCTCGGCGTGGTCCTGGGCGAGCGCCGAGCGTACGGCCGCCTCCAGGCGGTCCGCACCGTTGCGGACCGGGATTCCGATGGACACCAGCATCGCTTCTCCTCGAGGTCATCGCGCGCGGGCGGGAAGCAGCCGCACCAGGCGATCGCTCACAATGTGGAACTGGTCGCGGGTCACCACGACCAGCACGTAGGCCAGCAGGCCGCCGCCGCCCGCCACGATGAGCTGGACCAGGGGGCTCCCCTGGGTCAGCATCGCGAGGCCCAGCATGACGGCCGCGCACACCAGCGCTCCCGCCGCCGGACGGGCGAGTCCCGGCAGGGCCGGGGCGAGCCGTACCCCGGCCCGCTGCACGGCGAGCACGGCGAGCGGAAGCGCGACGAGCACGGCGGCGGCCGCCTGCCCGATCGCGGCGCCGCGGATGCCGTCGAGATGCGTGCCGATGATGACCGCCGGGATCATCGCCGCCGCGTGCCCGAGGTTCATCCAGACCGTCGAGCGGGTGGCGCCCTGCCCGTTCAGGATGTCGAGGGCGAAGGAGGTGAGCATGCGCACCACCATCAGGACCGCCAGGAACCGCAGCACGCCGGCGGCCAGCTCCCACTTCGGGCCGTAGATGAAGATGATCAGTGGGTGCGCGAGCAGCGCCATGAAGACGGCCAGCGGCAGCACCATGGCGATGAGCAGCGGCACGGTTCGCTGCACGCCGAGCGACAGGGACTCCTCGTCGCGCTCGGCCAGCCGGGAGAAGCCGGCGATCGACACCATGCGGATGGCGCTGCCGATGATGCCGGGCACCCAGCTCGACACGTTGAAGGCCATCAGGTAGAAGCCCAGCCACGCGTCGCCCATGATGTTGCCGACGATGATGTAGCCCACGTTGAGCAGCATGATCTCCAGCGCGATCCCCGCCGCCGAGGGGATGCCGAACCGCAGCAGCTTGGCCGCGATCGGCCGGTCGAACCCGAACCGGTAGGGCAGGCGCGCGTAGAGCAGCATGAAGACGCCGGTGACCACGGCACCCGCGAGCTGCCCCCAGGCGAAGCTGTACGCGCCCGCCCCGTTGACCGCCAGGATGATCGCCACCGGCGCGTTGACCAGGAAGCCGGCGAGGACCGCCTTGGCGTTCTTGCCCGTGCGGAACCAGCGCAACAGGGCCGCGCTGCGCACCGCGGTGACCGCCTCGACGAGGATGACCGCGGTGAGGATGCGCACCACGGACGTGGCCTCCGCGCTGCCCGCCAGCGCCGAGAAGTACGGCGCGCCGACCCAGAAGATCCCGTACAGACCCAGTGCGGAGATCATGGTCAGGGTCGTCGCCGTGGGCGCGATGTCCTCCAGCCGCCCGCGCCACTGCACGACGGCCGACATCACGCCGACGTCCTTGACCACCATGACGAACTGGGTGGCCGCGAGCGCGACGGCGTAGACGCCGAAATCCTCTGGCGCGAGGAGTCTGGCCAGAATCAGGCCGAGGATGAACGAGCCCGCGCGGGTGACCAGTGTGCCGAGAAAGCTCCACACGGCCCCTCGGCCCGCTTTGCGCCCGATGTCGCTGATGTCCGGGCCCGGTTGCTCTGCCATGCCGGCCTTCCCTAGCTAGGCTCGCTGATCCGCTCCAGCCAGATCTCCCGCCAGAACGGGACGAACGCGCGGGGGCAGTTGGACTTGTAGACGCCGTCGCAGATGATTCCTTCGAGCGCGATGCAGGGGTTCTTCATCTCCAGCATCTCGCCCGTCTTCTCGTCGATGCAGCGCTCGACGCGGGCGCTCACGCGGGCGACGCGGCCGCACGAACGCGCCATGTCCTCCTCGAAGCCCAGCCCGCGGTTGAACCCCTTGGCGTTCAGCGTGGCGATGATCTCGTCCCTGGACTTGATCCGCACCAGCTCACCCGGCTGGAGGTCGGTCGTGCCCGTCGGCGTGGGGCCGGCGTGCGGGCCCGGCCGTACGAAGCCCCAGGCCAGGCCGCCCTTGATGCGCAACCACTTCGGGAACTTCCTGGACAGGCGCTGGTAGCGGTTGAACATCCCGAAGAAGAGCGTGCGCAGGGTCGGTCCGACCCCGGCGTTGCCCACCTGGATATCGGTGACGTACTGGCTCATGTCCCGGAACGGGAGCCGTTCAGGGGCGGCGCGCAGCAGCTCGGTGGCCTGGCAGCGGAAGCGTTCCTTGCCCTCCGGCCCCGGCTCCCTCCGGGTGTTGACCTCGAGGATCGGCAGCAGCGGCCGCTCGGGGCGGACGGCCGGCTCCGAGGTGGGCGGCCCGTCCACCCGCTTGAGCCAGGCGGTCTTCCAATAGAGCAGGCAGGCCGTCTGGCAGCCGCCGTGGGCCGACCCGTCGCAGCGGGAGCCCGTCAGATGGACGGCGTCCTCCATGCGCCGCATCCCGGTTCTGGTCATCGTGTCGCAGAGCTTGTTGGCCACCTTGTGAACGGTGAGCCGCTGCCCGCAGAATCGCAGCATCTCCGGCATGAAAGGGAGGCTGTCCAGCTCCCCCTTGTCATCGAGCGTGGCGAGGATCTCTTCCGCACTGAGGACCTCGACCACGTCGCCGACTTTCAGCGCCAGGTTCAACCCATCCACTCCTTCACCAGGCCCGCGTTCTGCAGGGCATGTGCCGCGTCCGCTATTGCCTGGAACGGCAGGTTCGACCGTTCCGCGATGTCCAGGAGACTGTTCAGCCCGTCGGAAAGGCTCAACACCCACAACATCGCCATCTGCGCTTGTTTCGTGTCACTGCGCCCGCCGAGTGATCCGTACAGGCCCCGGGCTCCCAGCTGGGGCTCTCCGTACGGGCTGAGGTTCTGGTAGCGGCGGTTGCCCTCCAGAACCCGCACGGCCGTCCACAGCGTCTCAAGGGTGTCCTCCATCGCCTCGGGACGCACGAAGTCGGGATTGTCGGCCGAGGTGTGATATTCCGGGTATCCGCCGTACGGCGTCCTGGTCAACGAGCCGACGGCGAGGTTGAACCCCGGCGAGCAGTACTGCCGCTCGTCGTAGCCGTACGGGGAGAAGTCCAGGACGGTGTGCGGCCGGTCCTGCAGCACGTGCGCGAAGACCTGGTCGATCTCGGCGTCGCCGCGCCTGCTGCGCTTGTAGGTGATCGTGCCGCTGTCCCCCGCGCAGGCCAGGGTCACGCCGTGCCTGATCCGGTCGGTGCGCTCCCGGTTCAGGGCGAGCCAGGTGATCGCGCCGATGGTGCCGGGCGCGAAGATGAACCGGTAGGTGTACCAGGGGTCGGACAGCCGCTGCGCCAGGGCGACGGCCACCGCCACGCCGGCCAGGTTGTCGTTGGCCAGCGAGGGATGGCAGACGTGGCAGGAGATCAGCACCTCCTGGGAGCTGCTGCCGGGGACCACGTACTCGCCGTAGGTCAGGTACCCGTCGGCCAGCGTGGAGTCGATCCTGACCTCGTACGGGCCGTCGGCCATCCCGTCCAGGGTGTTCTGGCTCAGGCAGAAGCCCCAGGTCTCGGCGTAGTAGCTGGTCCGGTACGGGATCAGGTCCGGCTGCTCGGGCAGGGTGTGCAGGTGCCCGCGCAGCTCCTCCAGGGACATCGTGGCCTCGACCGGCACGCTGTATCCCACGACGTGCAGGTTGGAGTCCTGGAAGTCGACCACCTTGTTCCCCGCGGCGTCCTTGATGGAGGCGTCGCGGATGTTCCACTCCCGGGGGATCGTCCAGTCGAGGACCTTGGTCCCGGTCGGCACCTGGGTGATCTCCAGCGGGATCGACTCGCCGATGATCTCCAGGGTCTGCCGCAGCCCGTCGCCGGTGATGCTCCGGCACAGCGGGTAGAGCCGCCGTACGAGGGCGTGCATTTCCGCGCCGGTCATGGGCGCAGGGTGTCGTCGACGGTGCCGGCCTCGCGCCGGTCGGCGAGCCGGGCCAGCCGGGTGAAGCGGCGCTCGAAGTCCTGCTTCGTCAGACCGTGCTCGCGATAGGCGTCGATCAGCTCCACGGCGCCCGCCTTGACCGTCCAGCGCGCCTCGTAGCCCAGCTCGGCCCTGATCCGGGAGAAGTCGACGCGGTAGGAGCGCGGATCGGAGCCCGTCTCGCCGGTGATGCTCAGCGTCGATCCGGGCACCGCGGCGACGACCTCGGCCGCGATCTCGGCGACGGTCACGTTGTTGACCTCTGTGCCGACGTTGAAGGCCGTCGTGTGCACGGCTTCGCGGGGCGCGACGAGAGCCGCCGCGAAGGCCTCGGCGATGTCCCTGGCGTGGACCAGCGGGCGCCACGGCGTGCCGTCGGACAGCACCCGGACCTCGCCGGTCAGGTGCGCGTGGCCCACCAGGTTGTTCAGCACGATGTCGGCGCGCAGCCTCGGGGAGAACCCGAAGGCGGTGGCGTTGCGCAGGAACACCGGCGTGAAGTCGTCGTCGGCCAGCGTGACCAGGTCGTCCTCGACCCGCACCTTGGACTCGGCGTACGGCGTCACCGGCCGCAGCGGCGCGTTCTCGTCCAGCAGCTCCTCGCCGCCGGACGCGCCGTAGACCGAGCAGGTGGAGGCGTACAGGAAGCGGCGCACGCCCGCCTCCTTGGCCAGCCTGGCCAGCCGGACCGAGGCGTGGTGGTTGATGTCGTAGGTCAGGTCGGGTGCGAGCGCGCCGAGCGGGTCGTTGGACAGCGCGGCCAGATGGATCACCGCGTCGAATCCCGCCACGTGTTCGGGACCCGCGTCACGCAGGTCCACCGCGTGCGCCTCGACCTGCTCGGGCGCGGGGCCGAGCAGGCAGTCGGCGAACAGGCCGGAGTCCAGGCCGACCACCTCGTGTCCGGCCTCGGCCAGCATGGGGGCCATCACGGTGCCCAGGTAGCCCTGGTGACCGGTGAGAAGTACCCGCATCAGTTCTCCAGATCGACGGTGAGCTTGGAAACGTGGAACGCCTCGGCGTAGCGCGCGTGGCACTCGATGCCGCGGATGCGGGCCAGGCCCAGGAACGCCTCGCGGTCGTACCAGGGCCGATGTCGCTGGGAGGCGTAGTGGCGCTGGAGCAGGTCGACCTTCAGCTCGGCCACCTCCTCCGTCAGCGGCTGGAAAACGGCGGGCGCGGCGAGGTCGCCGTCCCATTTGACGATCTCGTAGCCGAGCGTCAGGTGGTCGCGGAAGGCCGTGGGCACCAGCTTGGCCAGCCCGCGGTGGTCCTGGTGGGCGTCGCCCCGCCAGGGTGCGAAGATCAGGCCGGGGTCGGTACGGGCGCGCAGCTCCTCCACCGCGGCCTTGGCCTCCTCCCACCTGGCGGGCAGGTAGCCGTCGGGCAGCTTCAGCACGGTGACGCGTAGCTCGGCGCCCGGGCAGAAGTCCGCCAGCGCCGCGCGCTCCTCGTCCTCGCGCTCGGTGCCGCCGCCGGACAGCACCAGCGCGTCCACGCGGATGCCGGGGCGGGCGGCGCAGACCGTCAGCAGGCTGCCGCCCGCCCCGATCGCCAGGTCGTCACAGTGCGCGGCGAGCGCCACGATGCCGTCGAGCCGCCCCGCGCGCAGACCGATCACCGGGACCGTTCCCAAAGGGCCCACGGGCGCTCGCCCCGGGAGTAGGCCTCGTCCAGCTCCATGCGCTGGTTCACGGTGTCGGTCGGCCTCCAGTAGCCGCGGTGCGGGTAGGCCAGCAGGCGTCCGCGCTTGGCCAGCTCCACGCAGCCGTCGGCGACCAGGTCACCGTTCTCCGGGATGTGCTCGAAGACCTCCTGGGTCAGCACGAAATAGCCGCCGTTGACCCACACCGGCATCTCGCTGACCGGCGAGATGCCGCCGATCAGGCCGTTCTCGCCCACGTCCACGCAGTGGAAGGTCTGGGACGGCGGCACGACCATCATCGAGGCGGCCGCGCCCGACTCGGTGAAGCGGTCGATGATGTCGGGCAGCGGCGCGTCGGTGAGCACGTCCGCGTAGTTGGCGAGGAACATCTCGTCGCCGTCCAGGTGGTGACGGACGCGGCGCAGCCGTTCGCCGATCGGGGAGTTGGTCCCGGTCTGCACGAACGAGATGGACCAGTCGGAGATGTCGCTCGACAGCAGCTCGACCTTGCCGCCGCGTAAGACGAAGTCGTTGGACGTGGCTTCCTGGTAGCCGAGGAAGAAGTCCTTGATGTGGTGGGCCCCGTAGCCCAGGCACAGGATGAACTCCTTGTGCCCGAAGTGCGCGTAGTAACGCATGACGTGCCAGAGCAGCGGCCGCGGGCCGACGAGCGCCATCGGCTTGGGCACCTCGCCCGGCACACCCGTACGCATGCGCGTGCCGAAGCCTCCACAGAACAGGACAACCTTCACACGACCTCCAGGTGTGGGATCGGGAAGACCAGACGGCCTCCCCATTCGTGCACATAGGAGAGCTGAGCGGTGAGCTCTTCGCGCAGGTTCCACGGCAGGACCAGCACATAGTCCGGGCGATCTTGGGCGATGCGCTCCGGAGCGGCGATGGGGATCCGGGTGCCCGGAGTGAATCTGCCGTGCTTGTAGGGGTTGCGGTCAACCGTGTAGGCCAGCAGGTCCTGACGGATGCCGCAGTGGTTGAGGAGCGTGTTGCCCTTTCCCGGCGCGCCGTAGCCGACGACCGTCTTGCCTTCCTCCGCGGCGTCGATCAGGAAGCGGAGCAGGTCGCGGCGGACGCGTGCGACCCGGTCGGCGAACCCGGCGTAGCCGGACAGATCGTGAAGTCCGGCCGCCTTCTCCCGCGCGAGCACGTCGAGCACCCGATCGGACGGGCTCCCCGACGGCCGGGCCCACAGCCGGATGGATCCGCCGTGGGTGGGCAGCAGCTCGACGTCCACCAGCGTCAGCCCGCCGGAGGCCAGCGCCCGCTGCGCAGAGGCGACCGTGTAGTACTGGAAGTGCTCGTGGTAGATCGTGTCGTACTGGTTCAGCTCCATGAGCGTGAGCAGGTGCTGGACCTCGATCGACACCCACCCGTCGTCGGCCACCAGAGCCCGCAGGCCTTCGGTGAAGCCGACCACGTCGGGGATGTGCGCGTAGACGTTGTTGGCCACGACCAGGTCGGCCGGCCCGTGCTCGGCCCGCACCGCGGCGCCCGTCTCCGGCGTGAGGAACGCGGTGAGCGTCGGCACGCCCTTGTCCTTGGCCGCCTGTCCCACGTTGGCCGACGGCTCGATGCCCAGGCACCTGATGCCGCGCTCGACGACGTGCTGCAACAGGTAGCCGTCGTTGCTGGCCACCTCGGCCACGAACGACGGCTTCAAACGTTCCACAGCGGAGTCGACGAACTGCCGTGCGTGTTCCACCCATGAGGCGGAATAAGACGCGAAGTAGGCGTATTCGGTGAAAGTTTCTTCCGGTGTGATCAGCGGCGGTATCTGCGCCAGCCAACAGCTGGTGCAGACCCGCAGGTGAAGTGGATAAGTGAGCTCGGGCTCGTCGAGCTGTTCCGCGGTGAGGAAGAGCTCACAGGGCGGAGTCGCCCCGAGATCCACCACACCGACCAGGTCGGCCGCACCACACAGCCGGCACGATGTCCTCAACAATGGGCCCCACCCGAAAATGACAAGATTTCCCCCTATGGCAAACCCACAGCCGTACTTCGGGTGGGCGCCAAGGAGTGTTACAAGTATCTTCATGAAGCACCTGAGCATCAGTGGAGCATTTGTCTACACCCCCCGCATCCACAGCGATCCGCGGGGCGACTTCCTGGAAAGTTTCCGCGCCGCCGACCTGCGGGAGGCGCTGGGGCAATCGATGGACCTCGCGCAGGTGAACTGTTCGGTCTCCAGACGCGGCGTGCTGCGCGGCGTCCACTTCGCCGACGTCCCCCCGGGCCAGGCCAAATACGTCATGTGCGTCTCGGGAGAGGTGCTCGACGTCGTCGTGGACGTGCGCGTCGGCTCGCCCACCTTCGGCCGGTGGGAGGCGGTGCGGCTGAACGACGTGTCGCGCTGCGGGATCTACCTCTCCGAGGGCCTGGGGCACGCCTTCATGGCGCTCAGCGAGTCGGCCACCGTCCTCTACCTCTGTTCCACCACGTACGACCCGGCGCGTGAGCACGGCGTCCACCCGCTGGACCCGGATCTCGGCATCGAATGGCCGCTCGACGGGGAGCCGATCCTCTCGGCCAAGGACGGCGCGGCGCCCACGCTCAAGCAGGCTCAGGAAGCGGGGATACTCCCATCGTGGTAAGTGTCGTGATACCGGCCCACAACGAGGCCAAGGTGATCGGCCGCTTGCTGGACGGCCTGCTCCGGGAGGCCGCGCCCGGCGAGTTCGACGTCGTGGTGGTGGCCAACGGCTGCACCGACGGCACGGTGGCCGCGGCGCAGCCGTACGACGTCCGCGTCGTGACCACGCCGGTCCCCTCCAAGCGCGAGGCGCTGCGGCTGGGCGACGAGGCGGCACGCGGATATCCCCGGCTGTACGTGGACGCCGACATCGAGCTGAGCACCGCCTCCGTCCGCGCGCTGGCCGATGTGCTGGCCGCGCCGGACGGGCCGCTCGCCGCCGCGCCCGAGCGGGAGCTGGCGCTGGCCGATCGCCCGTGGCCGATCCGGGCCTACTACGCGATCTGGACGCGGCTACCGCACGTGCGCGCCGGGCTGTTCGGCCGCGGCGTCATCGCGGTGAACGACGAGGGCAACGCGCGGATCCGCGCCCTGCCACCGGCGATGGCCGACGATCTGGCCGCCTCGCTGGCGTTCACGCCGGACGAGCGCGTGGTCGTGGCCGGCGCGCGTGCGGTGATCCAGACCCCGCGTACCGTCGCCGACCTGATGCGCCGCCGGGTGCGGGCCACGACCAGCGTGAGCGAGCTGGAGCAGGCCTCGGCCACGGCCGGGGAGCGCACGGGCATGCGGGATCTGCTGGCCATCGTGGCCGTCGACCCGCGCCTGGTGGGCGCGGCGGTCGTCTTCGTCATGGTGGCGGTGCTGGCCAGGCGGAGAGCCGCCCGCGCGATCCGCGCGGGCGACTACACCACCTGGCTGCGTGACGAGAGCAGCCGGGACTAACCGACCGGCGTGTTCATGTCGGTGGTGATCTCGGCCGCGGTGAGTGCCTTGTTGTAGACGCGGACCTCGTCGATGAGGCCGCTGAAGTACTCACCCGAACCGCTGTTGCCGCCGATCCGCAACGGACTCGTCCCGGTACGCAGGTTGCCACCCGTCGGATTGGTGGCGACCTGCGTACCGTTCACGAACATCCGCAACGTCGACCCGTCATACGTCGCCGCCACATGACTCCAGGTGTTCAACGGCAGATTGCTCGCCGCCGGAGCATTGGCCCCCGACGACGTGTAGATGAACGCCGCCGGACCGCTGCTCCCGCTACCCATGATCGCGTAGGCCAGATCGGCGCCGAACTCCTTCATCAGCACCGTCCGCCACCCCGAGACGCTCGTGGGCCGCACCCACGCCTCCAGGGTCATCCCGCCCGTCAGCCGCAGCGACGCGGAGTCGGCCACCGTCACCCAGCTCGACGTGCCGTTGAACGACAGCGCCTGGCCGTACTTGCCGGCTGACCAGGTGGCCGCGGTGGCCGTGCCGTTGTTGCCGTTGCCGGAGGCGTCGGCGACGGCGGTGCCGTTGCCCGCGTTCATCCCGTAGGCGGCCACCAGCCCGCTGACCGTGGGCGGCTGGGTCACGACGGCCGACGCCTCGTTGGACGACGGGCTGGTGTTGCTGGACCCGTCGAATGCCACGACGCGGTAGTAGTACGTGCCCGCCGCGACGCCCGCGTCGGTGAACGAGGTGCTCGCGGTCGAGCCCACCTGGTTGGCGCCGGACGGGGTGAACCCGGCGGTGGCGGACCTGTGGACGGTGTACCCGGTCACCCCCACGTTGTCGGTCGAGGCCGTCCAGGTCAGCTGGGCGCTGCCCGGACCGCCGGTCGCCGCCAGCGAGGCCGGTGCGGTGGGCGCCTGGGTGTCGGGCGGTCCCGGCTGGCCGACGGGGGTGTTCATGTCGGCGGTGATCTCGGCCGCGGTGAGCGCCTTGTTGTAGACGCGGACCTCGTCGATGAGGCCGCTGAAGTACTCACCCGAACCGCTGTTGCCACCGATCCGCAACGGACTCGTCCCGGTACGCAGATTGCCACCGGTCGGGTTCGTGGCGACCTGCGTGCCGTTCACGAACATCCGCAACGTCGACCCGTCATACGTCGCCGCCACATGACTCCAGGTGTTCAACGGCAGATTGCTCGCCGCCGGAGCATTGGCCCCCGACGACGTGTAGATGAACGCCGCCGGACCGCTGCTCCCGCTACCCATGATCGCGTAGGCCAGATCGGCGCCGAACTCCTTCATCAGCACCGTCCGCCACCCCGAGACGCTCGTGGGCCGCACCCACGCCTCCAACGTCATGCCGCCGGTCAGCCGCAGCGACGCGGAGTCGGCCACCGTCACCCAGCTCGACGTGCCGTTGAACGACAGCGCCTGGCCGTACTTGCCGGTCACGTTCCACGCGGTGTTCGCGGCCGTGCCGTTGTTGCCCTTGCCGGAGGCGTCGGCGACGGCCGTGCCGCCGCCCTCGTCCATGGCGTAGGCGGCCACCAGGCCGTCCGGCGCCTGTGACCGCTGGTAGGTCGCGGTGTAGGTCGCCGCGGCGGCGGGCGCCGTGAGGTTGTGGCTGACCGCGCCGCCGTCGGACCAGGAGGTGAACGTGTGGCTGAAGCCGTCGGCGCTCTGCGGCGAGGGCGCGGAGACCGAGTTGTGGGAGCCCACGATCACCGTCCGGGTGAAGGGGGCGACGGTCTGCTCGCTGTTGAAGCCGAGCTGCAGCCCGGTGGGCGCGGTCTGGAAGGTCAGGTTCACCGTCTTCGGCTGGAGGGTCACGCTCTTGGTGTCGGTGAGGCCGTGCGCGTCCGTCACGGTCAGTCTGAGCTCCAGGTGAGCGGGGTATTCGTGGTCCGGAGCGGCGAAGGACCCGCTCGCGCCGGTGAACGTGGTGATCTCATGCTCGTGGCAGGTGCCGGGGCAGTGATGCATGATCAGCTTCCAGGACATCCGCGACCCCGGGATCGTGCCGTCCTGGGCGTCCGTGCCGGTGCCGGAGAACGCGATCGTGTCCCCGACCGCCCAGGTGAGGGTGGCCGACGGGGAGTTGATGGTCGCGGTCGGCGCCGTGTTGCCCACGTTGACCGTGACGGTGGCGTCCCCCAGGCCGCCGCGCCCGTCGTCGGCGCGCAGCTTCACCACGTAGGAGCCCGGCTGGGTGTAGGTGAAGGACGGGGCGGCCGAGGTGGAGTCGTCGAAGTCGCCGTCGCCGTCCAGGTCCCACCGGAAGGTGAGCGGGTCGCCGTCGGCGTCCGCGGATCCGGCGGAGGTGAAGTTCACCGCGAGCGGCGCGTTGCCCGACGTGGCGCTCGCGCCGATGACCGCGGTCGGCGGGGTGTTGTTGTAGAGGTAGCGGATGATCTGCCCGTTGGCGAAGTCGACCGCGAAGAGGTCGCCGCCGGGGCCGGTCTGCAGCTCCACGGCGGGCATGCCCGAGTCGAACGTGGTGATGGTGGCCGGGTCGGGCAGGCCGTTGGCCCCCTTGGTCATGACCCAGACGCACGACCGGCTGTAGTCGGAGAAGAACATCGCGCCGTCGTAGGCGTCGGGGTAGGGGCCGCCGTTGTAGAAGGCCACGCCGCTGGAGGAGGAGCCGCCGGACGGGCACGGGTCGTTCGGCGCGGGCTTGGAGCCGTGGTTCCAGGAGAAGTACGGCTGCGCGTGCGCCGCGGCGCCTTCCGCGTAGAGGTTCTCGCAGAGGGTCAGGTTGAGGTTGTCGTAGCCGCCCTGCCTGGCGGCGCCCTCGTAGCAGGGCCAGCCGAAGTTCTTCATCGGGCCGGTGGGGTCGGCGATCCGGTTGATCTCCTCCCACGTGTTCCAGCCGACTTCACCGGCCCAGACCTCGCCGGTGCCCGGCCGGATGGTGAAACGGAACGGGTTGCGCTGGCCGTAGGCGATGATCCTGGCCACGTTGGGGTCGCTGCTGCCGGCGTTGGGGTTGCCGGGGGCGGCCGCGCCGGTGTTCGGGTCGATCCTGATGACGGTGCCGTTGAGCGCCGCGGGGTCGCCGCCGGTGCGCGGGTCCTGCGAGCGCAGCGCGCCGCCCTCGGCGGCCGGTGGGGTGAGCGCCGTGCCGACCGGCGACGGCGGGTCGCCGCACGGGTTGTCCGGGGTGACGTCGGAGCTGGTCAGGTTGTCCTGGCCGTAGTCGGCGAAGTTGAAGCTGGCACCGTCGCCGCCGCTGGCGTAGAGCATGCCGTCGGGGCCGAACTTGAGGTCGCCGACGGAGTGGCTGGGGTGCTGCTGGCACCAGTCGGTGATCAGCGGGGTCTCGGCGACCGAGCCGCCCGAGGGCGCCAGCGAGGATAAGCGCCCGGTGATGAGGCAGCCGTCGCCGGTGGCGCCGGGCGGGGTCGGGCAGGGGTCGGCGCTCACGCCCGCCGTGCCCCAGCGCGGCGCGGTGCCGCCGGGCACCGCGTCGTAGGCGTATAGGACGTAGATGCGCGGGTCGGCCGGGAAGTTCGGGTGCAGGGCCATGCCGAGCAGCCCGCGGTCCCAGAAGTTGTGCACCTGCGTGCGCAGGTCGGCGTAGATCGCCGGCGTGGTGTCGGTGATCGAGTCGAAGACCTTGATCAGGCCGCTCTTCTCGGCGACGAACACCCGGCCGTCCGAGGCGAACTCGATGTTGGTCGGGTTGGTCAGTCCGCTGAAGACGACCTGTCTCTGGAAGCTGCCCGGCAGCGCCTGCGCCGCGGACGGCGTGATGAGCGTCAGGCCGGTGGTGAGTAGCAGGACGGAAAGGAGCGCATGGCGAAGCCGCCTCAACACGAGAACCCCCTTGAGCCGAAACTCCCCCGAGCCCTGAACTCGATCTATCGCACCGAATCAGGCAGAAGTCACGAGGGCTGTCCACAAGTGGACAGCCACGCATAAAGCAACCACCCCAGCTCGTACGGCCGGCACTCCCGATCGACGGCGACCGGCGGATAGATCCGGTCCAGCACGCCGAGGCGCATCCCCTGATGCACCCCCGTCGCCACGGCCCGCACCCCGCGCACCAGTTTGCGGGGATCCGCCCTGGCCTCCTTGCGCCACGTCAGAGCGAGCTCCTCGAGCACGAAGGACGGCCGCTCGATCATCCAGTCGAGGCCCTTGGAGATCTCCGCCACGTAGGCGGTGCCCCCCGCGTCGGCCAGGTCGAGCAGTGCCATCGGCCCCATCGACAGCTGATGGACGCTGTAGACCGGATAGCCCTCGACCACCGACCCGGTACGGGCGTCGTAGTGCCACCACCACTCCCCCTGCGGGCCCTGCGCGTGGCAGATGCCCTCCGCCACCTGCTCGGCCGCGCGCAGTGCCTCGGCGTCGCCGGTGGCGGCGTGCAGCCTGGCCAGCGCCTGCAGCGGGTAGACCTGGTCGGCGAAGCAGCCGACGTGGGCGCGGTACCGGGGGACCAGCGCCCCCTTGCCGAGCGCGTGCGGGTAGAGCCGGTTGCCCGCCAGCCCGGCCAGCAGCCGCTCACGGGCGCGCTCGGCCCGGCCGTCGGTCACGCCGGCCGCGACCAGGGCGGCCAGCGCCCACGCCGCCTCGACGGTGTAGATCGGGCCGCCCGCGTCCAGCTCCGCGAGCCGGCTCAGCGCCAGATCCAGATCGGTGTGCCCGGCCTCGGCGGCCGCCCAGCAGATCAGCGCGGCGTCGCCGACCCCCGTCACCTCCGGCAGCCGTTTGATCAGGTTGCCCACCAGGTCGAGGAGGCTGTCACCGGCCAGGGCCGCCCGCTGCCGCTGCTCCGTCAGGGTCCCCACGCCGAGCGCGACGATCGCCGAGTAACGGATGCTGCGCCCTTCCGGCGCCGCCGTCCACGTCCCGTCGTCGTTCTGGCGGCCGCGGCGGGTGAACACGAACTCGCCGTCGACGTAGCCCGGCGGCAGCCCGCGCACGGACAGGTCCACCATGCCCGTCACGAAGTCCTGATGTCCGGAGCTCAGCAGAGCGATCCGGTGATCCGTCACGTCGTCTCCTCGATCCTGCGTTTGACACCGGCCCGCTCCCGGAGCACCAGGAGCAGGAATCTGCCGTTGGTCCGCACGTAGCGCGGACCGAGCCGCAACGGCTCCTGCAGCATGCGGTAGAGCCATTCCAGGCCCAGGCGCTGCCAGCGCACCGGCGCCCTGCGGGTGTGCCCGGCCAGCACGTCGAACGAGCCGCCCACGCCGTGGATGATCCGCGCCCGGGTGCTCTCGCCCCACTCGCGGATAAAGATCTCCTTCTTCGGCGAGGTGATGCCGAGGAACAGCAGGTCGGCCTGGGATTCGGCGATCTCGGCGGCGACCTCGGCCGAGTCCTCCACCGGGAAATATCCGTTGCGCGACCCGGCGATGCCCAGCCCCGGATAGCGCAGCCGTACCTCTGCCAGCACCCGGGCCAGCACCTCGTCGGTCGCGCCGAGGAAATAGGCGCGGTAGCCGCGCCGGTGCCCCTCGGCCATCAGCTCCGTGAACAGGTCGATGCCCGCCACCCGCTCGGGAAGCCGGTGACCGAGCATCCGCGCCGCCCAGACCACCGCCTGCCCGTCGGCCAGCACGAGATCGCTGTCGACCACGGACTGCCGTAACGCGGCGTCCGTACGCATGTTGACCACCTTGGCGGCGTTCACCACGCCGATGGTGAGCCTCCTGTTCTCCGAGACCGCCGCCACGCACCGCGCGATCACCTGACGCATGGTGAGGGCGTCCAGTGTGGTGCCGAGAATCGTCTTCCTGGAGGCCTGCTCCGGCAACCTCGTCATCCATCCCCCTGGGTGTCCATGACATATCGGTTCCGGCTCCGGAAACGTGACATCACGGGAGGACCAGCTCGGTGAGCGTCGCGCGATGGTCCGTCCGGGGCATCCGCAGGGTCCGAAAGCTCCGGATCGCGATCCGGGGGTCGGCCAGCACATGATCGATGGCCACCTTCGGGAACAACCGCGGCTGCTGGTAATAGGGCCAGGTCATGGCCAGCCCCTTGCCGGTGACGTCGGCGGCGTCCCGGTAGCCGGTGGCGATCAGGTCGCGCAGCACCGCGTGGTCCAGGGTGGAGTTGAAGTCTCCGGCCAGCACCCGCAGGCGTCCTCCGGCGGGTGGCAGCGCCCGGATGCTCGACGCCCAGCACGCCGTACGCCAGCCCTCGGAGGGCGCGCACGCGTGGACCGCGACGAGGTCCACCTCCCGCCCGCCCGGCAGGGTGACGACGGCGGGAAGGTGGCGCGGGCTCTCCACGAAGGCGGGGGCCGCGATCGGCGCGTCCCCCGGCCGCAGCGGGTAACGCGAGTAGATCGCCGCTCCCTGGGAGTCCTCCCCCGGCAGGACGATCTTGTACGACAGCAGCCGCCCCAGCCCGAGCTCCTCCACCCGTTGCCGCATCAGGTCGGTGAACTCCAGCAGGTGCAGCACGTCCGGCCGCTCGCGCTCGACCGCGTCGACCAGGTCGGGCGGCAGCACGGAAGAGTGCAGCAGGTTGACGGCCATCACCCGCAGCACCGGGCCGCCGGCGGGCGGGTTGCCCTCCGGGATCGCGCGCGGCAGCACGATGACCGCGAAGGCGACGGTCACGACGAGCGCGGCCGCCAGCAGCGCCCCGGAGCGCAGGAAGACCGCGAACCCCAGCGGCACCAGCGCGAGCACGGCCGCGTACGGCGTGAACGACACGAGCTGGGACCAGACGAACTTCGGCTCCCATCCGCACAGGCGCAGGCCCGCCCACCCGGCGAGGCCCGCGACCATGAGCCACAGCATCGAGTCCCTCAGACGACGCTGCACCGGCGTCCACGCATCAGCACCGGCCAGGCCGCGTGCAGCGCCGCCTGCCAGTGCCGGATCGGCTCCCCCCGGGTGTGCGCGAGCACGCTGTAGGCCGGCCGCTTGGCCGGGCGGGGGAAGGCCTCGCTGGTCACGGGGCGCACGCGGTCCGGGTCGGCGCCGAGCAGGCTGAAGATCTCCTTGGCGAACCCGCACCAGGTGGTCTCGCCCGCGCTGGTGCCGTGGTAGACGCCCGGCGGCAGGTCCGACCGGGCCAGCCGGACGAGATAGTCCGCCAGGTCGGCCGCCCAGGTCGGCTGGCCGTGCTGGTCGTCGACCACATCGACCGTGGGCCGCTCGGCCGCCAGCCGGGTCATGGTCGACACGAAGTTCGCGCCGCCCGCACCGTAGAGCCAGGCGCTGCGCACCACGTAGTGCCCGTGCTCCAGCGCCGCGTACTCCCCGGCGAGCTTGGTCCGCCCGTACGCGTTGATCGGCCCTGTCGGCGCGTCCTCCGCGTACGGCACCACGCCGTCCCCGTCGAAGACGTAGTCGGTGGAGACGTGCACCAGCCGCGCACCCGCCAGGTCGCAGGCCTCGGCCAGCCAGCGCACGGCATGCCCGTTGACCGCCAGCGCCTCTGCCTCGCTTGCCTCGGCGTCGTCCACCGCGGTCCAACCGGCGCAGTTGATCACGACTCTCGGCCGGTAGGCGGACACGAAGTCACGCACCGCGCGCCTGTCGCGCAGGTCCAGCTCGGCCCGGCCGAGCGCGAGCACCGGCTCCCCCGTCAATGCCGCCCTGTCCAGGACGTCGGCGGCGAGCATGCCGCCGGCGCCCGTGATGAGCCACCTCATGCCGCCTCCCGGCGCAACCGATCGATCACGAGGTCCACCGGTCCCGGTGCTCGGCGTACCAGCGGACGGTGTCCTTCAGCCCCTGCTCGAACGGGATCTCCGGCCGGTAGCCGAGCGCCCGCAGCTTCGCGTCGTCCATCGAGTACCTGCGGTCGTGGCCCTTGCGGTCCTCGACGTACTCGACCGCGTCCCAGCCCCTGCCGCAGGCCTGGAGCAGGCGGCCGGTCAGCTCCTTGTTGGTCAGCTCGGCCGTGCCCGCGATGTTGTAGACCTCGCCCGGCTCCCCCTTCTCGGCCACCAGCCGGATGCCGGCGCAGTGGTCCGCGACGTGGATCCAGTCGCGGACGTTGCCGCCGTCGCCGTACAGGGGGACCTTCCGGCCGCGCATCAGGTTCGTCAGGAACAGCGGGATGAGCTTCTCCGGGTACTGTCCCGGCCCGTAGTTGTTGCCGCACCTGGTGATCGAGACGTTCAGGCCGTAGGTGATCGCGTAGGCCCGGGCGATCAGGTCGCCGGCGGCCTTCGACGCCGCGTACGGCGAGCGCGGGCGCAGCGGCGCGTCCTCGTCCCACGAGCCGATGTCGATCGACCCGTACACCTCGTCGGTCGACACCTGGACCACCTTCGGCACCCCGGCCTCCAGGCACGCCTGGAGGAGGGTCTGGGTGCCCAGCGCGTTGGTGCGCATGAACTCGGCCGCGCCCTCGATCGAACGGTCCACGTGCGACTCGGCCGCGAAGTTCACCACGAGGTCGTGGCCGGGGACGACGCTCCTGAGCAGCTCGGCGTCGCAGATGTCCCCGTGCACGAACTCGTGCCGCACTCCCTCAAGGTTGGCCCGGTTGCCGGCATACGTGAGCTTGTCCAGCACCGTGACGTACACATCGTGCAGATTGCGGACGAAGTGCGAGCCGATGAAGCCCGCACCGCCCGTCACCAGGATCCGGGTCATGAACTGATCTGTACCTTGCTGTGATCGCCCAGCACGAGACGGTGGGCTCTGGGCGTGTTGGGTGCCGGGGTGACCTCGACGTCGTGGCCGATCAGCGACGACTCGATGCGGCCGACCCCGGCGATGGAGGCCCTGGGCAGCACGATCGAATACTCGATCTCGCTGCCGGTGACGGCGCAGTCGGCGCCGATGGAGGTGAAGGGGCCGACGTAGCTGTCACGGATCCGCGCGCCGTGGCCGATGATCACCGGGCCGACGATCCTGGACCGCTCGACCACGGCCCCCTCCGCGACGACCACCCGGCCCACCAGCTCGCTGGCGTCGTCCACCTGCCCGCGTACGCTGGGCTCGACCGACTCCAGGACCAGCCGGTTGACCTCCAGCATGTCGGTGACGTTGCCGGTGTCCTTCCAGTAGCCGGAGATCACCGAGGACTCGACGCGCAGCCCCGCCTCGATCAGCCACTGGATCGCGTCGGTGATCTCCAGCTCGCCCCGCCACGACGGTTTGAGCTCGGCCACCGCCTCATGGACGGCCGGGCTGAACAGGTAGACGCCGACCAGCGCCAGGTCGCTCTTGGGGCGGGCGGGCTTCTCCTCCAGGCCGACCACCCGGCCGGAGGCGTCGAGCTCGGCCACCCCGAACTGGCGCGGGTCGCCGACCCTGGTGAGCATGATCTGGGCGGCGGGCCGCTCGCGGGCGAACCTGTCCACCAGGTCGTTGATGCCGCCCACCACGAAGTTGTCACCCAGGTACATGACGAAGTCCTCGTCACCCAGGAACTCCCTGGCGATCAGCACGCCGTGCGCGAGCCCGAGCGGGGCCTCCTGCCGCAGGTACGTGACCTGCAGCCCGAAAGCCGAGCCGTCCCCCACGGCGGACTCGATCTCCGCCTGGGTGTCGCCGACCACCAGGCCGAGCTCCCTGATCCCCGCCGCCGCGATCGCCTCCAGCCCGTAGAAGAGGACCGGCTTGTTCGCGACCGGCACCAGCTGCTTGGCCGAGGTGTGCGTGATGGGCCGGAGCCGTGTGCCCGACCCCCCGGCGAGCACGAGTGCTTTCACCGCTAGTAAGCCCCTTCTCCACGGGTGACGACGGACCAGGTCTTCCAGAGGATCTGCAGGTCGAGGATGAGCGACCAGTTCTCCACGTACCGCAGGTCGAGGCGTACGGACTCCTCCCAGCTCAGGTTGGAGCGGCCGCTGACCTGCCAGAGCCCGGTCATGCCCGGCTTGACCACCAGCCGGCGGCGGACGTCGGCGCCGTACTGGCCCACCTCCTCCGGCAGCGGCGGGCGAGGGCCGACCAGGGACATCTCTCCTCGGAGCACGTTCAGCAGCTGGGGCAGCTCGTCGAGCGAGTATTTCCGCAGGAAAGCGCCTACCCGCGTGATTCTTGGATCGTTCCTAATCTTGAAGAGCACGCCGTCGAACTCGTTCGCTTCCAGAAGTGCGCTCTTGAGCCGCTCCGCATCAACCACCATCGTACGAAATTTCACTACATGGAACTCTTTGCCGCCTTTGCCGACCCTGATCTGGTGAAACAGCGCCGGCCCCTGGCTGGTGAGGCGGATCACCAGCGCGATGGCCAGTAGCGGCAGCGCCAGAAGCAGCAGGGCGGCGGCGGCGACCAGGCGGTCGAAGACGGTCTTCGCGACCTGCTTGGTGCCGTCGAACTCGGGGTGCTCCAGGTGCAGGAGCGGCATCCCCGCGACCGGCCTGATGCTGATGCGCGGCCCGGCCACGTCCATGAGCGCGGGGGCCACGAAGAGGTCGGTGCGCGCGGTCTCCAGGCTCCAGGCCAGCCGGCGCAGCGCGGCCCCGTCCAGCTCCGGGCAGGCCAGCACGGCCACGGCGTCGGCCTGCACGCGCTCGACCACCGTGGCCACGTCGCCGAAGGAGCCGAGCACGGGGATGCCGTCGAGGTCGATGTCCATCGCGCTGTCCGGAAGGCAGGCTCCCACCACCTGCATTCCGTGGTGCGGCTGCCTCCTGAACTGCATCACCAGGTCGAGAATCGACTCCCGGTGCCCGACCGCGATCACCTGACGCATGTAGTCGCCCACCGCTCTCCTCCGGTGGAGACGCTTACGCATCCGGTAGCGGAAGTACAGCGTGGACAGCAGCGCCAGCGGCAGCATCGCCATCACGAAACTGCGGGCGACCGCGGTCTGCGTCGCGTAGGCCAGGATGGCGACGGTCGCCATCAGGCCTACACCGCCGTTGAAGACGGCCTTGAACTCGTCCGTTCCCTCACCGTTGGCACGCTGCCGGTACGCGCCGCCCATCATGAGCGCGACGGGCCAGGCGGCGATCAGGCCGAGTCCGAGCATGAACTCGACCCACGGTATGAACACCCCGGCGATGAGCCTGATGCTCAGCACACATACGCATGCCAGCAGTGCGCATGTCGTATCACCGCCTAACAGGAGCCGTAGGTACGCGCGCGTCCAGATGCTCGACGCGCGGCGTGGCACGGCCCCGAGGAGCACGACAACGGACTCCCCAGTCCCCACCCTCATAGCACCACCCTGAGAACTCTTGTGCACCGCGATAACAGGACGTTCCTTGAACCACATGGGTTGACATGTCCCACGCACAATCAAGGGCGGCGGCCCCCACTAAAGAGTAAAGATCGATTCCGGTACGGGGAATAACGTCCAATGTCCACAATCGGACGAGGGCTCAGCAGCTGAAGGGCTTGACGGAACGATCCATAAGTGCAGCGGTCTAGCTGGCAAAATGTACGGTTTACGGTGGAATTTCGGCAGGTTGCCGCCGAATCAAGCCGCTAGTCGTACTCCAGATCCGGCAATGCGGACGGCGGGTCAGGACTGCGCCAGACGACCACAACCCCGTCACGCGCGGAGTCGGCGGCCAGGGCCAGCCGATCGAGGTCGAAGTCCGGCAGATAGCGCAGCCGCGCCAGGAAGGTGGCGTCCGTGGCCGAACGCGGCACGACACAACCGTCGCCGTCGCGGTCAAGCAGGATGTAGAGGACGTCCTCCCCGGCTTCGGCTTCGGTGACGACACGGACCTCCACCACGTCCTCCCAGGCGAGGGCCTCGACGCTACCGTCCGCGTAGTGACGGGTGACGCCCTCTTCCGTGACATACACGTAGGAGTCCGGCATCGGATTGCCGTGCATGGGCGCGATTCTTGCGAGTTCAGGGGCTGTCCCGCAAGGGTTCGCACACAATGGTGCGGTTGACCCCGTCAGTGACCGCCCCACGAGTGGCTGAGATGCGCGGCCACCGCCGCCCTGGCCGCGTCCTCCGGGCCGTCGGCGATGGCATCGAGCAGCTCGCGATGCTCGCGCACCAGGATGTCCCGGTCCGTGTAGACCTCCCGGAGCCGCACCGTCCCGAGCCGCGTCTCCGCGGCCAGGACTCCGTAGAGCCGTTCGAGCCGGGGGCTCCCCACGGCCTCGATCAGCGCCTGGTGCATCGCCATGTGCTCGGCCACGCACTCCGACCAGGGCGCGTCGGCGGGCAGGGCCGCCATCCGGTGCAGTGCGGCCTCCGCCCCGGGAACCCGCTGCCCGGCCACGGCCTGCGCCATGAGGTCTTCGAGCGGCCTGCGTACGTACATGAGATCGTCGAGGTCCGAAAGCGTCACCTCGGGGACATAAGCGCTGCGGTTGCGCTCGCGTCTCAGCAGCCCCTCGTGGACGAGGCTCGCCAGCGCTTCCCGCACGGTCGGCCTGGCGACGCCGTACGAGGCGGCGATCTCCTGCTCGGGCAGCGGAGTGCCGGGCGGGATCTCGCCGGACAGCACCCTGCTGCGCAGGGCGTCGGCGAGCGCGCCGACGGTGGAGACGGGTCTGAGCGGCAACGTCACGGCTGCGACTCTAGCTCCCTTTCCGGCACAAGCTCTTGCTCGCGTACTTTCTCCGGGATCGCCACGGCCACCAGGCTCAGCGCGAGGAGCACCAGGCCCGCGATCGAGATCGGGGCCAGCCGCTCGCCGAGCACCACCAGGCCGAGCAGCGCCGCGACGGCCGGCTCCGCCAGGGCCAGCGTGGCGGCCGTGGCCACCGGCGTGGTCCGCAGGCCCCTGCCGTACAGGAAATAGGACAGGGCCGTGGTGCCGAGGCCCAGGTAGACGACGGCGAGCAGCCCGCGCGGCTCGCCCATCCAGGCGACGCCGTTCGCCAGCAGGACGGGCAGCATGATCAGTGCCGCGCCGCCGAACATGACCCCCATGACCGCGTTGGACTCGGCCCCGCGGCCGATCGCCCGCGCGGCCATGACCGCGTAGAAGGCGTAGACCAGGCCGCCGAGCAGCGCGAACAGCACCCCCGAGACCGTCTGCCCGCCAGCCTCGGCCCCGCCTCCCACGATGACCGCGGCGCACCCGCAGATGGCCGCCGCGGTCGCCGCGGCCCACCGCCCGCTCGGCCGGTGACCGTGGAGGAGCCAGGACAGCAGCCCCGTGAAGACGGGCCCGCTGCCGATCGCCACCACGGTGCCGATGGCGACCCCCGTGCGGCCGACGGCGGCGAAGAAGCAGAGCTGATACGCGGCCACCGCGACGGCGGCCAGCAGCAGGCCCGGCCTGATCGCCTTCTTTATGCCGGCGCCGGCCACGAGCGCGAGCGCCGTCCCCCCGATGACCAGCCGCGCGGCGGCCAGCGCGACGGAGTCGGCGGAGACGAGCAGTCCTGCCGTCCCGGCCGTGCCCCAGAGCACGGAGGCAGCGACAACGGCGAGTGGTCCGGTTCTCATGCGCGCCATTGTCTGACAATTAGACAATTTCGTCCAGTCGCTGGTCGATCAGCCGCCCCGCCGGGGCCACCACCTCCCCCGCGTAGTCGTCCAGCACGGCCAGGGCGTCGTGGATGTCCGGCACGCTCTTGCGCGGGAGCTCGAACAGCGTCTCGTCCTCCGCGGTGATCGACCCCTCGATGTGGAAGGCGCCGGCGGAGACGGCGATGGAGACCTCGAAACGGACCTCGCGGCCGTCGGGCAGCGTGAGACCGGTGCCGACGCGGGCGCCCGCGGGCGGGAGGAAATAGGAGAAGGGCTCGCTTCTGGCGAACGGGTGACGTAATTCCGCGAGCATCCCTGACGCCCGGCTCAGGGCTTCCAGGAGACCGGCTGCGGCCAGGCTCTCGCTGTCCACCAAGAAAGGGTAGATCAGCGGGGCGGTACGTGGCCAACGGGTCAGCTGTGCGTGACGGTCACAGAGCAGCAAGGAAGGCGGCGATCGGCGGGTCGATCACGGGGCCGGGGAGGCGGGGAGGCGGGTCGATCACGGGCACGGGAAGGCGATGATCGGCAGATCGGTCACGGGGCGGGAAGACGGCGATCGGCGGGTCGGCCATGGGGCCGGGGAGGCGGGGAGGTGGTGACCGGCGGGTCGATCACGGGGCCGGGGAGGTGGTGATCGGGGGGTCGGTCGCCAGGCGGGCGTGACGTTCGACGTCGTGGCGGACGCCGTCGTGACGGAGCTTGCCGCGTTCGATGCCCTCCGGCCGGAACCCTGCCTTCGTGGCGACCCGGCACGACGCCGGGTTGTTGACGCGATGCCCCAGCTCCAGCCGGTAGAGCCCCAGCTCGCCGAACGCCCACCGGGCCAGCTCCCCGGTGGCCGCCGCGGCGATGCCGCGCCCCCTGGCCTCGGGCAGGACCCAGTAGGACACCCAGCCGTTGTCGTGCTCGTCGAGGCGGGACACCGCGACGTTTCCGACCACCTGCTCGCCCTCAGAGCCCTCAACCGTGACGGCGAACGCGTGGCCCACCCCCTGCCAGGCGGTGATCCACCCGGCGGCGTCCTTGAGCGTGACGACGGGCCAGGGCGCCTGCGTCCGCAGGTCCGGAGCCCGGAAGGCCCTCAGCACGACCGGCGCGTCGTCCGCGCGCCACTCCCGCAACCGAACGTGCACAGCGCCCACAATGCCCGACATTACCCGTAATGCACCTATAACGCGCCCTGCCCGATTTGATGCGCGGCCTCGAACTCGGCCACCATCGCCTTCGGCGCGGTCAGGCACCAGGCCTCGGCCACCAGCTCGAACAGCTCGTCAGAGTCGATCTTGTCGAGGTGCACCACCACCCAGCCGAACCGCCCGGCCGTGAACTGCACCTCGAACACCTCGGGCCGCTCGGCCACCAGCGCGATCTGCTCCTGGATCGTGGCCTTGAGCCCGACGGTCTCGGTCGCCTCCCACAGGTAGCCGAAGCCCTTGTCGCGGACCTTGAGGCCGATCCACTCGCCGCCGTGGCTCATGCGGACCCCGGGCAGCTCGTCCAGCAACTGGAGGAACTCATCGACGCTCACACCCATGCCCGCCTGTCTACCAAACCCGACCGACAGTTCCGACCGCGGCCCCGAGGGCGGCGTTCCCGCTAACGTGATGCCGATGGCCGACACACGTACCAAACTGCTCGATGCCGCGCTGGAGACGCTCAAGGAGCACGGCATCGCCGGCGTCTCCGCCCGGACGATCGCCGCGGCGGCGGGCGTCAACCAGGCCCTCGTCTTCTACCACTTCGGCAGTGTCGACCAGCTCCTCGCGGCCGCCGTCGAGCACGGCTCCCAGCAGCGCATCGCCCTCTACCGCGCCCGCTTCGCCGCCGTCACCACCCTCCGCGAGCTCCTCGACCTCGGCCGCGCGCTGCACGCGGAGGAACGGGCGGAAGGCACCGTCGCCGCCCTCGCGCAGGTCCTCGCGGGCGGCCAGACCGATCCCAAACTCGCACCGGCCACCACCACCGGCCTCAACCTGTGGATCGAGGAGGTCGAGCAGGCCCTGGGGAGGGTGCTGGCCAAGTCGCCGCTGGCGGAGTTCGTGGACGTGGCGGGCCTGGCCAAGGCCACGGCGGCGGCGTTCGTGGGCCTGGAGCTCTACGAGGGAGTGGACCCGGACGGCGCGAACCAGGCGTTCGACGCCCTGGAGAGCCTGGCGGGCCTGGTGACGGCCCTGGAGGACATGGGCCCTGTCGTACGCCGCGCCGCCCGGGCCAAGCTGCGCCGTCACTCGTAGTAGCGCACCTCCAGCACGTTGCCGTCGGGGTCGGGGAAGAACATCGTCTCGGGGGCGATGCCCTGGGCGCCGAAGGAGTTGACGCCGGAGCCCGTGATCTCGACCCCGTGCCGCTTCAGCCTGACCTGCAGCTCGTCGAAATCCTCCTTTCCGACGGCCAGGCAGAAGTGATTGATCGGATGCCCGGCGCTGCCCTTGACCCCGGTGCCCTCGTCCACTCCCATGGAGGCGTCATACGCCATCAGGTCGAGGATGGTCTCGGTCGAGATCCGTACACTCGGAAACGCCGTCTTTCCCTCGCGAAACGCCTCGGCCCGCACCCCCGGCAGGCCGATAACCTGCTCGTAGAAATGCAGGGAATCGAGCTGGTCGGAGACCCAGCAGACGAGATGGTCCAGCCGCACGTCCATGCATACCTCCGCTTCTGCCGCGCCGAATCCCCCTGTCCACCTGCGGTTCCATGGTTGGACGGTGATTCAGCGGCCGACACCGGCCTGCGCCGTACTCATTTCATAATGAAAGATCCGGATGACAGCGAAGTAAACATGGCAGGTCCGGCGGCGACCGCACCGCGCCAATTGAGAAATGCGAATCCGGTGTGGCTGCTCCGCGCAGAAGTGTGGCCGCGGGGCCAACGACGCCCACGCACCCGTCCGGCAGCCTGATCAGGCACGCGAAAACGAGTGTCAGGAATTCGATGGCTCGGACACCTGCACGACGAGCTACGTGACCAGCAGCGCCCAGGACGGCTGGACCGGCGACGGCAAGCCCGATTTCACCTGGAACCTGCATGGCTCAGGGGAGGTCAGGGCGAGCGATCGGAAGCACGGCCGGCGAGGCGACCGGCTCTCCCTCATGGAGGCCCGCGCCTCCCTGCCATGACGCCAGGCCGGCCGATCATCAAGGGACGGTGATCAAGCCTCGACTATCCTCACGTCGGGGAGCTGGTTCCGCTGGAGGTCGCCGGTGAGTTCTGAAGGTCTGACGCGGGCCAGGTTCCGCCTTCTCGGCCCGGTGGAGCTCCAGACCGATACCGGACACGTCGTCCTGACCGGCAAGCAGGGGGCGTTGCTGACGATCCTGCTGCTGAGCGCCAACCGCGTGGTGTCCGTCCAGCGGCTGGCGGAGTCGCTGTGGGGCGAGCCGCTGCCGAATTCCCCTTCCTCCCGCGTCAGGATGCTGATCTCCGACCTCAGGAAGACGTGCGCCGCCGCGGGGGACGAGCTGATCCGTACACAGCGGCCCGGGTACGTCGTGCGGCTGGCATCCGACCAGCTCGATCTGGCCAGGTTCCTCGACGGTGTGGCGCGGGCCCGCAAGGCGGCGACCGCGGGTGACCCGGAGACCGCGGTGACCCGCTACGACGAGGCGCTGGGCCTCTGGCACGGGGCGCCGCTGGTGGGGATCGACGGCTCCTTCGTCCCGGCGGAAGTGGCCAGGCTCGAGGGGCTGCGGCTGGAAGCGGTGGAGGAGCGGGGCTCGGCCATGCTCGCGACGGGCAGGCACGCCGAAGCCGTCACCGAGCTCACCGCGGTCGTCGCGGACCATCCCCTGCGCGAGTCGGCGCACGGTCAGCTCATGCTCGCGCTGCACCGCAGCGGCCGGCGCGCCGACGCCCTGGCGGTCTACCGGAGACTGCGCGAACGGATCAGCGAGGAGCTGGGGCTGGAGCCCGAACGCGAGCTGCAACAGCTTCACCAGCGGATCCTCACCTCCGACAGCACGCCGGAACCCCAGCCACGTCCGGTGCTCTCGCCGATCCCCCGGCAGTTGCCCGCTCCGCCACCGCACTTCGTCGGCCGCGAACGCGAACGCGCCGAGCTGGACCGCCTCGCCCGCGACCGGACCAGGAACAGCGTGGCCATCGCCGCCATCAGCGCCACCGGGGGGATGGGGAAGACCTCGCTGGCCCTGCACTGGGCGCACGACAACAGCGACCTCTTCCCCGACGGCCAGCTCTACGTCAACCTCCACGGGTTCGACCCGGGCAGCGACCCCCTGCCGGCCCATGTGGCGCTGCGCCATTTCCTCGGCTCTCTCGGTGTCCCGGCGGCGGCCATCCCGGCCGGTGAGGAGGCCCAGGCCGGGTTCTACCGGTCGCTGGTCGCCGACCGCCGCCTGCTCGTCGTCCTCGACAACGCCCGCGACGTGGCGCAGGTCGAGCCGCTGCTGCCCGGCAGTCCCGGCTGCGTCGTCGTGATCACCAGCCGCAACCGCCTCCCGGGCCTGAACGCCACCCGTGGCGCGAGCCTGATCGGGCTGGACGCCCTCACGCCCGCCGAGACGCGCCGCCTGCTCGGCCACCACCTGGGCGAATCGAGGATCGGCGCGGATCCCGACAGCGCGGCCGCCCTCGTGGAGCACAGCGGCGGCCTCCCTCTCGCGATCAGCGTGCTCTCCGCGCGCGCGGCCATGCACCCCGGCTTCCCCCTGTCCGTCCTCGCCGAGGAGCTGAGCAGCCCCGCCACCCGCCTCGACGCCCTGCAGACCGGCGACTTGAACGCGGACCTGCGGGCCGCGTTCAAGTCCTCGTACGAGGCCCTCCGCCCCGGCACCGCCCGGCTGTTCGCGCTGCTGGGTCTGGCGCCGTGGCCGGACATCAGCCTGCGGTCGGCCGCCGCGCTCGCCGGCCTGCCCGCCTCCCGGACCAGGGTGTCGCTGCGGCACCTCGAAGCCGCCAACCTGATCCAGCAGCACCGTCCCGGGCGGTATCGCACGCATGACCTGGTCCGCCTCTACTCCGCCGAACGCGCGCAGTCCGATCTGCCCGATCACGAGCGGGCGGAGGCGCTGACCCGCCTGGTCGACGCCTACGTGCTCACCGCGTGCGCCGGCGACCGGCTGCTGAACCCCAACCGTCCCTTCGCCGCGCGGATCTCCGGCGAGGCCGTGCGGGAGGAGTTCGAGGACGCCGCGTCGGCCTGGGCGTGGTTCGAGGACGAGCAGTCCAGCCTCATCGCCGTTCAGCGGCACGCCGAGAGGCTGGGCCTGGACGCGGCCGTCTGGCGGCTGGCGTGGGCGATGGACACGTACCACAAGCGGTGCCAGCACGAGCTGCGCACCCGGTCCTGGGAGACGGCCCTGGCCGCCGCCGAGCGGCTGGGCCGGCCGGGCCCCCGGGCCTTCTCCCATTGGTATCTGGGGTACGCCTACGCTCAGGACTCCCGGGCCGACGACGGCCTGGAGCACCTGCTGCTCGCGTTCGAGCTGTTCGAGCAGGAGGAGGACCTCGCCGGGCAGGCGCACACCAGCCACACCCTCGGGTTCGCCTGGCTGGAGCGGGGCGCACCCGAGCGCGCGCTCCCGGCCATCGAGAACGCCCTGCGCCTCCAGCGCGAGCTCCGAGACCCCCTCTGGGAGGCCAACGCGCTCAGCGCCGCCGGCTGGTGCCACGCCAAGCTCGGCCACTACCCGCAGGCGCGGTCGTACTGCGAGCAGGCTCTGGAGCTGTTCCAGAAGCACGAGGACCTGAACGGCGAATCCGCCACCCTCGACAGCCTCGGCTACATCGCCCACTGGGCGGGACAACATGACCAGGCGCTCGATTATTACGGCCGATGCCTCGAACTACGCGAGGAACTCGGCAACGCCTACCAGCGCGCCGACACCCTCGTCCGCATCGGCGACGTCCACCACGAAACGGGCCGGCCCGCCGCCGCCCGCGACGCCTGGCGGCGAGCGCTCGATCTCTACCACAAGCAGCACCGCGCGGTCGAAGCCGGGAACGTCCAGGAGAAGATCAGGCGCCTTGCCGCACCGCCTTCCGCTCCAGCCGGACCTTCAGGTCACGCGGCACCAGCAGACCGCTGAAGTCGGGCACCATCGCCGTCTCCTGCGTCCGCGCCAGGTTCATGTCGCTGACCAGCCAGGCCGTCGCCAGCGTCAGCTGCATCATGCCGAGCTGGGTCCCCACGCACACCCTCGGCCCGGCGCCGAACGGCAGGTAGGTGTGCCTGACGGGCGCGGCACGGGGCTCCAGCCACCGTTCCGGCACCAGCTGGTCGGGGTCGGACCACCAGCGCGGATCGCGATGCAGCCGATACAGGCTGAACAGCACCTGATCCCCCGTCTTGAGACGCCACCCGTCGAGCTCGGTGTCGTGACGTACGGTCCTGCCGATCAGCCAGGTCGGCGGCCACAGCCTGAGCACCTCCTTGACGAACGCCTCGGTGTACGGCAGGTCCCCCATGACCGGGACCTCGCCGGCCGACGCCGCCTCGGCCTCCAGCCGGGCCAGCACGTCCGGCCGCGTGCTGAGCTCGTACACGATCCAGGTGAGCGCGGCGGCCGGGACGCCCAGGGCGGCCAGCATGATCCCGCGCAGGAACCGCTCGATCTGCAGGTCGGACAGCTGCTGGTCGCCCGGGGCGAGCAGCACGCCGAGGAGATCCTGGACGGTGGGGTCGCCGGCTTGACGGCGGCGGCGCACGATGTCGGTCATGAGCGCCAGGAGCCGCTTGCGGGAGCGGGCGAAGCGCCGCACCTTGCGCGACGGCCACCACGGCGGGAGCTGCAGCGAGTCACGCGACAGGGGGTCGATGGCCGCGACGCTCTCGGCCAGTGTCTCCGGCACGCCTTCCGCGTCCGCGCTCAGGCAGAAGTCGGCGGTCGCCCGGCCGAAGAAGTCGGCCATCGTGGCGAGCACGTCGATGTCCCCGTCACCGACGGTCTTGAGGAAGATCTCCCGCAGGCGTTCGGCGTGCGCCTGCGCGACCCTCCTGTGCAGCCCCTGCCAGCCGGCGCGGCGGGTCGTCGTCCACAGCTCGGCGTCGGCCGCCATCCGCTCGGTGTCCGTGTTTCCCGCCAGCGGCGAATTCTCGGCCAGGAAGTCTCGGTTGGTCCTGGTGAGCAACGCATGCACCTGATCCGGTGAGGACACCACGATGGTGCGGGCGTCGAACGAGAAGACGTCCCCGTATTCACGGTGACACCGTTCCAGGAAACCGTTCCTGTCCCGGTCGTACTCCTCGGTGTTGCCGAACAACCAGTGCCCTCGGGGCCCGGGGGGCCGCTCCGAACCAGGTGCGTGCGTCACTCGTCGGCCCTCTTAGTTCCAGAAGTTCCAGTAGGTGTACATGCCTCCCATGCGGACCCGGCCCACGAGGCGGACGGTTGCGTGTCGGATGTGCTTCATGCGTAACCTCCGTAGCGCGACTGACGTCACTGACCACGATCGATCACGGGGCGCATGATCTCCGCATGAAACCCGCCTGCCCGTCGCCGTCACCATAGGTAATGGTAGAGTTACGTTCAGCTATGGGAGTCGTCAGCGAATTGCCGTGTCACGTGGCTTGCGTGATGGACGGAAACGGGCGGTGGGCCGCGCAGCGATCGCTGCCGCGCACCGCGGGTCACGAGGCGGCGGAGGCCGCCGTCATGGACATCATCGAGGAGGCGCGTTCGGCCGGCATCAGGTGGTTGAGCCTGTACGCCTTCTCCACCGAAAACTGGCGGAGGCCGGCGGGCGAGGTCGACATCCTGATGAGGCTCGTGCGCCGGGCCGTCCGCAAGCACGCACCGGCGTTGCACGCGCGGGGCGTCCGGTGCAGGTTCCTCGGCATGTCCGATCCGCGGATCCCACCGGCCCTGGTCCGGGACATCACCGACCTGATGACGCTCACCAGCGACAACAGGCAGATGACGCTGACGGTCGCCTTCGATCACGGGGGGCGCCGCGACATCGTGGAGGCCGCCCGCTCGCTGATCCGCGCCGACGTGCCGGCCGAGCAGGTCACCGAGGCCACCTTCGCCCGGCATCTCCCCTACTCCGACACGCCGGATGTGGACCTGGTCATCCGCACCTCCGGAGAGCAACGCATCTCCAACTTCATGCTCTGGCAAGTGGCCTACGCCGAGTGGGTCTTCCCGCAGGTGCTGTGGCCGGACTTCCGCGCGACCCACCTCTGGGAATGCCTTGACGCCTACCGGTCGCGCCAGCGCCGGTTCGGCGATGTCCGTCAGTCGACCGCCGCCACGGGAGAGGAACCTCGATGAGCCAGAGCACCGCTGACGCCTTCGGGCCGGACTCGATGCTGCGCCGCCTCGTCAACGACACGCGGTGGGGCCTCGCGGTGACCCGCGCCACGGTTCTGGAGGCCGCGCACCCGCAGATCGGCGCCGCGTTGATCGAAAACTCGACGTTCGTGGCGCATCCGTGGCGGCGGCTGCGCAACACCTTGGTGAGCATGCAGCGCGTGCTCGACCCCGACGAGCACGTTCGCACCCGGGAGGCGACCCGCCTCAACCGCCTGCACGCCCGCATGTCGGGCACCGACCCGCAAGGCCGTCCCTACGACGGAAAGGACGCCGAAGCCCGCGCCTGGGTGGTGGCGACCCTGTTCGAATCGACGGTGACGATGTACCGGCTGAGCGGCGAGTCGCTCGACAGACCCGCGCTCGAACAGCTCTATGCCGAGTTCCGTGCGTTCCTGGCCCTGATCGAGGGCGACAGCGACCGGCTCCCCGCGACGGTGCGGGAGTTCTGGTCCTACTACGACGACATGATCGACCACCGCCTGGAGAGCACCGAGGCCGTGCGCGTCATCCTCTACCGGCTCTTCGCCAACGTGCCCGCACCGCCCCTGCTGCGCAACCATCCCGCGGTGTGGGCCGCGGGCCGGACCGTGGCGGGCCCGGTAGCCGCCGCGATCACCATCGCGTCGCTGCCGGAGCCCTTCTGCCGGCGGGTCGCCCTGCCCGACCTCCCGGGGGCGCGGACGCTCATGCACGGGGCGTACCTCACCGCCGGATTCGCCACCCGCGTGCTCCCGGACGGCTGGGTGGACGTCAACTCGCTCGTGAGCCTGCTGGATCCCAGCCACGACGGTGGTTCCGGGCCATGGCAGACCGTACTCCGCAAGGCGGGCCAGGCCGCGGCCATGGTCAGACTCATCACCCCGGCTCCCGACGACGTCAACCCGACCACCCGCTCGGCCGACCGGTTCTTCACCGAGGTCCTGGACCAGACGGGCGACGGCTACCTCACCTGGCCCGACCTGGCGGCCATGGCAAGAGAGCTCGCCACCCGGCTCGACCTGGACGAACAGGACGAGGAGCGGCTCTACAACGCCTACGCCACCTGGTGGCGGGAGTTGCAGACCAATCTCGACACCGACGGCGACGGGCGCGTCACACGACAGGAATACGCCGCCTCGGCCGTCTCGCTGCCCGGCTCAGGGCTGATCAAGGTCGCCGACGTGCTGTTCGACGTCACCGACGGCGACGACGACCAGGCGATCGACGCGCAGGAGTTCCAGAGCCTGTTCCGCACGGCCTTCCACCGCGATCTGACCGGCGGAGCCGACGCCTACTCGCGCGGCGCCTTCGTCAGGCAGTTCCTGTCCTTCATGTCGGGGCAGCGGCACTCGGTCGCGTACGACTCCCTCCTGTCCTAGCTTCGATCAACGGCGGAACAGGACGTCGAGTTCGCTGAAGTCCAGCGAGCCGTCCAGCGCCGTGAGACCTCCCGTGCCGAGCAGCTCCGCGGCGGCTCGCCGGGTCGCGGCGTACGCGGCCTGGGCCAACCCGGTGCCCAGGCTGACCCTGCGCACCCCGGCCTGCGCGAGCTCGGTCACACTCGGTCCACCCGCGACGGCCATCGCGTTGACCGGCAGCGGCGATGCCGCGCAGAGGGTGTTCAGCGCGTCCAGGTCGAGCAGGCCCGGAACGAAGATGCCGTCGGCTCCCGCCTCCGCGTAGGCCTCCGTCCGCTCCAGCACCTCGCCCAGCCGCCCGTCCGGGGCACCGATCCCGAACAGGAAGACGTCGGTACGGGCGTTGACGAACAGTTCCGGCAGGGCCGCGGCGGCCGCGGCCTCCCTGGCGGCGCGCAGCCTGGCGCTCTGCTCGGCCACGTCGAACAGAGGACCGCCGACGGCCGTGGAGTCCTCCAGATTGACGCCCACCGCCCCGGCCTCGGCCATCGCCCGCACGGTCGCGGCGACATCCGCCGGATCCGGCCCGTACCCTCCCTCCACGTCGACCGTCACCGGCACGTCGACGGAGTCCACGATGCGCCGCGCGGCCTCCACCATCTCGCCCCGGCCGAGCCGCTGCCCGTCCCCGCGGCCCAGCGACCACGAGACGCCACCGCTGGTCGTGGCGATCGCCGTGGCGCCGGCCGCGGCGATGACGGCCGCGCTGGCGGCGTCCCAGGCGTTGGGCAGCACCAGCACGGGCTCGGCGCTCAGGGCGCGGAACAGCCGCGCCTTCCGCTGAGTCGCGGCATCGACGGAGGAGGAGATGTACATGACTGCCTTTCGGGTTGTCCTGCTTCCGGGATACTGCTGGGCAGAGGGTCGAGGATCCACTGATTAAGCTGAGACCGAATCATGGAGGCGATATGAAGGCGCGGCTCGCCTTCTCGGTGAACGATCTGGCCGAGACCCGATTCGCCGTCTCGCCCATGTGGGAAGTCGTCACCAGCGTCAGAGCGCTGGCCGCCGCGGTCGTGCCGCGCCCGCACCGCAACTGGGCCGACCAGGTACGCCCCCGGCTCGCGGCAGCGGGCCTCGATCGCGGCTGGCTGGCCGACATGATCCCGCCCAGCGGCCACCTCCCCGACTTCCTCAACCCGGCGCCGACGACCCCCTCTCCCGGCCTGGCCGACGAGTTGGCCGCCATCGAGGCCACCGACCCCGAGCAGGTACGGCAGGACGTCGATCGCCTGGCCGCAGAGCGCGACGGCGCTCTGCCCTCCCGGCTGCGGAGCCTTCACCGCACCCCGCAGAGCTGCCTGCCCCGGATCGTGGCGGAGATCGAGGTCTACTGGGGGCTGGCGATAGCGCCCTACTGGGCCAGGATCCGCTCGGTCCTGGAGGCGGACATCTTCCACCGGGGGCGCCAGGTGGCCGAGCAGGGTACGGCCCAGGCGCTGGACGAGCTGCACCACACGGTGCGTTGGGCCGGCGGCAGCCTCCACCTGGTAGAGCGGCACTGCGCCATCACCAGGATCGAGACCGGAGCCGGGCTGCTCCTGGTGCCGTCGGTCTTCGCCTGGCCGCGGGTGCTGACCCGCTCCGTCGCGCCCGAACCACCGCAGCTGGCCTACCCGGCGCGCGGGATCGGCCTGTTGTGGGAGCGCCGGACACATACGCACGTGGAAGCCCTCGCCGCCGTGATCGGCCGGTCCCGGGCGTTGATCCTGGCCGAACTGGACACCCCCGCCTCGACCACCGAACTCGCCCAACGGTCGGGCCTTTCCGCGGCGGGCGTCTCCCAGCACCTCACCGCCCTGCGGGCCGCCGGCCTGACCAGCACCCACCGAGCGGGCCGTTCGGTCCTCTACGCCCGCACCGGCCTCGCCGACGCCCTGCTCACGCCGCAGGCGTGAAACTTCGCGCTCCCGCGTCAGCGCTGTGTCGTGCGGAGGTGGATGCGTTCGCCTTGCTTCCCGAAGAGGCTGAGCATTTCGACGCTGCCACGCCCGGCAGCGCCGAACCAGTGCGGAATCTGACAGTCGAACTCGGCCGCTTCGCCCGCTCCCATGACGAAGTCGTGGTCAGCCAGTCTCACGCGAAGCCGTCCGCGCAGCACGTAGAGCCATTCGTAGCCTGCGTGGGTCCGCAGGTGGGGCTGTTCGTCGTGCGCCGGAATGGTCATCTTGTACGCGCGTGGTTCGCCCTGATGCCGCGACAACGGGATCAGCACCCGGCCGTCTTTCCCGGTGAGCCGCTGCGGCACGCGCGGATCGAGAATCCGGGGTGCGGCGACGATCTCGTCGAGGGGGATGCCCAGCGCCGCGGTGATCGGAAGGAGCAGCTCAAGGCTCGGTTTGCGCTGAGCTGATTCGAGCCGGGACAACGTGCTGGTCGAGATGCCGGTGGCGCGAGCGAGGTCGGCCAGGCTGACGCCCTTCTTCTCGCGGGCACGTCGCAGCCGAGGGGCGATCTGCTCGATCACCCCGCTGACGCTCGGTTGCTGTTCCACGGGACGCAGTCAATCAATGTGTCCCGGAATCGGCAACGAAGTTTGTCGATTCCGGGTCGGCCTTCCGATCCTCTTCGCATGAACGCGACAACGGATTCGAGGCCATGGGACGCGATCGTCATCGGCGGCAGCGCCGCCGGGCTGTCGGCCGGGAACGTGGCCAACCGACGGGCGCAGGTCGTCACCGCCGCCATCGGCATGACCTCCTGGCTGCTGGAACGAGAGCTGTCCGCTGCCGTGGGTGCGATCTGATGGGCGGCATCACCGCGTCCGCGGAGACGTCCCGGAACGCTCTCTCCGACAGGTTGCCCGCCGGCGTGTACCTGCTCGCTTTCAGCCTGTTCGCGATGGGAAGCGCTGAGTTCCTGTTGGCCGGCGTACTGCCTGCCGTGGCCGCCGATCTGGACGTCACACTCTCTTCGGCCGGATTCCTGATCACTGCGTTCGCGCTGGGTGTCGTGATCGGCGGGCCACCGTTCGCCATGCTGAGTCTGCATTGGCCTCGCCGTACCGCGTTGGTGGCAACCCAGGGCCTCTTCGCAGCCGGCGTCGTCGTCGGGCTGCTGGGCGACTACCAGGTCCTGCTGCTGACGAGGGTGGTTTCGGGGATCGCCTACGCGGGCTTCTTCGCCGTCGCGTCGGTGACCGCGATCAGCCTGGTGACACCGGGCCGGAACGCCCGCGCCTCCGGAGTCGTGGTCAGCGGGCTCAGCGCGGCAATGGTCGTCGGCGGTCCCGCAGGCACGCTGCTCAGCCACTTCGTCCAATGGCGCGGCGGCTTCTGGGCCGTCGTCGCCCTGACGGCCGCCGGGATCATCGGCTGCATCCTCGGACTCCCCGCCACCGCCCCTTACACCCGCCGGCCCAGCATCTCGCGAGAGCTCACCACGATGCGGAAACCGATGCTCTGGAGCATGTACGCGATCACGATCCTGACCACCGCGGGGTACATGATCACGTTCAACTACCTGAGCGCCATGCTCGCCGAGATCACCGCCGTCCCCGAGGTCTGGATCCCGGCGATCCTCGCGCTCTTCGGGGTCGGCGCCTTCGTCGGCCTGTCCATCGGCGGCCGGGTCTCCGATCGGCGCCCCCACCTCGCGCTCCTCACCGGAGCAGCCGCGATCGTGATCCTGTCGGTCGTGATGGCTGTCGTGATCCAGCAGGTCTGGGCGGTGGTGCCCACGGTCTTCCTGATCGGCGTCGCCGCGTTCGTGCTGAACCCCGCCGTCTACGGACGCGTCTTCGCCATCGCAGCCGGCGCGCCGACCCTCGCCGGCGCCACCACCGTGTCGGCATTCCAGCTCGGCATCAGCATCACCCCCGTGTTCGCGGCCGCCTCACTCACACGAGGGGCCGCACTCACCTCGGTCTGCCTGATCGGGGCCGGCCTCGCCGCAACCGCCGTACCGTTCATCCTCCTGGACCGGACGCGGCAGGCCCGCTCGACGCAACGCGCGGTGGCGGACCCAAGGTCCGCCGCCATCCGTTCGGCTCACGACGAGGGGCCGGCTTGCGGCGGGCATTGACCGCAGCCGCTCGTGAGGCGACTACCGCACAGCACCATGCCCTTGGACCGGGGCCCTTTCCGCGGGCCGGAGGAAGAGGATGCCGAGCGCCAGGACCCCGTACCAGATCATGACGGGCAGGTGGAGCGCATACCCGAGCTGTTCCAGCGCCCCCGTGGGGCCGTCGGTCCCGGTCGTCCACGGAAGCACGACCGCGGCCAGGCCGCTGAGTGCGGCGATCAGGCCGGTGACACGAAGCCCGGCGGGCATCGGGATGCCCACTGCGCCGGCGACGGTGGCGGCGACCCACAGCAGCCCGGCCAGATTGACCGCCCATTTGGCGGTGAGCAGGATGGCCAAGGCCACTGTGGTGGCCGCCGGGGCGGTCGGGCGGACGGCCAGCTGGGTCAGTGCCAGGTTTCCGGCGTCATGAAGCAGGCCGGCCAGCCCGGCGCCGGCCAGCAGGCCACCGGCGAGCGTCACCGGATACGGTCTTGACGTCTCGGCCGGGCGAGCAGCCATCACCAGCCCGGCCGCGGTCAGTGCCAGCCAGCCCAGCACGTCGAAGGCCAGCTCGGTCAGGTGCAGCCCGACCTGCTCGCGTACGGCGTCCAGCGCGGCGCCGGGGTCGGACGGACTCAGGGTCAACCCCGATGGCACCACGATGGCCGTACCGGCGATCATGGCTGTCAGCGAGGTCAACAGCAGCACACCGGTGAGCCGGCGCCGAGGGTTCGGATCGGTCATGGACCGTGACGGTAGAACCCTGACGCAGGGACAAAGTCAACATGCCAGGAGAGGGGACGCCATGTGGCGGATCGGGCAACTGGCGCGCATGGCCGGCGTATCCGAACGGACCCTGCGCCACTACGACAAGATCGGGCTGCTGCTTCCCGCCGCGGTCGACCGCACCACCGGCTACCGCTGGTACGGCGTGGCCGAGCTGTCCCGGCTCGAACGCATCCGCGGACTGCAGCGCCTCGGCCTGCCGCTGCGCCAGATCGCCGATCTGCTGGACGCTCCCGAGGCACAGGTGCGGCAGGCGCTGACCGAGATCGTGGCGAACATCAGGCGTGACATCGCCACGCTGGCCGCGACCGCGGCTCACGCCGAGGACCACCTCGCCGTGCCGATGTCGATCCTGCCTCAGCAGACCGCGGTGGACTCGCGCCGACTCCGCGTCCACCGCATGCGCCTCGACCATCCCGCCGAACTGGCCGCCGTCTGCCCGGCGCCACCGGCGGCCCTGCTGACCTGGCTTCGCGGGGAGCCGACGGGCGCGTTCGCCGCCGCGGTGACCACCGACGGCGCCGGCGAGCAGCTCTTCCTGCCTGCCCGCACCGTCGTACGAGCCGTCGTTCCGCCCTCGGCAGGGGTGGTCCGCGCCGGGCAGGACCTCTTCGGCTGGCTGCGCCGCCACCGCCTGGAGGTCACCGGTCCCACCGTGGAGGAGCACCTCATCGACGGAGCCGGTGCAGCCGGTGGCTGCGGCTGTACCTGTCAGAGGACGTCAGGTACGGCTGACAGCATGGGCCGCACATCTCGCGAAAAGGAGTTGGCTGGATGAGCGGCACCGAGAAGACCCTGGTAGAACTCGAGCAGCGGATGCTGGACGCTGACGCTGCCTACGACGAGACATTTTTCGAGGAGTACTGCACCGACGACTTCGTCGCCATGGGACATTACGGAATCGTGTCCAGGCAGCAGGTTCTCGACATGTACGTCAAGGGAAGCGGCAATCCGGAACGGCACAACCGAGCACACGATGTCGTGGTCAAGCCGCTCGGCGACGCAGGAGCCGTGGTGGCCTACAAACTGACGAGCACCATCGGCGATGAGACGTCCTCATGGCATGCGTCGACGGTCTACCGCCGTACCTCCGAGGGCTGGCGCGTCGTCCTCCTCCACCAGACACCCATGTAGGGTGCGGCGCGCAGTCTTAGACGGGGACCACCTGCCCTGCTTTCCCGCACAGTTTGCTCATGTCGTCCGCGTCAGACGTCAGAACGATGGCAGGGCGCACCGAGCGCAATGCGGTGGCCGCGACCACAGCGTCGATGGCGTACTTGTGACCGTGCAGGTGGGCCTCCCGAAGAAGCTCGATCGCTCGCGACGAGATGTTCTCGGTCACCGGCTCGATCTTCAGGCGGGACAGATACCACCTGAGACGATCGCTTTTGACGCGGACGTCTTGCGCCTCAATCGGTGTCATGGCGCTGACCACGACCCGAAAGTCGTTGTCCTGCGCCTCCCGTACGAACGCTGTCACCCGCTGATCAGCCTCGCACCACTTCACGAGCCCCTCGCAGTCGAGAACGACAGTGCCCGCGCTCAACCTGCTTCGTGCGCGCGCCATCCGTCCTCCTCCTGGAGTTCAGGAGCCGACTTGACGTGACGGAACAACTCCGCCGCCTCATCACGCAATGCCTGTGGGATCGGCCCGGAAGCGGCCTCGTTAGCCTGCAGGGCCTCCTCCAAGAGATCCCGCTCGATCTGGCGCTCCACAGCGGCATCGACGTAGGCGGAGAACCCGCGGGCCCCGACTCGCTCTCGGACGGCGCTAATGTTGCCCGCTCTCAGAGACACACTGACCTTGGCGGCCGGCCCGTCGCCCGGGGCGAAGTCTCGCTCTGGCATGCTCACGAGCTCAGTTTACTACTCGAAGTAGCAAAATGCCGGTCCATGCTCTGCGCGCGAGGACCGGTCCCTACGTATGTCTACGCGTCGCCGGACGTCAGCCCAACGGGGCGAGCGACGCCTGTGCCCCGCCGGCACCGAAGCGGATCTCCCACTCGGCAGCCGGCGGCTTGTGGACCGCGCTCCCTCCTCTCAGCCAGGCCACGCGTCGGACCGTCCGGCGAGCTGCCACTTGCGACGTCCTGCCGACGGAGCTCGCCGCCCCGCAGGCAAGGCAAATATTTAAGTACCTTTACTAATAAATTCACGCGTGTGATACTCGCCTCTCAGCAACCCTCACAGAAGAGGATCACATGCGCCGACGAATGATCACCGTCATCATCGTTGCCTTGTGCGCGGTCCCCGCCGTGGCTCCGGCAGGCTCGGCGACCGCCGCCGAAGTGTTCTTCCAGGACACCGGAACGCTGACCGGCTGGAGCAACTACCCACAAGAGCCCCAGAAGCAAGGCGTGATCCGTACGGTCAGCAGCCCTGTGTACAAGGGGACCACCGCCATCGAGGCGCAGCAGACGTACCTCGACGAAGGCGGCGGGTACCACTCTGAGACCATCCAGAACCGGACCCAGACCGTGGGCCAGGACCGCTACTACGGACAGGCCATCTACCTGCCGCCGAACTGGCAGTTCCACAACCAGAACGTCACCTTCCAGCAGTGGTCGCCAGAGGACCCGGAAGGGCCCTGGGAGCTGATGTTCGTCCAGAACGACGAACTCCGGATCGGCGGCTCGGGCGGCTTCGCGGCCACACTCGACAAGATCACAAACCTTCGTGGCACGTGGATCAGGATCGTCACCCGCCTGAAGTTCCACAGCACCGCGGGAGCCTTCGAGGTCTGGGTCAACGGGCGGAAGGTGTGGAGCAGGACCGGCGTCACCGTGCTGCCCAAGACATCGCAGACGATCCGCTGGTCGTCAGGCATCTACTGCACCGCTTGGCGGAACGGGACCCCCGCCGGCCCGCGCGTACTGTCGATCTACCACGACCACGCCAGGATCGCCTCCTCCTACTCCTTGGCAGAGCCCGCCAACTGGTGACACATCGACGCCTCGCCATGCCCGGCCCCGGGGGCCAGGAGCTGAGCACGACCGACCCCCGGGCGTTGGCGTCGACGATGTCGCGGCCCATCGGCGCCGAATCAGACCTCCGACCAATAAGCGTCACCATGTGTCGCATATTTCAGGACATATCCCGAGCCCGTATGCAAACATGCGCTGCTAGCAGGGCATACGTGGTGAATATTGATGGATTTTGTAGGTTTCTTATCTATTAATCGCCTCTTGACGATAAGAAACACCCAATGTTAACTGCGCGTGACATGCCACTTCCTACCCCCCAAAGGTGAGCATGGTGAAGAGGTTGTTACGCTCCCTCCCCCTGGTGGCGCTCCTCGGCGCGTTGCTGTCCGGGACGCCCGCGCTGGCCTCGCCGACCGACGCCGCGTTCGACCAGTCCGCGGGAACGCTGGACGTCGACTACGCGGGCTACCTGTCCAAGCACGACATCGTCTACAACAGGCCCAACACCAACCCGCTGTACGGCATGACCGTGGGCAACGGCCGTACCGGAGCGATGGTCTGGAGTCAGAACGGACTGACCATGCAGACCTCGGGCGTGGACCTGTCCCAGCAGTCCGCGTTCGCGGCGGGGCTGGTCAACCTGGCCACCAGCCCGGGCATGGACACCGGATACACAACCTTCCAGCAACGGCTGTCCCTGTACGACGGCACCCTCACCACCAAGTACGACTCGAACCGCACCGTCACCGTCATGGGGTCGCCGAACTCCGAGGTGATGGGCATCCACGTGGACGACAGCCGCACCGGTGTCTCCAACGTGGCCCTGAACCTGAGCATGTGGGACACGGCGAACCTCCCGAACAGCGGCGACGTGCCCGACCTGAACACCTGGAAGACCGTCTCCACCTTCGCCGACGCGAACGCGGCCGGCCTGAGCCGGGGACAGAGCGACGCCAACGGGTTCGGCTACACGCTGGCCGCCACGGTCGAGGGCGCGAGCTACTCCACCCAGGTCGTCGACTCCCGCACGGTACGGCTCACCATCACGCCCACCTCCAGCTACACCATCTGGTTCACCGCGGCCGGCCGGGTCAACGCCCCCAACCGCGACTCGGTGGCGCAGGCCCGCAACCAGCTCGCCGCCGTGAAGTCCACCGGGTACGCGACCACGGTCACCAACTACCGCAACTGGTGGCACTCCTTCTGGGCCAAGTCGTTCGTCCAGTATTCCGGCCTGTCCGGCGACGCGGACTACATGGAGAACGTCTATTACCTGTCCACGTACATGATCGCCGCGGGCGGCTACGGCAACTACCCGTCCCACTTCATCAACGGCGTCTTCAGGGCGACCCAGGACAACACGAAGTGGAGCAACGCGTACTGGTACTGGAACCAACGCGACGTCTACCTGTCCTTCCTCGCCTCCAACCATCCCGACCTCATCGACAGGCACAACAACCTGTACGCCAGGAACTACAACGCCCTGAAGTCGTACACCCAGACGCGGTACAACGTGGACGGCCTGTGGGTGCCGGAGACCATGGGCTGGGACGGCAACGCGCGCGGCACGATCAACAGCGACTACACCAAGAACATCCTGTCGACCGGCTACGAGGCCGCCTACAGCATGTACCTGCGGTACCGGTACACCAACGACGCGAACTACCTGCGCGACGTGGCCTACCCGTTCATGCGCGAGACGGCGAAGTTCTACTCGGCCATGCTCTCCCACGACACGGCCACGAACACGTACTACATGGCCAACTCCAACTCGCACGAGACGTACTGGAACGTCCGCAACGCGATCACCGACCTGGCCGCCGTGCGCAGCATCTTCCCCCTGACGATCCAGGTCAGCGAGCAGCTCGGGGTGGACGCGGGGCTGCGGTCCACGTGGCAGAACGTGTTGGACCACCTGGTGCCCTACGTGGTCTCGAACGGCGCCTACCAACCGCACCAGCCGCCGATCTCGCAGACCAGGAACAACGAGAACGTCTCCGCCGAGCTGATCTGGCCGTACGACATGACGGGGATCGGCTTCCCCGACCACCAGACCGCGGTCAACACCTGGAACCAGCGGCCCTTCCCCTACGGCAACGTGTGGTCCAACGACGCCGTGCAGGCCGCCCGGCTGGGCCTCGGCGACCAGGCGTACAACGGCATGAAGACCATGCTGCAGAAGTACCAGAACTACCCGAACGGCATGACGAACAACACCAACGGCGTCTTCGAGTACCTCGGCGTGCACCTCACGGCCCTCAACGAGTCGCTCATGCAGAGCTACAACGGCAAGATCCGGGTGTTCCCCGCCGTTCCGGCCGACTCCTCGTTCGCCGGCAGGTTCACCCTGCTGGCCAAGGACGGTTTCCTGATCAGCTCCGAGCGGGAGGCCGGCGAGATCAAGTACGTCGGCATGAAGAGCGTGTACGGCAAGCAGGCGACCGTGGTCAACCCGTGGGGCACCCAGCAGGTCCGCGTCCGCCGTACCTCCGACAACGCGACCATCACGACGAGCTCGAGCGCGGAGATCGGCTTCGCCACCGCCGCCGGGTCCGTCTACGTGGTGGAGCGCACTGCCAAGCCGCTCAGCTCGTACGCCACCACCCGGATCACCGGCGCCGCCAACCAGGGCGTGAAGTCCCTGAGCGGCACCGCCTCCACCCTGGGCCTCCCGACCGGCTCAGCGCCGTCCGGCACGATCAGCCTGCGCTCGCGCGCCAACAACATGTACGTGACCGCGGAGAACGCCGGAGCCCAGCCCTTGATCGCCAACCGCACGACCGTCGGCGGCTGGGAACAGTTCGACCGCACCGACCTCGGCAACGGCAACATCGCCCTCAAGGCACGGGCCAACGGCAAATACGTCACCGCCGAAAGCGCCGGGGCGCAACCGCTCATCGCCAACCGGGACGCCATCGGCCCCTGGGAGACCTTCCAGCAGATCAACAACCCCGACGGCACGATCAGCCTCAAAGCCCAGGCCAACGGCAAATACGTGTGCGCCGACAACGCCGGAGCCTCGGCGCTCATCGCCAACCGCGACGCCATCGGCCCCTGGGAATCCTTCGACCTGATCACCAACTGATGATCACCCCACTCGTTCGCCGAACAACAGGTCGAGCCAGGCGTGCGCCGGCTGGTGGGCCCGGCCCACCAGCTCGTCGTAGACCGCATGGCACTCGCTCGGCGCGCGGGCGGGGCCAGGCGATCGAGGCCCAGGATCCAGCCATCTCCGCAGGCCTACGCCTCACCGGACGTCAGCCCGCTCCCGGCACGGGCGGCGCTCACAATCTGGAGCGATCCACGGTGAAGAGCCGGGGAATCGGGGGTTACACGATCTTGACGGGCAGATCACGGGCATGCATAACATGTATGTAGGCGGCGAGAACGGCGGCGTTTCCTTCGGCCGTCGTGGTCCGCCCGTAGCGCCGGAAGGACACGTACATGCGGGAACCACTCAGTTCCGAACCCTGGAGGCAGTGGCACAGCGGACTTGAGCTGGACCGGTCATGGCCGTCGCCTGCGAGCGGGATAGAGGTCAACAGAGCGGAGCTCAAGAAGCGCTCGGCGCGAATCGTCACGGACGACCTCAGCTCGAAGCCACCCATCAGCGACGAAATGTATTCGCCGTTGTCCGGGGAGTCCACGCCGAGCGCGGCCTTCGGGCACTACGTCTCGGAGGTCGTCTGGGGTGCCTACAGCGGCCATTCCGTCGCGAAAATCGATCTGGATGGCGCATGGGCATCCGCGGACAGAATGCAGGAGGCGCTCGATCGGAAGTTCGAAAGCCTCCGAGATCAGTTGGAGACGTTCTTCCGGTCTTACGCCGGCTTCGGCCAGCTCGTGTACGCCGCCGCCCTGAACTACGACGCGGCTGAGGGAATGTTCAACCGCCAGATGGGCAAGCTGCGGAACATCGTCAACGGGCAGCAGGATCCGGGCCGTTCCCGGTCTCCCTCCGATATCGAGCGGTGGCGCGAGGAGGACGTCTCGACCAACAACGCGGCCAGCGTCAGGAAATTCTTCGAGCGGAGTCGTCCGCGGATTCTCCTGGACCTCGGCGTGGTGTGTCAGAACTCCGCCGATTGGATGGCCGATTTCGCGGCCGCCATCGAGGGGCACTCGGAGGCGCTGGCCAAGGTATGGGGCAGCCAGGCGGCGGAGCTGTGCCAGCAGGCACTCAGGAAGCTGCACGGCACCGCGAAGACGCTCGCCTACGACGCGGGCCGGACGGGCGACGTGCTCCTGTCGTTCGGCGAACTCTACTGGCGGTACAAGGAGAACTGCGCCAGTGCCGTCGGCGACTTCGAGGTTGACGACCTGTGGGAGTGGGCCGGCGGCGAGGACAACGAGGACGACGAGCGCGCCCGCCAGTACCTGCGCGAGTTCAACCAGCAGATGGGCGTCTGGTACAACATGATCCCCGCGGACGCCGAGATGCTGCTGCCCCAGATCGAGTACGTCGAAGCCCTTGACCCCAAGGAGTCGGGGACCGAGATCCTCAAGAGGCAGCTGCGGGAACCCTATCCGTACGTCGGGTAGTGAGGATTCCCAGTCGCTCCACGCAGAGCTGAGGCGCGTTCACGTACCAGCGGTCTTCCCGCTCATCGTCGGTGTCCGGCAGCGCGCCCTCAATGGCCTGCCAGTCGAGGCAGGTCAGGCTGATCATGCCTCACCGGACGTCAGCCCGACCGGGCAAGAGACCCCGGTGCCCCCGATGCCGCAGCGTGCGGGCTCCTAACCGGTGCGGACGCGCGCACTGCTCCAAGACACCCCGGTAGCTGACCGCGCAACCAGCCAGTAGAGCGGGCACCGATGACTTCCGGGCGGCAGCGTCGTCTAAAGCATTGGCGACAGGCCGCAGACGCCGCGGCCACGCGAGCGCTGCGGCCCGGGACACGCACGTCCCCCTAGCAAGCACGGTCCCCAGACGACCTGAGACCACGGAGTTCTGATCATGCGGAAGCTGATAGCGACAGTGTTCAACTACTCCCTCGACGGCCTCCTCGCCGACGAGGACACCGAGTTTTGGAAGTTCTGCTTCGGCCTGCCCGAAAACCGTGAGCCCGACGCCCCGGCGCACCTCGACTTTCTCCAGAGCGCCTACGCGCACATCATGGGCCGCACCGCCTACGAGGGCATCGCCGAGGGCATGACAACCTCCACCGACCACCCGTTCGCCGACATACTGAACGCCGGGCGCAAGGTCGTCTTCTCCCAGACCCTGAAGACGGCCGACTGGGCCAACACCACCATCGCCGCTGGTGACACGACAGAAGAGATCGACAAGCTCAGGCTGGGCGGCGACGGCCACATCATAGTCTGGGGCGGCGTCAGCCTCTGGCGGTCGCTCATGCGGCTCGACCTGATCGACGAACTCCGGCTGAGCATGTTCCCCTACGTCGCAGGCGAGGGCACCCGGCTGTTCGACGGCGTCCCCAAGTCCTACCAACTCGACCTGGTCTCCAGCACCGCCTCCAGCAACGGGATCGTCTATCTGCAGTACCGGCGACACCGCTGACCCAGCGACCGGACATGCACATGTCACGCGAGCGCCGCTACCTGCCCGAGGAGTCCACGACCCAACTCAAACCAACCAGCGACACCGGCGGCATCGCCGCGACCTCAAAGCCCATTCCTCCTCGGGACCTTGCCCGCGTTTCCCGTGGCCCAGGGTGAGGAACGAACCCTGGATCGTCGATCGCCCGGCTCGGCACGCGGTGCCCGACCCGCTCTCCCGCCGCCGTCCGGGACCGGCCCCCAGGCCGCACGCCCGGACGGCGGCGGGCGGCCGATGCGTTCGGGTGGCCGCAGAAGTTCGGGGGGCCGCAGAAGAGCTCGGAATGCGGGGATGCGACGCCGTATCTCCAGCGGCGCGAGGAAGCCGGCTTAATCCGTAGGTTCCAGGTTCGAGCCCCAGGCTCCCTACCACCCCACACCCCATACGACCCGGCGACAGCCTCGTCGTCGCTCGCCCGGTCCACCCGCCATTTGGGCTCGCTCAGCCGATGATGCCGCTCGCATCCGGCAGAGCAGCCGTTTGTGACAGTTCTGAGAACGGGCCAAAATGTGCCCGATTCGTCCTGATTCTTGTTCGCGAATCTGCCTAGAACTGATTTAATCCCCAAGTTGATCTCTAGGAGGGCTGTGGCGTGACGGAGCCGAAGAGTCCGAGCATGGGGCGTAGGGCATTGTGGGGCACCGCCGCAGGGCTGGCGGGTGCCGCCATGATCGCGAAGACCCCGTCTGCGGCGGCGGAGACGGCCCCGCTGGACTGGTTCAATGTCAAGAACTACGGGGCGCTCGGCAACGGGGCCGATGACGACACCCCGAAGATCCAGGCCGCGATCGATGCGGCGGTGGCCGCTGGAGGCGGAACCGTGTACTTCCCCGCGGGGGCGTACGCGGTCACCCCGACGGCCGACGGGCCGGCCTTGTCCATCGGCGGCAACGGAATCCGACTGGTCGGCGCGAGCAGCAAGGCCTCCACGCTGGTCAAGAAGGCGAACGGCATCCTGTTGCGTATGTCCGGAGCCCCAACCGACACGAGCGGGTCGAAACATCGGCGCTACTGTTCGATCGAAAACCTCGGGTTCAACGGCAATGGCAAGACCGGGTTGCTGCTCGAGCTTTACTACAATGACAACTCCTACTTTCGTGATGTTTTCATGTCGAGCAACAACGACCTGTGCATCGACGCCGTCGAGTTCTGGGACTCCAGGTTCTACAATCTGGTGATCGAGGAGAGCACCGGCACAGCGAACAGCGCTACTCAGCCCAACGTGTGGCTTCGAAACTCCTCGGCCATGACCGGCTGGGGATACAGTGCCGACAACGTCAACCAGATCCATTTCATCGGATGCCGCATGGAGGCATTCGGCACCGGCGCCTTGTGGATCACCCAGGGCACCGCGAAGAACAATAATCCCAATGGGATCTATCTGACGGACTGCAAATTCGAAACCTCCAGGATGCAGGGCGGCCCTCATCTGAAGGTCGACGCGTCCTGTAGGCATGTCTATGCGTCCAATATCTATGCTTACGCGGGTGGTTTTGCCTCCGGGTATTCCACTGCGCAGAACATCATCGCCTGGGCGGGAAGCGCCAGCGCCCTGGAGAACGTGCTGATCGCCAACAGTTCGTCGGCGGCGACGGTCAACTCCGGGATCGATCTCTACTCCGGCTCCGGCTCGACCGCCGTCCTGCGTAACGTCGTGGGGCGCTACTCCACAAAGCCGACCGGCACTCACATTTACTACGAAGCCTCAAGCACCGGCGATTTTCGGGTGGAGAACTGCTACGCGAACATCGGAGGGCAGTCCGGCGGCACCATCCCGACCAAGAACCAGCCCAACCCGCCGCTGCGGATGGTCGCGGGCGCGGTCAGCGACGCCTCGTTCACGCACACCCCGGTCGACGGGACACTTGCGGTCGACTCGACCAACAGACGCCTCTACGTACGGGTAGGCGGCAAGTGGCTGTCGACGGCGCTGAGTTAGCGGCGGCCGGTCGGGATCCTGCGGCCGGAGACGCGTCCGTCCAAGTTGGCGGCATGCCGCAGGACAGGCCGGCCTGGCGTTCTGGAGCCGAAGTGGAGGTAGATCGGGTCACCTGACGGCGGACGGGACGATGTCGATGGCCTCGATCGACACGGCGGGGCGGAAGGTAAGGAAGGGACGCTCGTCGGTGTCGTTCAAGTCGGTCGTGACGATCCGCTCGGGCGAAGATCCCGGACGCACGACCCGGCCACCGGTGATGGCGAGGTAGGCGCTGAAGTTCCGCCTGGTGAAGCGGCGCTCGCTTCCGGTCGGGACGTCGATCGCGATGAGGGGGCTCTCGTCGTCGGGCTCCGGGTAGACGATGAGTTCCCGGTCGGACGTCCAGACGGAGTGCGCCCCGGGTAGGGCGACCCGATCCTCGTGGACGCCGATCACCTTGCCGGAAAGGTCGAGGACGACGGTGGTGATGACGTCGTCCAGCGTCAGATAGGTGGCGGCGAGGAGTCGCCCGTCCGGGGACCAGCTGATGGCGTCTTCCTGCCAGTAGCCCTCGGCCGACCAGAGCGGCTGCCGGGCGTCGGTGGCGGTCTCGATCAGCACGATGCCGGCGATCTCGTCGCCCACGCCGGGGATTCCGGGTCCGTTCGACAGGTCGGCCAGGACGGCGATCCGGCTGCCGTCCGGTGAGAGCGCCGCCCGCACGAAACCGTCCGAGACGAACTCCTGCCGCGCTCCGGTGGCGAGCTCGTGCAGCACCACCCGCGTGGGTCCGGCGCCGTCGTCCTGCCGCGACAGGAACACCAGCCGGGTCCCGTCGGACGACAGCGACACCGTATTGCGGGAGAGGTGGGCCGGGAGCCCCGGGACGGTCACGAACTCGTCGCTGTCGGCGTCCAGCACGAGCACGGCGTCCCGATCGAGGCCATGAGCCGCGACGACCATCCGAGCCGCCCGCACCGGCCGTGAAGCCGGCGCGTCGAATGCGATTTCCCACGACCGGTGGACGACCACGGCACCTCCCAAGAGCGGATCCGAACCGCAGCCTAGTCAATGATCACGGAACGTGGTGATTCGAGATCTGCCGCAAGCCGATCTTCATGGTGTACCGTCCCGCTGCGATATTTATGTCCTATTTATCCGAGGTGAATGCATGCGGCGTCTCTGCGTGATTATGGCGTGTGTGCTCGTGGCGTCACTGTTAGGACCCGTCCAAGAGACATTAACGGCCAGAATGGCGGCAGCGGCGACCGCGGCCGCTGCCCAGTGCCCCCCGAACAGCAACGACTGGTCGAACGCCGGCAGAGGTGACAAACGCTGCGTGTTCAACCGCATGTACGCCACCCGCCGCCGCATCAACAACAACTTCTGCCTGACCGCCCGTCCCGCGCTCGGCACCTACATCTACCAGCAGCCCAACGAGTGCAGCGCCGGCGGCGGCATCGAGTCCATCGGGCAGGCGCGCGCCATCAAGTACCTGAACGACCACCTCGGCGTTCCGCCGCCCGCACAGCCCGGCGCGGTCATCAACCCGGACGTCCAGTGGGAGACGTACCTCAACAACGGCCGCGATCGGCCCGACATCGTCTACTACGACCGGATCGGCACCAGCTTCGCCGAGGTGGTCGAGGCCAAGGTCAAGGGCAACCCGGACTATGAGGGCTGGGCACGCCAGGTCGGCCGGTACGTCTCGGCGATCGCCGCCAACGGCGTCAACGGCGTCCGCGCCGGGTCGGTCCTCGACCGCTGGGGCGGGTACGAGGACTGGTTCCAGGTCTACGGCAAGGAAAAGACGTGCCCGCTCGGTGGCGGCGCCAAGGGGTTCCAGCTGTCCACCTACAGGGCCACCTCGCCGGCCTCCGGCCTCCTGGACATCCGGGAGGTGAAGAAGGAGCGCAAGTGCGAGAGGCAGAAGGACCCGGCGGATCCCAACAACCCGCCCGCCAAGATCCCGGTCGTGGACGAGGACGACGACGACTTCAAGTGGGAGCCCCCGGACTACCTTCTGCCGCTGATCAGGGGCCTCCGGACCGTCGGTCCGACCACGCTCGCCGAGGACATCGGCGCCTATGGGAGCGTCGAGCTCGCCGCGGCCGAGCTGACCGCTGAGATCGAGCTGTTCCTCGCCAGCCAGGCGGGCAGGGCGTTCCTGATCGACGCCGGCTTCATCACGGTCGAGGCGGCGCTGGCGCTCGGCGTTGTGGCGCTGGTCGGCCTCATCCTGTGGTGGTATTTCACCCACCACGGCAGTCTGGTGAAGGGCGAACCACACTTCACCACCCCGGACGGGCTGGGCTACGACCTGCAGTCCGTCGGCGAGTTCATCCTCGCCCAGTCCGACAAGTGGAACCTGGAGATCCAGGGCCGGCTCAGCCCCGCCAGCGGCGGCCGGGACGTATCGGTGATGTTCGACGCCGCGATGGAGGCCGGCGACCACCTGGTCGAGTTCCACGAGGACGACCTGTACATCGACAACGAGAAGCGAACTCTCGACACCGGCAAGCTCCTCTACCTGGGCAAGAACGCGTTCATCCTGCGCAAGGACGACAAGTGGGCCGTCATGTTCGACGGCGTGGCCGGCCCCGCCCTGTCCTGGAGGAGGGGTGCCGCCAGCCTCTACGTGCCGCCGACCCCCGACAGTGACCTCGTGGGCCTGCTCGGCGACGCCGACGGCAACCCGAAGAACGACCTGCGGCTGCGGGACGGCACCCAGTTGCCCGCCAACGCCTCGCCGACCGTGCTGCACAGCAGCTTCGCCGACTCCTGGCGGATCGACGACAACGAGTCGCTGTTCACCTACGGTCCGGGCCAGAGCACCGCGACCTTCACCAACAAATCGTTCCCGGCCAAGATCGTCTCGGTCACCGACCTGACTCCCGAGCAGGTCCAGCTGGCGACCACGCAGTGCGAGGCGAACGGCGTCCCGGCGGGCCTCCAGTTCAACGACTGCATCCTGGACATCGCGCTCACGGCGGACACTTCATTCGCGAAGGCCGCCGCCGAGCAGACGAAACCCATCCTCGACCCGACGGCGCAGACCGTCAACGAGGACGGGGACCTGGCGATCGACTTCCAGGGGGCGCTCAGCTCGAACGTGCGGCCGTCGCGGGTGTCGACCGATCCGGCGGTGAGCACGTTCGCAGGGCCGTTCAGCGGGACGGATTCGTACCGGTTCTACGCGCAGGCGCTACCGTCTCACAAGAGCGGGACGCTGAGCTTCGACCTGCTGGCCGTCGGCGACTGGGCGTCCGACTCCGACACCGAGACGGTCCAGGTCGAGACCGACCGCGGCACCCCGTACACGATCACGCCGAGTACGCTGACGCCCGTCGCGACCGGGAAACTGGCGACCGGCCTGCCGTGGGCCAAATACCGGATCACGATGCCGGTCACCCACAACAAGAGCCAGATCGAGTTCAAGACCACGGCCACCGGGGTGGCGGGCATCTCGAACCAGGCGTTCGGGATCGACAACGTCAACCTCGACCTGGACGTCACGCCGCCACAGACGTTCACGGTGTCGCTGCCGTTCACGGCCTCGGACGGCGTCCCGGCCGCGGGAGCGGGCAACCTGGAGACCGAGGTCGCGCGCGACGAGTACCAATTCACGCTGGGCCAGCCGGGTTCGATCTTCGTCGACGCGCAGGAGTGCCCAGGGCTCTGGTTCAACTGGGAGCTGTTCAACGCCGCGGGCGCGAGCGTCGCCACCAACTCTCTGTGCGGTGGCAAGCGCCTCGACGGCCTCGCGGCGGGCGCGTACCGGCTACGCGTCTCACCGCACGAGGACGAGTTCGGCGCCTACAAGCTCAGCGTGAGCACGATCGCGCCCGACGTCGTCAAGACCGCGGCGATCGGCGGGCCGAAGGTGTCGCTGGCGACCACCCAGCCGGGCCAGTACGGCACCTGGACGTTCGCCGGAACAGCCGGCCAGAAGGTCTCCTTCGAGTTCACCGACGGCACCCTGAGTTCGAGCAGCGACGCCACCCTGCGGGTGAAGCGACCCGACGGGACCGTCCTGGCGTCGCAGAGCTGCGGCAAGACCTGCTTCATCGACACCGAGACCCTGCCTGTCACCGGCACCTACTCGGTGGTGTGGGATCCGAAGGACGCCAAGACCGGCTCGCTCGCGCTGCAACTGTTCGAGGTGACCGACCTCACCGGGACGGTCGCGCTCGGAGCTCCCTCCACACTGACGAGCACGGTTCCCGGACAGGACGCGTACTGGTCGTTCGCCGGTAAGGCCGGGCAGCGGATCGCGTTCGGGGTCAGCGGGCTGACCAGCTCCGCCTACGCCTCGGTCCGCAAACCGGACGGAACGCCGCTGTACGGCTCCACCTACTGCTCGACGGCCTGCGCCTTCAACACCATCACGCTTCCCGCGGACGGCACCTACACGATCGTCGTCGATCCGACCGTCGCACGGCCGGGGCCGATGACGGCAGGGGTGATCGCGGGCGACGTCACCGGCTCCCTGACCGCCGGCGGGGCACCGGTCAAGCTGACCACCACCGGGCCGGGGCAGAACGCCACCTGGTCGTTCGCCGGGACGGCCGGTCAGCGCATCGCGTTCGTCCTGACGGGCGGGACGTGGGACAACAACGGGTACGCACGCGCCTCGGTGCGCAACCCGGATGGAACGGACCTGTTCAAGCCGGCCTACTGCAAGGCGTCGTGCACGTTCGACACGGTCACGCTGCCGGCGACCGGGACCTACACGGTGGTCGCCGACCCGTACGGGGCGGCCGTGGGCTCGATCTCCGCGCAGGTCACCGCGGGCGACGTCACCGGCTCCCTGACCGCCGGCGGGGCACCGGTCAAGCTGACCACCACCGGGCCCGGGCAGAACGCCACCTGGTCGTTCGCCGGGACGGCCGGTCAGCGCATCGCGTTCGTCCTGACGGGCGGGACCTGGGACAACAACGGGTACGCACGCGCCTCGGTGCGCAACCCCGACGGATCGGACCTGTTCAAGCCGGCCTACTGCCAGCCGTCGTGCGCGTTCGACACCTCCACGCTGCCGGAGACCGGAACGTACACGGTGGTCGCCGACCCGTATGGAACGGCCGTGGGCTCGATCTCCGCGCAGGTCGTCGCGGGCGACGTCACCGGGACGCTCACGCCGGGCGGCGCCGCGGTCAAGCTGACCACCACCGAGCCGGGGCAGAACCCGACCTGGTCGTTGGCAGGAAAGTCCGGGCAACGGATCTCGATCACGATCTCGGGCGGAACGTTCACCAGCGCGCAGGCGTCGGTGCTCGGACCGGACGGTTCGGTCTTCCTGCCGAAGAAGTCCTGCTCCACCTCTTGTTTCTTCGATGCGACCGTACTGCCGGCGGACGGCACCTACCAGGTGGTGGTCGACCCGGCCGGCATCTACACCGGCGCGGCCTCCGCCCAGGTGAACCTCGTGGCGCAGGACGTGGCGGCGCAGGTCACCGTCGGGGGGCCGGCGTCCACGCTGACGACCACGATCGCCGGACAGCACGGCGTGTGGACGTTCGCCGGGACCGAGGGCCAGCAGGTGTCGTTCAACTTCACCGGTTCGACGTTCACCTCCAGCTCGGACATCAAGGTCAAGGTCAAGAAGCCGGATGGAACCGACCTGGTCGCCGACACCCGCTGCGGCACCAACTGCCTGCTCGAGCCGACCGTGCTGCCGGTGACCGGCACCTACACGGTCGAGCTCAACCCGCAGAACGCCAAGACGGGTTCCCTGGCCCTGCAGCTCTACACGGTGACTCACCTGACCGGCAACGTCATCGTCGGAGGCGCCGCGTCCAGCCTCACGACGACGACGCCGGGCCAGAACGGAACCTGGTCCTTCTCCGGCACCTCGGGCCAGCTCGTCTCGTTCAACTTCACCGACGCCAACTTCGCCAGTACGACCGGCGCTCGGGTGTCGGTGAAGAAGCCTGACGGCTCCGTGCTGGTGGCGGCCACCTACTGCGGCCGCAACTGCTTCCTGGAACCGATTGCTCTTCCGGTCGCGGGTACCTACACGGTGGAATTCGACCCGCAGGATGGGAATGTCGGAAAGCTGACCGCTCAGCTCTACTCGATCACCCACCTGAGCGGCAACGTCACGGTCGGAGGCGCCGCGTCCAGCCTCACGACGACGGCGCCGGGCCAGAACGGAACCTGGTCCTTCTCCGGCACCTCGGGCCAGCTCGTCTCGTTCAACTTCACCGATGCCAACTTCGCCAACAGCACCGGCGCCCAGGTGACGGTGAAGAAGCCTGACGGCACCGTGCTGGTGGCGGCCACCTACTGCGGCCGCAACTGCTTCCTCGACCCGGTGGCCCTGCCGGCCACGGGCACCTACACCGTCGAATTCAACCCGCGAGACGAACAGGTGGGCAAGCTGACGCTGAGGACCTACTCGGTCGCCGACCTCTCTCCGGTGAGCATCACCATCGGTGGTGCCACCTCGACCCTGACCACCATGACCCCGGGCCAGAACGGAACCTGGACCTTCAACGGCACCGCCAACCAGAAGGTGACCTTCACCTTCACCAACTCCAGTTTCGGCAGCTCCATCGACGCCCAGGTATCGGTGAAGAAGCCCGACGGCACCGCATTGGTCTCCCCCACCTATTGCGGCCGCAACTGCACCATCTCCGCGACGACTCTGCCCGTCACGGGCACCTACACCATCCTCTTCGACCCCAAGGCCGAAAAGACCGGCGCCCTGACCGTCAAACTCGCGCTGGCGAGCTAGATCGGCACCGGCGGCGTGGGCTCGGTGGTGAAAGCCACCGATCCCACGCCGCCGTGGCTTTGGGATACCGCTCAAGAAGAGCCTGGAGACCTAGTCTCGTCGGGCTCCTTCGGGCCAGATCACCCGTACGGGCACTCCGCCATCTCAGCAGGTCTACGCCTCGCCCGACGTCAGCCCGACCGGGCAGGCCACGCCCGTCCCGCCGATGCCGCAGTAGCCGTTCGGGTTCTTGAACAGGTACTGCTGGTGGTAGCGCTTCACATCGCGCTACAGATCCAGCTGGGAGGACTTCAGCCGGCTCGAAGGGCAGCGACCGCTTCGACGAGGCCCGCCGCCTCCAAAGCGTCGAGCACATCGTCAACGGTCTCCGGCGGGCTGGTCCGTGAGTCTGCGATCTGCTGCACACAAGCCCAGACGACCCTTCCGTCCAGGTCGATTTGGTCCAGCACGAAGTCATCTGGCGACTTCACCTCGATATCCCATGGAGCCAAGTAGTCAGCAGGGAAGTCCTTGAGATTCGACGTAACGATGACCTTCGCGCCCACCTTGATCGCCGCAGCCAGCACATGCCGATCATCAGCGTCGGGAAGTTTCAGCCCTTCGATCAGTGGCTCATACCCCTCGACGAGGCAGTCTCGGACAGCGGAGTTCATCAGGCGGCGGAGCTTGTCAAGCTTCTCCGCAGGAATGTCGGGCCGGTTGGCGGCGAGGTTGCGCTGCATCTCGTCAAGGATGCCGTTGGTCCACCTGGCTTGCACCCGACCCGTCATAGCGAGACGAATGAGCAGGTCACGCAGGGTGTTGCCGTACAACACGTTCGCGTCATAGACCACCACGAATGTCATGGCTCAGATGCCCAACTCTTGCCCCAGCGTAGCGAGTTCGTCGGCCGCGGTCCGGCGCTTGGCGTCATCGCGACGCTTGTATGCCTGGAGATCCTCGTACTTGATTCGGCGGTGCTTGCCGATCAACCGGAAGGGAATTTCTCCTGTCTCCAGAAGTTTGATCACATACGGGCGTGAGACGTTCAGCATGTCCGCCGCTTGCTGTGTCGTCAGCTCAGCATGCGACGGAATCACTGTGACTCCGCGCCCTTCGGCTGCCTGGGCAAGGATGAAGGCAAGCAGAGTCACGGCTTCACGAGGCAGGATCAAGGGGTCCTCGTCCCCGTGCTCACCTACGACACGTACGGTCGCCTGCTCGGGATACCGCATGAGGTAATCCTTGATCCGGCGTACCGCGCGACCGGCTACCTCGGCATCGATGCTCCCCGGCTGAACTCGCTTGGCCTGCACGTCAGTCATGACGTCACCCCCTCTTCGCAGTATCCGCAACAAACGAAATAAACGCAAGCAAAATTGCTAGCAGCTCACGGGCGCACACGGTCGAAGCCGGCCATCAACAGGACCATGGACACGCAGCTGTCCCAGAGGCCCGGATGAGCGAAGAAGGCATGGATCTCCGCGAGGCCGGTGCGGGAAGGGGAGACCCACGAACCGGGCGACGACACCCGGCCGTCCGTATCATCACCGAGCCATGACCGTCGTTCCCCGCACGCACAACCCGCGGGCCACCATTCCTCACCAGACGCGGTAGTAGTACCGGGCGTTCACCTCGAACCCCTCGCGCCGATACAGCACATGCGGGGCGTGATTGGGACGGTGACGACCAGGTTGGCAGAGGTGGCTCTGGCGTGGCGGGCGAGCATCCTTATGATCGTGCGCGCCAGGGCGCGCCTCCGGCCGGTGGCCATACGGTAGATCCCGAGCGTGTTCCGGGGCGCGCCCCAGCCCACGACTGGTCCTCGATCCTGACCTGCTCCCCTGCCCGGGCCCGGGACGGGGCGGCCGTCACCAGCTTCGGATCGACCCGCTCGTACCCTCTGCGCTCCAGTTCCTCGTCCAGCCCGGGCGTGGCGCCCGGGCCCTACGGACAAGACTGACGCACCCGCGTCCACACCCTGGGCCAGAACGCCGTAACGCCGTACCCTTTGGCGCGCTCTAGCTCTCCGCAGGTTTACGCCTCGCCGGACGTCAGACCAACGGGGCAGGCCACCCCGGTGCCCCCGATGCCACAGTATCCGTTCGGAACTTTAAACAAATACTGCTGGTGATAGTCCTCCGCGTAGTGGAACGGGCCCGCGGGGGCCAGCTCGGTGGTGATCTCGCCGTAGCCCGCCTGCTTCAGGACCCTCTGGTACGCGTCCCGCGACGCCTCCGCGGCCTTCTGCTGCTCCGGTGAGTGGTAGTAGATCGCCGACCGGTACTGCGTGCCCACGTCGTTGCCCTGGCGCATGCCCTGCGTCGGGTCATGGGCCTCCCAGAAGACCTTCAGGAGCTCCTCGTACGACACCTTCGCCGGGTCGAAGGCCACCCTGACGGCCTCCGTGTGACCCGTGAGGCCGCTGCAGACCTCCTCGTACGTCGGGTTGGGCGTGTAGCCGCCCTGGTATCCGACCGCCGTCGTGACCACCCCGGGCGTCTGCCAGAACTTGCGCTCCGCGCCCCAGAAGCAGCCGAGGCCGAAGTCGGCGATCTCGAGGCCCTCGGGCGGGGTGAGGGGGGCGTCGAGGACCGCGTGGCGGGACGGGATCGGCATGGGGTCCGGGCGGCCGGGGAGGGCGTCCTCGGGTCGGACCATCGATGTCTTGTTGCCGCCGAACAGCCAGCCCATGGCACTACCTCCAGTAGGTCTCGTCCCAGAGTACATAGGCTCTAACGCTTTAGGAGCTCTACACATTTCCGTATAGTGAGAGGCATTTGTGTTTAAAGGTGGTAATGCCCGAAGATGGGGTTCATGCCTGACCTTCGGCGCGGTGTCTTGTTCGGGATCGCCGCCTACACGATGTGGGGGCTGTTCCCCCTCTACTGGCCGCTCCTCAAGACTTCCGGAGCCGTTGAGATCCTCGCCCACCGGATGGTGTGGTCGCTGGTCGCCGTCGCGGCCGTGCTGGCGGTGCGCAGGCACTGGTCCTGGTTCCGCCCGCTGCTCAAGCAGCCCATGAAGCTGGGCCTGCTGGTGCTGGCGGCCATGGTCGTGACCCTCAACTGGGGCACCTACATCTACGCCGTCAACAGCGGGCACGTCGTCGAGAGCGCCCTGGGCTACTTCATCAACCCGCTCGTCAACGTGCTGTTCGGGGTGGTCCTGCTGCGGGAGCGGCTGCGGCCGATGCAGTGGGTGGCCGTCGGGTTCGCGGCCCTGGCGGTGCTGGTGCTGACGTTCGACTACGGGCGGCTGCCGTGGATCGCGCTGACGCTGGCCCTGAGCTTCGGCGTGTACGGGCTGCTGAAGAAGCGGGCCAACGTGCCGGCCACCGAGGGCCTCGCGATCGAGACCCTGGTGCTGATCCTCCCGGCGCTCGGCTACATCTTCTTCCTGCACGCCGGCGGGCAGGGGACGTTCGCCGGCCAGGGCCTCGGGCACGCCCTGCTGCTGATCGGCGGCGGGATCGGCACCGCCATCCCGCTGATCTGCTTCGGGGCGGCCGCCATCCGGGTGCCGCTCAGCACCATGGGGCTGCTGCAGTACATCGCGCCGGTCCTGCAGTTCGCGTGCGGCGTGCTGATCGCCAAGGAGACCATGCCGTCCAGCCGCTGGATCGGCTTCTCGATCGTCTGGCTGGCCCTGGCGATCTTCACGTACGACGGCTTCAGGACGGCTCGCGCCGCGAAGCGGGTCAGGAAATCAGCCGGAACGCTGGACCACGTAGTCACATAGCGCCAAAAATGCGGACCTGGCGGGGATGTCGGGAAGGCCGGAGATATCGGCACGGGCGCGGTCCACCCAGGATTCCAGTTCCGCCCGCGCCTGGGCCATCGCCGGGTCGGCGCGGAGCAGGCTCAGCGCCTCCTCCACATCCTCCTCGGCCACCGGACCCGCCAGCAGCTCACGCAGCCGCGACGGCTCCTCCGACGCCAGAGCGTACAGAACCGGGAGGGTCCTGATCCCCTCCCGCAGGTCGGTCCCCGGCGTCTTGCCCGACTGGGCGCCGGACGAGGCCACGTCCAGCAGGTCGTCACCGAGCTGCCAGGCCACCCCGATGGCCTCACAGGCGCGGCTGAGCCGCTCCTCGACGTCCGCGGGCGCGCCGGACAGCAGCGCGCCGAAGCGGCCGGAGGCGGCGATCAGGGAGCCGGTCTTGTCGGCGAGCACGCTCAGGTAGTGGCCGATCGGGTCCTCGCCGTCGCGCGGGCCGACGGTCTCGCGGATCTGCCCCTGGACGAGGCGGGAGAACGTCTGAGCCTGGATGCGGATCAGCTCGGGACCGAGGTCCGCGAGGAGGTCGGACGCCTGGGCGAACAGATAGTCGCCGGTGAGGATGGCCACGGTGTTGTCCCACCGGGCGTTGGCGGACGGGGAGCCCCGGCGGACCGGCGCCTCGTCCATGACGTCGTCGTGGTAGAGCGAACCCAGGTGGGTCAGCTCGATCACCACCGCGCCGGGCACGACCCCCGGCGCGGACGGGTCGCCGAACTGCGCGGCCAGCAGCAGCATCAGCGTGCGGAACCGCTTGCCGCCGGCCTCGATGAGGTGCTTGGACGCCTCCGTGACGAAGGCGTCCTCGCTCTCCACCGACGAACGCAGGAGCTTCTCGACCGCGGCCAGTCCGGTGGCCACGTCCTGCGCCAGCCGTTCGTCCTCGATGGGAAGGTCAACCACGGGAGGCGCAGACATACGAGATCCCCTTATCTGATGAACAGGCTGTGTGCGGCGTCGTTGGCGACACCGAGCACGGACTCCGGGTAGAGCCCCACTCCTACGGTAACCAGCAACGAAACGGCGATGACGGCCACGGTCCCCATACTGGGCACCGCGATCGCCGGGCCGTCGGCCGCCGGCTCGCTGAAGAACATCAGCACGATCACGCGGACGTAGAAGAACGCGGCGATGGCCGAGGCCACCACACCCACCACGACCAGGCCGGCCATCCAGCCGCCCATCGAGTCGCCGGGCTGCGTGCCACTGTTCAGAGCGGCGGCGAAGACGGCGTACTTGCCGAAGAAGCCGCTCGTGAGCGGGATGCCGGCGAAGGCCAGCAGGAAGAAGGCGAACACCCCAGCCAGCACCGGCGCGCGCTTGCCGAGCCCGGCCCAGCGCGACAGGTGACCGGCCTCGCCGCCAGGGTCGCGTACGAGCGTGACCACCGCGAACGCGCCGACCGTCGTGATGCCGTAGACCGCCAGGTAGAACAGGATCGCCTTGAGGGAGACCGCGTTCTGCTCGGCGGAGCCGAACGTGGCCATCACGCCGACGAGCAGGAAGCCCGCGTGCGCGATGGACGAGTACGCCAGCATCCTCTTGATCTCGGTCTGCGTGATCGCCAGGATCGAGCCGACGATCATGGTCAGGGCGGCGACGCCCCAGATGATCGGCCGCCAGTTCCAGTCGAGGTTGCCCAGACCCACCCAGAACACCCGCAGCACGGCGCCCATGGCCGCGACCAGCGTGCCGGAGGCCATGAGAGCGGTGATGGGCGTCGGAGCGCCCTGGTAGACATCCGGCTTCCAGGCGTGGAACGGCGCCGCACCGATCTTGAACAGCAGGCCCACGCCGAGCAGCGCGAGACCGAGCATCAGGATCGGGTCGAGCGTGGCGCTCCTGGCCATGGCCTCGTTGATGCCCGGCAGCGAGACGGTGCCGGCGAAGCCGTACACCATCGCGGTGCCGTACAGGAAGAAGGCCGAGGAGAACGCGCCCAGCAGGAAGTACTTCATGGACGCCTCCTGCGAGAGCAGGCGACGCCGGCGGGCCAGGCCGCACAGCAGGTAGAGCGGCAGCGACATGACCTCGAGGCCCACGAACATCATCAGCAGGTCGTGGGCGGCCGGGAAGAGCAGCATGCCGCCGACCGCGAACAGCACCAGCGGGTACACCTCGGTGTGCCCGCCGCCCGTGGCCTCGGCCTCCTCCTCGTCGGCGCTGCCGGGCACGGCCGCGGCCGAGGCGACGAAGTGGCCCTCGTCGTTGATCAGCAGCACGCACACGAACGACAGGACGAGGATGACGCCCCAGATGAACAGCGCGGGCCCGTCCACCGCGACCGCGCCCATGGCGACCGGCGCGGTGGGCACGTTGCCGCGCAGCACCTGGACGAGCACCAGGGCGAACGCGCCGAACAGGCTCAGCAGGGTGAGCGGGACGTGGATCGACTTACGCAGGTATCGCGGCGCGAACGCCTCGACGAGCACTCCGATGACGGCCGCGCCGAACACCACCAGCAGCGGCGCCAGCGTGCCGTACTCGATCGTCGGCGCTGGGATGGAGTTCACTGACCTGTCCCCTTCTCAGCGATGGTGGAGGTGGGCACCTTCACGTTGGTCAGCGTCTGGTGCACCGACGGGTTGATCACGTCCAGCAGCGGCTTGGGGAAGAAGCCGAAGCCGATGATCAGGGCGACCAGCGGGGCCAGCACCCAGATCTCGCGGGCGTTCAGGTCCTTGAACGCCTTGACCGGCTCGGCCGTCGGCCCGTTCATGGCCCGCTGGACCATCCACAGGATGTAGACGGCGGCGAGGATGACCGCCACCGCGGCGACCACCGCGGCCACCGTCAGGGCGCCCGACCCGTGGGCCTGGCTGGAGTACGTGCCGACCATGACCATGAACTCGCTCACGAACGAGGAGAGCCCCGGCAGCGAGAGACCGGCCAGACCGGCGACCAGGAAGAAGCCCGCGAGCACCGGCGCGACGCTCTGCACGCCTCCGTAGTCCCCGATGAACGGCGAGCCGCGCCTGGCGATCAGGAAGCCCGCGGCCAGGAACAGCGCGCCGGTGGCGAAGCCGTGGTTGACCATGTAGAGGGCCGCGCCGGACTGGGCGACCGACGACATGGCGAACACGCCGAGCACGATGAACCCGAAGTGCGAGATCGACGTGTACGCGATGAGGCGCTTCATGTCGGTCTGCCCGATGGCCACGATGGCGCCGTAGATGATGCTGATGACCGCCAGTACGACGATCGGCATCGTGAACGCCTTGGCCGCGTCGGGGAACAGCTCCAGGCAGAAGCGGAGCATCCCGAACGTGCCGACCTTGTCCAGCACGCCCACCAGCAGCACGGCGGCACCGGCCGGAGCCTGCGCGGCCGCGTCGGGCAGCCAGGTGTGCACCGGCCAGAGCGGCGCCTTGATCGCGAAGGCGATGAAGAAGCCCGCGAACAGCCACTTCTGCATGGCCGGGTCCTGCACGACCCCGATCAGCTCGGGGAACATGAAGGTCTTGCTGCCGCCGACCACGTAGAGCCCGATGACCGCGACCAGCATGAGCAGGCCGCCGAACAGCGAGTACAGCAGGAACTTGACGGCCGCGTAGGACCGCTGGGCGCCGCCGTACGACCCGATCATGAAGTACATCGGGATCAGCATGGCTTCGAAGAACACGTAGAAGAGGAAGATGTCGGTCGCCGCGAAGACGCCGATCATCATCGTCTCGAGCACCAGCAGCAGCGAGAAGTACGTCTTCACCGACCGCTTGGGCGTGATGAGCGTGCCGTCGGCGGTCTTGACGCCGTCGGCGTCGTGCCAGGAGGCCAGCACCACGATCGGCACCAGCACCACCGAGAGCGCGATCAGCACGAGCGCGACGCCGTCCACGCCGACCCCGAACTTCACGCCGAAGCTCGGGATCCAGTTGTACTCGGCGGTGAACTGGAAGCGCGGACCGGCCGGCTTGAACCCGGCGGCCATGACACCCGTGAGGACCAGCGTCAGCAGCGAGACCAGCAGGGTGACCTGCTTGGCCAGCTTGTCACTGCCCTTGGGAAGCAGGGCCACCACGATGGCGCCCACCACGGGCACCGCCATGAGTATCGGAAGCCAGGGTGACATCAGAGGTTCCCAACGAGGAGCAGGGCGCCGGTCAGCAGGGCGGCACCGATGAAGATGGACAGCGCGTACGTTCTGGCGAAGCCCGTCTGGAGCCTCCGCAGGCGCCCCGAAGTGCCCCCGATGCCCGCGGCCAGGCCGTTGACCAGCCCGTCGATGCCGCGGTTGTCGAAGAACACCGCGATGCGGGTCAGCCACTGGCCGGGGCGCATGAAGAGCGACTCGTTGAGCGCGTCACCGTAGAGGTCACGGCGGGCGAACGTGGTGAGGAACGACCCGCGCGGCTGCACGACGGGCACCTCGGCCCGGCCGTACCTCATCCAGGCGAAGGCCGCGCCGACCGCGACGAGCGCGAGCGTGGCGAGACCTGCCGGGCTGGTGGCGTGGAACGAGGGCAGCTCCTCCGGCCGGCCGACGGCCGGGGCGAGGAACATCATGAGGCGGTTGCTCAGGATGAGGTAGCCGCCCAGCCCGATCGAGCCGATCGACAGGATGATCAGCGGCCAGGTCATGACGGCCGGCGACTCGTGCGGGTGGGCGTCCTCGGCCCAGCGCTTCTCGCCGAAGAAGGTCATGAAGACCATCCGCGACATGTAGAAGCCGGTGATGCCCGCGCCCAGGACGGCCAGCCAGCCGAGGACCGGGCTGTGCTCGACCGCGGTCTCGATGATGCCGTCCTTGGTGAAGTACCCGGACAGCAGCGGGAACCCGATGATCGCCAGGTAGCCGATGAAGAACGTCACGAAGGTGATCGGCATGACCTTGCGCAGCCCGCCGTACTTCCGCATGTCCACTTCGTCGTTCATGCCGTGCATGACCGAACCGGCGCCGAGGAACATGTCGGCCTTGAAGAAGCCGTGCGTGATCAGGTGACCGATCGCGAACGCGTACCCCGCGGGGCCGAGGCCCGCGCCGAGCATCATGTAGCCGATCTGCGACATCGTCGAACCGGCCAGGCCCTTCTTGATGTCGTCCTTCGCGCAACCGATGATCGCACCGGCGAGCAGCGTGGCCGCGCCGACGATGGTGACGGCGAGCGCCGCGCCCGAGCCCTCGGGGAAGAAGAACGCCCCCGAGCGGACCACCAGGTAGACGCCGGCGGTGACCATGGTCGCGGCGTGGATCAGGGCCGACACGGGGGTCGGGCCCTCCATGGCGTCCAGGAGCCAGGACTGCAGCGGGAGCTGGGCGGACTTGCCGCACGCGCCGAGGAGCAGCAGCAGGCCGATGGCCAGCATGGTGCCGTTCTCCTGGCCCGGCGTGATCTGCTCGCCGAGGCTCTTGAAGGTCAGCGTGCCGAACGTGGTCCAGATGACGAACATGCCGACCAGCAGGCCGAAGTCACCGACGCGGTTGACGACGAACGCCTTCTTCGCCGCGACCGCCGCCGACGGCTTGAACTGCCAGAACCCGATCAGCAGGTACGACGCCAGACCGACGCCCTCCCAGCCGATGAACAGGCCCACGTAGTTGTCGGACAGCACCAGCAGGAGCATCGCGGAGACGAACAGGTTCAGGTATCCGAAGAACCTGCGCCGGTGCTCGTCGTGCGACATGTAGCCGATCGAGTAGATGTGGATCAGCGACCCCACACCGGTGATCAACAGCGCGAAGCTGATCGACAGCGGGTCGATCAGCAGCCCCATCTTCACCAGGCCGGGGATGAAGTCGTAGAGCTCGACCGCCCTCCGGCGCTGCTCTTCCCCGAACCCGATGAGCTCGAAGAACGCCAGCACCGCCACGACGAACGAGGCGAGGGACATGGCCACGCCCAGCAGATGGCCCCAGCGGTTGGTGAACCGGCCCAGCACCAGCAGGATGGCCGCCCCCACGAGAGGGAGGGCGATCATCAGCCAGGAGACCCCGATCACGCCGCCGGTGTGCTGGATGATCTCAACAGGAGATTCCACCAGTCACCTCTTAGTACTTCAGCAGGTTGGCGTCGTCGACCGACGCGGACCTGCGGGTTCGGAAGATCGTCACGATGATGGCCAGGCCGACCACGACCTCGGCCGCGGCCACCACCATCACGAAGAACGCGATGATCTGGCCCTCCAGGTTGCCGACCTGCCTGGAGAAGGTGACGAAGGCGAGGTTGCAGGCGTTGAGCATGAGCTCCACGCACATGAACACCACGATCGCGTTGCGCCGGATCAGCACACCCAGAGCGCCGATGGCGAACAACAGGCCGGACAGGACGAGGTAGTGCGTCGTCACTTGGTCACCTCATTGTTCTGCTCGCTGTCATCCCGCTCGATGGCGTGCTCCTCAGCGTCTTCCTCGGCCGTGTGCTTGATGGCATCGGCGAGCTTCGGGTCGGCCGGCAGGTGGTCGTGCTCCACGTCGTACCGGGCGATGTACCGGTTGACCGAGGACGGAGCGACCGACCCGTCGGGCAGCAGCGCCGGCATGTCGATGGCGTTGCTCCTGGCGTAGGTGCCGGGGCCGGGCAGCGCCGAGGGCTGGTCGCCGAGGAACCTGGCGCGGGCCAGGTCCTTCTGCGTCGGCTTCTCGGTGAGCCGCTCGCGGTGCGCCAGCACCATCGCGCCCAGCGCCGCCGTGATCAGCAGCGCCGAGGTGATCTCGAACGCGAACACGTACTTGGTGAACAGCAGCAGCGCGATCGAGCGGATGTAGCCGCCCTGCGCCGTGGCCTGCGCCAGCCCCGCCTGGTCGGCGAAGATCGCGTTGCCGAAGGCCAGGACGACCAGCACCAGGAAGCCGAGGGCCGCGAGAGAGGCCCAGACGCGCTGGCCCTTCAGCGTCTCGACGAAGGAGTCGGAGGAGTCGACGCCCACCAGCATGAGCACGAACAGGAACAGCATCATGATCGCGCCGGTGTAGACGATGATCTGCACCGCGGCCAGGAAGGGCGCGTCCTGCACGGCGTACAGGACCGCGAGGGAGAGCATCACCGTGCCGAGCATCAGCGCGGAGTACACGGCCTTCCTGTTGAAGACCATGCCGAGCGCGGCGCCGACGGACACGACGGCGAGCACCCAGAACGTGACGGTCTCACCCATTGGTCCGCCCCAGCCGGTAGTAGTCCTCTTCGGTCTCACCGAGCCGCATGGGGTGCGGGGGCTGCTCCATGCCCTGGGTCAGGGGCGCGAGCAGCATCTCCTTGGTGAAGATGAGGCTCTCGCGAGAGGTGTCGGCGAGCTCGTACTCGTTGGTCATGGTGAGCGCCCGGGTCGGGCAGGCCTCGATGCACAGACCGCAGAGGATGCACCGCAGATAGTTGATCTGGTACGTGCGCCCGTAACGCTCGCCCGGCGAGAACCGCTCCTCGTCGGTGTTGTCCGCGCCCTCGACGAAGATCGCGTCGGCCGGACACGCCCAGGCGCACAGCTCGCAGCCGACGCACTTCTCCAGCCCGTCAGGCCAGCGGTTGAGCTGGTGACGCCCGTGGAAGCGAGGAGCCGTCGGCTTCTTCTCCTCCGGGTAGTTCGTCGTGACGGGCTTCTTGAACATCGTGTGGAAGGTGACCCCGAAGCCCTTGACGGGGTTCAGCCAATCAGTTAGTCCCACTGGGAATCTCCTTGTGCTGCACCCCGTGGTAGTGCGGCAGATCGAGCGGCGGCACCGGGAAGCCACCTGCCGTCGGCTCTTCGGACAGTTCCTCGAACTCGGCCTCGACCTGGGCCTTCTGGGCCTCCTTGCGCCGCTG
>NZ_JBEXMW010000024.1:67605-216630 GCF_040610775.1 Nonomuraea sp. NPDC003709 | reverse complement strand
GGGAAACGATGGCAGCGAGGCCAGTGTGCTCACTCCCGGTAGCGCCGAGGCGGCGCTCACTGTGGGCGCGGTGGACAAGCAGGGCCGGATGGCCCACTTCTCCAGCCAGGGGCCGCGCGTGAGCGACCACGCGATCAAACCGGACGTGACCGCGCCCGGGGTCGACATCACGGCCGCCGCCGTCGGGGGCGGCTACCGATCGATGAGCGGCACCTCGATGGCCACCCCGCACGTGGCGGGAGCGGCGGCGATCCTGGCCCAGCGCCACCCGGACTGGACGGGCGCGCAGCTCAAGGCCGCGCTGATCGGCAGCGCCGCCCCGGTCCAGGAGGCGACGCTCTACCAGCAGGGCGCCGGGACGATCGACCTGGTACGCGCGCTGCGGCAGCAGGTCATGCCCAAGCAGGCCAACGTGTGGGCGGCCTTCCCCTGGAACGGCACCGGCGGCCGGACCGCGACCAGGACGATCGCCTACGCCAACGCGAGCGACACCCCGGTCACCCTCAGCCTGTCGGCGGACAGCGAAGTGCTGAAACTGCCGTCCGACCAGGTCACGGTCCCAGCCAAGGGGGAGGCGTCGGTCACGCTCACCATCGACGCGGGCGGGAAGGCCCCGGGTGACTACCCGGGAACGGTCACCGCCAAGTCGGGCGAGACGGTGATCCGCACGCTGGCCGGCGCGTACGTCGAGCCGGAGTCCTACGACGTCACCGTCACCGTCGTCGACAGGCAGGGCCTGTCGGTCACCCCCCAGGAGGGCGAGATCTACGACGCCGAGACCGGGACCGTCCACGCGCTGTCCTTTCAGAACGGGACGGCTACCGTACGACTGCCCAAAGGCGACTGGAACGTCTACACCAGCACCAGAGAGAAGATCGACGGGCAACCTGTGCTGACGATCGCCGACTCCCCGCTGAAGGTTGACGGCAGGGACCAGCGGCTCACCGTGGACACACGTCAGGGCAAGCCGGCGAAAACCACCATCGACGATCCGAGCGCCCAACTCCAGCGCGTTCTGACCCTCGGGCTGGACCACGGCGCGTGGGGCTCCTGGCGCCGCATGTTCGGCCTTGACGCCAACTCCCAGGTCTTCGTCATCCCCGCTGCGTCACCAGGTCTGACCTACACCCTGACGACCACGTGGCTCAGCAAGGACCTCTCGCCCAGCCCGTACGTCTACACCCTGGTCGACCGGCGCAGCGGTGGCCTTCCGGACGACCCCACCTACCACGCCAGACAGAAGGAACTGGCCAAGGTCACCGCGACCTACCGAGCCTCCGGAGCGCCTGCCACGGGCTCACCCCAGGTCAGCCTGTATGTCGGCGATTCAATGGTTGAGTTCCCGGTCTCGTCGGTCGGCGACATCGCGCTGCCCGGCACGCTCGTCCACTATCGGACTCCGGGTCTGGTCTACGACAGCAGCCTCCAGGTCGGCACCGCGCTGACCTCCGACGGCGGCAAGCTCATGAAGCGCGGTCGCACCAGCGAAGTCTGGAACGCCGCCGTCACCGGGCCGTCGTTCCTGCTGTCGGCCGGCCACCGCACCGGCGACAGCCTGACCTTCGCCGCGACGGCGATGTTCACCGACGGGCAGCCGGGCAGGACCGGCTCGGACGCCGCCGCCACCGGCACCGCCACCCTCGCCAAGGACGGCAAGGCGCTGGCCGCCGCCGACCTCGCCGACTGCGACGTCCACCAACCGCAGAGCTGCGAACTGCGTGCCGACCTGCCCGCCGGATCCGGCGCCTACACGCTGACCACGTCGATGCGCCGGCAGGCCACGCTCTCCACGGAGGTGAAATCGGTCTGGACGTTCCCGTCCACGACCAGCGCGAAGCGACAGCCGCTGCCCCTGATGGCCGTCCGCTACAGCCCCGAGGGCCTGGACGACTCCAACCGCGCCAAGCCGGGCAGCACGACCCGCATGCCCATGTGGGTTGAGCGCAACCCCGGCTCCACGAAGGCGGGGGTGAAATCGATCCGGCTGGAGGTGTCCGCCGACGACGGCGCCACCTGGCGTCCCGTCCCCGTCACCCGTACCGGCTCCGGCTGGATCGCCACGCTGACGAACCCTCCCGTGGCCGGATTCGTCTCCCTCCGCGCGGCAGTCACCGACACCGCCGGCGACGGGGTGACCCAGACGATCACCCGCGCCTACGCCGTCGGCTGATCCGCAACGGTGAGGGCGTCCCAAGGCGCCCTCACCGTTGTGGCGCGCAGCACCAAGTCCCGAACCTCCTTGCTCATCCTCGGGCGGCCGGACCGGCTCGGATGCGTCCACCGATCTCGGCTCTGTGAGGGGTTCGCGTGGCGTCCGCGAGTTCCTACTGTCAGGAAGGGGAGGCAGGTGCGGCATGATGATCGGCCGCGCTCCTCCGCCTGGCCTACCTGACCGTAACGAACGCCTTCGCCGCGCTGCGGTTGCCGCAGATGGGCGATCGGGACAAGGACGTCGAGATCCTTGCCCTGCGCCACCAGATCACCGTTCTTGAACGACAGTTCGGCACTGACACCAAGGTGAGACTCGTGCTGGAGGACAGGGCCTTCCTCGCCGCCCTCCTGGCAACGTCGCCGTGGGAGGTTCTGTGCCGGAACATACGCCGACGAGACCGCTCGGCGGAGTTCTTCACGAGTACTCACATGCAGCTTGAACTGCATGTGAGTAGTTTTCGGCAGGCGCAATGCCCGGGCACCGAGCTCGGCGCCGGCGAGGTCCTCGCGGCCGCTGCGGTGGTGCCTGTCACCGCAGGTCGGCGTCTCGGTGAGAGCCGGCAGCGACTCCGCAGGCCGCCACGGTGAGGAACACGGTGAGGCACGCCGTGCGGGCCAACCCGCGCGACATGGGCGCGGGCGCACGGCTGGGTCCGGGAAAAGGGCAGGGGAGCCGCGGCGAGCGCGCGGCACCGGCGGCGGAGTCGTGGATGCTTCGGGCGTGCCTGCACGGCAAGGCAACCTACCCGGTAAGACGCCGGGGCCGCGCGCGTTCCACCCCATGGGCGTGCCGCGCGGATGGCCGTCACGCGAACGGCGTCAGGAACTCCCGTGGCTTGAGCGCGCGGCCGACGATTCGCACGTCGCCGATCCACCCGTAGTAGCCCTGCCCGTACGCCAGCGCGAACTGCGTGCCGCCGATGGCGAACGGCCGGCCAAGGGTCGAGATGCCCTTCGACGGCTGGGACGGGTTGCGGGCGATCCTCGACCCGTCCACGTACACCACCGTGCGGTGAGCGTCGTTGACCACCGCCACGTGCATCCAGCGGCCCACCGGGAGGGCGTGACTCCACGAGGTGGGGTCGGCGTCGCGGTCGGTGGGGTAGACGACGTACTGCAGGAACCGCTCGGGCGACAGGTTGAGGCTGCACGTGGGCTCGTCGGGCGACCAGCCGCTCGACTTGCCGGCGTCGCCGCTGCGGCCCTCCCAGCTCAGGATGCCCATCCAGGCGTGGTCGCCCTCGAACGGCTCAGGCAGCTTGACGAACGCCTCGATGGTGTAGCCGGACTCGAACTTCATGGCGTTGATGGGCGCGTTCGCCGCCGACCTGAGCACCGCCCCGCGGTCCGGGTTCTTGCCGCCGTCGAAGCGGAGGCTGGCGTGGGCGGGCTGGCCCTCGTGGTGCTCGGCCGACCACCTGAGCGTCTCGGGGGCGCTGGCGTGCAGCAGTTCCATGGTCAGGTCGTTGCCGCCGCCCGTCAGGTCCCGGGCGACGGCCCCGGCCGGGACGACCCCGCCGTCCGTGCCCGCCACAGCCAGGCCCTCGGCGTCGAACCTCCAGTACGCCACCGTGCCCTTGGGCATCACCGCCTTGGCGGGCCTGGACGGGGGCGTCGGGCGCGGGGCGAACCCGGCGAAGCGCTCGTCGAAGTCGATCTCGATGCTGAAGCGGTCGACGGGGCCGGTCAGCTCCAGATGCTCGGCCTCCAACGGGGTGCGCTCGTCCGGGTCGCGGGCCAGCAGCCAGGGCGACAGCGTCTCCACGTCAACCACGTTGCGGACGAGGTCGAAGGTGTAGAGGCGGATCATGCCCGCGCCGCCGTAGTAGCGGTCCTGGTAGTTGGCGATGTGCACGTGGACGTCGTGGCCGGCGTCGTTCTTCAGCACCGTGCGGCCGGGTGGCCAGTAGTGGCCGTTGAGCGTCAGGAAGATCTGGTCGTTGCGCTTGATGAGGCCGTCCCACAGCCGCTGCCCGTACTGCGACAGCGCCGCCACGCCGTCGTCGCCCGCCCAGGCCAGGTCGTGCGTGGTGAGGATGGCGGGCAGGGTCCGGTTGACGTCGATGACGCCCTGCGCCCACTGCAGGCCCATGTCGGAGATGCGCCAGTCGAGGGCGAGCACCAGCCACTTCCGGCCGCCCGCGTCGAGCACGTGGTAGCTGTTGTAGCCGTCGGGCGAGGCGCCCCGGAACGTCGACATCCGGGCGTACCTGGAGGGGCCGAACGCCTTGAGGTAGGCGGTGTCGCCGCGCTGGTCGTCGGTGCCCGAGTTCACGTCGTGGTTGCCGGCCAGGACGCTGTAGGACAGGCGGCCGTCCAGCGACTTGAACGCGTCGGAGGCCAGGCCGAGCTCCTCCTCGGTGCCGTGTTCGGTGACGTCGCCGAGGTGGGTCATGAACGCGATGTTCCGGCTTTCGCGCTCGCCGGTGAGGAAGCGGAACGTCTGGCGCACGGGGGCGGGGTCGGAGCGGTCCTCGTCGAACAGGTACTGCGTGTCGGGGAGCACGCCGATGGTGAAACGCGGGTTCTCGCGGTCGAACCGGCCACCGCCGGTGGTCGCTTGCGCGGGGGCTGCGCCGATGAGGGTCCCGGCGGCGGGGGCGGCGATGGCCGCCCGCAGCAGGGCCCGGCGGCCGAGGGAGGGGTGAGGCATGTCAGCACCTTGATCGTCGCACGTGGCGCGGTGGTGCCCCGGGCGGTAACGCGCACCTTCCTCCGGGGAAACCTTTCACCCCTGGCTCGCCCGCCCGATTCCGGCCCCGTTCCGGCCACCCTCCCGACCCCAGCCGGCCGGGCACAGCGGCCACTGAGGCCCACAGCCCAAGTACGGCGCGAAGGGGCGGCCGGTTGACATAAAAGCTAGATATCGAGCGATCCGACCTGCGAAAACGGCCCAATGATCGTTACTGTGCCGGACTTATCCCTTGATGTTCGAGCCGTAACCCGCTCGCGCCCACCGCCGCGACCAGGCGACTCACAGCAAGATCAACGCCGTTTGGGCATGGCACGTTTCTTTCTTACCTACTTGGGCCAGGCCCACCTACCCGCGCCTCACTGCGACGCCTCGCCGCAACGGCCCATCACTGTTCGATAGCCTCTCCGCACGCTTGAACCCCCCCACATTGCTGACCCCACCGTGCTCGGCAGGTAGGGTCTGCGTGCCTGACGTGTCTGGCAGACATCCAAGTGGCTGACCTGCCAGTTCGCTTCAGCCGCGCCGGCAACGTGGGACGCGGGCGGTTCTCGCCCGGCCACCCCTGCTGAGATGGAAGTCGCGGTCGTGGGTGATCAGGGAAGGGCGTGGCCGGTTTCCCAGGCCCAGGCGGCGATGCCCACGCGGTTCGCGACGCCGAGCTTGGCCTGGATATTGGCGACGTGGGTCTTGACCGTGCCGATCGAGATGAACAGCTCGGCCGCGATGTCGGCGTTGGAGCGGCCGCGTGCGACCAGCCGGGCCAGCTCGGTTTCGCGGGGGGTGAGGGGGTTGGTGCCGGCCGGTTGTCTGCCGAGGGCTGGTGCGGACAGGTGCTGGAGCAGCCGCACGGTGATGGCAGGGCTGATGAGGGACTCGCCGGCGATCGCGGCGCGTACCGCTTCGGCCAGCAGCGCGGGGCCGGAACGCTTCAGCAGAAAGCCACATGCGCCCGCGCGCAGAGCGTCCTGGACATACTCGTCATGATCGAAGGTGGTGACGATGACGACTCGGATCGGGTCCTCGACCGTCGCGCCGGCCAGCAGCCGTGTCACGTCCAGACCATCCATCCGGGGCATGCGAATGTCGACGAGCGCCACGTCGGGGCGCAGTGACCGGGCCAGATGGACCGCTTCGAGTCCGTCGGCGGCCTCGCCGACGGCGCGCATGTCGGGCTGGGCGTCGATGATGCGTCTCAGGTTGCGTCGCACGTCGGCCTGGTCGTCTGCGACCAGCACTCGGATCGTCACGTCGCCGCCTCGGCCAGCGGCAGCGTCGCTTGGACGAGCCAGCCCGTACGGTCGGGGCCGGCGTTCAACGTCCCGCCGAGCGTCTCGAATCGGGCGGCGAGGCCGAGGAGCCCGGCACCCCCGTGACCAGGGGAGCGGGGCAGGCGGGGAGGGCGGCTTGCCGGCGGGCGGGAGCCGGTGTCGGCGATCCGCAGCCGCAGCGTTGTCGCCTCGGTCGTGAGGGTGACGCTGACCTCGGTGGCGTGCGAGGCGTGCCGGCGCACGTTCGTCAGCGCCTCGGCCACCAGCCGGTACGCGGCATCAGCGGCTTCACGACTGACCCGGTCGGCCAGATCCGGGGTGATGTCGAGATGGACCGGGATCCGCCCGGTGGCGGTGAATCGGTCGGTCAACTCGGCCAGGTCGGCCACACCGTAGAGACGGGTGCCGGGCTCGGCCGCCCCGCTTCGGAGTATCGCCACGGTGCGGTCCATCGCGGCCAGTGCCTGCAGGCCGGCCTGCTCGATGCGGTCCAGCGCTTCGGGTGCCTGCGCCGGGTTTGCCTCGGCGCGGGTGGCTTGGGCCTCGAGCACGATCCCGGTCACGTCGTGAGCGACGAGATCGTGCAGGTCGCCGGCGAGTGCCAGCCGTTCCCGGTGCCGTATCTCGGCCCGCGCCTGTGATCGGCGCCGGGCGGCGAGTCGGCTGGCCAGGCCGATCGTCACCGCAGCCAGACCGGCGAGCGTCCAGCAGCCGAGGAAGAAGACATACTCGGTCCACGTCGCCGACGCCCCCTGCAACATCCGCAACGGCTGCGTCCCCAACGCGAGAACACCCAGCGCCCCCGCACCGATCGCCATCCGGACACGCGCGTACCTCACAGCCGTGCTCACCAGAGCCGCGAGCCCTACGGGTTCCACCAGAACCCAAATACCGGCCAAGCCGGTCACCGGGCCTCGGTGCAAGGCAGTACACAACAACGAGACCGCGGCGGCCACGCAGGCTGATACGCCCGTTTGACGATGACCGCGCCATCGCTCACCCGGCGCCACCAGCCCGAACACGGCCGCCACCGCCGGTACCGTCACCGTCCACCCCGCCGAGGGTGTGCTCACTATGCCGCCGATCGCCGCGACGATCGCGACGAGCACTCCCGCCAGGGAGTACGGGCGGATCCTCATCCGTGAATCACCAGCCATGCCAGGGACCGTACAAGGGCGCCTGACCAAGCGTCCCTCCGCCGAAAGACGGATTCCCCCAGGCCGGATCCGTCCAAAGAGGGATATACGCCGGTGGCCGGCGCCATGCACCGTGGACCGCGACACCATCACCCGATCAAGGAGACTGATCGTGGTCTCGACCGACACCCTCTCATCGGCCCGTCCCGGGCGGCTGGTCCGCTCGATCCGGGACCGGCCGCTGCTCAGCTTCTTTCTGCTGGCATTCGCCCCGGCCTGGGCCTATGAGCTGGTCGGCATCCTGGTCCTGCGCCTTCCGCTGGTGCCGTGGATGTTCGCCGCCCCGTTCCTCGGCCCCTTCCTGGCAGCCGTCGTGGTAACCGCCGCCACCGACGGCCGCGCCGGTGTGCAGGCCCTCTTGGGCGACCTGCTCCGCTTTCACGCCGGCCTGCGCTGGTACCTACTGGTAATGATCGGCGTTCCGGCCCTGCTGATGGTGTGCGTTCTGCCCCTGCCCGGCGCGGTGGCGGCGTTTCGGCCCACGCCCGGCGCCTTGGGCGGGTACGCCGCCGGGTTCATCGCCGTTCTGCTGGTCGGCGGGCCGCTCGGAGAAGAGCCAGGATGGCGCTGCTTCGCCACCCCCCGTCTCCAGGCCCGCTACGGTCCAGCGCTCGGCACCTTCTTGCTGGGCCTGCTGTGGGGCCTGTGGCATCTGCCATTGTTCCTGATCGAGGGCTACAACCACGCCGGAGCGCACCTGACCGGGCTCATCGTCCCCTACCTGGTGTTCCTCGTCTTCACGATCGTGGTCTCGTACCTGTTCACCTGGTTGTACAACAACACCGGCGGCAGCGGACCGCTCGCCATCCTGCTGCACACCTTCTTCAACGCCTCCCTTCTGCCGGTACTGTTCCCGGGCTTTGACGATTCCCTCACCTACGAACTCGTACAGGACATCGCATTCGCGATCCTGGCCTGCGCCCTACTGCTGGCCACGCGGGGACGCCTCAGCCATCAAAGCCCACTCACCGGCAAGGCCGGACGTCACACCATCGGCGCTCAACAGTAGCCCGCGCACCCTCACGAATACCGCCGCAGATCGCCGATCAGGACGCCGAAACGTCACGGTCCGACGGACTGCGACAGTACCCGCCAGCCCCTTTCCCATCGCCCTGGCCCAAGCGAGATCCATGCAACGCCGGCAAGCCTGGTGGCGTCACCATGAAGAACACCCACGAGACCGACGCCGAGGCCATCACGCTGGCACGGCCTTCTCCCGGACAGCCGGGAGCCCGCCCTTCCGACGCGAAGGCGCAAAACGCTCCTGATGTTGAGAACAGCGAAGGCTCCACCACAGCCGCCCCCAGCCCGGCCGAGGGACCAGGCAGACAGACATGCCGTGAAGCACCTACACCACGACCGGCGCGCTGATCCAGATGTAGCCGAGCCTCTGCACCACCGCCTGCCCTCGCGGGTGAAGGCGTCGGTGCCGTTGCGGCGGCCCATCAGTTGACTCTGTCGGGCGCGATGAGTTTTCCAGCCGCCGGTGGTCATACCTTCCGGAAGGCAGATGCCCCGGACACGAAGGATCCAGGATGCCTGGGACCGGGACGGCGCACGGTGTGCGACTCTCGCGGGTTCGCGGTCCGTGATCATCCGTGATCAGCGGGGTGCGAGCAGATGACGACGAGGATGGCGATGAGTGAGGTGCAGGAACGGATCCAGCGTCAGCTCGACACGCTGGTCGGCACCGGCGCGGAGAGCGGGGTGCAGGTCGCCGTCTATCGGGACGGCGCGCTGATCGTCGACGCGGTGGCCGGCACGGCCGACCCGGCCACCGGGCGGCCGCTCACCTCCGGCACGCCGATCTTCAGCTTCTCCACCGGCAAGAACGTCGCGGCCACGCTCGGGCACCTGCTCGTCGCGCGTGGTCTGCTCGGCTACGACACCCCGGTCACCGACCTGTGGCCCGAGTTCGGGGCGCACGGCAAGGACACGGCGACGCTGCGGCACGTGCTGACCCACACCGTCGGGCTTCCCGCCATGCCGCGCGAGATCACCCCGGCTGAGCTGCCCGACTGGCCGAGGGTATGCGCGGCGCTGGCCGGCGCCGAGCCGCGCTGGCGGCCGGGCACCGCCATGGGCTACCACTCCTACACCTTCGGCTACCTCGTCGGCGAGCTGGCCCGCCGCGCGACCGGACGGCCCGTGCGCGAGCTGCTGCGCGAGTGGATCACCACGCCGCTCGGCATCGAGGGGCAGCTCTGCTTCGCCGCTCCGCAGGAGCTACTGCCCGAGCTGGCGCGCCTGGAGCAGCAAGAACGGCAATGGCCTGCCGCCCCGGACGACGCCGAGGCGATCCTGGCGCCGTGGGAGAGCCGGCCGAGCGCCGGCTTCGGCAACGACGCCGACATCCTGCGCTCCGACATACCGTCGGTGGCCATCGCCACGGCGCACGGCCTCGCCGCGATGTTCAACGCCCTGCTGCGGGGCGAGCTGATGGACCCCGTACGGCTGTCCGGGCTCGCGTTCGAGGGGGTGGACCGGGTTTTCGGCACGCCGGCGCGGATGGCGCTGGGCTTCCCGCTCGGCAGGATCGGCGCCCCCGCCGAGGAGAACTCCGCCGCGTTCGGATGGCCGGGCGGAGGCGGCAGCTACGCCTACGCCGACCCCGCGCGAGGCGTCGCGTTCGCGCTGACCAAAACCCGGCTCGTCCCGGATTTCGGCACCGCGCTGTCGGTCACCGCGATCCTGGCCGACCATCTCGCCGGCACCCGCTGAGCTTGCCCCGCGGGATGCGCCGGGGCGGGATCCGCAAACGATCACAAGGAGACAATCATGTCCGCTCATACGGCCGGCGACTCGACAGCGCCCCAGACCAGCCTCGGTCCGTTCTCCTCGCCAGGCGCCGGTCCGACGCCGTGGGAGGCGACGGAGTGGGCACTGCGCCGGATCCAGAAATTCCAGCTCTGCACGGTACGCCGGGATGGCCGCCCGCACGTGACACCGTTGCTGGCGATCTGGGCGCTCGGCGCGATGTGGTTCACCACCGGCGACAACGAGCAGAAGGCCAAGAATCTCAGCGCCAACCGGCACTGCGCGCTGACCACCGGAACCGACACCCTGACCGGCATGGACTACGTCATCGAGGGCACCGCGAGCCTGGTCACCGACCAGGACAGCAGGCAAGCCGTGGCGGCCGCGTTCGAACAGGCCTATGGCTGGCAGCTCACCCGCGAGGACGGAACCTGGTATCAACTGGGCGACGCCATCCGGGCCGGAAATGTGCAGCTCTATCGGGTTCAGCCGGTCAAGGGGTTCGCCTTCTCCACCGGTAGCCAGTCGTCCCAGACTCGCTACCGATGGAGCTGAGAGCGCTCGTCCAGCACCGGGGCTGGACAGCAACACATTGCTCCGGGGCCGGCAAGAAGATCGCTGACCGCATCGTCGGCCCCCAGGCCGAGGCGGCCACCGGTTTCGTCGGCTACGACCCGCTCGTGCAGATAACCGAATCGGGCATGTGGCTAGGATCGACGCCTCAAGGGTTCCGGGCGAAACGAGCTGATGGAGAAGCTGGAGGACATAAGTAGACGCCTGGGCATGACGAAAGCAGTAGGTCGCCTGGCTTCAAAAAGCCCCTCCTGAGTGGAAAAGGCAATACGGAGATTGCTCGAATCGGGCGAGGGTGCAGTGCTGGAGCCTCGATTTATTGAGCCTCTCAAGCAAATCACAAGCTCACGCGAAATTTCGCAGCGAGCAAGACATCAAGCCATGCGCCTAGTGCGAGGAATCACTGGATCCCAGTCTGAGAGTGGAACGGGGTGAAGGGTGTCAAACTAGGCCCAAGACGCTGACCTGCACAATTCATGACGGCACCTCGTTGGCCAGCCAGCACGCTGGTACTCACTGATCAGCCCGCCGAGGACTTGACAGCGCTCGATCCGGCCCACCGGCAGCGAGATCACGTCGGACTCATCATCAGTGGGAGTTCGAAGCCCGAGAGAGCGATGTTGGTCGGCGTATTCGTCGAGCACGGTACGAAGGTGCCGCTCGCCGAAGATCAGCAGCCTATCGGTGCACTCCGTGCGCGCCGTCCGTACCCATCGCTCGGCGAACGCGTTTCCGCGAGGCGATCGCGGCGGGATCTTCAGCACCTCTGAATGTCGTCGCCTGCGAACACCTCATCGAAGCTGCTGGCGAACTTCGCGGGTCGGCGAGGAGGTTGCGGGCTTGCTGGGCAACCCATGCGCCATCAGGGTGGGAGGTCACGCCGAGCACGTGGGCGAACCGGCTGCCGACCTCCACTACGAAGAAGATGTACAACCGGCGCAGCGTGACGGTGTCCACCGTGAAGAAATCACAAGCCAGCGTGCTCGCAGCGTGGGCGCGGAGGAAATCTCGCCGGCGGTCGTCAGCACGTCGCGGCGCCGGCCCCAGACGGGCTCGCTTCAGGATGCGACGGACTGTCGAGCCGCTCACCCGGTGGCCCAGATGCCGCAGTTCGCCACGGATGAGCCCGTAACCCCAACGTGGGTTCTCCCGGGCCAGCCTTTGGATCAACGCCACGACCGCCGGGTCGGTCGCGGGCCGTCCCATCTTCCGGTTCGGGTAGGTCCAGTGACGTGCGATCAGACGCTGGTGCCAACGTAGCAGCGTCCCCGGCGTCACCAACCGGTGGGCCCGCAGCGCCGCCGGCAGTCCCCGGGCCAGTGCGGACAGCACCGCTCGATCCGCCCACGACGGCCCCGGACGACCTACCTGCCGGCGCAGCACTGCTACCTCATGTCGCAGTACGAGGATCTCTAAGGTCTGGGACGCGTGGCCACGAGCCGGCAGTGTCAACCAGCCCACGATGCGGCAGAAGATCATATAGAAGAGACGGAGCGCCACGGCCTCGAGCATGCCCCCACTCGGCCACTGCTTCGACCAAGAAGACTCTGACAAGTCAGCAGTTCACAGCCACAAACGGAGTATTGACACCCTTCAGGCGTTCGTGCGCGAGAGGCTGCCCGCACAGGGTGCGCCACACCGAAGTTCGCCGGCAAAGGCACTTTTCATGGCCCCAACCTGGGCAAACGCCGTTTGCTCGTGGATGCGGTCGATCTGCGAGCATTGACCATACTACGTTGAAAGAAGTATGGTCGCTGTCGCATTCAAGATCACCTCTTGATGGAGGCAGTTCATGAGCTTAGGCGGTATTCTCGCGTCCGCTCTCCTCGCTGGCACGATCATCGTGGCACCACCGCCCGAGCGACCGGCGCCCACCACGGAGGCCGGTGCCGTCACGCTGATCACCGGCGACCGTGTCGTGGTCACCGGCGCAAGCGTGCGCGTGGAACCCGGTCCAGGCAGGCAGACGGGATTCGCCCGCCAGGTGGTCGGGGGCCACCTGAACGTGATCCCGTTCGACGCCCGCCCCCTGCTCGCCCAGGGCGTCCTGGATCCGCGGCTGTTCGACGTGACGCAACTGCTGCAATGGCGGTACGGCGACGCTGACAAGCCCGACATCCCCATGATCGTCCAGTCGGCGGACGTGCCAGGGGCGCGGCCTCTCGCCGGGCTTGGCATGTCCACGCTCCGGGTCTCCAAGAAGAACGCCGCCCAGACCTGGAAGGACCTGACCGGCGGTGGTGCCCGGGCGCTGGCAGCGGGCAGGACGAAGCTCTGGCTGGACGGCCTGCGCCCGTGGACTCTCGACAAGAGCGTCAAGCAGATCGGCGCCACGGAGGCCTGGAAACAGGGCATGACCGGCAAGGGCGTCACGGTGGCCGTGCTCGACTCCGGCTACGACCCAGATCACCCCGACCTCAAGGGCGTGGTCGCCCACGAACGAAACTTCTCCGACGAGCCAGACATCCGCGACAACGTTGGGCACGGCACTCACGTCGCCTCCATCGTGGCCGGAGCCGGAGAGCAGTACCGGGGAGTCGCTCCCGGCGCGCAACTCGCCGTCGGCAAGATCGGCGGCCGCTTCGGCGCCCGGGACTCCGCGATCCTGGCGGGCATGGAGTGGGCCGCGACCGAGGTCAAGGCCAAGGTCGTCAACATCAGCCTGGGCAGCACCGACACCCCGGAACTCGACCCCCTCGAACAGGCGGTCAACACGCTGTCCAAGCAGACCGGCACGCTGTTCGTCATCTCCGCGGGCAACAGCGGCGGCCTGGCCACGGTGTCCAGCCCCGGCAGCGCCGACGCCGCCCTGACGGTCGGCGCGGTCGGCGACGACGACCAGATCGCGGGCTTCTCCAGCAAGGGTCCCCGCGAGGGCGACCACGCGATCAAGCCTGACATCACGGCCCCGGGCGTGGACATCATGGCCGCCGAAGCGGGCGGCACGCACGTGGAGCACAGCGGCACCTCGATGGCCGCACCGCACGTGGCCGGCGCCGCGGCGATCATGGCTCAGCGGCACCCCGACTGGACCGGACAGCAGCTCAAGACCGCCCTCGTCGGCAGCGCCGTCCCCACACCGGGCGCCACGCCGTACGAGCAGGGAACCGGCCGGGTGGACCTTGTCCGGGCCCTGGCCCAGCAGGTCGTGGCCGAGCCCGCCGGCGTGTGGGCCGCCTTCCCCTGGAGCGACCAGGGCGAGCGCGTCTCGACCAAGACGATCACGTACACCAACTCCGGCGATACCCCCGTCACCTTGGACCTCGGCACACAGGGCGGTGAGGTGCTGAAGCTGTCCGCGCAGCGCCTCGAGGTGCCCGCCAACGGCACGGCGTCCGTCACGCTGACCATCGACGCCACGGGCAAGGCTCCTGGCGACTACCCCGGCGTCGTCACCGCCGTTTCGGGCCAGGACGAGATCCGCACCCTGGCCGGCGCGTACGTCGAGCCGGAGTCGTACGACGTGACCATCACCGCCGTCGGCAGAGACGCCGGGGAGCCCTTCGTCTTCGCCCAACTCTACGACCCCGGGACCGGCGCCGTCCGGACGCCGGTCTTCCAGGGCGGCACGGCCAGGATGCGACTGCCGGAGGGACAGTGGAACCTCTACGCAGACATCTCCGGGCCCACCTCGCTGACGGTCACCCACACCAGCATCCGAGTCGACAACGGCGACCAGCAGATCACACTGGACGCCCGCCAGGGCCGGCCAGTACGGTTCAGCATCGACGACCCCACGGCCACGCCCAGGAAGATCACCGACTTCACCATAGGACTCGGCAAGTGGTCGCTCGGCTGGCGGGTCCCCCTCGACCCCAGCCAAGAGTTCTACGCCGTCCCCACACGCGAGGAGGGGCTGCGCTACCACCTGAGGTCCGTCTGGGACGCCACCAACGGCTCCCTCTATGACCTGGTCGACCATCGCACCGGTGGGATCCCGGCGCACATGGGGCAACGAGCCAGGCGCACGGAACTGGCGAAAGTGGAGGCGGCCTTCCTCGCTTCCGGAGTCGCGGCACAGGGCCGGCCGCACTTCGCCCCCAGGTTCGGCGACCAGCCGGGCGGCGAGTTCTCCGCGACGCTCCAGCAGGACGTGACACTCCCCGGCACCGCGACCTACTACCGCACTCCCGGGCTCACCTGGGACAGCGCCTGGGAAACAGGCACGTCGCAGGTGCGGGACGCCGGCAAGGTCATCAAGCTCGGCACCACGAAGGAGGTGTGGAACGCCGCCGTCATCGGTCCCTCGTTCGCGCAACCGAACGGAACCCGCACAGGCGACCAGCTCTTCTTCGACGCAAGCCGCCTCTTCGCGGACGGCGCCAAGGGCCGGATCGGCATGGATGACGCCGCCACCGGCACCGCGACCCTCACCAGCGGCGGCCGGACGATCGCCGAGACCACCCTGGCCGACTGCCTGCTCAAGATCTGCGAGCTCACCGGCGCGCTGCCTCCGCAGCGCGCGGAGTACACACTCACCACGTCGATGCGCAGGCAGGTGCCGCACTCGGCGCTGTCGTCGAGCGTGGCGTCAGCCTGGATCTTCACATCCGAGCGGGTTTCCGAGGCCAAGCCGCTCCCGCTGTTCGCGGTCCGCTACGCACCGGGAGGTCTCGACTCGTTCAGCCGTGCCCGTCCCGGCACGGTGACCAGGGTGCCCGTCTGGGTGGAGCACAACATCGGCGTGTCCCAGGCCCAGGTGACGTCGCTCAAGCTGGAGATGTCGTCGGACGACGGCGCGAGCTGGCTGCCTGTGGCGAGCGTTCCGGCCGGATCCGGCTGGACGGCCGCCGTGCCCAACCCGCGCACGGCCGGATTCGTCTCCTTGAGGGTCACGGCGACCGACACGTTGGGCACGACCGTCAAGCAGACCGTCATCCGCGCCTACGCCGTCGGCTGACATGATCGATGGCAGGACCTGGGACCCGAGCCGGCCTGCGCGCACTTTCTGAAGGCCCCGCCCCGTCCGACGATGTCCCGCCTGGCCCGCTCAGTCCCCGGCCGAACGGCATCACTGCCGATTCGTCCGGCATCTGGATCACCGGGGAGATCGGGATGTCGTCGTTCCCGCTCTCCCAGACCGGTTCCGGCTGGCACAGTGAGGACACCTCCGCGAAGGCCGGGCGACGTCAACGGGTATGGCTCCGCCCTCGCCCATCGCGATCCCTCCGGCCACTGGACGAGAGTTCCGGCCGGTGGCGAGCTCACGTCGCTGTCCGCCGTCCCTGGCGGTCCGCTCCTAGCCACCGGGATGATCGGCAAAGCTTCAGGGGTTTTCCGCAACTTTCCTTGAGACTCAGGAGTATCGAATAGGCGACACCTGATTATGCGAGGGCGCCACTCTCGATGGCGGCCGATCGGGCCGCCATCGAGAGTGGCGGCCGCAAGGCCCTCGCCGCGGCGCTGCTGTCGGCCGCCGCCCCCGCCGACCAGCACGCCGCCGACACCTGAACACACAGGCTCGCCTGGCGCACCTACTGGGCGAGCTCGCCAGGGGCCTGCACTCCTGGGCCCGTCTGCCGGCCCCGCTGACCGGCACGCTGGCAGCGGTAGGCGTGATGACGTGCCTGGGCCACACCCTGAGAACTCCAAACAGAAGTGGATCTGAAGGGTTCGAGCTGTTCAGGGCGATGGGCGGTGGTGATGATTTCTGGGCTGCCCAGTGGTGATGGGGCGGCGGCGTGATGATCAGTGATTCGGGGTGGCCGATACCCGGGTGCCGGGCGACGTCTCGCGAGGGACCAGGAGCTCAGTGGGCGGGAACCGGGTCGGACGACGGCTGCCACGTTGCGCGTATCGGCCTCGGCCTGGACGCGATTGAGGTCCAGCGTGTCGAATGCCCACCGCAGCAAAGCGCGCGCGGCCTCGGTCGCGTAGCCGTGGCCCCACGCTGCAGCGTCGAAGCAGTAGCCCAGCGACGCGCTGCGGTAGTCCGGATTCCACCTTGTCAGGCTGCACCAGCCGATGAACGCCCCGTCGGAGACGCGATCCACGGCCAGTCGCGCCCCGGTGCCATCCTGTGCCATCTGTTGACAAGCCGTGATGAACTGCGCGGCGCGCACGCGTTCGCTCCACGGTGGAGTGTCCCAGTAGCGCAGCACGTAGGCGCTGCTGTGCAGCGCGAAGAGGGCGTTCGCATCCTCGTCGTCGAAGGCACGCAGTCGAAGGCGAGCGGTGTGCAACGAGGGCGTGGGCAGGCGCGGTGATCTCCTCAAAGGCCACACCGATCGGATCAACTCCATCACGATCGGGCAGCTCGACGGTGAGGCGATCGCCGTTTCCGGCAGTGGCGACGGTACGGTGCGCGTCTGGGACCTGGATACCGGCAGGCAGCGCGGAGAGCCGCTGAAAAGCCATCTCCGACCCGTTTATTGGGTCGGGATCGGGCAGCTCGAAGGCCAGCCCATCGCCGCCTTCATCGACGAGGGCAACGCCATGCGAGTGTGGGATCTGCGGTCCGGCCGGCAGCGCGGCAAGACCTTGCAAGACCGTCTTCCGGTCTTCATAGGCACAGCGGCACTTGGTCGGCTCGAAGACAGGATCGTCGTCCTTGTTACCTCGCGCTCTGAGCGCGGGGGAGGCCCAAGGGCAACTCGGCTGTGGGACCTGGGCCCCGCCTGAGAAGTCGGCCTGTCGTTAACGAAAGCCGTTACCAGCCATGCGATCGCTTGGCCCTGGTGAATGCACCGGAGTGTTGCCCGGCAGGAGTTCGGGCGGGACAGGATTGATCAGCGGCTCATCCGGTCGCGGTGTCGGCGTGCGGCGCAGATTTCAGCGTCGGCGACTTGTCGTCCAGTAGGGCGTACAGCTGGGTGGTCTCGGTGGAGGCCTGGCCGAGGCGGCGGCGGGCGGTCTCGATAGGGCGGGCCGCATAGACGGGGCGGATAACCGCAGGCCAGAGATCGCATCCTGGTTTTCGCACCCCACGCGCCTCCGCCGCGTCGAAGCGGAAGGCACGGCCGGTCGATGAACCGGCCGCTTGACATGCCGGTGACGGAGTGGATCAATGGCGGACTTGTGCGCATCATTGCCGGAACGTTAGTCCTCGCCACCATGATCGCCGGGTGCTCGGGCGAGCCCGTGGACACGACCCAGCACGTCGCAGTCGCGCCTCCTTCACCCACGACCGCGACCCCCTCCCCACGGGCGACCCCCTCGCCACGGGCGACGCCGAGCCGGACGACGTTGACCAACGATCAGGCGGCCCGGCGTTATCTGGGCATCGTGCGCCCGTACAACATCGCCCTTGAACGACTCGAACAGGCGATCAACGGCGGCCAGCCCGTCACGGTGCTACGCCGCCGGGCGGCGCAGGTCGCCACCACGAACCAGACACAGATCCGGCAGTTGACCGATACCGCCTGGGCCAGGGCACTGCGCGGTCCCATGGGCCGGCTCAAGGCCGAGTCGCTGAAGGCGCAACGCCACTGGCTCGGGGCCGCCCGTGCCCGTACCCGCGATGCACTCGTCCAAGAGGTGCTGAACGCCATCCGTTACGACGGAAAACCAGTGGTGGGAAAGATTCGCACCCTGCTGCACCTGGAGCAGTATGACGAGGACGACTATTCATAGGCCGGGCGCCCCGGTGGACCACCTCGGCGGGGCGGCACTCCAGCCGTGGATGGCCCCCCGCCGCCTCATCACGCCGGCTCGGGCACGCGGGTACGCCGCCTGCTGATCAGGCGTACCACCATGACGATCCAGGCTGCCGCCGCGATCGCGCCCGCCGCGACGAGACCCGTCGTGAGCAGCCAGGTGTACCCGCCCGTCGTGGAGAACACGCCATTACGGGCACCCGTGTCACGCGCGGGCACGGCCTTGCCCTCCGCCATTCCGTCGGGCGCGTCATAAAGAATGACGTCGGCCCGCTTGGCGCCGCCCTCCGTGGCGGTGAAGTCGCCGTACCAGGAGCAAGAGCGCCAGCCGCAATCCTCGTGGACCGCGATGAAAGTACCGAGCGTGCCGTTCCCGGCGTTGACCTGCCATGCGGGAACCACATCGGCCGCACCGAAGACCAGCCCCTCGCCCCTTGGCCCTACGGGCTAGTTCAGAGCCAATAGCGGAACACTGATGCCAGATGTGTGCGTGAAGTTCTATTCGCGCGCACATCTGGCATATTTGGTGTTATGTTGAAATTCCGGAAAAAGAGCTTGTTTGTTCGAGCTGATGATGCCGGTCGGGGAATTCGATGTACGCTCGCGAAGTCCGCTTTTCGTCGCAGGGCGGATATGGGCGGCGATCGACGGAGTTGATTTTCCGAGTGCCGGCTGGACTGATTCACCGATCTCGGTGCTCGGCTCCTAGGAGTCGCCATTCGCGCTGTTCCCCGAGGCGAAGCAGGTGAAGTTTATTTCTTTGACGGGCCGTACTATTCGAAGCTCATCCCGAAACCCGCATCCTGCCGGAAGATCGGCAACGGCGTGGGGCGGTCCCCACAGTTCAGGAGCACCCTACGGGCTTCGGCAGGGACGACGGCAGCTTGAACCCCGACCGGCCGAACCACCTGTGCAGCAGCCGCGTGGCCGTGCCGTCGTGCCACATCGCGGCGATCGCCTGGTTGACGGCCTCGCAGGTGACGGTGTCGCCCTTCTTGATCCCGACTCCCCAGTCCTCGGTGCTGACGGGGTCGTTCAGCAGCCTGAAACGGCCCGGCTCCTGCTCGGCGAACCCCGCCAGAATCAGGTCCAGGGTGCTGATCGCGTCGAGCCGGCCGTCCGCGAGCTTGCGTACGCAGTCGGAGTAGTTGGCCGCGGGCACCAGTTGCATGGGGAGGTTCAGATTGCCGTTGGGCGGGGGGTCGACGATTCGGCGGTAGGAGTTCGAGCCCTCCGCCAGGCAGAGCCGCTTGCCCCGAAGGTCGGTCACCTTCTTGATGCTGGTGTCGCTCGCGCGGACCATCGTGTCCTGCGGGGTGGCGATATAGGGCCCGCCGAACGTCACCATGGGCCGGCGCGATGGGGCGATGCTGTAGGTGGCGACGATGAGGTCCACGCTGCCGTTCTGGAGCAGGGCCTCGCGGGCGGACGAGGCTGACTCCCGCCACGTGATCTGCACCCGCCGGCCCTGGGCGATGTGGTCGACGATGTACTTGGCCACGTCCGCGTCGAAGCCCTCGGGAGGACCCTCCCCGGTCTTCAGGCCCAGGCTCGGCTGGTCCCACTTGGTGCCGACGACGACACGGCCAGCGTTCCTGATCTTGTCCACGACGGTTGTGTACGAGCCTGCGCTGCCGCACGCGGCGACCAACGCCGCCACCGCCAACCCCGCGAGCGCCACCCCACGCATGGACACAGTCTGCGGGCTGGGCAAACGACATCGACCGCCTTGGGGCGGTTTCAACAGAGAAATGGGGCCTTCTTGGAGATTTGCGGACGTGCGGAACGCGCGGAAGCTCCGCCATGGTGGCGAGTGAGCTCACAGACGGCTGTGAGGTCACGGGTTGGACGACAGATGGCACTGCGGGTGCCGAATATTCATCCGTCCAGGTCGTGGGGGTGATGTGTTCTCTTGTGCTCCCGCCGCGCGCCCGCACGGCATGATGGCCGGTCGTGTTGCTGCTCTTGGCCTACCTCACGATGAGGACCGCCGTCTCGTTCCTGCGACTGCTACCCCGCACTGATCGTGACAAGGAGATCGAAATCTTGGTGTTACGGCACCAGTTGACGGTGCTCCGGCGGCAGGTGGCCAAGCCCGCGTTCACGCCGGCAGATCGGTTCCTCCTCGCTGGGCTGCTTCACCGCTTGCCGATGGACAAGCTCCGGCGCCTTGTGCTGCTGGTCCGCCCGGACACCATCCTGCGCTGGCACCGCGATCTGCTGCGGCGCCGCCACGCCGCGGCCAGCGCGCTTCGGAGGCGTGGACGCCCACGTACCGTCCGGAGCATCCGATTGCTGGTATTGCGGCTGGCGCGGGAGAACACCTCATGGGGCTACCGGCGCATTCACGGTGAGCTGTCCGCGCTTGGCATCGAAGCCGCCGCCTCTACGGTCTGGGAGATCCTCAAAACGCACGGCATCGATCCGTCTCCCGAGCGGACCGCCACGACCTGGGCCGCGTTCCTGCGCAGCCAGGCAGGCGCCTTGCTGGCGTGTGACTTCTTCGAGGTCCGCACCCTCACCGGCGCCCGGCTATACACCCTGGCAGCCATCGAGCACGCCACCCGCCGCATCCGCGTCCTCGGCGTCACCGCCCACCCCACCGGGCAGTGGGTCACCCAACTGGGCCGCAACCTCGCCATGGACCTGCAGGACGTGGGTACCGTGGCAAAGTTCCTTATCCGTGACCGGGACGCCACATTCACTGCCGCCTTCGACGCGGTACTGGCCGATGCCGGAGTACGCATCGTCAAAAGCGGTGTCCGGATACCGCGAATGAACTCCATCATGGAGCGCTGGATCCAGACCTCCCGACTCGAGCTGCTGGACCGGACCTTGATCTGGAATGAGCGTCACCTCCTACACGCGCTGCGCGAGTTCGAGACCTTCTACAACGAACGCCGGCCGCACCGCGCTCTTCGGCAGGCAGCTCCGCTTCGATCGCTTCCCGATCCCGACACCGGGCCAGCTCGAACCGCACCGCTCGACATTCGCCGACATGATCGACTCGGTGGCGTGCTGAAGGAGTACCGACATGCCGCCTGACCTGGCCGGATGATTAATCGGCACCCGCAACCTACGGATTAAAAGTCGACAGACATTATGCTGAGCCGTGCCGTACTATGACTCAAACTGCTGCTCTGTCCGCGAATGCCGATTTCAAAAATGCCCAAGAACGCCGCTCGGTGCCATGCCATATCAGATGCCGACGAGCATCTAACGAGCAACCACGGACCGGAAAGCATCCCTTGATCATTCTCGCTTTACATTCAATTGGCCAGCTGGGACGGCTTGATCCGTACCTGGCGGGTCCGGTGTGCTGTCAACGGCCGGCCTGAGCGTCGCCGTGAACCGTACCCGATCCGATTTACTGATCCGGAGTGATTCGTCGACACACCGACGAGACAGGCTCAGAGAAGTCCTCGACGGGTAACGTGCCGCTTGACCTGCGTGGGCAGAGTTTTCGGCATGCGCAGTCGCGAACTCCTTGATCATGTGCTTGTCACAACGGAGCCACGCGTTTGCCCTGCTGGCCGACGCGATCACTACCATGAGCACCGCCCGCATCAAGCCCGACAACACCTACCACGCGGCAATATGACCAAGCCAGCCGCTAGTGATGATCGGGATGCTCTTCATGTACGCCGCAGAGCCGCGACCCGTACGGGAACCTTCGGGGCGCTATGCCGACAACAAAAGGAAGATACCACGCATCTAACTTGTCGATCATGTCCCTTGAATGGAGGGTGCGGCTTGTGGCAGCGCCATTGGCATCGAGCGACCCACGCCAGCTCGGCGCGTACTGGCTGGCCGGACGCCTCGGCGCGGGTGGGCAGGGCGTGGTGTACGAGGGGTATGACGACGCGGGTGAAAGGGTCGCGGTCAAGGCGCTGCACGCCAACTATTTGACCGACGCCTATCGCAACCAGTTGCGACGTGAGGTCGCAGCACTCAGCAGAGTCGCGCCCTTCTGCACCGCGCGGATCATCTCCGCTGACCTCGTCCACAATCCGCCCTACCTGGTCAGCGAGTACGTCGCCGGACCCGACCTGCAGAGCTGGGTCGACGAGAAGGGACCTTACAGGGCTGAGGAGCTCGTCCGACTGGCCATCGGGATCGTCACAGCGCTGTCCTCGATCCACCAGGCCGGGGTCATGCACCGTGACCTCAAGCCGGCCAATGTCCTCATCGGACCTGACGGGCCACGCGTCATCGACTTCGGGATCGCCCGCACCGAAGAAATGTCTCGCAGCGCCACGGACCAACTCAAAGGCACTCCCCGTTGGATGGCTCCCGAACTGTTCCGGGGAGACCGAGCCACACCGGCCGTTGACATCTGGGCCTGGGGCACGATCGTGCTGTTCGCCGCCACCGGTCAAGCCCCCTTCAACGGAGACAACCTCTCCGCCCTCGCCTACCAGATCCTCAACCACCGGCCCGACCTGGACAGGCTGCCCCCGCAGCTCCAGCCACTGGTCGCCCAAGCTCTCTCCCAGGACCCAGCCGACCGCCCGACCGCCCCCGCCCTGCTCGCCGGACTGCTCGGCCTGCCGGGCGGTGACGGCCACGCTGCGCTCGCCGCGGGACAACGGGCCGCCGACCACGACAGGGTCGGGGTGGACGATGACCCCACGCTGGGGGAGGCCGCGGAGAAAGTGTTCGCGGAGTGCACCGCCGAGGAGCAGACGCTGGTTCCCCGCCTGCTGCTTCGGATGATCGCCGCGTTCCCTGACGCGCAGCACACACTCCGCAAGGTCCCGTACGTGGAATTCCACGACAGCGAGTTCGACGATCGGACCCTCCAGAAGCTGCTGGAGGCCTTGTGCGCTGGAGGCTTGGTCGCCCGTAAGGGCGAGGTGTTCACGCTGGCGACACCTGCGCTCATCCGTGCGTGGCCGAGGCTGCGAGCCTGGGTGAACGGCGATCGCGGGGCGCTGAACGCCCACCATGAGCTGGCGGAGGCGACACGGAACTGGATCGAGCACGGACGCAAGAACGGCGATCTGCTGCAGGGCAGCAAGCTCGACAGGACTGTCGGCTGGATAGCCGGAGGCCTGCGGCATCTCCGGCTCAATGTGATGGAACGCGCTTACCTGGACGCCTCGGCCAAGGCGGCCGAACGCCGACGGCGTAACCGGACCCTGCTGAGCGCGGTACTCGCCACCCTGCTGGTGGTGGCGACCGGCACAGCCGCACTGGCGATCTACCAGGGATCAGAGCTGTCCGACAAGAACGAGACGGTCTCCCGGCAGCTTGAGGCGTCCGTCGGCAGCCGTGTCGCCGGGGTCGCGACCGCGCTGCGCCGTACCGACCCGACAGCGGCCAAACAACTGGCGATAGTGTCGGGAGCCCTCTCACCCGACGGACTCGATAGCCGTAGCGCCCTCGTGACCACCTACAACCAGTGGGAGAGCCACTACTACAGGCCGCCCCTGGCCGCGAACTCGATCTGGAGAGCCGCCCGCACCGGGCACCTCGTCGCGTATTTCAGGCGCGAAGCGAACACGATCAAGCTTGTGGATCTGGATGCCCGCAAAGTGGTCTCGGAGTTCGCGGTTCCCGGAGCCCCGATCTTCGACGTGACGTTCAGCGGGGACGGACGCCTGCTCGGGGTCATACACACAGACGGGACGACCGGCATCTGGGACACCACGACCATCCGGCAGATTCCGAAGTCGCTCGATGTGGGAAACCCCGAAGGGGCCGAGACGTTCCTCAGCGAGAAGGGCAACTTCCTCGTCTCTGCGTCCAACAAAAACAAAGTCATCAGGGCGTGGAATCTCAGGACGGGACAGCGCGTCCTGCAGATCCCAGTCGCCTCGTGGTTCAACGTGGAGACCTCGCCGGACGAGCGAGTTCTCGCCTGGAACGGCGGGACCAGCTTCGAGACCTGGGATCTGAGGACCGGGAAGCGATTGCACTCTCAGCCGATCGGCAAAAACGTCCACGTCAGCTCCCTGAGCTACAGCCCCAATGGCAAGATCCTCGCCATCCGGAAGAACAAGCAGATCGTGCTTCGCTTTCTCTATGAGAACAACGAGATCGAATACACGATCCCCAAAGCGGAACCCGACATCAACGAGGAGATCTTCTTCAGTCCCGACAGCCGCCTCGTCGGCTTCGACGGCATGATCTGGTCGCTCAACAGCGGCCTCGGTCCGGTCTGGTGGTACTCCGACCCGAGCTGCCACGACCAGGTCATCGGGCCCGACGGCCGCACCCTTCGCTGCTTCACAAAAGAGGGCACCGCCAAGTTCATCTCGCTGCGCGCCGTAACGGACACGGTGGCCTTCTCGTTCGGCAGGAACTCCGCCGCGCTCAGCGAGGACGGGTCGACACTCGCACTCGGTGCCCACCGCAAGCTGGAGATCTGGGATCCGGCCAAGCGTGTAAAACGCACAGAACTGCCGATCACCTCAGCAGACGGGACCAGCGATGGCTTCTACATACTGTCCCGGGACGGCAAGCTGCTCGCCAGCCTCCGCAAGGACCTCTCCATCGAGATCTGGGACGTCGCTCAGGGCGCCAAGCGCACTACACTCAAGGTCGACGAAACGGAAGCGGCAAGCCTCCGCCTAAGCGGCCAGGTGCAGTTCTCTCCCGATGGCCGTACCCTGGCAGTCGCCTTTTCCGGCGGCACGAAGACGGGCACCATCCTGCAGCTGTGGGACGTGACGACAGGCGCCAAACGGTTCCAGGTCGACGGGCGGCAGGCCGCCTCGCTGGACCTCGGCTTTGGCTTGTCCCGCCCGCTGTTCTCGCCGGACGGCAAGACCATCATCGCCGGTCAGGACCTGGGCGTAATCGAAACCGCCACCGCGCGAACGCTGCTGCCCGCCAACGGCGCTCCGAACACCGGCGAGGCGATCAGCAAGAACTTCATCGCCGACTGGGGCGACACTGAGATCACCATCCTGGACGCCTCGACCCTCCAGCCGAAGTTCACCGTCCGCCCCGGCACCCAACTGGGCTATAACCCCCTCATGGCCTTCTCTCCCGACGGCCGGATCCTCGCCAGCTCGGACAAGATGGGACAGATCCAGCTATGGGACATGGCCAACCGTCGCCCCTTTGGCCTCCCTCTCACCGGATTCTTCATGCCCAAGGACACCTCCGAGCCCCACCCGGTCACTGCCCTGGCCTTCTCCGCCGACGGATCCACGATCTTCAGCACCGACGACCAAGGCCGTCTCCGCACCCACCTCATAGGCCCCGACCAGATCAGGAAGGCGCTATGCCGGGATGTCGGCTCACTGCCCCCCGACGAGTGGAAGACCTACATCCCCGAACTCCCTTATCGCCGCACGTGCTGATCGCCAATGCCAGGATGCCCGAAACAATCGCCGCAGCACCCCACACGACATGTGAAGGCGACTGCGGACACTCCGTGCAGACGACTCCCGTCTTATAGACGCTGGTACGGCGCGGCCGCGACAACCGCGTCAAGGATGTCGAGATCGTGGCGCCGCGGCATCAGGTCGCCGTCCTGCGCAGTCCGGATCTCCGCCCGCAAGATCGCGTCGTGCCGGTCACGCTGCGCAGTCGACGATCGTCGTCTGGAGTGCCACCGAGTGAACAGCCGCACATCGATCACGGGCATGCCTGCGGCCGGCAGTCCCGAGGCGCAGGTCACCGTGGATGCAGAGCTGCAGTTGCGAGCTGGAGCTTGCGGCATTGTCTTGCTCTTAGGGTCGAGCGGAAGGGGCAACGCCATGAGACGTCATCGGGATCGGTGTGTGATCTAGCGGCGCGGATGCGCCGATGCGGTTACAGGCAAGCAGTTGGGAGGCCGCTGTGTGCGGCCGGCCGAGGCCTGGCACGGCAGCTGGTACTTCGCGGCGCAGGTGAGCGGCTGGGCCGGGCGGCGCGAGCGGCGGCTTCGCGACTGCTGAGCAGGCCTGCCAGGCGGGCCGCGTGATCATCGCGGCCGACCAGAACGATTCGGTGTCTATGGGGTACACGCTGGCGCGGTGGCTACGTCACTGGCTGGGGACGCAGCACCAGCTACGGTCCAGCACTCGCGAGGCCTACGCCGATCGCGTTCTCCACTCTGCACCGGATCCGGGCGACGCTGCGCGCGGCGTTGAACGCCGCGGTTCGTGAGGGCCTGATCGCATCCAACCCGGCGCGGATGATCCGGCTGCCGGCACCGCGCCAGCCGTATCCACAGATGTGGACCGAGCGCCGGGTCGCCGCCCGGCGGCGGAGCAGCGAGCGGCCCGCGGTGGCGGTGTGGACTGCTGAGCAGTTGGCCGAGTTCCTCGCCTTCGCCCGCGGCGATCCGCTGTATCCGCTGTGGCAGCTGATCGCGCATGCCCGCAGTTGCAGCGCCACCGATCATAGCCACCCGGGCCCCATCACATAGGCTGACGACAATCGATATGAGCCGCGGGCGATCATGCGAACGCTAATCGCGGATCCGGGTCAGAGCAGTCGCTGAGTCACGGATCACCAGTTCGGGTTCGGGGTCGGTGATGACACCGCCTGCGCTTGGCCGCCCCGCGATCAGGTCGTAAAGCGCCTCGACGCCGGCCCGGCCGAGTTGGTACATGGGCATCCGGACTGCGGTGACGGCCGGGCGCAGGTGTTGCATCAGGTCGACGTCGTGGATGCCGACCACCGACAGCTGGTCGGGGATGGTGATGCCGAGGTCGCGTGCGGCGGCCAGGACCCCGACGGCGCTCATGATGTTGTTGACGACGATGGCGGTCGGCGCGGTTGGCGCCTGCATGGCCTGCCGGAGCCCGTCGGCGCCGGCCTGCTCACCGAACCCGGTGGCCAGGTGTGGGGCCGGTGTCAGCCCGGCGGCGTCCATCGCCTGCTGGTAGCCCAGGTAGCGCTGCTGGGAGATGTATCCAGAACCCCCGACGAAGACGATGTGGCGGTGGTGGAGGTTGACCAGGAATCGGGTAGCGATCTCGCCTGCGCGGCGATCGTCTATGTCGATCCAGGGATGGTCCAGTGCATGTTCCAGGATGAGGATCGGCTTGGGGTGGTCGCGGAGTTCAGCCATCACGTCGTCGTCCAGCAGCCCTTCGCCGCGGATCAAGATACCGTCGACCGTGCCCTGGCTGAGCAGCCGGGTCAGGAACTGGCTGCCGGAGCGCATCGTCTCGGCATCGCCCAGCAGGACCGTTGCGCCGTGCTCCGCCGCCGCCTCGTAGACCCCATGCCGCAGCGGTCCGTAGACCGGGTTGTCGATCTTGTTGAGGATCATCGCGATCATGTCGGTTTGGTTGAGTCGCAGCGAGCGCGCCGTTTGGTTCGGCTGGTAACCCAATTCCTGCATCGCCCGGAGCACCCGGGTGCGGGTGGATTCCCTCATCCGGGTGTGGCTCGTGCCGTTGACCACCGCCGACACCACGGCGAGTGACACCCCAGCCGCCCGTGCGACGTCACGTTGCGTTGCCATGGTGGAAGCCTACTAGGTTCTTGACGTAACGTCTCACCATCCTTATTTTGATTTAACGTTACGTCAACAAGGAGTACATATGACATCGACACGTCGCACCGTCCTCCTGCGGTCCTCCTGGGCGACGGTGAACATCGGCGACGTGGCTCACTCCCCTGGCGTGGTGCGGGCGTTTCAGCGGTTCGCCCCCGAGGTCGAGGTCATCCTCTGGCCGGTGCGGCTGGAGGAGCGCGAACGATCCATGCTGCGGCACGCGTTTCCCGACCTGCGCGTCGTCGATGGCACTCTCGGCGGGGACGGGCCGAGCACCCCGGAGTTGGCCGCCGCCATCGACGGCGCGGACGTCCTGATGCACGGATCGGGCGCCGACGCCTTCCAGGGCACCGAGATCGATTGGTGGCGCGAGCACGTGGGCCGCCCGTACGGGTACTTCGGGATCACCGTGGATCCGCTGTGCCCACCGACCATGGCGACGCTGCCGGAGCTGGCACAGATGGTCGATCTGCTCCCACCGTCCTATCTCGAGGACGACGTCAAAGACCGTTTCGACCGCGCCGACTTCGTGTACTGCCGCGAAACGCTGACCCTGGCCACCCTGCGCGGCCAGAAGATAACCGGGCCCGACCTCGCCTTCGGGCCGGATGGCACGTTCGCGTTCGACCACACTGACGCCGTCGCCGCCGCTCGCCTGCTGGAGAATTTCGGCCTGCAGCCCGGTCGGTTCGCCTGCTTCGTTCCGCGGCTGCGCTACGCCCCCTATGCGAAGATCTACGGCACGGAACCGACCCGCGAGCAGATGCGGCGCGACGCGGTCAACCGGGCCACCGTGACGCACGACCTGGCGGTGCTGGCGGCGGCGATCGAGACCTGGGTACGCGTCAGCGGCCTGCCGGCCGTCGTGGTGCCCGAGATGAGCTATGCCGTCGAGCTCGCTCACGAGCAGCTTCCCAGCCTGCTCAGTCCACAGACGCTCGATCAGGTCCGGCTCCTGGACCGGTACTGGCCGCTGGAGGAGGCGACCGGGGTCTACGCCGTCTCGTCGCTGGTGGTCAGCATGGAGTGTCATTCGCCGATCCTGGCCGCACGACATGCGACCCCGACCGTCTACCTTCGGCAGCCGACCGAGACCACGAAATCTCAGATGTTCGCCGACCTCGGCGCCCCAGACCTGGTGATCGAGCTCGACCATCGTGCCGCGGCGACGGTCGTCGCGGCGGTCACCGACATCGCCACCGACCCGGCGCCCGCGGTCGCCCGGAGCAGGAGGGTCGCGGCCAATGCCGACGACCGGCTGCGGGCGGCGGTGCGAGCCTGCGTCACGGGCCGGCCCATCGGCCTGCCTGCACCGGTGGAGACCGGCGATGCGTAGCCTGCGCGACCGCTGGCGGCGCGACCGGGTCCTGCTGCTGCTGGCGCTTCCCGGGGTCACGGCGCTGCTGCTGTTCCACTATCTGCCGCTCGGCGGGAACATCATCGCGTTCCAGGACTTCCAGCCGTTCCTCGGAATCTGGCACAGCCCGTACGTCGGGCTGGACAACTTCGAGCCGGTGCTCACCGGCGACCCGGTGTTCCTCAACGCACTCGTCAACACGCTGATCATCACGCTGATCCAGGTGGTCTTCGTGTTCCCGCTGCCGATCTGCCTCGCGTTGATCCTGAACGCGACCATCAGCGAACGGCTCAAACGCCTCGCCCAGTCGATCCTCTACATGCCGCACTTCCTGTCCTGGGTCATCGTGGTCGCCCTGTTCCAGCAGATGTTCGGCAACGGCGGGATGCTCAACGCCTGGCTGCGCTCGGCCGACCTGTCCACGTTCCACATCGTCGGCGTACCCGAGTTGTTCAAACTCATGATCACATCACAGGTGATCTGGAAGGACACCGGCTGGTCGACGATCATCTTCCTCGCCGCACTGTCCAGAGTGGATCCGGCGCAGATGGAGGCCGCGGTGGTGGACGGCGCCTCGGCAGTTCGCCGCCTGTGGCACGTGACCCTGCCCGCCATCCGCCCGGTGATCGTCCTGCTGCTGATTCTGCGGCTCGGTGACTCGCTGTCCGTCGGGTTCGAGCAGATCATCCTGCAGCAGGCACAGGTCGGTGCCGGTGCCGGCGAAGTACTCGACACCTACGTCTACAACCACGGGATCGTCGGCGGCGACTGGGGCACCGCGGCCGCGGTGGGGCTGATCAAAGGCATTGTCGGTGTCGCGCTCGTGCTCGGCGCCAACCGGTTGGCCCACGCCCTGGGCGAGCAGGGGGTGTACGCCAAGTGACGAGCCGATCTGTGCCGACTGCGGTGTCCGTGGCGCGCCCCGCCGCGGGCACGGCGCCGCGGCGGCCACGCTCGGGCCGCAGCCGGCGTCCGGTCTGGATGGGCGAGCCCAGCAAGCTGGGGGTCGGTGCGCGGGGACTCGTGCTCGGCCTTGGCTGCCTGGCGGTCTTGGTGCCGTTCTGGGCGGTGCTCATGACCAGCATCGCCTCCCCGGAGGAGGTCAACAGGGCGGGCGGCTTCGTGCTGTGGACGAACGAACCGACGCTGGACTCCTACCGGGCCGTCCTGTCCGGAGGAATCGTCACCCGTGCTGTGCTGGTGAGCGCCGGCATCACCGCGGTCGGCACGGCACTCAGCCTCGTCACCACGATCGCTCTGGCGTACGCGCTGTCGCGGCCAGGTTCGTTGCTGCAAAAGCCGATCCTGCTGATGACGGTGTTCACCCTGCTGTTCAACCCGGGCATCATCCCGATGTACCTGACGGTCAAACAGCTCGGCCTGCTGGACAGCTACCTGGCATTGATCCTGCCGGTGCTGGTGAACGCGTTCAACGTCATCGTCATGCGCGCCTTCTTCCAGGGAATCCCCGGCGAGCTGCGGGAAAGCGCCTATATAGACGGTGCCGGGGAGATGCGCATCCTGCTGCGGATCGTCCTGCCACTGTCGAAGGCGGTCGTCTCCGTGATCGGGCTGTTCTACGCGGTGGCGTACTGGAACGCCTTCTTCTCCGCGATGTTGTACGTCCAGTCGTCGGAGAAGTGGCCGCTGCAACTGGTGCTGCGCACCTACGTCGTCAACAACACCCCGATCGGGTCCGACCAGCTCAGCTCGAACCTGGAGAACCTGCCACCACAAATCTCCGTCCAGATGGCGATTCTCGTCATCTCCGTCCTGCCCATCCTGTTCATCTACCCCTTCATCCAAAAGCACTTCGCCAAGGGACTCATGGTCGGCGCCGTCAAGGGCTGACCGGTCGTCCACGCAATGCGGAAAGGAGACGTCATGGCACCCACCTTCAGCCGCCGCGACGTCCTGGCACTCGGCGCGGCAGCGGGGCTGGCCCCGCTGCTCGGGGCCTGCGGCGACGGCAGCCCGAGTTCGCCGAACAGCTCGACCGGGTCGGTCAAGCTGCCCACCTACAAGCCCGTCACCGCGGCCACGCCCGACCTGGCCGCCGAGCCGGCCGGGGTGTCGCCGGGATACTTCACCTACCCGACCTCCTCCAGCGCCGCATCACAACCGGTGAAGGGCGAAGCCGTCACGGCACTGACGTACACCTACGACCCGATCGCCCCCGCGCTCGGCTCGAACCCCTACTGGCAGAACCTCAACAGGCAACTCGGCACCGAACTGAAGATCACGTACGTCCCCTCGACCGACTACAAGAGCAAGGTCGCCACGACCATCGCCGGTGGCGATCTGCCCGACATGGTGGCTATCCAGGGCGTTGTCCAGCAGATGCCCGCCATGCTGAAGGCGACATTCACCGACCTCACCGAGTACCTGTCCGGGGACGCGGTCCTCGCCTACCCGAACCTCGCCGCCCTGCCCACCGATGCCTGGCGCAGCACCGTCTACGACCAGCGGATCTGGGGCATCCCCGTGCCGCGGGCACGGATCGGCACCGTGCTGTACACCCGGGCCGACCTGCTGGCCAAGGCAGGACTCAGCCTCCAGCCCGATTCGTGGGCCGAGTTCAAGGAGATGGCGGCCGCGCTGACCGACGAGCGGGCCGGTCGGTGGGCGTTCGGACAGATCCCGTTCAACACGATCCTTGAGATGAACGGGATCACCGGCAACTGGCCCGGCGGCACCGGCGCCTGGCAGGCCGAAGGTGGCGTCTTCACCCACTCCGGGACGACACCGCAGTTCACGCAGGCCCTCGAGGACACCGTCGAGCTGGTGAAGTCGGGGGTGATACATCCCGACCACGCGGGCGCGCCCAACACGAAGCGCAACGCGTGGATGCTGGCCGGCACGACCGCGTTCACCATCGGGGGGTACGCCGGGTGGGGCAAGTTTTACGGCCAGGCAAAAGACGTGCCCGGCTTCCGCCTGACCGGCATGCTCTCGCCCACCCGCGACGGCACAGGGACGCAGGTACGCACGCCCGGTCCGACCCTGTCCAGCTTCACCGCTATAACCAAGACCGACAACGCTGACCGGATCAAGCAGATCCTCAAGGTCCTCGACTGGTTGTGCTCACCCTTCGGCAGCAGCGAGTACCTGGCCCTCCGGTACGGCGTCGAGGGCCAGACGTTCACCCGCAACGGCTCCGACCCGACCCTCACCGAGGGCGGGCGCAGCCAGGTATTCCTGCCGGTGCGGTACCTCGCCGAAGCATCGCCCGTCATCTACGAGCCGGGCAACCGACAGGCCGTACAGGACCAGCACGACCACCAGGTCGCCGGCGTCCCGCTCGCCGTCGCGGACCCGACCCTCGGGCTGTACTCGGAGACCGCTGCCAGCAAGGCTGCCAGCGAGCAGCAGGAACTGGACGCGGTGCTGCTGGAGATCCAGCTGGGGAACAAGCCCGTCTCGGCATGGCAGCCGGCCATCAAGAAGTTCATGGACCGGGTGGGCAACAAGATCAAGGCCGAGTACGAGGAGCAGGCGGGTGGTTGACGCGCTGGACTCGGCTGACACTCTCACGGGCTTAGGGAGAAGACAGTGGTGAGACGGAGCAAGTTACGTTGGTACACGCGTGGTCGGGCCCGTGCGGCGGTCGTGCTGGCTCTGGTGGCGGCGGTTCTGTCGCCGGGCAGTGCCGCCGTCGCCGACATGTCGGATCTCGGCGGGCTGCTCGACCTGACGCGCCCGGGGCTCGGCCCGGTGGCGGCCGAGCTGGCCGCCGGTGACGAAGCGGGCGCCGCGAGCGAGCTCAAGGCGTATTACGCGGGCCGCGCCGACGTCCATTACCCGGCTCCGGCCGAGGGCCTGGGCGGTGGCGACTCGGGCCCCGACGAGCTCGCGGCGGGGATCTTCCGGTTCGGCGCCGAGACCCGCAACTTCTACAACAGCGCCGAGCAGCGGATCGACATCGACTGGCAGGACCTTTGGGGTGGGACACAGACCACCCCGGGCAGCGCGCAGACTTTGATGAGCGACTTCACGTTCATGCCCAAACTGACATTCGCTTACGTGTCCGAGAGTGACCCGGCGAAGCGTGCGGCGTACGCGGCGGCGTGGATGGACATCTCGCTGGACTTCTTCGCCGACAATCAGAGCTGGCCGCAGGGCCGCAACCTGTCGGCGGCCAAGCGGCTCGCCCAGCTGGTCAGCGCGTTCTCCGTGTTCCGGACCGATCCTGGCATCGACGCGAGCGATCTCGTGGCGTACCTGTCCGGCGTGCACGCCACGGCGGACTTCCTCGTCGGCGTGATGCAGACACATGTCGGAAACAACTGGTACATGTCGATGGCCCGCTCCGTCCACGCGGCAGCCGTGTTCCTGCCCGAGTTCTCGTCATCGTCTGGCTGGGAGTGGTTCGCGGTGCGCTCGGCCGAGCGGTTCCTGCGTGCGTACTTGAAGGGCGACGGTGTGTACCGCGAGCCGGCGTTCAACTATCAGGCATACGTGGCGGACATGCTCAACTCCGTCATAGCAGTCGCGGATGCCAACGGGCGAACCGTTCCCGATTCGCTCGCCCAGGGGGCGGACTGGATCGCGGATTCGCTGTTCGCGACCCGTCAGCCGAATCTCGAACCCGCGGCGATCGGCGACACGCCGAACAACTACGCGGGTACGTCGGCCATTCGCAGGAGCGGCGTACGCAACTCTTGGCCCGACTTCACCTGGGTCGCCTCCGGCCGGACGCAGGGGACCGCTCCGACGCTGTCGTCCACGGTGTTTCCGATCAGCTTCGCGGTGCAGCGTTCCGGGTGGGACGCCGATGCCCGGTACATGCTGATCAACAACCAGAATTCCAGTTACACCGCCTCGCATCGGCATCCGGACGACCTCAGCCTGGTGATGGCGGCGTACGGGCGTCCGCTGATCGTCGACTCCGGGGTGGGGGACTACAGCGCGACTCAGACGAACGACTGGATGCGCCGTGAAACCGAGGCGCACAACACCATCGAGGTCGACGGAGACCCGCAGACCGCCGGCGTCCCCCGCACGACGTCGCTGTGGCGCTCGAACGCGGGCCTCGACATCTACCGCGGTGCGGCGATGGGCTACCGGCCGGTCGCGCACGATCGCGCGGTCTACTTCGTCAAGCCCGGCTTCTGGGTGGTCTCCGACGACCTCACCGGTGACACCGCCGCGCACGACTACCGGCAGCTCTGGCACTTCCCCGGTGATCCGGTGACCGTCAATCCCACTACGAAGGTCGCCACGGTCGGGTTCGACACCGTGCCCGGAGCCGCGCCCGTCGCCGGCGTGCGGCTCATCCCGGTGGCGACGGCCGGCGCCGCGGTAACCCCCAGGGTCCACAAGAACGGCGCCGTACGCGTCGGCGAGCAGGTACTCACCAACGTCGACTACCTGTCGTACGACTGGTCCTCCACCGGGCCGACGGGACTGGACACGGTCGTGGTTCCCGGCAAGGCCGGCCCGGCGCCCTCGGTGACGGCGAAGCGCATCGCCATGCCCGGGGTGAGTCACTCCGTGGCGACGGCGATGGAGATCGCCCTGCCGGACGCGACCGGACGCTTCTACCTTTCGCGCGAGGCGACTCCCTCGTCGAGGGCGTTCGGGGCCGCCACGACCAACGCCGAGACCGCGTACCTCGAGCGTGCTTCGGGCGGCGGGCTTACCAGGTACGCGCTGACCAGAGGGTCATCGCTGATCGACCAAGATGACACCGTCATCAGCGCATCCGCACCGGTGTCCGATGTCAGTGTGGAACTGCGCGGCGCGACCGCCCGGATCTCGCTCGGGGACCCGTTCACCGGCACGCTCTCCATCAACGCGCCGAACGCGAACGCGGTGATGGTGAACGACACCCCGATCGCGTTCACCCGCGCGGGCAACCTCATCACCGTGTCACTCGGGGAGAACTTTGCCCCGGCACCCGTGCTCAACGACGAGTTCGACGATGCCGGCCTGGACCGCACCGTCCATGACTTCAACGGATCCTTCGGCGGCTGGACGCCGGTGCAGGGCACCTGGGCGCTCACCGGCGCACAGCCGGACACGCAGCTGGCACAGACCTCGACTGCGGACATGATGTCGTTCGCGGCGCTGCAGGACGTACCCGATGACGTGGTCATGGCCGCGGACATCGTTCCCGGGGTACGCGGCCAGACGACGGCCCGTACCGGTCTCGCGTTCCGCTACCACGATTCCCGCAACTACTACCGGGCCGAAGTGCTCAACTCCACGTCGGGAGCGACGCTGAAGCTCGTGAAGATATACGACTCGACGACCACGGTTCTCGCGGAGACCGCACTGCCGACCAGCGCCAACGTCCCGCACAAGCTGGTCGTATCCGCGATCGGGAGGCATCTGAGCGCCAAAGTCGGCGACACGTCGATCTCCGCGGACGACGGACAGCTGCCGACGGGTGGTGCCGCCGCCTTCACGCATCGGCGGGCCGCGACCTTCGACAACATCGTGATCAGGGAAGGGCTCGATCAGGCCAGTTGGCGAGGAATAACAGGGTCTGTGTCCGTCGCCTCGGGCAAGTTGCACCTCACGCCGCCTGCCGGTGGCCGGGCGCACGTACTGGCCGACTCGACACTGCCGACGCGCTTCTCCGAGGCGTGCGACTATGTCGTGGAGACCACGGTCACGATCGACGGATCCGTCGGTAACGCAGGAATCTCGCTGCGAGACACCACGGACGCGTACGGGTATCGGATCCACGTCGGCAAGACGAGCAACGGAACCCAGTACGCGAGCATCATCCGCGAGGCTCACGCGTCGGGTCCGGTCACAGTGGCCACGGCATCCATCAGCAACCCGTTGACAGGTCCCGTGCGGCTGGGTGCGGCGATTCACGGCGACCGCATCACCGTGACGTTGAACGGCGTTCAGGTCCTGAAGGGTCGCGACACCGTTGTGCGCAGCGGCGGCGTCGGGCTTTACGCATCCACGGAGAGCTCGTTCGAGAACGTCACTGTCGCTCGGTCCTGCGGGGGGCGGGAGCGCCTGCGGCCAAGTGCCCCCGGCGCCGGCAACCGCTGGGACCACCACGACTAAGTGGTCTCGCTCGTAAATGCTTCGGGGGTTACGCGGCTGAGGCGAGTACGGCAGGCTCCCGTACGTCAAGAGGTCGTCGACTACACGGTTTCCGGTCGGCGCATCGTGTGGCGGTGGTTGAACGACCGGACCATCCAGCCTCGAAACAAGCGCCGAACATCGGCTCTGGACAACATCACGCAGCCCTCCTGGAACCGTGAATTGACAATCGAATTCCTAGCGCTCCTTCCCGTTCTGACCGGATGCGTCCTGCTGCACCCCGAGCAGGACCAGCTACTGACCGACGTGTGCTCGGGGCCGCTGATCGACCAGGCCGACCTTGCCACCGCCGGCGTGCTCCCAGTCCCGGAAACAGCGACGAGGCCGCCGAAACCGACGCAGGCTGGTGCGCAGCTTCTTGACGATAAGTGATCTCAATCAACGGGTCCGGGGTCGTCTCTGGCTGCGTACCGGCTCTGTTCAGGCCTGATGCCCGTACGCGAGATCGGGCTCGAACGGTGCTGGGGCCGAGACGCTGTGCATAGCTGCTGAGCATTCGCTCAAACCTAGTTGAGCGCTCAGCCCGAGGAGGTACCAGTACGTGCAGAATCCCAGCATTGCCTGAGCGAGGTCATGTCTTCTTGATTCGCCCGTCTTGTGGAGAGGAAAGGAGAGCACGATGGGCGAGCCAGTGGTGTACAAGAGGTGTGGCTGCTCACGTCAGGACCGGGCCTGCCCTGGTCTGGCCGATGAGGGTCACGGTTCGTGGTATTTCGCGATTCAGGTACTGGGCCCGAACGGACGTAGCGTGCGGGTGCGGCGGGGCGGATTCCGCACCGCAGAGGACGCTATGCAAGCTGCCCGCGATCTCGTCGCCGCCGATGTTCCGGGTGGGGTGAGTGCAGCGTGCACCGTGGCGCAGTGGTTGCGCCACTGGCTGACGACCCTGCAGCCCGTCCGCGAGCGCACCCGGCAGGGTTACGCCGATCATGTGCGGATCCACCTGATCCCCGGCTTGGGCCGGATCCCGATCGCGGAGCCAGGGCAAGTCGACCTGCGTCGCTTCTTCGCCGGCCTGGCTCAGCGGCGCAATCGGTATGGCAAGGCGCTGTCTCCGTCCACCGTGCAGCGGATCCACGCCACCTTGCGGGCGGCACTCAACGAGGCGATCCGCGAAGGCCTGATCGACACGAACCCGGCACGCCGGTTGCGTCTGCCGCGTACCCGGCGTCCCCACGCCCAGGTCTGGACCCGCAGCCGAGTGGCGGCGTGGCGGGCCACGGGGCAGCGTCCAGCGGTGGCAGTGTGGACAACCGAACACCTGACGGAGTTCCTGGACTACGTCCGCGAGGACGTGTTGCATCCGTTGTGGTGGCTGGCCGCGCTGCGTGGCCTGGGCCGCGGCGAGCTCGCCGGGCTGCGGTGGGCGGACATCAGCCTGGAAACCCGCGAGCTCACGGTGGTCCAGCAGCTCATCCACGTCAACGGCCAGCTACGAGTCGTCCCACCCAAAAGTGCGGCGAGCCAGCGCACGATCGCCTTGGACACCGAGACAATCCGCCTGCTGCGCCTGCACCAGCAACGCCAGCACCTGAGCGGGCTCGACACCGCCGGCTGGGTGTTCACCCGCGCCGACGGCCAGCCGATACGCCCGGACTACCTGACCTACCGGTTCCGATACCTGGTGGCAGCCAGCGGCCTGCCACCGCTACGACTGCACGACCTACGACACGGCGCCGCCAGCACAGCGCTGGCCGCGCATGTGGACCTGCGTACGGTCCAGGGGCAGCCCAGGGGCAGCTCGGGCACGCCAGTATCGTGCTGACCTCCGACACCTGCACCTCGGTCCTGCCCGAACTCCATCACGAGGCGGCGGAGGCGACGGCACGCCTGGCCCTCACCACAGCGCGAAGAATGGGCCATAGGCTGCGGAAACGGACGATCCATCTCCGGCGTCGTCCCGCGAACCGGCCACCCCGCTGAGCGCTTTGCCGGAAAGGTCTCGTGGTGTCTGTTTGCCCCAGCCGTGACCCAGCTATGACCCACCTCGTGATTCTTTGATCAAGGGATAGGTGGACCTGCAGGTCAAAGTGGTAGGGCGCCCGGGGCTCGAACCCGGAACCTACGGATTAAAAGCGAGGCCGGCGTCCTGCGACCGAGGAAAGCAGCAGCACGTCCCAGGCTCGGCCGGGGCGTGCATCGGGACATGTGACCAGCGGATATCGCTTGACATGGGCGATGGAGGTGGGCGTCGATATCGACCGCCCCGGGGCATCCGGTGGCCCTGAACATCGCCGCTGCGGCCCCATGACGGGTCTGTGCGGGCCGACCGGGGCCGCCCTCCGGCCCGGGGCGCGGCAATCCCCACTCCGGGCCGCCGGACGGCGGCCGCGCGGTGATGGGCCGGGTACGCGATGCCGCCGGTGGTGTCCTGCCCCGGTCGTACCGGCGCCGACGGCGATCGGCGGGGGCGCGGGGATGGGGGAGCGCCGGAGGAAACGCGGCGTAGGGCGGTCGGCGACGCGAGGTCAGCGAACAAGGGAAAGGCGCGACGGCAACGATGAACGGAACCACCTTCAAGACGTGTTCCTGCCGGGACGAGGCGACCGGCAAGAAACTGGGCAAGGCCTGCCCGAAGCTGCGCCGTCCGGGCGGCGGGGAGCGGTGGAGCAGCACCCATGGCCGGTGGGCCTACCAGCTGGAGCTGCCCGCGCACGCCGACGGGCGGCGGCGCAACCCACTGCGAAGGCGCGGTTTTGCCTCGCTGGAGGAGGTCGAGGCCGAGTTGGAGCACGCTCGCGCGCTGCTGGCGCTGGATGAGGACCCGCACATCCAGCGGAAGGTCACCGAGCTGATGTTGTCCGTGCTTAAGGACAGCAAGGCGTTGCCGCCGGTGGAGGAGGTGCGGCGCAAGGTCCGCACCCGCCAAGACCTCAACCCCACCGTCACGGTCGCCGAATGGATGGCCGAGTTTCTGCGGCGCAAGCGGAAGATCGATGCCACCACGCGCCGCTCGTATGAGGCGCACATCCGTCTGTACTTCACCCCGTATCTGGGTGACATCCGGCTGGACCGGCTACGCGTGTCCGATGTGGCGGGGATGTTCGATGCGATCGAGGAGTTCAACGACGTCATCACCACCGCCCGCGCCAGCGGCGATGTGGAGCAGCGGGCGCGGGTGCGGTACCGGCGGCCGGTCGGCCCGGCCACCATGCATCGCATCCGCGCCACGCTGCGGCACGCGCTGAATATCGCGATCAAGCAGGACCGGCTGATCGACTTCAATCCGGCCGCGGTGGTCGAACTCCCCGATGCGGAACGCCCCAAGGCGCTGGTATGGACCGACGAACGGGTCACCGACTGGAACCGCGAACTACACGACCGGCTCGGCATCGAGCAGCAGCGGCGCGGGGCACGGCTCAGCCGCGCCAACATGATCAACGTGTACGCGTCCGTATCAAGGCCATTGCCGGTGATGGTCTGGACGCCCTCCCACACCTACACCTTCCTCGCCCACGCCGCCGCCCATCGGCTGTCGGCTCTCTATCGGCTGATCGCCCTGCGCGGGCTACGCCGGGGGAGGCGGTCGGGCTGCGCTGGAAGGACGTCGACCTGGCCGCCGGGACCGCCGGGGTGATTTGGCAGATCACCCAACTGGGCTGGGAGCCGGTGCAGGGCAGGCCGAAGACCGAGGCCAGCGACCGCACCATCGCGCTGGATGAGGACACCGTCACCGCGCTGCGCGCGCACCGCAAGCGTCAAGCCGCCGAACGCCTGGCCGCGGGCGAGGCCTGGACCAACAGTGGGTTCGTCTTCACCGACGAGATCGGCCGGCCGCTGCATCCGCAGCAGGTCAGCGACCACTTCTACCAGCTGGCCTTCCAGGTGGGGCTGCCACCGGTGCGGCTGCACGACCTCCGCCATGGGGCCGCCTCGCTCATGCTCGCCGCCGGGGTCGATCTGAAGGTCGTGCAGGAGACCCTCGGCCATGTCTCCTCTACCTTCACCCGCGACACCTACACCAGCGTCTACCCGGAGGTGGCCCGGGCCGCCGCGGAATCCACCGCCGCGCTGGTCAACACTGCAGCCGCAGGTGCCCAGACGGCCCGGCTGATCACCCTGCCGAACCACGCCGGCACGATCACTACCTGAGCCACTCAACCCAGGCGGGCCCGCCGATTCTCCGGCGGGCCCGCCTGTTTGCTCTCAGCGGCTATGCGCAGACGGTGCAGCCGATTGATCCCCGGCCTGTGCTGTGAACGGGGCCGAGAGGATCGCTGTGAGAAGCAGCGGATCTTTTATCTGCTGGTCACGAACGGCCTGGTAGGCAAGACGAGCCGACTTGGACAAGGCTTGACCGCGCATCAAACTATCGCTGACCGGCGACGCTGAGCAGACCTTCCGGCTTGATCTTCTGATGGTCATCTCTAGGGTCTGAGCTGACGGTGGCGCTCTAAATGATCTACCGCGGTACACGGTCCGTACACAAGAGCAACCACCGAGCAACCAGCCATGATCAACAAATCGATCCGGGGCCGGCGAGAACCGAGAAATCCCAGGTCGAACGCGGTATTGGTGAGTAGGGCGGGTGGGACTTGAACCCACGACCCACGGATTATGAGTCCGATGCTCTGACCGGCTGAGCTACCGCCCCTGGATTAAGTTGTGTGACGTGCGGTGGGACGTCGGAAGACCGTGCCGAGCCCCTGCGCATGCTAAGGCTAGAGCATCGGATGCGGTCGTGGCGTCCAGCCGAACGGGAGACGGGTCTCCGCGGATATCATTCCATGCCCGGCAGTGTTGTTGGAGCCTCGGTCGATCATATTCGGGGTCTTCGCTCCCAGCGGAGTCGTAGGGGATTGATGGGGCGGTAGCGTCTGGGCGTGGCCGTGACGCTGGGTTACGAGACTCACTCCATCGCCGTGGACAACGAAACGGGCATCGCCACCGGGTGGTTACCCAGGGAGTTGTCTGCGCGGGGGCGGGGCCTGGCTGTGGAGCTGGGGGCGGCGGTGGACGTCGTTTGTGCCTCTGACCTGGGGCGGGCTGTGCAGACGGCGGGGATCGGCTTTGCGGGCGGCCGCAAGGAGATCAGGTTCGATCGGCGGCTCAGAGAGTGCGATTACGGGATCTACAACGGGCGGCCGGTCGGTGAGGTGGCGGCGTCGCGGAGTAGGCATATCGATATGCCGTGGCCGGGTGGGCAGAGCTATCGGCGGGTCGTGGCGGAGATGGTGGGGTTTCTGCGGGACATGATGGATGAGTGGCAGGGGGGTCTGGTGCTCGTGGTGTCGCATTCGGCCAATCGGTGGGCGCTGCAGAATCTGCTGGATGGGACTCCGTTGGAGGAGTTGGTTGACGTGCCGTTCGAGTGGCGGCCGGGGTGGGAGTTCAGCATCGCCTGAGGTGGTCTGAGGTGGGTCGTTGCGGGGGAGGGTGGGGTGCCCTCCCCGGGGTGTTGTTTTGGGTCCAACGGGTGGGGCGGAGCCCGGGGCAGACGATGGTTTTCGGGGCGGGGCGGGACTTACGGGCCGGGGCGGGACTTACGGGACGGGGGCGAGACTTACGGGGCGGGGCGAAGCTTAGGGTGCGGTGCCGTAGCTGGGGTTGCGGACCAGCCAGTCGTGGTAGACCGGGCTGCGGCGTACGGCGTCCAGGTGGGCTTGTTTGGCCTGTGTCACCACCCAGTCCGCCTTGGGGGCGGTGGGGTGGTGGCCGAGGAGTTGGCGCCAGCGCAGTGGCGCGCCGGCGAACGGCACCATGGTCAGGCCCTGGGCGGCCTGGTGGGTGGCCTGGCAGAGCACGACCGCGCGGCCGACCTGGGCGAGGTGGGTGCAGGTTGACACGTCGGTCTCGTAGATCGTGCCCGGGGTGAACCCTGCTCGCGCGCACGCCGTGGCGAAGCAGTCGGCGAAGCAGCCGTCGCCGGGCGTCACCGCCCACTGTTCGCCGGCGAGGTCGGCGAGCTCCACCTCCTTCTCCCTGGCGGCCGGATGGTCCTCGCCGACCAGGCAGAACACGGGGTCGAGGCTGATCGTCTCCCACATGAGCGCGCCGGTCGGGGTGCCGGAGTCGCCGCAGGCGCCGGTCAGCACGTAGTCGAGGCGGCCGAGCTCGACCATGCTGGTCAGCTCGTGGGCCGACCAGGAGGTGTACGTGCTGACCGCCCCTTCCGCGGCGAGCCGGTCGACCAGGCCGCCCAGTATGGGGCCGTTGGTGGCGCCGATGCGGAATCCGGGGGAGGGGGCGGCGGCGAAACGTACGGCTTCCTCCTGCAGCTCCTGCGCCGCGGGAAGCAGTACTCGTGCCCTGGAGAGCACGAGCTCGCCCAGCCTGGTGGGTCGCGCGCCATGCCTGTCGCGCTCGAACAGCGTGCCGCCGAGCACCCGCTCGATGCGCTTGAGCTGGGCGGTCAGGGCCGGCTGGGCCAGCCCGAGCTGGGATGCGGCCTTGCTCACACTTCCCGCGTCCGCGACCGCACGGACGATCCTGAGGTGCCTGAGCTCGAGGTCCATAAGGGGACGGTAAGGCGGCGATCTCTTACAAACAATGCCCATATGTCAGGAAATGTGACAGATATTGTCGAGGGTCTCTGGGGTAGGGGGAGCCCATGACGACGATGGGAATAGATCCGGCGCAGCTCAGCGACGAGGATCTGGTCCGCGAGCTGCGGCAACTGCACGCCACCCGGAGCGACACCTTCTTCCACGGGTCGGACGACGCTCTGGCGGTGCACACGTCCCGGATGAACGAACTGGAATCCGAGTACCTTCGCCGCAACCCGGACCGTGAGGTCGACCCGAACCGGCTGAGGGAGGGGGCGAGACAGCGATCATGATCGAGGTCCACGATGTTCAGGCTCTGTCGGACGTCGACGTCTACGTCTACGAGGCGGTGGCGTCCCTGGTGGTGGAGCACGGCATGGCGGTTCCGGCCGCGTTGGTGCGGGCGTGCGGGCTGACCGAGGAGCAGGTGCGCGAGAGCCTCAAGCACCTGATCGAGCATGGGTACGTGGTGCCCAGGCAGGACGGGTACGCCCTCGGGGCACATACGTTCGAGGTCGAGTACTGAGTGAGGGCGTCGAGTGCTGAGTGAGGGTACTGACGCGTCGTCGACCGTCCGCGGGGCGCGCATGAGCGGTCCACGTGGTGCGGATCGCGCGCGCTGCCCTGACGAGGTCTCGGCGATGTGATCGCTGGCCGTAAGGCCTGCGACGAGTAGGGCCTGCGACGAGTAGGGCCTGCGACGAGTAAGGCTTGCGACGAGTAAGGCCTGCGATGAACGGGCGAACCGAGCCGGTCAGGACCGTCTGGCCCGGACCGGTGCCATGAAAGGTGCCGGTCAGGGCCGTCGGCCGGGGCTGCGAAAGGTGCTGGTCAGTGCTGCCGGGCCGGGGCCGCGAAAGGTGCCGGCCAGGGCCGGGGCCCGGAGGGGCGGTCAGAGGCGTCTGGCTCGGGCCCAGGCCAGGAAGGCGCCGCCGAAGACGGCCATGGCGAGGCCGGTCCACAGGTTGATCGCGCTCCCGAACGCCCCGGCGACGACGAGGATCACCCCGTACACCAGGAACAACCCGCCGATCACCATCCGAATGTCACTCACAGGATCACCCCGTACATCACAACGGCCAGGACGAGGGCGCCCGTGCCGAGCAGCACCGGCGAGCGGTACCAGCGCGCGTCGCCCGCGAGCGCGTCGTCCTCCAGGTCGGTGGCGTTGAGCCCGTACACGAGCCCGCGCAGCTCCTCGGCGGGCTTGGGCGTGGTGACCAGCGTGACCGCCACGGACACGATCACGTCCACGACGAACGCCAGGCCCGCGCCCCAGAAGCTGGCGTTCAGCTCGGTGCCGAAGTCCACGATCCCGGCCTTGAACGCGATGTACGACGCGAAGGCCGCCAGCGTGCCGGCGAGCAGCCCCCAGAAGCCGGCCCACGGCGTCATCCGCCGCCAGAAGAGCCCGACGATGAACGTCGCGAAGAGCGGCGCGTTGAAGAACGAGAAGAGGGCCTGCAGGTAGTTCATGATGTTGGAGTAGCCGGCGGCGATGAACGCCGTCCCGACGCCCAGCGCCACGCCCGCGACGGTCGCGATCCGGCCCACCCGCACGTAGTAGCCGTCGTCGCGGTCCGGCCGCAGGTGCGACTGCCAGATGTCGTTGGTGAACACCGTGTTGAACCCGCTGATGTTGGCCGCCATCCCCGCCATGAACGAGGCCAGCAGCCCGGTCACCGCGACCCCGAGCACGCCGTTCGGCAGCAGGTCCCGCATGAGCATCGGGATCGCGTTGTTGTACGCCTGCCCCTGCCCCCAGCCGCTGAACAGCACCAGCGCGATCATCCCCGGCAGCACCGTCACCAGCGGGATGAACAGCTTCGGGTACGCGGCGATGATCGGCGTGAGCCGGGCCGCGTTCGTGTTCCTGGCCGACAGCGCCCGCTGCACCTCGGCGAAGTTCGTGGTCCAGTACCCGAAGGACAGCACGAACCCGAGGCCGAACACGATCCCGATCCAGTGCGCGTGCATCGGGTTGTCGCCCGCCGTGCCCGCCCACGTGTGCAGGCCGCCCTCGCCGAGCGGGCTCTGCCGTACCTTGTCCGCCAGCCCAGAGAAGCCGCCCACCTTGATCAGCCCGAGCACGGTCAGCGGGATCAGCCCGGCGAGGATCACGAAGAACTGCAGCACCTCGTTGTAGATCGCCGAGGAGAGCCCGCCGAGCGTGATGTACGCCAGCACGATCACCGCCGAGACCACCACCGAGACCGGCAGCGGCCAGCCCAGCAGCGCCTCCATGACCAGGGCGAGCGCGTAGAGGTTCACGCCCGCGATGAGGATCTGCGCGACCGCGAACGTGATCGCGTTCAGCAGCTGCGTGGCGCCGTTGAAGCGCTTGCGCAGGAACTCGGGGACGCTGCGGACCTTGGAGCGGTAGTAGAAGGGCATCATCACGATGCCGAGGAACACCATGGCGGGCACGGCGCCGATCCAGTAGTAGTGCACGGTCATGGCGCCGTACTGCACGCCGTTGGCCGCCATGCCGAGGATCTCGATCGCGCCCAGGTTGGCCGAGACGAACGCGAGCCCGGTGATCCACGCGGGCAGGCCGCGCCCGGCGAGGAAGAAGTCGAGGCTGGAGCTGATCCGTTTGCGGGCGGCTAACCCGATGGCGAGCACGGTGGCGAAGTAGATGGCGATGAGCACGTAGTCGAGGAGGTTCACGTCGAGACGCACGGCGAGCCCGCTACCCCGGAAACGCCCGGCATCACGCGGACTGTCACGCGGGCGTACTGTCGGGGTGTGGACGTCGCCGATCTCAGCCCGGCGCAGGCGCGGGAGCGCTTCCGCGCCGGCGAGCGCGTGCCCACGGCGGGGTGGTGCCTGGGGTGGACGCAGGCCAACCTGATCGCCGTGCCCCGGCGGCTACGGTACGAGCTGCTGCTGTTCGCCCACCTCAACCCGCAGGCGTGCCCCGTCCTGGACGTGGGGGAGCCGGGCGCCTGGTCCACGCCGCTGTTCCCCGGCGACCTCCGTACCGACCTGCCCGGATACCGGCTCTACCGCGACGGCGAGCCGGTCGCGGACCTCGGCGACGTGGTGGAGCGGTGGCGGGACGACCTGGTGCCGTTCCTCATCGGGTGCAGCTTCACCTTCGAGCGGGCGCTGCTCGCGGCCGGGGTGCCGGTGCGGCACCTGGAGCTGGGGACGAACGTGCCGATGTACGTCACGGACGTGGCCTGCACGGCGGCCGGGAGCCTGTCGGGGCCGCTGGTCGTGTCGATGCGGCCGGTGCCGGACGAGCTGGTGAGGACCGCGATCGACGTGACCGGGCGGTATCCGCTGGTGCACGGGGCGCCGGTGCACGTCGGGGACCCCGCGGGGATCGGGATCAACGATCTGGCCCGGCCGGATTTCGGCGATCCGGTCGAGGTGCGGGAGGGGGAGGTGCCGCTGTTCTGGGCGTGCGGGGTGACGCCGCAGGCGGCGGTCATGGCCAGCGGCGTCGAGTACGCGATCGGGCACCTGCCGGGGCACATGGCGATCCTGGACGCCCGCGACGACGACTACCGCGTGCCGTCCTGACACCCTCGTACGCGGATTTGCGTACGCGGGTGCCTCGTCTCGGCGGACGACCCCGGGCGCCGCCCAGGTCAGACTCCTTGACCATGCTGACCGTCTTGACCAGGGCGTTCCGGGTGCCGGAGCTGCGTAAGAAGCTGCTGTTCACGCTGGGACTGATCGCGTTGTTCCGCCTCGGGCAACTCATGCCCTCCCCGGGGGTGGACGTGGTGGCCGTACGGGAGTGCGTGGGGTCGGCCAGGGGCGGGCTGTTCGACATGGTGCAGATGCTCAGCGGGGGCGCGATGCTGCAGCTGTCGGTGTTCGCGCTGGGCGTCATGCCGTACATCACGGCCAGCATCATCATGCAGCTCTTCGCCGTGACGGTGCCCAGGCTGGAGGCCCTCAGGAAGGAGGGGCAGCGGGGCCAGGCGAAGATCACCCAGTACACGCGGTACCTGACCGTCGGGCTCGCCGTGCTGAACGCCGGGACGATCGTCGCGCTCGCCCGCTCCCGGCAGCTCCTGCCCGGGTGCGCGAAGCCGCTGCTGCGCGACGAGGGGCTGCTGCCCGTGGCCGTGATCGTGCTGACCATGGTGGCCGGGGCCTGCGTGGTCATGTGGCTCGGCGAGCTGGTCACGGACCGGGGCATCGGGAACGGCATGTCCATCCTGATGTTCACGCAGGTCGTGGCCGTCTTCCCGGGATACATGGCGAAGATCTTCGTGATGAGCCCAGTGAGCTTCGTGGTGATGACGGCGGCCGGGCTGTGCCTGGTGGCGGCCGTGGTGTTCGTGGAGCAGGCGCAGCGGAGGGTCCCGGTGCAGTACGCGAAGCGGATGGTGGGGCGGCGGATGTACGGGGGCACCAACACCTACATCCCGCTGAAGGTGAACCAGGCGGGGATCGTGCCGGTGATCTTCACCTCCTCGCTGCTGTACCTGCCGACGCTGGTGGCGCCCCTGCTGGGGGACTCGGCGCGGACGTGGGTGGAGCTCAACCTGACCTCGGGGACGCATCCCCTCTACATGAGCGTGTACGTGCTGCTCATCGTCGCCTTCGCGTACTTCTACGTGTCGATCACCTTCAACCCCGTGGAGGTGGCGGACAACATGCGGCGCTACGGGGGATTCGTTCCCGGGATCCGGCCGGGCGGCCCCACGGCGCGATACCTGGCGTACGTGCTCTCCCGGCTGACCGCGCCCGGGGCGCTCTACCTGGGGGTGCTGGCGCTGCTGCCGCTGGTGGCGTTCGCGATCCTCCGGGATCCGGGTACGCAGCAGAACTTCCCGTTCGGCGGGACGAGCGTGCTGATCATGGTCGGGGTCGGGCTGGACACCGTCAAGCAGATCGAGTCCCAGCTCCAGCAGCGCAACTACGAGGGCTTCCTGCGGTAGGTCACACGCTGAGCCCGGCTCGCATGGCGAAGACCACGAGCTGGGCCCGGTCCCTGGCATGCAGCTTGAGCATGGCGCGGCTGACGTGGGTGCGGACGGTGTCGGGGCTGATCACCAGCTCCTTGGCGATCTCCTCGTTCGACCGGCCGGTGGCCACCCACGCCACCAGCTCCCGTTCGCGGGGCGTGAGCGTCTCCAGCCCTTCGACCGGCTCGGTGCCGTGCCGCCCGAACAGCCCGATGACCTTCTTCGTGATCGCCGGTGAGAGCAGCGCCTCCCCGGCGGCCACCACGCGTACGGCGTTGACCAGCTCCTCCGGGGCGCTGTCCTTGAGCAGGAAGCCGCTGGCGCCGGCCTGGAGGGCGGCGAAGACGTACTCGTCGACGGCGAAGGTCGTCACCACGACGATTCTGGTGGCGCGCAGCTCGGGGTCGTCGGCGATGGCCCGCAGCACGGCCAGCCCGTCCATGCCGGGCATGCGGATGTCGAGCAGGAGGACGTCGGGGCGGGTGCGGCGGATCAGCGCGAGCGCGGCGGCGCCGTCGGCGGCCTCGCCCACGCACTCCATCCCGGGCGCGCGCTCCAGCAGGGCCCGCAGCCCCATCCGCACGACCGCCTGATCGTCGGCGACGGCCACCCTGACCACGCCTTCAGGGGAGGACGCGCCGTCCGGGACGGTTGCGCCGTCCAAGGGGATCGCGCCGTCCGGGGAGGGCGCCCGGTTCGGGGCGGGCGTCCGGCTTGGGGAGGTCGCGCCGTCCGGGGTGGTCACGCGGAGGTCCGGGGGAACCGGGCGGTCACCTGGAAGCCGCCGCCCTCGCGCGGTCCCGCGGCGAGATGGCCGCCCGCCTCGGTGACCTTGGCGCGCATCCCGGCCAGCCCACGCCCCTCGCTCCCGCCCGTACGGCCGACACCCCGATCGGCCACCTCCACCACGAACTCGCCCGGACCCCCGCCCACCCGCACGAGCGCCCTGGTGGGCCCCGCGTGCCGCAGGACGTTGGTCAGCGACTCGCGCACCACCCCGTAGACGGCGGCCTGGAGATGGGCGGGCACGGCGAGGTCCGCGGGCTCGACGTCCACCGGCACGCCCGCCGCCCGGACGCCGTCGATCAGCCCGGCGAGGTCGGCCCCCGGCGGGTCGATGCCGTCGAGCGCCGCGCGCAGCTGGGCGAGCGCCGTCGTGCTGGTCTCCCTGATCGCCCGCAGCGAGGCGCGCGCCTGCTCGGGGTCGTCGTCCAGGGTGACGAGCGCGATCCCGGCCTGCATGGCGATGGCCGCCAGCCCGTGCCCGGCCGCGTCGTGCACCTCTCCGGCGATCCTGGCCCGCTCCGCCGCCAGCAGGTCGGGCCCGGCGCCGTCGGTGGAACGCACCGTGGTGAGCCGGTGGGGCTGGGCGGCGGGGATGCCCCACGCCGCCGGCTCGACACGTGCGGATCCAGTGAAAAGCGGCTCGGCGCGTACGGACTCCGTGGAGAACGGCGGCGGCTCGGCCTCCGCCGCGGCGGCCGCGGCCGCGGCGCGGGCCTGGGCGAGGCCGCTGAACGACCACGGGACGGCCAGCCAGCCCGCCCACGCCAGCATGATCACAACGGGGACGTCGCCGGCCCGGGTCAGGCGTGACAGGGCGGCGAGCGGCCGGCGCAGGCGGCCGGCCCTGTGCGTCTGCTCCGTCACCATCCCCACCCGGCCAAGGTTCGCGTTGCCCCGATCCTAGCGAGCTTTCACAGGTTCCGGGTCTGGCGCGGGCCGTCCAGCCCCCACGAGGTGATCTTCCTCGGGGTGATCCTGATGATCTCTCTCGAGAAGTACGGCACAGGCGGGTCCACGTCGCTCAGCGCCTCCGCCGTGCCCCTGATCTCGATGCCGCGCACGACCCACGGATCGACCGAGGCCAGGTCGTCCACGACGAGCGCGACGGTGCTGCCCTTCCCGACGTTCCTGAACTTCTTGGACGCCCCCATGGCGTGCCCGCCGATGGTGATCGTGCCGGTCCCGGCGTCGACGAAGAAGTTGACCGGGTTGTTCTGCACCTGCCCGTCGGGCGACACGGAGGCCAGTCGGCCGAGATGCTGCGAGGAAAGGTAGTCAAGTTCCGCTGGTGTGAAGGTCATGCAGGCGAGTCTGCAACCTTGACATTGGTTGGGGTCAAGCCATTCCGCCTGTGAGCCAGCGCACCGGGTTCGCGGTGGTGATGAGGCCGATCGTGTCCTCGCCGACGCCCGCCTCGCGCAGGCGCGGCAGCAGCGCGTGGAAGAGGTGCGCGTAGCCCGGCCCGTCGTACTTGCGCAGCTGCGCGACCCGGCTCAGGCCCGTGCTGATCAGCAGGCGTTCCGCGTGGCCGTCCTCGATGAGGCCGAGCGCGATCCTGGCCGCCTGGTCGGGGCCCAGGCCGAGCACGCCCAGGCTCACGTACGCGCCGGCCTCGGCGATCTTCCTGGCCGCGCCCAGGTCGGTGCCCGCGTAGCCGACGGCCACCCGGGAGCCCGGCAGGCCCTGGCCGAGCAGGATCTCCAGGAGCGCGGGGGCGTGCGCGCCGTGCGTGGCGACCGGCAGGCGCGACTTCAGCGAGGCGCGGGCGGCGGCGACCAGGCAGCGCTCCTCGCGCGGCGTCGGCTCGGCGCCCCAGGTGCCGACCTCGCCGATCACGCCGGGGAAGACGCCCATGTCGTCCACGCCGCTGAGGATCTCGTCCATGAGGCGGGCGGTGAGCGTGTCCACGTCCGCGTCGCCGACGTCCGTGAACGGCTCGGCGAACAGGCCGGTCGAGGCGATCACCGGCACCCGGCTGCCGGCCGCCATGCGGGCCAGGGCGGCGGCGTCGCGGCCCATCCCCATGCAGGTCAGGTCGACCACCAGGCCGAGGCCGTCGGCCTGGCGCAGCTCGCGGAGCTCGGCGGTGACGGCCTGCTCCTCGTCGAGCCACCGGTGCGGGTCCGAGTCGATGCCGACGGCCCAGCGCATGTCGGTACGCAGGTGCTCGTGGGGGAGTACGGGGCCGGTGATGGCCGCGGCTCGTACAGGGCCGGTGACGGTGCGAAGCAAGACCTCGGGCATAGCAGACATTAACCGATGTTTGCCGGGAGTAGCCTCTTCTGGCGGGAAATTTTACCGTTCGGAGGGTTTTAGGCCTTGCTAGTCGCCTGCAAGTCGGCACCTAGTGAGGGCCCGTATCCTGGATGGCACACCGACTGCCGGGGGGGAATTGTGCAGGTTCAGAACTCCGACACCGGCGACGCCGACATGCTCAAGGGCGAGGCCGCCGAGCATTCCAGCATGCCCGAGCGCCGTACGGGCCTTCACGGGTGGCTGGACGGGATCAGGTCCACGCGCACGGGCGCGCTCACGCTGAAGATCGTGTTCGGCGTGATCGGGACCGTCATGGTGGTGGCTGGGCTGATCATGGTGCCCTTCCCCGGGCCGGGATGGGCGGTCGTGTTCGCGGGGCTGGCGGTGCTGGCCGTGGAGTTCCACTGGGCCCGCAGGGTGCTGGAGTTCGGCAAGCGCACGCTGCACGCCTGGATGGAGTGGTACAAGCGGCAGGGCTGGCTGGTGCGCGTCGTCGTGCTCGTCGTGACGGTGGCCGCCGCCGCGGTGATCGTCTACTTCGGGCTGCGCACGCTCGGCTTCGACGCGATCGCGTTCGTCCGGGGTTACATATAGATCGGTCCGGTATACCGGACCGATATTCCATGCTTTCCTGCCTATTCTGCGGGCGTGATCGCCAAAATCGCCATCGCGCTGTCCTTAACGCTTTCCGGCCACGCGTCCGCGGGGTTTGCGGGTCCCGCCGCCCAGGCGGACCTCGTCCTCCCCGGGACCGCAGGCGTGAAATATCGCGAAACAACGGGTGATCCGGTACGCCTGACCGCCTACGGCCTCGGCACCAAGCGCACGTACCTCAGGTCCACGACCGGGAGCACGTTCACCTGGCAACAGGCGCTGTCCGAGGTGTCCGTCGCGCCCGGCGGCCGGCTGACGGCAGGCGTGCCCAGGGCGTACCGGTCGGGCTACGACTCCCTGATCGTCACCGACCGCACCACGGGCGCCGCCGGCCGGATCCGTACGGTCAAGAAGCCCCTGACGGCTTCCTACGCCTCCTGGTCCCGCGACGGGAAGCGGGTCGCGCTCACGGTCGAGCAGAAGACCGGCGGCACGTGGCGCGTGATCGGCTACACCGTCGTGGACGTGGCCGCCAAGACCGCCCGCACGATCAGGGTCACCGGCCTGAGCGCGAAAGCGGGCTTCTGGTGGAGCCCCGACGGCAACCTCGTCTCCATGTACGGCACCGGCCTGCGCGTCTACCGGGCCTTGGACGGCGCGGTCCTGCGCACCTACGCCGGCGTCGGCCTGCCGACCGGCCCCGAGGACTCGTTCTCGCCGTCGGGCACCCGCCTGACGACCTGGTGCCCGGCACGCTTCAAGGAACAGCTCTGCCTGGTCGACCCGGCCACCGGCAAGATCGCCCAGCGGGTGAACGCCCGGCCGGAGGCGCTGTTCGGCTGGTGGGACGACAGCCACGTCATCGCCGTCGTGGCGCGCGGCACCGCCTACCGGCTGGTGGTGCTGGACCTGACCGGCAAGGCGACACGCGTGCTCGCGGAACTGCCCCGTACGACGTGGGCCGCGGAGCTCTGGCTCTCCTTCACCCGAGGATCATAGATAGAGGCCGGTGCCGTGGTCGGTCTCCTGGGTGGCCACCGCGTGCAGATCGCGCTCGCGCATCACCAGATAGACCTGCGCGTGCACCTCGACCTCGGACTGGTCTTCCGGGTTGAAGAGCACCTTGTCGCCCACCTTGACCGAGCGCACGTTCGTCCCGACGCCGCACACCTCGCCCCAGGCCAGCCGGTTGGCCAGCTTGACCGTCGCGGGGATGACGATCCCGGAGCCGCTGCGCCGCTCCGCGGCCTCCGACTCCAGCTTGATCATGACCCGGTCGTGCAGCATCTGAATTTCGAACTTGGGCTCAACCACAGCCCAAGTTTACGAGTCAGGACACCCCCGAGACGCCGGAAGCGCGATCACGGCAGCCTGAGCTCGGCGAACACGGGCCGGTGGTCGGTGCCCCGCAGCGGCAGCACCTGGAACTCCCGCACCGCCATCCGCGAGTCCGCCAGCACGTGGTCGATCGCCACGCCCGGCAGGTCCACCCGCGAGCCCTCCTGCGGCCAGGTCGCCACGAATCCCCGCCCCATGACGTCGGCCGCGTCCCGGTAGCCGCTCGCCAGCAGGGCGCGTACCGGCAGGTGGTCGAGCGTGGCGTTGAAGTCGCCCGCCAGCACCCGCAACTCCTTGCCCGCCGGCGGCAGCGCCTCCAGGCCGGACTGCCAGCACGGTTGCCGCCCGATCCGCTTGGGCGCGCACGGGTGCACCGACACGATCTCCACGCGGGCCCCGCCGGGATGCCTGAGCCAGGCCCTGGCCTGCCCGAAGCCGCCGAAGTTGATGGCCTGCCCGGCCGTGAGCGGGTGCCGCGCGTACACGGCCGACCCGCCGACCCCCTCCCGCGGCCGCGTGACGGCGTACGGCAACAGCGCGCGCACCCCCGCCCGGTCCAGCCGCCGCATGGCGTCCGGCGTGAACTCCTGCAGCGTCAGCACGTCCGGCCGCAACCTGCTGATCAGCGCCATCAGCTCAGCCGTGTGGGCCCGCCCCACCAGCAGGTTCGCCGCGAGCACCCGCAGCACCGGCCCGTCGGCGTCGGGGTTGCCGTCGACCAGGGCCCGGGGGAGCACGGCCGGCACCAACGCCAGCACCGTGACGAGCGCGACCGTGCCCGCCGCCCACCGCCGCAGCACGCAGGCCAGCGCCAGGCTCACCACCGCCGCGCACACCGCGTACGGCGTGTACGCCACCACCGGCACCCACGGCCAGTCCGGCTCGAACCCGCTCAACCGCACCGCCGCCCACCCCGCGAACGGCACCACCACGATCCAGCTCACCCATGTCCGCACGCCTTGTATCGCCACAAAGCGCGATTCGGGTTCATGAGTAAGGTGTGCTCCATGCGCGACGTGGAGGCCGGCGTCCTGAACGCCATCGACGAGGTCGAGACCGTGAGCCTGCTGGCCGAGACCGTCGGCGTCCCCAGCGTGACCGGCACCGACGCCGAGTCGGAGCTGCAGCACCGCTTCGCCCGCCTGCTCACCGAAGCCGGCATGGACGTGGACGTCTGGAAACTCGACCTCGCCGGCCTGGCCGCCCGTCCCGGCTTCCCCGGCACCGAGGCGCCCAGGAGCGAGGGGTACGGCGTCGTGGCCGTCACCGAGGGCGAGGGGCCGCCGGCGCTCGCGCTCCAGGGCCACGTGGACGTCGTCCCGACCGGCGACCTGGCCAAGTGGGAGGGGCACGACCCGTTCGCCGCCCGGATCACCGGCGACGTGCTGCACGGCAGGGGCGCCTGCGACATGAAGGCGGGCCTGGTCGCGAACCTGGCCGTCGCGCGGGCGATCAAGAAGGCCGGGGTCAGGCTGGCCAGGCCGCTGGCGGTGCACTGCGTGATCAGCGAGGAGGACGGCGGGCTCGGCGCGTTCGCCACGCTCGCCCGGGGGCACACGGCGCAGGCCGCGGTCATCACCGAGCCCACCAGCGGCGCGGTCATCACGGCCAACGCGGGCGCGCTGACGTTCCGGCTGGAGATCGCCGGGCGGGCCGCCCACGGGGCCACGCGGCACGAGGGGGTCAGCGCGGTCGAGGCGTTCTGGCCGGTGTTCGAGGCGATCAGGCGGCTGGAGACCGAGCGCAACCGAGATGTCCCCGGCCTCTTCCGGGGCGACGGAGCGCCGTACCCGATCGAGGTCGGCACCGTGCGCGCGGGCGACTGGGCCAGCACCGTGCCCGACCTGCTGGTCGCCGAGGGCCGGCTCGGGGTGCGGCTGGACGAGGACCCGGCGGCGGCGCGGGCCGCGTTCGAGGAGGCGGTCGCCGACGTCGCCGATCCCTGGCTGCGCGCGAACCCGCCGGTGGTGACGTGGCCCGGCGGCCAGTTCGCCAGCGGCCGGCTGCCCGCCGGGCACGCGCTGCTGGACGAGGTCGGCCGGGCGGTCGCCGACGTCACGGGCGCGCGGCCCGCCGAGGCGGCGGCGCCGTACGGGAGCGACCTGCGGCTGTACGCGGCCGGCGGGATCCCGACCCTGCACTACGGCCCCGGGGACGTGCGGTACGCGCACGCCCCCAGGGAACAGGTCGAGCTGAGGGAGCTGCGCGAGGTCACGCGGGCACTGGCACTGCTCGTTGTGCGCCGCTGCGGAGCACTCTGAGCAGGGTCCCCGGGCTCATCAGCGACGGCGGCGGGTCATAGAGGTTCGACACCCGCAGGAAGCGCAGCGCCAGCTCGGGGTCGTGCGCGGCGGCCGCGTGGAAGCGCTCCAGGTACGCGTTCACCATGCGGACCTTCGGCGTCAGGTCGCCCTCCACGCCGGGCATCACCAGGTCGCCGCCGACCGTGATCTCCCACGGGCCGTCCACGATCTTCGCGATCCGCCGGAAGAACGGCAGCGGCCGTAGGTCCGGTTCGAGCAGCATCCTGGCCTCCAGCGCGGCGACCGTCATGCCCTGGCCGTAGATCGGGTTGAACGCGCAGACCGCGTCCCCGACGACCAGCAGGCCCTCGGGGAAGCGGGCCAGCCGCTCGTAGCGGCGCCGGATCCCGGCCGGGATCCGGTACGTGCGCGGCTCGCCGATCGGCTCGGCCGTGCTGACCAGGTGGTGCAGGTCGGGCGCCCACAGGCCGGCGGCGAACTCGGCGAACTCGGTCAGGCCCAGCCCCGGGCCCTCCCCGTACCCGGCCATGGTGACGATCCAACGGTCGTCCTCCATCGCCAGCGCGACCCCGCCGCGCGGCGACTCGACCGTGGGGGCGATCACCACGACGAGATCGCCGCCGAAGTCGCCGGGCCGGCGGCGGAACTCGCGCGTGCCGTAGCGCAGGTCGATGCCCACCCGCTCCTCCTCGGGCGGCCGGTAGCCCAGCTCGCCCAGCCAGAGCGGCGTGCGCGAGGCCCGGCCGCCCGCGTCCACGACCAGGTCGGCCGGGATCGGCTCCCCGTCGGCCAGGCGCACCCCCGTGACGCGCCCGTCCCGGGAGAGCAGGCCGGTGACGACCTTGCCCGGCGAGACGTGCACGCCGGGGAGCGCGCTCACCCGGCGGCGTACCTGGCCTTCGAGCAGCGGCCGGCTGACGAGCAGCCCGATCAGGCCGCTGTCGCCGCGGGCCAGCATCCGCCCGGCGTGGTAGTGGCGCGAGTGCCGCTGCAGGTCACCCTCCATCGCGCCCTGCGCGACGAGTTCGGCCGTGATGCCGGGCAGCAGCTCGTCGATGGTTTCGCGGCCCCTGGCGAGCAGGCCGTGGGCGTGCCGGCTCTGCGCGGTGCCCCGCCGGTGGACGTCCACGGCGGGCAGTGTGTCGCGGTCGAGTACGGTGACGGTGGCGAAGCGGCGGTGCAGCGCGGCCGCGGTCAGCAGCCCTGCCATGCTCGCGCCGATGACGACGGCGTGGTCCATGAGATTCCCCCAGTGTGGTATCTGTCCGGCTGAGGGTCACCCGGGACGGCCGTCCGTTCCACGTCCAACGGCGCGTTCCGGCTGTGCCGGCGGGCACTGAAATGGACTAGAGTCCGAATCATGTCGGAGTCCCTGGAGCTTCTGATCGGCCAGCCGGTGAAAGAGCGGGCGGACGCGGCGCGCAACCGGGAGAAGGTGCTGGCCGCGGCCGCCCGGCTGTTCGCTGAGAAGGGGGTGGAGGCGGTCTCGATGGACGCCGTCGCCGCGGAGGCCGGGGTGGGCAAGGGCACGCTCTTCCGGCGCTTCGGTGACAAGTCGGGGCTCGCCGTGGCGCTCCTGGACGATCGCGAACGCGACCTGCAGCAGCGCGTCCTGTCCGGCCCGCCGCCCCTCGGGCCCGGGGCTCCGGCGTCCGAGCGGCTGGCCGCCTTCGTGGCCGCCTACCTCGACTATCTCTTCGCCCACCTGGACCTGGTCCGCATGTCGGAGACCGCCAGCCCGGGGGCCCGCTACCGGATCGGGGCCTACCGCTTCTGGCACCGGCACGTCGCGATCCTGCTGGCCGAGTGCCGCCCGGGCGGTGACGCGGACCCGCTGTCCCACACGCTGCTGGCCGCGATGGGCGCGGAGGCGGCCGCGGCCCTGAAGGACGCCTACGGCCCCACCCGTGCGGTCACGGCCGTCACCACCCTCGCCGCCGCCCTCACCACCACCCCCTGACCCCACCGCGCGGCCCGCTGGCCGGTTGTAGCAGGGGTGGGGGTCAGGCGGAGGTGGAGATGCGGCGGCGGGATTCGGGGACGATGAGCGGGGTGCCGGACTGCGGGTCCGGGATGATCTCGCAGCGCAGGTCGAACACCCGGTGCACCAGCTCAGGCGTGACGATCTCCGTCGGATCCCCCTCCGCGACGATCTCGCCGGCTCGCATGACGATCAGGTGGGTCGCGTACCGGCAGGCCTGGTTCAGGTCGTGCAGGACGGCCACCATGGTGCGCCCGGCCTCGTGCAGGTCGGCGCAGAGGTCCAGCACCTCGATCTGGTGGGAGATGTCCAGGAACGTGGTCGGCTCGTCCAGCAGCAGGATCGGCGTCTCCTGGGCCAGCGCCATGGCCAGCCACACCCGCTGCCGCTGCCCGCCCGACAGCTCGTCCACGATCCGGTCGGCCAGCTCCGCCACGTCGGTGGCGCGCATGGCCTCGGACACGGCCGCCTCGTCGGCGCGCGACCACTGCCGCATGAGCCGCTGGTGCGGGTAGCGGCCGCGGGCCACCAGGTCGGCGACGGTGATCCCGTCGGGCACGACCGAGCTCTGCGGGAGCAGGCCGAGCCGCCGCGCCACCTCCTTCGACGGCAGCGACGTGATCACGCTCCCGTCCAGGTGGACGGCGCCGGACTTCGGCTTGAGCATCCGGGCCAGGGCGCGCAGCAGGGTGGACTTGCCACAGGCGTTCGGGCCGATGATCACGGTGAAGGACTCGTCGGGGATCGCCACGCTCAGGTCGGCCGCCACGACGCGCTGGTCGTAGGCGAGCGTGAGATCGGTGCCTGACAGACGGGCCATCAGTGGCGGTCCTTTCGCAGGAGCAATGCGAGGTACGTGCCGCCGATGGCGGCGGTCAGCACGCCGACGGGCAGCTGGGTGGGGGCGAGGACGCGCTGGGCGGCCAGGTCGGCGACGGTCAGCAGGACGGCGCCCATGAGCGCCGAGGCCCCCATCGTCACCCCGGCCGAACGCGTGAGCCGCCGGGCGAGCTGCGGCGCGGCGAGCGCGACGAAGGCGACGGGCCCCGCGGCGGCCGTGGCCACCCCGGACAGCAGCACGCCGGCCGTGATGGCCACCGCGCGCACGACCTCCACCCGGATCCCCATGGCCTTGGCGGCGTCGTCGCCCATCTCGATCATCCGCATCGGGCGCGCCACGAGCGCGCACACCGGCAGCAGCACGGCCAGCGCCAGCGCCACGGGGATCGCGTGATCCCACCCGCGCCCGCTCAGGCTGCCGGTGAGCCAGGCGCCCGCGGTGGCCGCGTCGTTGATGTTCGCCCTGGTCAGCAGGTACGAGTTGACCGCCAGCAGCAGCGCGTTCGCCCCGATGCCGACCAGGACCAGCCGGTAACCCTGCACGCCGCCGCGGAAGGCCAGCGCGTACACGAGCACGGCCGTGAGCACGCACCCGGCCAGCGCGCCACCGGCGATCGCCATCGCCGAGCCGCCCGCCACGACGGCGACGATGCCGCCCGTCGAGGCGCCGGCGGTGAAGCCGATGAAGTCGGGGCTGCCCAGGGGATTCCTGGTGAGGCTCTGGAAGATCGCGCCGCTCACCCCGAACGCCGCGCCGACCAGCAGCCCGGTCACCACGCGAGGGGCGCGCAGCTTGTTGACGATCAGCTCGGCGACCGGCGTGCCCTGGCCGAAGAGCGCGGAGACGATGTCGGGCACGGGCACCGTGAACTCGCCCGTCGAGATGGCCGCCACGGTCACCGCGCAGGCGACCACGACGAGGATCGCGCCGACGAGCAGGGCGCGGGGCGCGAGCCGTACGGACCAGGGGCCGACGCGGACGGTCACAGCGCCGCCACCCGCCTGCGCCTGGCCAGCATGATGAAGATCGGCGCGCCGATCACCGCCCACACGATCCCCACCTGCACCTCTCCGGGCCGGGCGATGACCCGGCCCACCACGTCGGCCGCCAGCAGCAGCACCGGCGCGGCCAGCGCGGAGTAGGGGAGCACCCAGCGCTGGTCGGGCCCCACCACCGCGCGCACGGCGTGCGGCACGATGAGCCCCACGAACCACAGCGGCCCCGCGGCGGCAGTGGCCGCGCCGCACAGCAGAGTGACGGCCACCCCGGTGAGGATCCTGGTACGGTTCACGGCCACGCCGAGCGCCCTGCCCGCGTCGTCGCCGAGGGCGAGCAGGTTGAGCGGCCTGGCCAGCAGCAGCCCCAGCACCAGCCCGGCCACCATGAACGGCGCCAGCCGCACCAGCGTGTCGGCCGTCTGCCCGGCCAGCGACCCGGTCAGCCAGAACCGCATCCGGTCGAACGTCTGCGCGTCCATGCGCAGGATGGCCGAGGCCACCGCCGTGCACACCATGCCGAAGGCCACGCCGGCGAGCGCGAGGCGTACCGGGCTGGAGCCCGAGCGGCCCGCGGAGGCCAGGGCGTAGACGACGGCGGAGGCCAGCGCGGCGCCGCCGAACGCGAACCAGACGTAGACCGCCGGATCGGACAGCCCGAACAGGCCGAGCGCCAGCGTCACGCCGAGCGCGGCCCCCTCGTTGATGCCCAGCAGGCCGGGGTCGGCCAGCGGGTTGCGGGTCAGGCTCTGCATGAGCCCCCCCGCCAGGCCGAGCGTCGCGCCGACGCCGAGGCCCAGCAGCGTACGCGGGACGCGCAGCTCGCGGATGACCGTGTGGTCGTTGGAGCCGTTCGGGGCGAGGAAGGCGTCGATCACCGTCGAGAACGACACGGACCGCGCCCCCAGCGCCACACTCGCCATCGCCACGAGCGCCAGCACGCCCACCGTGACGACGAGCCCGGTGACGAGCACGAAGGCCCTTGCGGCGGGAGCGGGGTGGCCGGTGGCGGGCGGATCGCCCGTCGTGGCCCCCCAGTTCGGCGGGGCCGTGTCTTCAGCCGGGCGCACCCGACCCCCTCTCGTAGCGGTCAAACTTAGGTAAGGCTAATCTAAACGTCCAGTAATCAGGCAAGCCTAACCTTAGGAGATGTACATGTCGGGACCGGTTCTGCCTCGCAGGGGTTTTCTGGCGTCCGCCGCGGGCCTCGCGGCAGCTCTGACACTGGCGGCGTGCGGTGGCGAGCCGGCGGCCCCCGGCGGGTCAGCCGCTCCCACCGCCTCGTCCTCCACCGCACAGAGCTGGTCGTTCACCGACGACCGCGGCAAGAAGGCCGAGCAGCCCAAGACCCCGTCCAGGATCGTCGCCCAGGTCGGCGCCGCCGCCGCCCTGTGGGACTTCGGCGTGCGCCCCGTCGCCGTGTTCGGCCCGCACAAGCTCAAGGACGGCTCCAAGGACCCGCAGGTCGGCAACGTCGACATCACCAAGGTCCAGGGCCTGGGCAACGTGTGGGACGAGTTCAACGTCGAGCAGTACATCGCCCTCCAGCCCGACCTCCTGGTCAGCAGCATGTACATCAAGGGCACCCTCTGGTACGTGCCCGAGAAGTCGAAGGACACCATCGAGCAGGTCGCCCCGACCGCGGGCATCATGCTGACCGGCCGCAGCGCCACCCAGGTGATCGGCAAGTACGAGGAGCTGGCCAGGTCACTCGGCGCCGACATGCAGGGCGTGCCCGAGGCCAGGGCCCGCATGGAGGCCGCCACCAAGGAGCTCGCGCAGTTCAAGAACCTCAAGATCCTCATGATGTCCGGCGGCCCCGACGCGATGTGGGTGGTCAACCCGCCGGAGTACCCGGACATCGTGCACCTGATGGACGCGGGCCTCGACGTCGTCAAGCCTGCGAAGGTGGACGAGGGCGGCTTCTTCCAGACGCTGAGCTGGGAGAACGCCGACGAGTACGACGCCGACGTGATCCTCTACGACACCCGCACCCAGTCGCTCAAGCCCGAGGAGATGATGAAGAAGCCCACCTTCGCCAAGCTCCCCGCGGTCGAGGCCGGCCAGCTCTACCCGTGGAACGCCGAGGCGCCCTACAGCTACCAGGGCTACGCGGCCTTCCTCGAAGGGCTGGTGGCCAACCTGAAGAAGGCTAAAGAGCTCCCCTGACCTCGACGATCTCGGCGAGGGGGAACTCGAGGTAGTCGCCCGCCTCCTCGCACCACGCGTCCAGCGCGCCGCCCTTGAGCTCGCCGTGGCTGATCGTGGCGGTCAGCCCGTCGGTGAGCGTGATGCCGGCGCGCACGCCCCGGTCGACCACGAACCCGAGCAGCGACTGCTGGGCCGTCGGCAGCCTGGTGGCCATCCTGCCGATGATCGCCCACGTGCGGCCGTTCCTGTCGTCCGCGGTCCGGCCGGCGGTGACCAGGCGGCGGGCATGCTCGTACGGGTCGGGCGTCGGCTCGGCGAGCATGTAGGGCACCTCCAGCTCCGCGAGGCCGGGGAACTCCGACAGCTCGGCCACCTGGCCGCCCGGCAGCAGGATCAGCTTGCCGTTCGGCGGCTCCTCGGGCCTGGCGCGGTGGATGGTGATCTGGCCGGTGTCGGCGACGGGCACGGGGGAGTAGCCGACCTCGCGCAGCGCGGCCAGCGTGCGGTCGGCGGGCGCGGCACTCACCAGCACCGTGGGCGCGAGCAGCCGCAGGCCCAGCCGGCCCAGCCGCCGGTGCGCGGCGATCTCGGCCAGCAGCGCGGGGTCGCCGGCCTGGACGACGCATCCCACGGTGGTGACGGTGACCTCGCCGTGCCTGCGCGCGGTGTCGCGTACGAGGTATTCGAGCGGCTGCGGGATCGTGCCGACCCCGGCCAGCTCGTCGAGCAGGGCGTCGGCGTCGTAGCCGTGGTCGAGCGCCCGGCGCACGCTCTCGGTCGTGAACCGCCACACCGAGGCCGCGCCCCGCGACTCGCGGTCGGCGGCCCGGTCGAGCAGCGCCGCCAGCTCCGCCGACGGCGGCCCGGTCACGACCGCGGTCAGGTCGGGGCCGAACAGCGCGCTCCTGCGCACGCTGGCCAGCGCCCTGGTGGCCGCCTCGGCCAGCACGGGGTCGTGCTCGACCATGGGCACGGCGTCGTCGTTCTCGTCGCCCGGCCCGGCGATGAGCCCGGCCATCGCCCGGCCGAGGTCGGTGATCGCGTTGTTGGCCAGCAGGCCCAGCAGCGTGGCCTCGTCGAGCACGGCGGGCGCGCAGGCCAGCAGCAGCTCCAGGTCGAGCAGCGGCGCGTGCCAGTGGACGTTGGCCACGAGGCTGTCACGGTCGGCGAAGGCCGTGCCCGCGGGCAGACCGGACAGGACCGGCAGCACGGCCCTGCGGATCCTGGCGACCGCGCTGCCCGAGGGGTCGTCGCCGAGCACGGTGCCGTACTTGCCGTCGACCTTGCGCAGCGACGAGCGCTCCATGCGCCACCAGGCCGCCAGCAGCACCCGCAGCCGCGCCGAGCCCTCGTCGAGCCGCCACCGGTCGAAGCGCTCGGTGGGGATCATGCCGCCCGACTGCTCGTCCCAGGCCAGCAGCCTGGCCACCGCGCAGACCTCCAGGAGCAGCCGTGTCTCGTCCTCGTCGCAGCCGGTCTCCTTGGCCACCCTGCGCACCTCGCGCACGCCCACGCCGCCGGTCTTGAGCAGGGGCAGCGGTGTCTTGGCGGTGTTGTCGAGCAGGGCCGCGCACCGCTCGACCACGTGCGGCGCGGCCAGCGTCATCAGGTGGTCGACCTCCTCGGGGTCGACCGGGATCGTGGCCACCTCGGGAGCCTCGGGCCGGAAGGCCGGGTGGTAGCCGGGGCCGCGCAGGCAGATCGCCACCTCGCGGGGGATCTCCGCGACGTGCCAGCTCGGGCGGAAGAGCAGGCCGTGGTCGGCGCACCACTTCTCCGGCGTGCCGGGGGTGACGAACCGGCCGCCGTCGACGTTGAGCGCCGGGCCCTGCCAGGCGACCCGGTCGAGCAGCGGGATCGTGCCGTCGGGGGCGCCGCGCAGCAGCGCGTTGAGGCGTTCGCGGTCGGCGAGCGCCTCGGTGACGCGGGTGATGACGCGGCGCTTGTGGCCGTGGGAGGACAGGCCGAGGTTGCGGGCCAGCGCGTGGAGCGCGTCGTTGCCGATCGACCAGGAGTTGAGGTAGTGGTCCAGCGGCTCGCCCAGGCTGAGCGGGGCGGACCACCAGCGGGCGACGCCCTCCGCGAGATGGATGACGCCGTCCTCGCCCGGCCAGGCCAGCGCGTGGTCGTACAGGTGCTCCAGCCAGGGGGTCACCTCTTCGACCGGCGCGTCCACGAAGCCGGCCAGCCGCTCGGCCGTGGGGCGGGTCATGGCCAGGGCGGCCTCGGCGAGCTGCAGGCAGGGCAGCGGCAGGGCCCGCAGGGTCTCCATCACGGCGAAGCCGTTGCTCAGCCGCTGGGCCAGGGTGTCGAGCCGCCGCGGCCAGGGAGCGGCGATGGCGTCGGGCCTGTTGGCCAGGACACGGCCCAGCCTGTCTTCGTTCAGTTTTCGCAGCCAGCCGAGCAGGTGATCTTCCATCTGTGAGCAACTCTCATGGGGTCGCACGCGGGGACTCACCGTGAGCCATGAGCATCCACGGTAATGCAGATCACCCCCGGTCAGGAGAGGACTGCCCAGACGATCTTCCCGTGAGGTGCAAGTGCGGACCAGCCCCAGCGGAGGCTGAGTGATTCGACGATGTGGAGTCCGAGGCCGCCGGTGTCAAGGGGGCCAGGGTATCGCAGCACCGGCACCGAGGAGCCTGGATCGGTGAATGCGCCGGTCACGAGGGGTCCCCGGCGGACGAGGGACATGTGGACGGGGCGCCGGCAGTGGGGCTCGTCCAGATGCAGGCCGTGGCGCAGCGCGTTGGTGGCGAGCTCGGAGACCACCAGCTCCATGTTCTCGGTCAGCTCGGCGAGCCCCCATCCCGACAACGTGCCGGTGGTGAAGCTGCGGGCCGAGTGGACCGAGGCGGGGCTGGGCGGGAGCACGAACGTGGCGCTCGCGGACGGGCCGGGGACCAGCAGATCGCGGGCCGCCTCCGGCCACCAGCCGACCGGAGGCCACCAATCGAACGTGGTCCACTGGCCGGGCGCCGTGGTGGATTGCACGTGATCATTCTGCGACAAACTCTCGTGCAGGTGCAAGAGCGAATGCACGTGCAGACAACCTGTGCAAGCGCTACCGTTGCCCTCAAATGGTCAATATGGGGGAAAGGGGATCTTGTCCGCGGCCCATGATCTTTCGGCCGTGAAGTGACAGACTGTACGTGCATACCCCGCAACATGCGGTGGGCCGCCGACCGCAGCTCACCGTAAGTGCAGACTCCGCTACTTATGGCGATCCGCTGGGTGCGGCCCACCATAGGTGCATACTCCGCTACTTGCGGTGGACCGCCGAACGCGGCCCACCGCGTCGCAAGGAAACGAACAAGGAGCAGCACGTGTCCATTGATCCGCCCGGTTCTGCTTCGACCGTTCGGCGCATCATGCTGGGGGCGAGTCTCAGGCGCCTGCGTGAGGCCAGCGGGCTCGACCGCGGACAGGCCGGATTCCACATCCGGGCGTCCGAGTCCAAGATCAGCCGGATGGAGCTCGGTCGGGTCGGTTTCAAGACACGTGACGTGGAAGACCTGCTCACCCTGTACGGCGTCGTCGACGATGCCGAGCGCCGTGCCCTGCTGGAGATGGTTCGCGAGGCCAACACCCCCGGGTGGTGGCACAAGTACTCGGCCGAGCTGCCTTCGTGGTTCACCACTTACGTGGGCCTGGAGGAGGCCGCCGAGATGATCCGCACCTACGAGGTGCAGTTCGTGCCCGGTTTGTTGCAGACCGCCTCGTATGCGCGATCGGTATTCCAGCTTGGCAACCCCGGTCTGAGTCCGGACAAAATCGAGCGCCGCGTGCATATGCGCATGCAGCGTCAGGAGCGCTTCACCCAGAAGGACGGACCCCGCCTGTGGGCCGTCATCGACGAGGCAGCGCTCAAGAGGACCATCGGCGGGCGGGAGGTCATGGCGGAGCAGCTCCAGCATCTGCTGGAAGTGGCTGCCCTTCCCAACATCACCATTCAGGTGATGCCCTTCAGGTTCGGTAAGCACGCCGCTGAAGGGGGCGCGTTCAGCATCTTGCGGTTTCCCGAGTCCGACTTGTCGGACGTTGTCTACGTCGAGCAGCTATGGGGTGCCCTGTACCTGGACAAACGCGAGGACATCGACCCGTACCTCACGGCCATGGAGCAGTTGTGCGTGGAGAGCACCACGCCAGGGGGCACCGTCGAGCTCATCGGCGGTCTTCTCAGAAAGATGTAGATGAACCAGACCTACAACGGCATGCCCGCGGCGAACCTGACGCAGGTCGCCTGGCGCAAGAGCCGCTACAGCAACTCGCAGGGCAACTGCGTGGAGCTCGCCGAGCTTCCTGACGGGGGGATCGCGGTCCGCAACTCGCGCTTCCCCGACGGCCCTGCCCTCATCTATACCCGCGACGAGATCCGGGCCCTGGTGCTCGGGGTTAAGGACGGAGAGTTCGACGGCCTGCTCGTTTAACAGCCTTGTAACCTCCGGCGCGCCCGCTTAACGGGGGCGCGCCGGAGGCTTAACAGCCCGGCCTTCTGTTGCCGCGAGGATCAGGGTCATGCTCGACCAGATGACCCTGTATCCGATCGCCGACGACGTGCTGTTCGCACCCGGCGGCAAGGTCGTGATCCGTACGTATGGAGTGGCGCCCGCCACCACGGGGGCCTCCGTCTCTTACCGGACCTGGGTGACCGGTATCCGCGACCAGCCGCGGTACTGGCACTGGGGCCACTTCGAGGACGCCGCCTCCGGGCACCGCAGGGTCCTGGAGTGGCTCACGGGGCGGGGGCCGCAACCTTCCCAAGCGCTGACCTGATCGCTATCCTCGTGCCAAGCAACCGCTTGGTAGAGGAGGCGTGGTGCGGCGCGCGATCCACCTGATCGAGGAGGTCGACTTCCGGCCGATGAACTCCAGGCGGCCCCTGGAGTACCTCACCTGGCTGACCCGCTACAAACGCGAGGACGAGAGCCGTGCCGCGCCCTCGCTCACCTCCGGCATGTCCATCAGGTCCCGCGAGATCGACCTGGTGGGCGCCTTCTACGCCGTCGGCATCACCGGCCATCCGCAGTTCAAGGCCGTCACGCTGTGGGACTGCCACGGCGGGTGGGACGGCGGCTGGCGGCAGATGATGGAGATCTACCAGGGCGTCGACGAGCGGCTCTTCCTGTCCGACATCGACGACCTGCGCTTCTCCGCCTTCTCCCGGCCCCTCGGCGCCGTGCCCGGCTGCCCGCCGCTGTCCGAGGCGCCCGCCGCCGAGCTCTACCTCTTCGAGAGCGCCCGGGTCCGCCCGGGGGCCGCGCTCGACTACCTGCACGCCGTGCGCACCGAGCGGGCGCCGCTGCTCGCCGAGCACGGCCACACCCTGGTCGGGCTGTACGAGGTGCTGTTCTGCGACACCGAGGCCGTCACCGTCTGGGCCGTCTCCCTCGACGACCACCTGGCCACCCAGCGCGCCCGCGACGCCGCCCTGGGCCTCGACGACGAGGTCGCGCCCGATTCCCGGCTTCTGGACTGGAGCAAACGGGCTCGCGACTATCTGGAAGGCCCCTGGCGTGAGACGCTTCTGGCACCGTTCCCCGGTTGCCGCCTGGCGCCGGAGGTCCCGCCGGGTTAGCGTCGGCTGCGGAGGTGGCCATGACGGACTCGTACCTCTCCAACGGGCAGAGCCCCGACGAGCACGTCGCCGCGTGCCCCGACTGTCGCGCCGCCATCGCGCTGCTCGACCATCCCGACCCGGCGGCGGAGCCGCCGCCCACGCTGCGCGAGGCGGTGCTGTCCAAGGCGCGCCGCCGCCGCAGCCCAGCCGTGCTGGGCGTGTCGTCCGTGGTGGTCCCGTACGCCGAGCAGGTCGCGCTCATGGACGACCTGCTCGGCGAGCTGAGCGGGCCCCAGTGGGAGGCCCCGATCGCCGGGCACGGCACGGTCAGGGGGCTGATGGAGCACCTGGCGGCCAACGACGCGACCGTGGCCCGGTTCATGGGCGTGCGCGGCATGAGCGGCCTGCCCGTGCACCGGCGCTGGCGCGAGCAGGCCGGCAGCCTGCTCGAACGGGTCTCCGCCGGCAGCGAGGTGCTGCTCGGCGTCGAGGTCGCGCTGGCGGGAGCCAGGCCGGCCCGCGCGCCGCTGCGCCAGGCCCTGATCCAGCGCACGTTCGAGACGTGGACGCACGCCGACGACATCAGGGCCGCCACCGACCGCTCCCAGGAGCCGCCGCGTCCCGAGCACGTGCACATGATCGCCGAGTTCGGGCTGGCGCTGCTGCCGCGGGCGATGCGGGAGCCGCGCCGCGACGTCTCGGCCACCGTCGTGCTGACCGGGCCGGGCGGCGGCACCTGGACGATCCCGCTGTCGCCCACCTCCGACCACGTCGCCGTGCTGCTGTCGGCCGGGGCGGTGGACTTCTGCCGGCTGCTGGCCAACCGCCGGCCGCCCGACTCCTTCCCGTACGCCGCCGAGGGCGACTCCGCCCTCGCCCGCGACATGATCAGCGCCGCCGCCACGTTGGGGTGCGATTGATGAGCGATTTGGAACTGTGCACGCGGCTGACCGCCGGTGACCTCGACGCGCTGGCCGACGCCTACGACCAGCACGGATCGTACGTGTACGGGGTCGCGGTCAGGGTCACCGGCAGCCAGGCGCACGCCGAGGAGATCACCCAGAACGTGTTCACGGCCCTGTGGGAGCAGCCGCTCTCCTACGACCCCGCGCTGGGATCGCTGCGCGGCTGGCTCGTCAGCCGGGCCCTGCACGAGTCGGCCGTGCGCTCGAAGGTCGGCTGACCCGTCAGCTGATCGGGGCGTTCCAGGTCAGGAGCACGGGCTCGGCGTGCTCGAAGCCGAGCCGCGAGTACGTGCCCGTGTCCAGCTTCAGCAGCCTGCCCTCCTCGGGCCCGAGGCCCAGCCAGCGGGCGGCCAGCACGCGCAGGAAGTGCCCGTGCGCCACCAGCGCCACCCGCCCCCCGGCCTTCCTGGCCCGCTCGATCACCCGGTCGGCGCGGGCGGCGACCTGCTCGGCGCTCTCCCCGGGGTGCTCGGCGTCGCCGGGGATCACGCCGTCCCGCCACAGGTACCAGCCGGGGTGGCTCTCGCGGATCTTCGGCGTGGTGATCCCCTCGTAGCCGCCGTAGTCCCACTCCCACAGGTCCGGGTCCACCTCGTAGCCGGTCAGGCCGGCCAGCTCCGCCGTACGCCGTGCGCGCTGGGCGGGGGAGACCAGCACCAGATCGAACGACTGCCCCTTGACCAGCGGCGCCAACGCCCTGGCCTGGTCCTCGCCGTGCTCCGTCAAAGGCAGGTCCGTACGTCCGGTGTGCTGACCCGCCTTGCTCCATTCGGTCTCACCGTGCCGGAGCAGCAGCATCTCTTCCATGGAGTCCATCATCCGGTATGCCCGATTCCGGCCCGGCGTCAGGTGGCGAGCTCCTCGACAACGGGGGCGAAGGCGTCCAGGTCGCGCTCATGATGCACCACGAAATACGAAATATCGTGCTCATCCCGCCAATAGCGGAGCTTGTCGATGATGTCGGCGCGAGTCCCGAGCAGGACCTGCGGCGTCTCGCCGAGCGACGAGCTGTCGGCCGCGCTCCACGCCTCCTCCGCCTTCCGCTCGCCCACCTGCACCACGCTCGTCCCCAGCTCCAGTGCGTCGTAGCGGTCGCCCGCGGCCTCGCGGACGATCTCGATCTTCCTCAGGAACGCCGCCGGCCCGCCGTCCCGGTCGTCGGGCCCGCTCCCGTCCGGCCGGACCCGCATCCCGAGGTTCACGACGTCCGCCTCTTCGGCCGCCAGCCGCAGCATGCGCGGCCCGCCACCGCCGAGCGCGATCGGCGGGCGCGGCCTCCGCACGGGCTTGGGCTGCTGGTCGAGGCCGTCGATGCGGTAGTGCTTGCCCTGGAAGCTGAACGGCCCGTCCCCCCAGAGCCCTTTGAGCACGGCCACGGCCTCCCGCAGCCGCTCCACCCGCACCCCCGGCGGCTCCAGCGTCAGCCCGGCCCCGTCGTAGTCGCGCGCCATCCACCCGGTCCCGATCCCGACCTCCAGCCGCCCGCCGGACAGCAGGTCGAGCGTGGCCGCCTCCTTGGCCAGCACGGCCGGATGCCGGAAGTCGTTGGCGAACACCAGCGTGCCGACCCGCAGCCGGGTGGTGGCGCAGGCGGCCGCCGTCAGCGCGGCGATGGGGGCGAACCTGGGGCCGACGAGATGGTCGGGCACGAGGAGCACGTCGTACCCCTGCGCTTCGAGCCGTCGCGCCTTCTCCGCCCACGCCGCGCCCGACCCGGCCTCCCGCACCACCGCCCCGAACCTGAACCGCCGCACGATGCCTCCCATCACGTTGAGCAAGCGCTTGGGCGACACTGTACGCGCCGACCGGCCACGCGGGTCAGCGGGAGGGGAGGGCGAGGGCGATACCTGTGGTGGCGGCGGTGAAGACGAGCCAGGCCACGCCGCCCACCGCGCCCGGGAGCCCGGCGATCCAGGCGACCGGGATGAGGAACGGCGCCACGATCATGGCGATGGCCGCCCACTTCGGCGCGGCACTGCGGAGTGCGGCGACCCCCAGCAGCACGAACCCGAGCAGGCTCAGGAAGAACGTGAACCCCAAGATCGACGTCGGCATCCCCTCGCTCAGCTCCGTGACGAGCCGGTTCGTGGTGGGCACGTCGAGCCCGGCCTTGGCGGCCGCGTAGATGGTGTCGTCGGAGGTCAGGCCGAAGGGCAGGGCCATGGCGAAGGCGAGGATCATGCCCACCAGCCCCAGCACGGGCCGCCCCGACCGGGCCACCTTGCTCACCGCGAAGATCGCGGGGATGAGGGTGACGGCGCCGAGGGCGGCGACCCAGCTCCAGAGCGCGTACGCGCCGAGGTCGGCGACGATGGCGCGGATGTACGGCTCGCCCTCGGCCGTGGCGTCGAACGGGCCGAGCAGGAGCGACACGGCGATGGTGAGCGGTGAGATCGCGGCGCAGGCGATCATCGCGCTCCGGGTGAAACCGGCGGTGGAGGAGGTTGTCTCAACTGTGGTCATGCCCCGAGGGTGAGCCCGCGGGGCGGTGCGTGCATGAGTAGGGGCTACTCAAATCGCGGGTTTACCAAGCGCTTGCTTAGGTGCCAGACTGGGGGCATGGAGATCCCGGTGCGCCAGGTGACGGACGACGAGGCGGCGTTCTTCGGCGAGCACGGCTGGGTGCGGCTCGGCCGGCTGATCGACCCGGGCACCGTCGCGGCCCTGCGTGAACGCGCCACCGGCTTACTGAACGGCCGGTCCAGGAGCCACGAGACGCTGGTCGACGAGGCGTTCGGGCAGTCGAGGGACATCGCGGCGAGCGACGGGATGTTCGGCGCGCTGACGTCGAGCCCCGAGATGGGGCGCAACGCCGTACGGCTGCTGCGCGGCGTCCGGGCTGTGCGCGTGCAGGTCACCAACCTCCTGGTCAAGGAGGCGGGGGAGCACGGCGCGACCGAGTTCCACCAGGACTTCCCCTGGATGCCGATGGACCGCTCGGCCATGCTGACCGTGTGGCTGGCCCTCGCCGACGTGCCCGCCGACATGGGGTCGCTGCGCTTCTACGACCGTTCGCACCGGTACGGGCTGCTCGGCCGGAGCTTCACCCGCCCGGGGGACGACCAGCTCACCCAGCACCCGTGGCTCAAGGAGCTGGAGCTGTCGCCGCCGCTCGACCTCAAGGCGGGCGACGCCACCGTGCACCACGCCCTGACCGTGCACGGCGCGCCCGCGAACCGCCGCGACAGCCCGCGCCTGTCGTTCACCGTCACGTACTTCGACGCCGACGCCCTCTACACCGGCCTGCCCTACCGGCAGACCGACGGGCTCGGGCTCGAGGTCAACCGGCCGTTCGAGCACGAGAGATTCCCCGTCGTGAGCCTCGGAGGCCGGGATGCCTGAGACCGTACGGGGGCCGGTGGCGGAGCTCGGGGCGACGCTCATGCACGAGCACGTCTTCGGGCTGAGCCCCGAGATCCTGTGGAGTTGGCCGGACATCCCCGAGGGCTGGGACCTCGAGACGCGGGCGCGCGAGGCGGCGGGCAAGCTCGACGCGCTCAAGGCCGAGGGCATCGACACGATCGTGGACCTGACCGTGGTGGGGCTCGGCAGGTACATCCCCGCCGTCCAGCGCGTGGCCGAGCTGACCGGCGTGAACATCGTGGCCGCCACCGGCCTGTACACCTACGACGCCCTGCCGCCGTACTTCGCCAACCGGGGCCCGGGGTCGCTGTTCGGAGGGCCGGACCGGCTGGCCGAGTTCTTCGTACGGGACATCGTCGAGGGGATCGGCCGGACCGGCGTCAAGGCGGCCATGCTCAAGTGCGCCTCCGACCACCTGGGGATGACCAAGGGCTGCGAGCGGGTGTTCCGGGCGGTCGCGCAGGCGCACCTGGAGACCGGCACGCCGATCACCACGCACTCCCACAGCGCCTCCAGGGGCGGCCTCGAACAGCAGCGCCTTCTGGGCGAGCTCGGCGTGGACCTGGGCCAGGTGGTCATCGGGCACGCCGGGGACTCCACGGACGTGGCCTACCTGGAAGAGCTGATCGCCAACGGCTCCTACCTCGGCATGGACCGCTTCGGCATCGAGACGATCAGCCCGTTCGAGGACCGCGTGGAGATCGTGGCGAAGCTATGCGAGCGCGGACACGCCGGAAAAATGGTCTTAAGTCACGACTCGTACTGCTTCAACGACCGCTTCGACGCCGACGTCGTACGGCGGCGCCACCCCAACTACCACCTTCTCCACGTCCCCCGCGACGTCGTTCCCGAGCTCCGCAAGAGGGGCGTCACGGACGACCAGGTCCACCAGATGCTCGTCGACAACCCGCGGAGGATCTTCGCATGACCGGTGACATCGAGGACTTCGACGTCAGCGCGGACTGGCACGTCGCCGCCCCGTACGACTTCCTCCGCGGGCTGCGCCGGGAGCGGCCGGTCTTCCGCAGCGAGCACCTCGGCGCGTACGTCCTGACCCGCTACCCCGACGTGCGCGCGGCCTACGGCGATCCGCGGCGCTTCTCCTCCAAGGGCTCGCTCACGATCTCCCGTAGCCTGACCCGCGAGACCAGGGAGAAGCTGGGTGAGCACGGCTCGTTCCTGTCCAGCTTCGTGGCGAACGTGGACCCGCCCGACCACACCCGCCTGCGCCGATCGGTGTCGAAGGCGTTCACGCCGCGCGCCGTGGCGGCCATGGAGCAGGAGTTCCGGCGGCTCAACGAGGACCTGCTCGACCGCCTGGAGCCGCGCAAGAGCGCCGACTTCGTCGGCGAGATCGGCCACGAGCCGTCGATCAAGCTGACCGCCCGCTTCATCGGCGTGCCCGAGGCCGACGAGGCGTTCGTGCAGGCGCACGTCAAGGACTGGTTCCAGCTCTTCCTGTCGCCGCAGCCGCCGGAGCGCCAGCTCGAACTCGCCGGCAGCTTCCTGACCTATCTCGACTACGTGGACCGCCTGGTCGCCTCCCGGGCCAAGGACCCGCAGGACGACTTCACGTCCCTGATGACCTCCCTGATCGGCGCGGAGTTGACCCATCGCGAGGTCGTCGAGCTGATCTCCACGATCCTGCTCGGCGGCAACGACACCGTCCCCAACCAGCTCGGCAACACCGTCCTGCGCCTGCTGCGGGAGGGTGCCTGGCCGGTGGAGCCCGACCTGGTCGCGAACGCCGCCGAGGAGTGCATGCGCATCGACGGCGCGTCGCTGGGCTCGTTCCGCTACGCCGTCACCGACATCCCCCTGCACGGCGTGACGATCCCGGCCGGCGCTTTCGTCCTGCTCTCCACCGACTCCGCGGCCCACGACGAGAGCGTCTTCCCCGAGCCGGAGCGCTTCCTGATCGACCGGCCGAACGCCGCCGAGCACATGGTCTTCGGCTACGGCATCCACTTCTGCGTCGGCGCCGCGCTCGGCCGCCTGCAGCTGCGCACCGCGCTCGACGTGCTCGGCCGCCGTCTGCCCGGCCTGCGGCTCGTCCCCGGCGAGCCGGTCGCCCACCGCAGGTCGATCGTCGGCCGCGGCCTGACGTCCCTGGCGGTGGAGTGGTGAGCGGCCGCCCCTCGGGCCGGTTCGTCTCAGGCCGGTTCGACGGCCGGGTCGCGATGGTGACGGGCGCGGGCTCGGGCATCGGCGCGGCCTGCGCGGCCCGCCTGGCCGCCGAAGGTGCCTGCGTCGGCGTCCTGGACCTGCGCGCGGCCGGGGCGAAGTCCACCGCGGCCGCCATCCGCGCCCACGGCGGCACGGCCATGGCCCTGACCTGCGACGTCTCCGACGAGAAGCAGGTGGAGGAGGCGGTCGCGGCCCTGGTGACGTCGTTCGGCCGGGTGGACGTCCTGCACTCCAACGCCGCCGCGCTCGACGCCGGCGTCTACGGCCGCGACCGGGATCTGGACTCGCTCGACGTCGGGGTCTGGGACCGCACGATGGAGGTCAACCTGCGCGGCGCCATGCTCATGGTCAAGCACACGGTGCCCGCCATGCCGGACGGCGGCGCCATCGTCCTCATGTCGTCGGTGTCCGCCCTGGTCGGGGACGAGGTCCACGCCGCGTACGGGGCCTCGAAGGCGGCCCTGATCGGCTTCACCCGTTACGTGGCCACGATGTACGGCTCCCGCGGCGTCCGCTGCAACGCCGTCGCCCCCGCCCTCGTCCTCACCGAGACCGCCCAGCGGGCCCTGAGCCAGGGGCAGCTCGCCGACAAGGCCGCCGAACGCCTCCTGCCGTGGCCGTGCACCCCCGACGACGTCGCGAACCTGGTGTGCTTCCTCGCCTCCGACGAGGCCCGCTGCATCACCGGTCAGACCCTGACCATCGACTCCGGCACCCTGGCCCACCGCCCGCAGCACGCCGTCCAGCGCCGGCGCGATCTGAACGACGGGCCCCACTGACGCCGATGGGCGGGCGCCGCGCGGGGCACCCGCCCATCGAGCCACCGGCCGTCATGCCGGTGGTGTGGGAAGATCCTCCCCATACGTGCGGTACAGGGGAGGTCTCATGGAGCCGGTGGCGGTCGGGCTGATCGGAGCGGGCCCGTGGGCCGAGATGGCGCACGCGCCGATGCTGTCCAAGGGGCCGCACACGCGGCTGGCCGGGGTGTGGGCCCGCCGTCCCGAGGCCGCCGCCCGGCTCGGAGCACCGGTGTTCGAGCGCGTCGAGGAGTTGTTCGACGCCTGCGAGGCCGTGGCGTTCTGCGTGCCGCCCGCCGTACAGGCCGAGCTCGGCGTCCGCGCCGCCCGCGCGGGCAAGGCGCTGCTGCTGGAGAAGCCGCTCGCGGACACGCTGGACGGCGCGCGGCGCCTGGCCGAGGCCGTCGCGGAGGCGGGCGTCGCCTCCCAGCTGGTGCTCACCCTGCGGTACGCCCCCCAGGCCCGCGCCTTCCTGGCCCGGTGCCGCGAGATCCAGCCGTTCGGCGGCCACGCCGCGAACATCTCCGGCACCCTCCTCGGCGACCACCCCTTCGCCACCCCCTGGCGGCTGGAGCGCGGCGTGCTGCTCGACGTCGGCCCGCACGTGATCGACCTGCTGGGCGCCGCGCTCGGCCCGGTGACCGGCGTGCGCGCGCACGGCAACTCGCTCGGCTGGACCGGCCTGCTGCTCGAGCACGAGGGCGGCGCGGTCTCCGAGGCGTCGCTGTGCATGGCCGCGGTCGGCGACCTGCCGCCCGCGACGTTCGCCGTGTACGGCCGCACCGGCAGCGCCGTGCTCCCGCACTTCGACGACGACCCCCTGGACGCCATCGCCGAGGAGTTCGCCGGAACCGTGCGGAACGGCGGCGGCCACCCGCTCGACGCCGCCCACGGGCTCAGGCTCCAGGAGATCATCGCCGAGGCGGAGTCCCAACTGGCCCCTTGACGCCGCGGGCATCCGGAGGATTGATAGCGTTTGTCCGATGCGCAGGGTCGCAGCGAAGTCCGGTGCGAGTCCGGCGCTGTCCCGCAACTGTCATAGCCAGGTCGCCTGCCTCTGCGCTGACGTCATCAACCCTCGTGGAAAAGGGTGATCCGTCGCTCAAACGCGGGTCTCTCGGTTCCGACAGTGAAAGGACTACTCGTGAGGCCCCGACGTACGGCCCTCGCGGGCGCGCTGCTGGGAACGCTGATCCTGGCCGGATGCGGCCAGACCGGCACCACAGCCACCCCGTCCGCCGCCCCCAGCGCTTCCTCCGCCCCCGCCTCCGCCTCCGCGCCTGACTCCGGGGCGGGCTTCCCCGTCACCGTCGAGGCGGGCAACGGCAAGGTCACCCTCGCCAAGAAGCCCGAGCGGATCGTCTCCCTCTCGGCCACCCACACCGAGACGCTCTTCGCCATCGGCGCGGGCCCGCAGGTCGTCGCCGTGGACGACCAGTCGAACTACCCGGCCGAGGCCCCCAAGACCGACCTGTCCGGCTTCAAGCCGAACGTCGAGGCCATCGTCGCCCAGAAGCCCGACCTGGTCATCGTCTCCAACGACATCGACCAGATCGTCGCCGAGCTGGGCAAGGTGAACGTGCCCGTCCTGCTCGAACCGGCCGCCACCAAGCTCGACGAGGCGTACGAGGAGATCGCCGAGATCGGCGCGGCCACCGGCAACCAGGCCAAGGCCGACGAGGTCGTCTCCGGCATGAAGACGGCCATGGACAAACTGGCCGCCGAGGCGCCCAAGGACAAGAAGCTCACGTACTACCACGAGCTCGACCAGACGCCGTACGCGGCGACGTCCCAGACGTTCATCGGCCAGGTCTACGGCCTGTTCGGCCTCACCAACATCGCGGACAAGGCGCCCGACCAGGCGGGCGGCTATCCGAAGCTGTCGGCCGAGTTCGTGGCCCAGGCGGACCCCGACATGATCTTCCTCGGTGACGTCAAGTGCTGCCAGCAGAGCAAGGACACCCTGGCCAAGCGGCCGGGCTGGAAGGGTCTGTCGGCCATCAAGAACGACCAGGTGATCCAGCTCGACGACGACCTGGCCTCCCGCTGGGGGCCGCGCGTCGTCCAGCTCGCCGAGTCCATCGGCGCCGCGGTCGCCAAGGCCGGGGCCAAGAGCTGACCATGGCGGCGCAGGCCGGCCCGTCGAGGGCCAGACCACTCTGGATCGCGTGCGCCCTGGGCGTGCTGGCCGTCTGCATGATCGCCGGGCTGCTGGACGGGGCGGCCGACATCTCGCCGTGGCAGGTGGTGCTCCAGGCCGTTGACTGGCTGCCGTTCGTGCACGTGGACTCCGGGCTCGCGCCGGTCGAGCAGGGGCTGCTGTTCGAGCTGCGGCTGCCGCGGGTGCTGGTGGCGGCGGTGGTCGGAGGGCTGCTGGCCATGGCGGGGGCGGGGTACCAGGGCGTGTTCCGCAACCCGCTCGCCGACCCGTACCTGCTGGGCGCCGCGGCCGGGGCCGGCCTGGCGACGACCGTGGCCATCGTGTTGCTGCCGGAGTCGGGCGCGAGCATCCCCGTCGCGGCCTTCCTCGGGGCCGTGGGCGGGGTGTTCCTGGCGTACACGCTCGGCAACACCGCCGGGCGCTCCGGCGGCACCGCGACGCTGGTGCTGGCCGGGGTGGCGGTCACCTCGTTCCTGACCGCGATCCAGACGTTCATCCAGCAGTTCAAGGTCGAGGAACTGCAGCGCGTCTACTCGTGGATCCTCGGCGACGTGGGCGGCGGGTGGGACCAGTTCTGGCTGGTCCTGCCGTACGCCGCCGTCTCGGCCGTGCTGCTCCTGCTGCACGGGCGGATGCTGGACGTGCTGTCCGTGGGCGACGAGGAGGCCACCAGCCTCGGCGTGCGGGCGGCCAGGGTGCGCCTCACCGTGCTGCTGGCCGCCTCCCTGGCCACCGCGGCGGCCGTGGCGGTGAGCGGGCTGATCGGGTTCGTGGGCATCGTCATCCCGCACATCGTGCGGCGGCTGGCGGGCGGCTCGTACCGGATCGTCCTGCCGCTCTCGCTGATCGGCGGCGGGGCGTTCCTGGTGCTGGCCGACCTCATCGCGCGTACGGTGATCGCACCCGCCGAGCTGCCGATCGGAGTGGTGACCATGTTCGTGGGGGCGCCGTTCTTCGTCGGCGTCCTGCGCATGACCAGGCGGACTGCGACGTGATCAGCACCCAGGCGCTGTCGGTACGGCTCGGCGACCGCGAGGTCGTGTCCGACGTCTCCCTCCAGGTGCGCCGCGGCGAGTGGCTGGCGATCATCGGGCCCAACGGGGCGGGCAAGTCCACCCTGCTCAAGGCCGTCATGGGCCTCGTCGCGCACCGGGGCGAGGTCACGCTGGACTCCCGTCCGGCGGCCCGGCTCAAGCCCCGCGAACGTGCCCGCCTGCTGGCCTACGCCCCCCAGGCCCCGGCCCTGCCGCCCGACATGACGGTCTTCGACTACGCGCTGCTCGGGCGCACCCCGTACATCCCCTACCTGGGCCGCGAGAGCGCGCACGACCGGGAGGTCACCGCCGGCGTGCTCGAACGGCTCGACCTGACCGCGCTCGCCATGCGGCGCGCGGGGGAGCTGTCCGGCGGCGAGCGCCAGCGCGTGGTGCTGGCCAGGGCCCTCGCCCAGGAGGCGCCCGTCCTGCTGCTGGACGAGCCCACGACGGCCCTCGACCTCGGGCACCAGCAGCAGGTGCTGGAGCTGGTGGACCGGCTGCGGCGGGCGGACGGCCTGACCGTCGTCACCACCCTGCACGACCTGACCGTCGCCGGCCTCTACGCCGACTCCCTGCTCCTGCTGGCCGGCGGGCGCGCGGTGGCCTCCGGCAAGCCCGCCCAGGTGCTCACCGAGCCGTTGGTGGGACGGCACTTCGACGCCCATGTGAAGATCGAGCCGGGGCCGGACGGCCGGCCCGTCGTGCACCTCGTCAGGGGAGGGCCATGAAGCTCACATATCGGGTGGAGGACGGGGCGCGGCTGGGGGCGCTGCTGTGGAAGTTCGGGCCGGGCTGGCGGATGATCTCCTCCGCGCTGCTCGGCGGCGGGATCGGCCCGCGCGAGTGGGTGCTGAACGCGCAGGTGGTGGCCGGGTATTCACGGATGGACCCGGTCGACCACCTGCTGTCGTTAGGCCCGGAGGGGGACGGCGTCGGCATGCTGACCGCCGCCTCCGTCGACCGCTGCGTCCAGGCCTCTGACGGCGGCGTGGAGGCGTACGCGACCGTCGGCCTCCGCGTCCCGACCTGGGCCGCCGCCCCGGAGGGGAGCGCGGACCCGGAGCTGGCGCCGATGCGGGTGGGGACCATCAACATCGTGACCGTGCTGCCGGTGGCCATGACGGACGCGGCCCTGGTCAACGCGGTGATGACGGTCACGGAGGCGAAGTCCCAGGCGCTGATCGAGGCGGGCTTCCCGTGCACGGGCACGGCCTCGGACGCGGTCTGCGTGGCCGCGCCGGCGGAGGGGCCCGCGGAGCTGTTCGGCGGGCCGCGCTCGGAGTGGGGCGCCCGCGCGGCCCGCGCCGTCCACGCGGCGGTCCGCCAGGGCACCGAAGCGTGGCGGCCTCGTGACTTCACGTGACGGAAGTGTGCGTGAGGTCCGATACTTGGCACGTGATCTCCATCGCCGGGCCGACAGTCCTCCCTGGCAGGCCGCCCTATTCCGTCGAGGACCTGTTCACGTTTCCCGATGACGGGAATCGCTACGAACTCTTCAACGGAAGCCTCCTGATCAGCCCGCTGCCGACGATCCCGCACCAGCGGGCCATCTCCTGTGCGATGCGCGTTCTCGATCGCGAGGTGCCGCACGACCTGACGCCGCTGATGGGCGTCGGCGTGCAAGCGAGCGACCGGGACTTCTACATCCCCGACCTGGTGGTCGTGCCGGAAGAGGCGATCAAGGCGGACGAGCCAGTGCTCTCACCTGGGCAGGTGCATCTCGTCGGGGAGGTGGTCGGCCCGGACACCCAAGGGCGTGACAGAGCGCTGAAGGTTCTGGCCTACGCGGCGGCGGGCATCCCCGTCTACTGGCGCATCGAGCCGGACGAAGAGGTGCTCTACGTCCATGAACTCGACGGCGACACCTATGGCCCGCCGATCGCCTATGGAGCCGGGACCGGCGTCCCCCTGTCGTCGCCCTTCCCGGTGCGCTTCGACCCCGCCGACCTGGTCTCGAAGCCGTAGTCCTCGGCCGCCCCCCGTGGCGTGACGCGGCCCGCCTCCAGGTCGGCCAGGATCGCCTCGGGGTCGCGTTCGGCCGGTGGGCCGAGGCCGGCGCCGCCCGTCGTCTCCACGATGAACGCCTCCCCGGCCGCGAACCGCACGTTGTTGACCTTGGACGCCAGCCGTTCCACCGTCCCGTCCAGGTGGCGCCTGAAGAAGCCGCCGAGCCGCCCCGGCTGCCCGCCGGCACGGCCAGGGGGCGGGAGGCGGAGGCGGTCGCCACGGGTGGTGACGTGGCAGTCGGCCAGGAAACGGTAGACCGTGCGCGAGCCCAGCCCGCCGCGGAACCGGCCGGGGCCGCCCGAGTCCGGGATGGTCTCGACGGACTCGACGATCAGCGGGCAGCGGCTCTCCACCGGCTCCGCCTGCGGCACCGAGTTGCGGCCGATGCCGAAGTGCACGCCCGTGGCGTCCGGGCCGTCCAGGCCCCGGCGGGCGCCCACGCCGCCGAAGTCGTAGGAGAGGTGGATCCAGTACGGCGCCCCGACGGCGGCGATCGAGAACGGCTGCAGGATCCCGCTGGGGGCGATGGCACGCTCGGGGGCGGCGTCGGACATGGCCTGGAAGACGGCCTCCATGGCGGCGTAGATCGGGACGTACCGGCCGCCGCACGGGTAGGGGGAGCGGGCGTTGAGCAGGGAGCCCTCGGGCAGGCGTACGTCGATGGCGCGCAGGCAGCCGTCGTTCATGGGGATCGTGGGGTCGAGGAAGCAGCGGACGGCGAAGACGGCGGCGGCGAGGGACTGCGAGGCCGAGGCGTTGATCGCGGCCGGAACCTGCGGGCCGGTGCCCGCGAAGTCCAGCACGGCTCGTTCGTCGCCGAGGGTGACGGCGACCCGGATTTCATGCGATTTTTCGGGATTTATGCCGTCATCGTCGATCGGGTACGCCGCCTCGAACCGGCCCGCCGGCAGCTCGGCCAGCGCCGCGCGGGTCCTGGCCTCGGTGTAGTCCAGGTAGTCGTCGACGCCCGCGCTCAGGCCCTCCGCGCCGTACTCGCCGACCAGGGTCTCCAGCCGGGCGGCGGCCACCGCCGTCCCGGCCACCAGGGCCCGCACGTCGCCCATGACCTTGTCAGGGGTACGGCTGTTGGCCCGCAGGATGGCCTCCACGGTCGGGTCCAGGCCCTCCTCGGTGGCCAGGCGCACCGGCGGGAGCTGGAGGCCCTCCAGGAAGATGTCGGTCGCCAGCGGGGCCATGCCACCCGCCGAGAGACCGCCCAGGTCGGAGACGTGGATCATGGTGGCGGTGAAGTAGGCCGGGGTCTGGCCGACGAAGACCGGGCGGTAGACGAGCAGGTCGTTGGTGTGCACACCGCCCCGGTAGGCGTCGTTGAGCACGTACACGTCGCCCGGGCTCATCCGGTCCGCGGGGATGTCCTTGAGGAGCTCGGGGAGCGCCACCTTGAGCGCCATGCTGTTCATGAGGGTGGTGGCCATGGACTGGGCGATCAGGCGGCCCCGGGCGTCGAGGACGGCGGCCGAGGCGTCCGAGCCCTCCACGATGAACGTCGAGTACGCGGAGCGGACCACCACGATGCTGGCCTCTTCCGCCGCGACGACGAGCGCGTTCCTGAGCACCTCGGCGGTCAGGAGGTCGGGCATGTCGTGCTCCTGGTGAGGTGGACGGCGCGGGTCTCGGCGAGGGTGGCGGTCCAGCCGGGCGGGACGACGATCGTGGACTCGGCGTCCTCGATGATCGCGGGGCCGTGGAGCGGGCCGCCGGCCATGGTGTCCCTGGTGTGGACGGGGACTTCGGCGTAGCCGCCGGTCTCCGGGAAGTACGCCCGCCTCGCCCGGGGCACGGCCGCCGCTGCCCCGCCCCCGGCTGTCGCGTCTTCGGCTGCCCCGTTCCCGGCTGCCCCGTCGCCGGCCGTCCCGTTCCCGGCGGCCTCATTCCCGGTGGTGTCGGGGGGTGGGGAGGTGGGGGCGGTGAGGTGGATGCGGTAGCTGACCAGTTCGATCTCGCCCCGTTGCGCGATCCCGTACACCTCCTCGTACCGCGCGAAGAAGCGGGACGCCAGCTCCTCCCGGGAAGACGTCCACCCGACGGTCAGGTCGTGGGACTGGCCCTTGAAGCGGACGTCCACCGACCGTGACACCAGCACCCCGGGGTCCGAGAGTGAGACACCCAGGTCGGCGGCGGCGTCGGTGGCCAGGGAGGTGAAGACGGCGGAGGGGTCGGGGGCGTCCAGGCGGGACAGGACGCGGTCCGTGGAGAGGGCGCCGGTGAGGAGTCCGGCCGCCGAGGCGACGCCGCAGTGCGCGGGCACCACGACCGTCCCGATCCCGAAGCGCTCCGCGACCCGGGCCGCGTGCATGGGACCGGCGCCGCCGAAGGCGACCAGGGCGAAGCCGCGCGGGTCGATGCCGCGCTGCACCGTCACCACGTGCACCGCCGACGCCATCGAGGCGCTGACGATCTCGTGCACGGCGTACGCGGCCTCCTCCCGGGAGACCCCGAGCGGCGAGGCCAGCCGGTCGAGGGCCTTGGCGGCCAGGTCCGGGGTCAGGGGGAGCGAGGCCGAGGAGAGGTAACCGAGGACCAGGTTCGCGTCCGTGACCGTGGGTTCGGAGCCGCCCAGGCCGTAACAGGCGGGCCCGGGGGAGGAGCCCGCCGAGTGCGGGCCGACGCGGAGCGCGCCGGCCGCGTCGAGCCAGGCGACGCTGCCCCCGCCCGCCCCCACCTCCGCCAGGTCGATGGCCGGGGTCTTGATGGGCACGCCGGTGCCCGCGCGTCGGCCGCCGAAGCTGCCCTTGCCGCCGACGTGGAACTCGTTCGTGATCTCGGGCGCACCGCCGCGTACGACGCACGCCTTTGCGGTGGTCCCGCCCATGTCGAACGAGATCACGTCCGGGAACCCGGTCCCGGCCGCCGCCAGCACCCCCGCCGCCGGGCCCGACTCGATCGTGGCCACCGCGCGCCGGGCGGCCAGCTCGGCGGAGATCACACCGCCGCTCGACTCCATGACGTGGACGGGCGCGCGGATCCCGATCTCGGCCAGCCGCTCCTGGAGCTGCGAAAGGTACGAAGCCATCAATGGGCCGATATATGCGGACATGATGGTGGTGGTGGCGCGCTCGTACTCGCGGATCTCCGGCCAGATCTCCGACGACGTCACCACGTCCGGGATCGACTCCCGCAGGAGCTCGGCGACCTGCCGCTCATGGGCCGGGTTGGCGTACGAGTGCAGCAGGCAGACCGCCGCCGACGTGATGCCGCGGGCCGTGATCGCCGCAGCGGCCCGGCGTACGGAATCGAGGTCCAGCGGCGTCAGCACCGCCCCGCGCGCCGAGACGCGTTCCACCACCTCGAAGCAGTCGCCCGCGGCCACCGGCGGAGGCGGCGGCGAGAAGCGCAGATCGTAGCGGTCCTCCTCGACCCGCGCGTAGCGCCCGAGCGGGATGGCGGCGCGAAAGCCCTGGGTGGTGACAAAAGCCACCCGGACCCCCTTGCGTTCGAGCACCGCGTTGGTGGCCAGCGTCGTCGCGTGGACGACCCGCGTGACCTGCGCGGGGTCGCGGTCGCCGAGCGCGCGCGTAACGCCGGCCACGATGCCCGCGATGGGGTCGTAGTGGGTGCTCAAACATTTGGCCACGGCAATCGCGCCGAACGTGCCTCCAAGGACCACATCGGTGAAGGTGCCACCGACATCTACGCCGATCGTGTAGCCCACCTGGGTACGTTATGCCCCCTAGCAAGCGCTTGTCTACGTGGCGGTCTATTGACTTACAGCATGCGATTGGGACCCTGGTCCTAGACCTGCGTTGGGAGCGGAGATGGCGCGCCTCACAGCTCTTGCCGGTGGCGTCGCGACGGCACTGGTGCTGATCGCGATGCCGGCCGCGGCTCACGAACACCCGAGCGGGATCACCGACCTGGTGACCCCCGCCGTGGTGCGACTGGAAGCCGTGTCTCATGTGGAGATCACCCTGCTCGACCACATCGGCGAGCTCAAACATGTGGAGCGGTCCTACGACATCCCGTTCGCCGCGGGCACGGGGACCGTCGTCAACCCCGACGGCACGATCGTCGCGCTCAGGCGCCTGGCCGTGAACCCCAACGACGTCGCGATCTACGCGGCGAACAAGGTCTTCGCCGAGCACCACAAGGTGAAGATCCCCCTCGACTACGAGAAGCACAAGCTCAAGGACGACCTGCTCAACCACCACCTGGCGGAGTGCTACCCGCCGAAGACCGACACCGCCACCTGCATCATCAACGTGACCACCGAGATCACGGCCTATCCCAACGTGTCGCCGCCGACCCCCAACGGCATCAAGGTCAAGTGCATCAAGGCCGGCCCGACGCCCGACAGCCCCGCTGTGCTGGTGCCGGTGACCCCCATGACCGGAGGCGTCGGCATGCCCACCGCGCCGCTCGCCGACCAGGTGCCCGAGCAGGAGGGCGCGCCCACCAACGTGGCGGGCTTCCTCGGCCGGCCGGGCCCGAAGGTCCTGGAGACCGTCGAGATCGCCCACCTGGGCAAGGGTGGCGGGGGCGGTGACAACGGCAGGCCGTTCGCCGACCCGGAGAAGAAGGTGGACGAGCCGGTCAAGCTGGGCGGCCTGGCCGACCAGGGACTCATCGGCGCCCCCGTGATCGGCGACAAGAACGGCCACGTCATCGGCCTGCTGGTGGGTGGCGGCAAAGAGGGCAGGATGATCGGCGTCAGGGAGATCAACGGCATCCTGGCCGCCGCCAAGGTGGCGCCGCGCAGAGGCGCGATCGACACGGCGTTCGAGGCGGCGCTGACCCGCTACCACACCAAGTACTACACGGAGGCCGCGCCCGGCTTCCAGCGCGTGCTCGAGCTCTATCCGGGCAACGTGGTGGCCGCCAAGCTGCTGAAGACCTCGCTGGAGAAACGGGGCGGGCCGGAGGACCAGGGTACGAAACAGGTGGCGGCCACCACCACCCGGTCGACCCCGCTGTGGCCGTTCATCGTGGCGGCCGGAATCCTTTTCATGGCGGCCGCGGGCGGGGCGTATCTGCTGTGGCGCCGCCGTGCTCCTGAAAAGGTGACAGAGCCGCCAGAACCACCGGGGGCGGCCGCGCCACCGCTCGACGACGGGGCCAACCAGACCGTGGTCGTACGGCGGTCGCAGGCGTTCCCCATGGTCCCGCAGCAACAACAGCAGGTGATGACCGCGCCGAACCCGGGGATCAAGTACTGCACCTCGTGCGGCATGCGACTCGGGCCCGCGCATCGCTTCTGCGGTTACTGCGGCCACCCCATCGAGACGTGATGCCATTGAACGAAAGATCGCTTATCGGCCAGGAGGTGGCCGGGTACTACATCGAGGACATCGTCGGCAAGGGCGGCATGGCCGTGGTCTACCTTGCGCTCGACCCCAGGTTGAGCCGCCGGGTGGCGCTGAAGATCCTCAACCCGGTGCTCAGCGTCGACGACCGGTTCAGGCAGCGGTTCATCCTGGAGTCCAGAACGGTCGCCAGCATCGAGCACCCCAACATCATCCCGATCTACGAGGCCAACGCGGACGCCGACGGCGTCCTCTACATCGCCATGCGCTACGTCGACGGGCTCGACCTGCGCCGGCTCATCTACGACCGCGGACCGCTGCCGATCGCCCAGGCAAACCAGGTCTTCGCCCAGGTCGCCGCCGCCCTCGACGCCGCGCACGCGCACGACCTGATCCACCGCGACGTCAAACCGGCCAACATCCTGATGGCCGGCGACCACGTCTACCTCACCGACTTCGGCATCACCAAGCACCGCTCGTCGATCTCCGGGCTGACCCAGACCGACCAGTTCATCGGCACGCCCCGCTACATGTCGCCCGAGCAGATCAACAAGGAGCACATCGACGGCCGCGCCGACCAGTACGCGCTGGCGTGCGTGGTCTACGAGGGGCTGTCGGCGCGGCTGCCGTTCCAGCGCGAGAACGACATCGCCCTGCTCTGGGCCCACCTGGCCGAGCAGCCGACGCCGCTGTCGCAGCTCAGGCCCGACCTGCCCGCGCAGATCGACGCCGTGATGATGCGGGCGCTGGCCAAGGCGCCCGAGCAGCGTTACGCCACCTGTACGGAGTTCGTGACCGCGCTGCGTGACGCGATCAGCGGGCACCAGTCCGACCCCATGAGCGGCCCCACCAGCGGGCCGCACCTCGTGCCCCGCCAGGGTCCCCACTCCGGGCCGCACCCGGCGCCGTACCCCGCGCCTGTCCCGGGACCCACGACCGGACCCACGACGGGACCCACGACGGGACCCACGACCGGCCCCCCGACCGGCCCCGCGTCTGGGCTCACCTCAGGCCCGCGTCCCGCGCCCGTCCTGGGGCCCCCGTTCCCGCCGATCGGGTCGGACCGGGCCCCCGCGCCCCCCACGCATCCGACCGCGCCCAAGAAACGCCCGGGACGCGTCCCGATCGTGGCCGCCACGCTGGTCGCCGCCGTCGCGGCCCTCGCGCTCGTCGCCATGATCATCATGAACCACCGCGGCGACACCTGGTCCCGCTACAAGACCAGCGCCGCCGCGCCGCTCACGTTCGAGTACCCGGGCGACTGGACCGTGCGCACCCACCAGGACCTGTTCGCGGTGGTCTCGCCGCACGCCCAGGAGTTCGAGTCCCTGTTCGTGGCCGGCCCCGGAGCGGACTGGTCGGCGATCTCCCAGGTCGTCGAGGACGACCCCGACTCCGCCTCGGGCGTCTACGTCCAGGTCTCCGACACCCTCGACGCCGGCGGCAACTCCGAGCAGATGAAGGCCAAGATGGAGGCCCTGCTGCCCGGCCAGGTCGACGTCGGCAAACCCGTGCCGGACCAGGCCGGCACCAGTCCCGCCACCCGCTTCGACGGCTCCCTGCACGACCCTGCGTCCGGCACCAGGCTGGGCTTCGTCAGCTACGTGATCGACCGCCAGCCCAAGACCATGCTCGTGATGTACTTCTGCGCCAAGGCCACGTGCGACGACGCCACCCAGACCCGCATCCGGCAGAGCGTCCATGTGTCGTGACTTGTGACTCACTTGCGTGCGGCTTGGCCTGGGTGTTCAAGGCGGGTGCCCGGCGTCTACCCTCCGGCTTGTGGGCATTCGCATAGTCATCGCCGACGATCAGGCGATGGTCAGGGCCGGGCTGCGCATGGTCGTCGACAGCGATCCCGGCATGGAGGTGGTCGGGGAGGCGTCCGACGGGCGCGAGGCCGTCGCCGTGGTCAGGCGTACGCGGCCGGACATCGTGCTCATGGACATCTCGATGCCCCGGCTCGACGGGCTGGCCGCGGCCAAGGAGCTGCTGGACGACCCGTCGCCGCCCAAGGTCATCACGCTGACCACGTTCGACACCGACGAGAACCTCTACGCCGCGCTGCGCGCCGGCACCAGCGGGTTCCTGCTGAAGGTGTCGCCGCCGGAGCAGCTCCTGGAGGCGATCAGGGTGGTGCACGCGGGTGACGCGCTGCTCGACCCGGCCGTGACGAGCCGGGTGATCGCCACGTTCGCGGGCCGGGCCGAGCCGACGCCCTCGCCCCGGCTGGCCGAGCTGACGCCGCGCGAGCTGGAGGTGCTGCGGTTGCTGGCGCGCGGCCTCACCAACGCGGAGATCGCCGGGGAGCTGTACGTGGGGGAGGCCACGGTCAAGACGCACGTGGCGCGGGTGCTGATGAAGCTGTCGCTGCGCGACCGGGCGCAGGCCGTGGTCTTCGCGTACGAGACCGGGGTGGTTCGGCCGGGCGCCGCCTGAGGGTTTGGCGGTACATGGAGCATCATGTGTATATTTTCCGTCAGAAGGCGGTAGATACAGGAGATATTTCATGCAAGCGTTCCCTCGGGTGCTGTTCGACGAGGCTCACAGCGAGTCGTGGACCGTTCGGCGCGAGGTGGCCGAGGCCATCAACCCCGCCCATCCCGACGACAACAGCTACGCCCGCGCGGCCGGGCTGCTCCGGCACCTGGGGCACACGGTCGGCGCCCACACGGCCGGCGCGCTCACGCCCGAGACGCTCGCCGAGCAGGACGTCCTGGTGATCGCGCACCCGTCGGGAGAGCGGTGGGAACGTACCATCGGGCAGGGCAGCCCCGTCTTCACCGCCGCCGAGCTGGACGCGATCGAGTCCTTCGTCGCCGACGGCGGCGGGCTGGTGGTGCTGGCCGAGGAGGAGCAGGACAAGTACGGCAACAACCTGCGTGAGCTGCTCGGGCGGTTCGGGGTGGGCGTGGCGCACACCACCGTGCGCGACCCGAAGCACGCGCACCGGGAGGTGGCCACCTGGGTGCTCGCCGAGCCCGCCACCACCTCCGGCCTGCTCGCCGGGATCCGTACGGCCTGCTTCTACCGCACCGGCGTCCTCACGATGGAGAGTGAGGGCGAGGGCGAGGGCGAGGTGCTGTTCGCGACCTCGCCGACCGCCGACCCGGCGGGCGCGCCGCTGGCCGCCGCCGTCCGGTACGGCAAGGGGCGCGTGGTCGCGTTCGCCGACTCCGACCTCTTCGGCGACGACTCCATCGAGGACTACGACCACCGGCGCCTCTGGGGGAACGTGGTCACCTGGGCCGCCCGCGTCCCGGACGCCGGCGACGCCGCAGCGTCGCGCGACGAGGCCAAGGCGGCCGGGTTCGCCCGGCTCAAGGCGGCCGTCGAGGAGCTGCGTCCGCTGCAGGTCAAGGACGGCTCGGTGCCGGAGGAGAAGGAGCGGGCGAAGGCGCTGGTGGCCGAGATCGGCGCGCGCCTGGGCGAAATATCGCCATATTTCCCGCATGACGCCGCGTACCTCCAGGCCGTCCAGGCTGACCTGGCGAAGTGGGCCGAGCAGGACCTCGGCGTGCCCGACTTCCTCGACTCGCTCGACCTGTTCCACCCCGACACCCAGCGCGAGGACGGGCTGGAGCACGTCGTGGTCTTCCCCATGTACACCCAGAACGGCAACCCCGCCCGCAACCTGGAGGCCGTCTGGATCCGGACGATCTGGCCGGACTGGCTGGCCGGGCTGGAGGCGGGCGGCTACGACAACCCGATGTTCGTGCCGATCGCGTTCGAGGACTTCACCTCCGGCTACGACACCCACTCCGCCGTGCTCTTCCCCGAGACGGTCGCGGTGCGGCAGGCTCCGGCGCGCTTCACCTGGGGCGGGATCTTCGCCGATCGCGAGGCCGCCAGGTTCAGGCGGGTGTCGCAGGCCGCCGCCGAGACGCTCAAGCTCGACCTGCCGCCGGACGCGGCCAGGCTGCTGGCCTCGCAGCGGCTCGCGCAGGACACGTTCGTGCTCTGGGACCTGGTCCACGACCGCACCCACAGCCACGGAGACCTGCCGTTCGACCCGTTCATGATCAAGCAGCGGATGCCGTACTGGCTGTACTCGCTGGAGGAACTGCGCTGCGACCTGACCGCGTTCGGGGAGGCCGTCAAGCTGGAGGCCCAGGGCGTGCCGCACGCGCGGTACGTGCAGGTGGCGATCCTGTTCGACCGGCTGTTCAGGTTCCCGATCACCGGGGAGCGGGTGCGGAACTACGACGGGCTCGGCGGGCAGCTGCTCTTCGCGTACCTGCATCGCAACGACATCGTGCGCTGGACGGACAACCGGCTCACGATCGACTGGGAGCGGGTCGCGGACGGGGTCGCCGACCTGCGGGGCGAGGTCGAGAAGCTGTATCGCGACAGCATCGACCGGTCCAAGCTGGCGCACTGGCTGGCGGCGTACGAGCTGGTGGGCGCATACGTGGCGCCGCATCCCGGCTCCGTCTGGGCCAAGGGCGTCCAGGCGCTGCCGGAGGAGCAGAAGGCCAAGGTGGACGCGGTGCTGCCGGACGAGTTCCCCCTGAGCATGTTCTACGAGGCACTGCGCCGTAAGCTGGCCGAAGTGGTCGAATCGACTAAGGGACTTCGCGCATGATCATTCTGGTTACGGGTGCTGGAGGGCCGACAGGGGAGGCCGTTTCCGAATATTTCCGGAAAAATGGTCATACGGTGATCGGGGTCGACAAGGAGGACGTCGACCTGCTCGACCGTACCGCCGTACAGGGCCTGGCCGACTGGATCGAGCGCGATCACGGCCGCGTGGACGGCGTGGTGCACCTGGTCGGCGGCTGGCGCGGCGCCGGCTCGTTCGCCGAGACCAGCCTCGACGACTGGGACCTCCTGCACGACCTGTTGATCCGCACGCTCCAGAACGTGTCGCTGGCCTTCGAGCCGCTGCTGCGGGACAGCGACAACGGCCGCTTCGTGATCGTCTCGGCCAAGGCGGCCGAGCGGCCCTCCGCCGGCGGCGCCGCCTACGCGGCGGCCAAGGCGGCGGCGGAGGCGTGGACGCTCTCCCTCGCCGACGCGCTCTCCGGCACCGGCAGCGCGGCCACCATCCTGGTGGTCAAGGCCCTGGTGAACGACGCCATGCGGGCCGAGAAGCCCGCCGCGAAGTTCGCCGGCTTCACCGACGTACACGACCTCGCGGAGGCCATCGGCGGCCTCTACGACCGCCCCGCCGCCGAGGTCAACGGCACCCGATTGGACCTTACTGCGTGACTTCCCGGCACGACCCCCGGCTCAAGGCGTTCGCCAGCGACAACTACGCCGGGGTACACCCCGAGATCCTCCAGGCCATCGCCGCCGCCAACGGCGGCCACCAGACCGCCTACGGCGAGGACGTCTACACCGAGGCCATGGCGGAGGTCTTCAAGCGGCACTTCGGCGAGCAGGCGCAGGCCTGGCCGGTCTTCAACGGCACCGCCGCGAACGTCGTCTCCCTCCGTTCGATGACCACCCACTGGGAGGCGGTCATCTGCGCGGAAAGCGCCCACATCCACACCGACGAGGGCGGCGCGCCCGAGGTGGCGGGCGGCATCAAGCTGCTCACCGTGCCCACGCCCGACGGCAAGCTCACGCCGGAGCTGATCGACCGGCAGGCGTGGGGGTTCGGCGACGTGCACCGGGCGCAGCCGCGCGTGGTGTCCATCTCCAACACCACCGAGCTCGGCACCCTCTACACGGCCGACGAGATCGCGGCGATCTGCTCGCACGCCCATGACCTGGGGCTGCTCGTCCACCTCGACGGCTCCCGCCTCACCAACGCCGCCGCCGCCCTCGACGTCCCGCTGCGGGCCCTCACGACGGACGTGGGGGTGGACGTGCTCTCCTTCGGCGGCACCAAGATCGGGCTGCTGTACGGCGAGGCCGTCGTCGTCCTCAACCCGGCCGCCGCCAGCGGGGTCGACTACATCCGCAAGACGTTCATGCAGCTGTCGTCGAAGATGCGCTTCGTGTCGGCGCAGTTCGAGGCGCTGCTGTCGGGCGACCTGTGGCTGCGCAACGCCCGCCAGGCCAACGCCATGGGCCGGCGCCTGGCCGAGGCGGTCAGCGGCATCCCGGGGGTGACGCTCACCCGGCCGGTGGAGGCGAACGCGGTCTTCGCGATCCTGCCCCGGGACGTGACGGAGCGGCTGGCCAAGCGGTTCCGGTTCTACACGTGGAACGAGGCGACGGGGGAGGTGCGGTGGATGTGCGCCTTCGACACGACGGAGTCCGACGTGGACGCCTTCGCCGCCGCCCTCACCGACGAGATGCACCCCTGACCCCTGCGTCGCCGGTGGTCGTTATGGCTTGGCGGGGGTGGTCCGCAGGGCGAGGCGGGCCGCCTGCCAGCCGCCCATCCCGTGTACCGACGGGCCGGGTGGGGTGGAGGCCGAGCACAGGAAGACGCCCGGCAGCGGGGTGCGCCACGGCGCCGGCGACCAGACGGGGCGGCGCAGGAACTGGACCAGGCTGGTCAGGCCGCCGGTGATGTCGCCCCCCACCAGGTTGGGGTTGGCGGCCTCCATCGCGGCCGGGCCCATCGTGTGGCGGGCCAGGACGCGGTCGCGGAAGCCGGGCGCGTACCGCTCGATCTGGGTCTCGATGGCGTCCGTCATGTCCACGGTCGAGCCGGCGGGCACGTGGCAATAGGCCCAGAACGTGTGCCCGCCCCTCGTCGGATCCGCCGCGTACGGCTGGACCGCCAGCACGTACGGCCGGGGCGAGTGCCGGCCGGCGGTCGTCTCCGCCTCGCTCAGCGCGATCTCCTCCAGCGTCCCGCCCAGGTGCACCGTGCCCGCGTCCGCCACCGCCGGATCCCGCCACGGCACCGGCCCGTCCAGGGCCCAGTCCATCTTGAAGACGCCGGGACCGTAGCGGAAGCGGGCCAGCCGCCGCCGGTAGCCCGCCGGGAGGTCCGCCATCGCGAGGAACTGCCGGGGCGAGACGTCCAGCACCACCGTCGGCGCGGACAGCTCCGACAGCCGGCGCACGCGGTGGCCGGTGACCGCCTCCCCGCCCAGCGACCTGAGCTCGGCCACCAGCGCGTCGGCCAGCACCTGCGACCCGCCCCGCACCAGCGGCCAGCCCGCCAGGTGGGCCAGGGACGCCAGCATCAGCCCGTATCCGGCGGTGATGGGCGCGCGCAGGTCCCGTACGGAGTGGGCGGCCATGCCCGCGATGAGCGCCCGCCCCTCCACGGTCCGGAACGCCCGCCGGGCGAACGTCGTGGCGGGCAGGGCCGCCGCGAGCCCGAACCCGGCCGCCTGCGCGAACGTACGCGGCCCCGTGGCCCGCCACGGGCCGAGCGGCTTGAGGAGCAGGTCCACCAGCGGGAGCCCGGCGCGGGCGGCCGCGCCCACGGTCGCCAGCCAGGCGCCCGCGTCGCGGCCCAGGCCCTGGGCGGTGCGGTGGGCGTCGCGGTGCACGAGTACGGCGGGACGGTCGTCGAGCGGATGGGCCACGGGCACCGGAGGATGCGCGAACTCCACACCCGGAAGGTCCAGCGCCCGGAACGCGGGAGACGCCACCGCCATCGCCATCACCGTCGCGCACAGGTCGTGTACCCGCCCCGGCAGCGTCAGCTCGCCGGAGCGCAGCCCGCCGCCGAACCGGTCGGCGGCCTCCAGCAGCAGCACCCTGCGCCCGGCGCGGGCCAGTGTGACGGCGGCGACGAGCCCGTTGGGCCCGGAGCCCACCACGACCGCGTCGGCGTCCCCGTCCACGGCCGGCCTTACTGGGGCTTGAGGATCGACGGGTAGGGCTGCGCGCCGCGCTGCTTGAGCAGCTCCGTCATGAGCTTGATCTCGCCGCTCTGCCCCTGGACGATCTTCTGCGCCATGCTGACGACCTCGGCGCGCGTGGACAGCTTGAGCAGCCCCTCGGCCATCTGCACACCCCCCTCGTGGTGGCGGATCATCAGCTGCAGGAACAGCACCTCGGCCTGCGTGCCCTGCGCCTCCTTGAGCTGGGTCAGCTCCTGCGGCGTGGCCATGCCGGGCATGGAGCCGGGCGCGGCACCGTTGGCGGGCGTCGCGGTGCCGCCGTGGCCGTGGCCGGCCATCCAGGCCATCGGCTTCTGGTCGCTTGCCTGGTCGAGACCCCACTGCTGCAGCCAGCCCAGGAACATGCCGCGCTGGTTGGCCTGGGTGTTGATGATGTCGAAGGCCAGGTTTCTGATCTCCTTGGCCGGGCCCTTGTCCCTGACGATGAACGACATGTCCACGGCCTGGGCGTGATGCGTGGCCATGTCGCGGGCGAACCCGGCCTCGGCCGAGGTGTCGCCGGGCGTGCCGTCACGGCCGAACAGGAAGAATGCGGCCACGGCGAGCACGAGCACGCCGCAGGCGATCAGGATGGGTTTACTCACGGGCTTTTCCATGGCCCGTCCAGCGTACCCACCGATGGCGTCGTGATCGGACGCTTATAAGCGCCTTATTCTCCGCATACGCCGGGAGGCAATAGGGTGACCGGAGTTGGTACGCCGATGGAGGAACGATGACGAAGGAGAAGGCGCAGGCGAGGCGCGAGCATCTTGCGAAGATGCGGGCCGAGCAGAAGCGCAAACAACGCCGCGCCGCGCTGCTCATGTGGGGGACGGGCGGTCTGATCATCGTGGTGCTCGTCGGCGTGGTCGGCTTCTACCTGGTCAAGCAGGCCAGGGAGACCTCGTTGGACGCCGTGGCCAGTTACAAGTACGAGGCCGGGCAGCACGTGTGGAACGCGGTCACCTACAAGGAGAACCCTCCGGTGGGCGGCCAGCACAACAACTACTGGCAGGCGTGCTCGGTCTACGACAAGCCCATCCACAGTGAGCACGCCGTGCACTCCATGGAGCACGGGGCCGTCTGGATCACCTACCGGCCCGACCTGCCCAAGGCGCAGGTCGACAAGCTGAAGGAAGTGGCGTCGTCCACGGGCCAGCAGGACTACATGCTGGTCAGCCCGTACCCCAACCTGCCCGCGCCGGTGGTCGCGTCGTCGTGGGGACACCAGCTCAAGCTGAACGACTCCGCCGACCCGAAGCTGGCGGCGTTCATCAAGAAGTTCCAGAACGGTAAGGACACGCCGGAGCCCGGCGCCACGTGCGGCGGCGAGGACGCCATCACGACGACGGCCGACCAGGCGCCGCTGCCGCCGGAGCCGAAGGCCAACCAGCAGCAGCCGCCGATGGAGACCATCTCGCCGACGCCCGGCCAGTCGCAGAAGTAGCCCGCGCGGGGCCGGTGGGCATCGGCCGGAGCCGGGAACTGCGGTACGCCGGAGGGGCGGGTGGGTGGCCCCTTCGGCGGCGTGGCCGCCCCCTCGTGGGTGTGGGAACTCCGGCCGACGCCCGTGACGGGGCTCTCACACCCCGTCGATGAGGAGGCCCTGACGGGCGCGGGAGTACTCCTCGAAGGAGATGCGGCCGTCACCGTCGGCGTCCACCCGGGAGAAGGCCGCGGCGAGGTCGGTGTCCGCGCGGTTCCAGACGGTGCGGAAATCCTCCACGGTGATCCAGCCGTCGCCGTCGCGGTCCGCGACGGCGAAGGTGGCCCGGGTGATCGGCGCGAGCACGGCTTCGAGCGCGCCTGTGCGTACCAGCGACTCGAAGGACGTGACGTACTCCTCCTTGCTGATCCGCCCGTCGCGGTTGGTGTCGAGGGCCCGGGCGTGGGTGTCCCAGGCGTTGAGGAACGCGTTGACGACCGCCTCGGCCTCGGGCGAGTCCGCGCGCACGCCGGTCTGCTCCAGCCGCCGCTGGGCCAGCGACAGGTAGTCGTATCGGGTCAGGAAGCCGTCGCCGTCGGCGTCCAAGTCCTTGAAGTTGCGCTCCGCGCTCTCGCGGAAGCTGCTCTTCTGCGCCATCATGACTCCGATCAGTTACTCTAAGTAGTCTAACGCTACTTAGCGTAACTCGCACCGGATGTGATGGACAGAAGGCTCACGAAAGAGCGTGTTCGACGGGCGTCCACTCCAGACCGTGCGCCTCGGCCACCGGGCGGCTGGTCAGGTGGCCGTCGTAGGTGCTCAGGCCCAGCGCGAGCGCCGGGTCCTCGCGCATGGCCCGCTTCCAGCCCAGGTCGGCGATGGCCAGCGCGTACGGCAGCGTCACGTTCGTCAGCGCGAACGTCGAGGTGTGCGGCACCGCGCCGGGCATGTTGGCCACGCAGTAGAAGATCGAGTCGTGCACCCGGTACGTGGGCCGCTCGTGCGTGGTCGGCCGGGAGTCCTCGAAGCAGCCGCCCTGGTCGATCGCGATGTCCACCAGCACCGAGCCCGGCTTCATCCGGCTCACGAGGTCGTTGCTCACCAGCGTCGGCGCCTTGGCGCCGGGCACCAGCACCGCGCCGATGACCAGGTCGGCCTCCGTCACCGCCTGCTCGATCTCCAGGGTGTTGGAGGCGACGGTCTGGCAGTGGCCCTGGTAGATCAGGTCGGCCTGGCGCAGCTTGTCGATGTTGTTGTCGAGCAGCAGCACCTCGGCCTGCATGCCGAGGGCGATGGCGGCGGCGTTCATGCCGGACACGCCGGCTCCGATGACCACGACCTGCGCCGCGCGCACGCCGGAGACGCCCCCTATCAGCACGCCCCTGCCGCCTCCCGAGCGCATCAGGTGGTACGCGCCCACCTGCGGCGCCAGCCTGCCCGCCACCTCGGACATGGGCGCGAGCAGCGGCAGCGCCCGGTCGGCCGTCTGGACGGTCTCGTAGGCGACGGCGGTGCTGCCGGAGTCGAGCAGGGCCTGCGTGCAGGGCCTGGACGCGGCCAGGTGCAGGTACGTGAACAGCACCTGCCCCTTGCGCAGCCGGTGGTACTCCTCCGGCACCGGCTCCTTCACCTTCATGACCATGTCGGCGGCCGCCCAGACCTCGTCGGCGTCCGGGACCATGACGGCCCCCGCCGCGGCGAAGTCGTCGTCGGGGATCGCGGAGCCGACGCCCGCCCCCTGTTCCACGAAGACCCGATGCCCGTGGCGCACGAACTCGTGCACTCCGGCCGGGGTAAGGGCCACCCGATATTCGCTGTTCTTGAGCTCTTGCGGAACACCGACTTTCATGGCCGAACTCTTCTCGCTCTTGTGCGCTTACGCCTCCATTCTTCCTCTCTCCCCCGAATAGGTGAGGATTATCGGGCTGATTACCCCGGTGCCGCCGTACCTCGATAGGCTCACCGGCAGTCCGAACGTCAGGATGGGATCGCCATAGATGGACAAGCCGGAAGAGCCGCCGCCCGCGGACCCCGGGGAGCCGAAGGCCAGCAAGGCCACCACCATCTTGCTGATCGTCTCGCTCGTGCTCGTCGTGCTGGTCGCGGGAGTGGTCGGCTCGATCGCCGTCCTGATGACCAAAAATCCCGACACACCGCTCCTGGGTGCCGCGCCGGCGCAGCAACTGGCCGTGCCCATCCACTTCGCCCCCGTACGGGAGGCCAAGACCGCGCCGTGCCCCGGCGCGGAGGCCGTGCTCGACCAGGAGCAGAAGAACTGCTACTTCCTGGAGGACGGCGTCACCGTCGACGCCGTGCAGCGGATCGAGCCGGTGCGCGAGAAGGACGGCCAATACTCCGTGCGCATCGCGATCGCCCCGCGGTTCAGGGAGCGCCTGGTGCAGCTCATCGACGAGCTGGTGCCCGACCAGCGGCAGGTGGCCATCGTGCTGGCCCCCGCGCAGCCTGACGCGCCCAAGGTCGTGCTGGCGGCGCCCGTCGTCACCCAGTACATGGACGGCGACAGCATGAGCATCTCGGGCTTCGAGAAGCAGGAGGCCGACGCGCTGGTGACCCGCCTGCTGGGCACCACGCCGGGCGCGTCCACGCAGCCCACGGACCCCGCCTCGCAGCCGCAGCAGCCCGGCGGCACCCCGCCCCAGAACAACCAGACCCCTCCCGGCCAGCAGAACAACCCTCCGGGCCAGCAGAACACCACCCCCGGCACCGCCACCACCCCGGGCACCAACCCCGCCGCCACGGGCCCCGCCACGGGCCCCGCGTCGGGCCCGCGGCGCACCCCCGACAAGCGCTACGCCAGCTGCAAGGAGGCCGTGGCCGCCGGGGACGGCCCCTACTCCAAGGGCACCCACGAGGAATACTCCTGGTACGTGGACGTCGACGGCAACGGCGTGGCCTGCAACAGCGGCGACATGCGCTAACCGAACAGCTCCTCCAGCCCGTCGATCGCGAAGTAGGCCACGAAGATCAGCGAGACGATCCAGAGCAGCCACGGGATCTCGGAGAAGCGCCCTCTGGCGGCCTTGACGAGGGTGTAGGCGATCACGCCGGCGCCCACCCCGTTCGTGATCGAATAGGTGAACGGCATGAACGCGATCGTCAGGAACGCCGGGATGGCCACGTCCAGCTCGTCCCAGGGCACGTTCCTGCTCTGCATCATCATCAGCGCCCCGACCAGCACCAGCGCGGGCGCGGCAGCGGCGGCGGGCACCACCGAGGCCAGCGGCGTGAACAGCAGCGTCAGCCCCAGCAGCGCGCCGGTCGCCACGCTGGCCAGACCGGTGCGCGCGCCCTCGCCGACGCCCGCGGCGGACTCAACGAAGACGGTGTTCGCCGAGGAGCTCACCGAGCCGCCGATCATGCCCGCCACGCCGTCCACGGTCAGGATGCGGCCCAGCCGGGGCACCTGGCCCCGCTCGTCCACCATCCCGGCCTCGTCGCTCACGCCGATGATCGTGCCCATCGCGTCGAAGAAGCCCGACAGCACCAGCGTGAACAGCACCACGGCCGCCGTCAGCGCCCCCGCCCTGCCGAACCCGCCGAACAGGTCGAACGCGCCCACCAGCCCGAAGTCCGGCGCCGCGACCAGGCGCTCCGGCACGTGCGGCGTGACCACGCCCCACGACCGGGGCGGGACCTTGGCGACCGAGTTGACCAGGATGGCCAGGGCCGCCGTCACGACGATGCTGATCAGGATCGCGGCCGGGGTCCTGCGTACGAACAGGACGATCATCAGGAGCAGGCCGAAGCAGAACACGACGACCGGCCAGCCGACGAGGTGGCCCGTCGCGCCGAGCTGCACGGGCGTGCCGGTGCCCCGCGTCACGAACCCGGAGTCCACCAGCCCGATCAGGGCGATGAACAGCCCGATGCCCACGCTGATGGCGTGTTTGAGCGCGAGCGGGATGGCGTTCATGATCAGCGTGCGCAGGCCCGTCACGGCCAGCACGATGATGACGAAGCCCTCCAGCACCACCAGGCCCATGGCCTGGGCCCACGTCATGTGCGGCGCGGCCTGGTAGGCGACCACCGCGTTGAGGCCGAGCCCGGCGGCCAGGCCGAAGGGCGCGTTGCCGACGAAGGCCATCAGCAGCGTGGAGACGGCCGCGGCGAGCGCGGTGGAGGTGGTGAGCTGGGCGATGGAGAGCCGGGCGCCCGTGACGTCCGTGGCGCCGGCCAGGATGATCGGGTTGAGCAGGATGATGTAGGCCATGGCCACGAACGTGGTGACCCCGCCACGCACCTCGCGGCCGACGGTCGTCCCCCGCCCGGTGAGCTCGAAGAAACGGTCGAGCACCCGCCATCCCCCTTCGCATGATCAAGGGGGATGGCGCATAGCTACCCGGCGGGTGAGGAGATCACGCCTTCTCGTGGCGCCCGTGACCCACGAGCCCCACGAACTCCTCCAGCCCGATCGTCCCGTCGCCGTCGTTGTCGGCCGACTTGATGAACGCCTCGATCTCGCTCTCGGACGCGCCCTGCCCGCCCAGCGCCTCATTGGCCCGGCGGATCTCGTCGGCCGTCAGCAGGCCGTCGCCGTCGGTGTCAAAGCGCCGGAACTCCGCCTCGGCCGCTTCACGAGCGCTTGCCATCGGATACCCCCATTGTCGATCCGTCATCAAACAACGCGATATCTTCTGGCCTAATCGGAACCCGAGTCAACCGCAGCCCGGTCGCGGCCCGCACGGCGGCGGCGACGGCGGGGGTGGAGGAGAGCGTCGGGGGCTCGCCCGCGCCGCGCAACCCGTACGGCGCCGCCGGATCCGCATTTTCCAGGATCTTCATCTGCATCGGCGGCATGTCGAGGATCGTGGGGATGAGGTAGTCCGTGAACGACGGGTTCAGCACCCGGCCGTCGCGAATCTGGATCTCCTCCATGAGCGCCAGCCCGAGCCCCTGCGCGGACCCGCCCTGGATCTGGCCCTCGAGGGCCTGCGGGTTCAGGATGCGGCCCACGTCCTGGACGGCGGCCAGCTCGACCACCTTGACCAGGCCCAGCTCCACGTCCACGTCCACGACGGCCCGGTGCACGCACAGGGCGAGCTGGGTGTGGGAGTCGCCCTGCCCGGTGATCGGGTCCATCGGGTACGTGGGGCGGTGCCGGTACTCGCGCGTCTCCTCGATCGGCCCGAACTTCTCCAGCGCCTCCTCCGGCGGCAGCCCGTTGAAGCGCTTGCGCACCGCCTCGCAGGCGGCCCGCACCGCCCCGCCCGTGACGTACGACTGGCGCGAGGCCGACGACGAGCCGGCCGAGCCGACGGAGGTGTCGGCGGTGGCCACGGTCACGTTCGCGATACCCAGCTCGGTGCGGGCGATCTGGGCCTGGATCGTCACCAGGCCCTGGCCCACCTCGGCGGCGGCCGTGTGCACGGTGACGTGCGGCTCACCGCCCACCAGTTCGGCGCGGACCCTGGCCGTGGAGTAGTCGTCGAAGCCCTCGGAGAAGCAGATGTTCTTGATGCCGACGCCGTAGCCGATGCCGCGGCGCACCGACTCGCCGTGCGTGGTCTGGGACACGCCGCCGGGCATCGACCGCAGGTCGCTGAGGGGTTCCGCCGGCAGTGGCATCGTCTCGAGGTCGCGCAGCATCTCGGCGAGCGGTGCCGGGGAGTCGATCACCTGGCCGGTGATGAGGTGGGAGCCCTGGGAGACGGCGTTGCGCACGCGGATCTCCACGGGAGACAGGCCGCACGCCTCGGCCAGCCGGTCCATCTGCGACTCGTACGCGTAGCACGCCTGGACCGCGCCGAAGCCGCGCATCGCGCCGCACGGCGGGTTGTTGGTGTAGACGCCGGTGGCGTCTATCTGCACGTTCTCCACCTCGTACGGCCCCACGCCCAGCGACGCGGCGTTGCCGACCACGGCGGGGGAGGAGGAGCAGTACGCGCCGCCGTCCAGCAGGATGTCGGCCTTGACGTAGACCAGCTTGCCGTCGCGGGTCGCGCCGTGCTCGTAGCGCATCCGGGCCGGGTGGCGGTGCACGTGGCCGAAGAACGACTCCTCCCGGCCGTACACGATCTTCACGGGCCGGTTCAGCCGCAGCGCCAGCATGCACGCGTGCACCTGCATCGACAGGTCCTCGCGGGCGCCGAACGCGCCGCCGACGCCGGACAGCGTCAGGCGCACCTTGTCCGGGGGCAGGCCGAGGCAGGGGGCGAGCTGGTCGCGGTCCACGTGCAGCCACTGGGTGGCGATGAAGAGGTCGACGCCGCCGTCCTCGGCCGGGACCGCCAGGCCGGACTCGGGGCCGAGGAAGGCCTGGTCCTGCATGCCGACCTCGTACTCGCCGGTGACCACGACCTCGGCCTCGAACGTGTCGCCCCGCCGCACCGGCTGGTGCCGCACGAAACGCCGGGACCGGCGGGGGTCGGTCACGGCCTCGCGCACCTCGTACTCGACCACGATGGCCGCCGCCGCCCTGCGCGCGGTCTCGGGGTGGTCGGCGGCGACCACCGCCACCGGCTCGCCCTGGAAGCGGACCTGGTCGATGGCCAGCACCGGCTGGTCCTTGTGGTCGAGCCCGTAGAACTTCTCGCCCGGCACATCCTCGTGCGTCAGCACGGTCAGCACGCCCGGGATCTTCAGCGCGGGCCCCACGTCGATCGACCGGATCCAGGCCGACGGGTGCGGGCTGCGCAGCGTCGCGCCCCACACCATGCCGTCCAGCCACAGGTCGGAGGCGTAGGCGAACTCGCCGGTCACCTTCAGCGTCGCGTCGGGCCGCCGCGCGCTCTCACCGACCCCCGCGCCGTGCAGGGTCGTGTACGCGGTCTCCGTCATCTTCCGAGTAGAGCACCGCCGCCGCGCCGGATCCTATGCGCGTCGCGTGAAATCCCGGTCAGCGGTTGGCCTCGGCGCCTTGTATATTCCTCCAAGTGCGCATCTCCGACCTGCTGGCCATCGACGAACTGCGCCTGACCCTGCTCGCCGGCGACCCCTCGCGCGAGTTCGGCACCGTGCACATCACCGACCTGCCCGAGCCGGGGCGCTACCTGAGCGGCGGCGAGCTGGTGCTGTCGGGGCTGATGTGGTGGCACGAGCCGGGGGACTCGGTCAGGTTCGTGGCGGCGCTGGTGGAGGCGGGGGTCGCCGCGCTGGGCGCCGGGCAGGCGTGGCTGGGCCACGTCCCGGCCGACCTGGTGGCCGCGTGCGAGGCCGCCGGTCTGCCGCTGGTCGAGGTGCCGACGGAGGTGTCGTTCCGGACGTTGGCGGAGCTGGTCGTGCCGCGGCTGGCCGGCGACGTGCGCGACGCGCTCGGCCGCCACCGCAGGCTGGTCGCGGCCATCGCCGAGGGTGCCGACCTGCGCGAGCTGTTCGCGCTGACCGCCGCCGAGCTGGGCGTCACCGGCGCCGTGCTGTCCGCGTCGGGCGAGGTGATCGTGGGTGCGGCCAGGGATCCCGTACGGCTGGCGAGGGCGTACCTGACGGCGCCGCGGCTGCCCGCGCGCGTCGGCGACCACACGATCTTCGCGGTCGGGCGCGGCCACCGGGCCGCGGGCTGGGCGCTGGCCTGCGACGGCGACCTGATGGGCCGCGCCGACCTGGGCTACGAGCTGGCGTCCTGCGTCGGCCTCGAACGCAACCGCATGGAGGAGGGCCGCCGGGTCGAGCGCCGGCTGGCCGAGCAGCTCATCGTGGCCGCGCTGGCCGAGTCCGACGCGGCCGAGCTCAACGCCAGGCTGCGGACCTGCGGGATCGACGCGGCGCAGCCGTACGCCGTCGTCAACGCCACCGCACCCAGGCAGGGCGCCACCCGCGGCCCCGACCCCGCCACGCTCGGCGGGCAGGTCGTGGAGGAGCTGCTCGGCCGCGAGGTCGTGGCGGCGGCGGGCGCGGACGGCGCGATCGCCGTGGTGCCGCTGCGCGAGCGCACCACGGCTGAGCTGGCCGACCGGCTGCGCGCCGGGGCGCAGGTGCTCGCCGCCCTGCCCGACACCCGCCTGTGCGTCGGCGTGAGCGGCGCGCTGACCGGCGCCGGCGCCGTCAAGGGCGGCGTGGAGGAGGCCGGGCACGCCAGGCGCCTGGCCGAGGCCCGCGCCGGGGGAGTGGTCACCAGCGACGAGATCTACACGCACGCGCTGCTGCTGGCCACGGTGCCGGGAGACGTGCGCCGCTCGTTCACGGCGCGGCTGCTGTCGCCGCTGCTCGACTACGACCGGCGGCACCAGTCCGAGCTGGTGCGCACGCTCGGGATCTTCCTCGACTGCGCCGGCTCGTGGAACGCCTGCGCGGAGCGGCTCCACGTGCACGTGAACACGGTCCGTTACCGAATCCGCAGGATCGAGGAGCTGACCGGCAGGAATCTGGCGACGATGGCCGACCGGGTCGACTTCTTCCTGGCCCTCAGGGACACAGGGCCGCCTCGGTGACCGGGTCATACGGCGTGCGGCGGCGGAGCCACGCGGCCTGATGCGTTGTCGCTGCTCACGATGACCACGGCCGGCGTCGTCCTGCTCGCCGGTTGCGGCACCCCCGCAACCTGCGGGCCGTGCCCTGGAAACAGGGTGCAACTCACTGCGGACCAAGCGATCCTGACGGCGGGGGACGCCGGTGTGATCTTGAGGTCGGGTCAGACCCTGCGTACGGCAGCGGAGCGGCGGGCCTCGTGCACGGCTGCTTGCTCCTGCCTGAGCCGCTGCTCCCAGATGACGTGCCCGAATGCTCCGCCGGACGCGGCCGCCTCGGTGACGTAGGAAAGTGCCCGGTCGAGATCCCCCAGCATCCGGTGCGCGCGTGACAACCCGATCAGGCAGCGGAGGATCCCGACTCGGTAACCATTCGCCGTGAGCAATTCCACGGACTTGTGGAAGTGGTCCATGGCCTCCCGCGGATCGTTCAGGTCGAGATAGACCTCGCCGAGTACGAAACGGATCTGTCCCTCCTGCATCCCGTCTTCCGCCTCCTCGGCGTCGGCAAGGCCCTCGTGCAGTGGCTCGAGCGCCTTTTCCGGATGTCCCGCGCCCACGAGGGCGTTCCCCATGGACATCAGCGCGAAGCGCACCCCCACGCGCGCGTCGATACGCCTGGCCAGGCTGAGCTGGCGCTCCGCCCAGGGCAGCGCCTCCTCAGGGCGTCCCCCCGTGTTATAGGTGTTGGCGAGGTTGCCCAGCGCGCGCATTTCGCTGAGGGCGTCGCCGATCCGCCGGGCGAGCTCCAGTGCGGACAGCTGGTGGGCGACGGCGTCGTCCGTGTGTCCCGTGATGCGCAGGGCGTTGGCGATGTGGCCGTGCGCGATCAGGGCGCTGGCCTCGTCGCCGAGGCGCTCGCTCACCCGCAGCGCCAGTGTGTTCAGCTCGTTCATCTCCACGATGCGACTGCCGCGCGACTGGTGCCAGAGTAGGCCGAATGTGATGTTGACGCCGAGCCGGGCGATCGTGTCGTCGGGGGAGTTGAGCGCCTGGACGGCCGCGGCGGCGAGCACGGCCTCCTCCTCGTGCAGCCACGCCATTGCCTCCTCCGGGCCGGCGACCGAATGCGGGGTCGCGTCGACCGGGGCCGCCAGCCGCATGCGGTGCGGGTCGCTGACGTGGCTGGCCAGGCGCGTGGAGGCGGCGTAGTACGACAGCACGCGGACCAGCGCCGGGTGCGAGTCGGCGGGACGCAGCTCGCCGGCGAAGAGGCGGACGAGGTCGTGCAGCTGGTAGCGGCCGGGGGCGGAGCGATCGAGCAGGTGGGCGTCCACCAGGCGCTCCAGGGCCGCTTCCGCCTCGCCGGACGTGACGCCTGCCAGTGCGCCCGCGGCCTCCGCGGTCATCTCGGGCACGTGCGGGAGTCCCAGCAGCGACAGCATGCGCGCGGCCAGCCGGTCCACGGGGCGCGAGCCGCGTTCGAGCACGGTGTGGCTGGCGGCCAGGCTGGAGTGGACCGCGAGGTCGCCGGCCGCGAGCTCGTGCAGCCGGGTCCGCTCGTCGCTCAGCCGGGAGGCCAGCGCGGACACGCTCCAGTCAGGGCGGCCGGCCAGGCGGGCCCCGGCGATGCGTAAGGCCAGCGGGAGACCATCACACAGGCGGACGAGCCTGGCCGTCTCGCCCGCGTCGGCCGCGATCCGGCTCGCGCCGGCCAGGTTGGCCAGCATCATGGCCGACTCCGCCGACGACATCCTGGCGAGCTCCAGCTGGACGGCGTCCTCGCCCCAGCTCATGGTCTCCCGGCTGGTCACGAGCAGCGTGTTGCCGAGCGAGGCCGACAGCAGCGGCCGGATCTGCGCGAGGTCGGCGGCGTCGTCCAGCACGGCCAGCACCCGCCGGCCGTGCAGGCGGCTGCGCCACGCGGCCGCCGCCTCGTCCAGGTCGGCGGGCACGGCGCTGGGCGGCACGCCGAGCGCGCGCAGGAACCGCCCGAGCACGTCGAGCGGAGTGAGCGCGCGCAGCTTGGGCGTGGCACCCCGGCAGTTGACATAGAGCTGCCCATCGGGGAAGTGGTCCACGGCCAGGTGGGCGACGTAGGCGGCGAGCGCCGACTTGCCGACGCCCGGCGGCCCGGTGATGATCACCAACGGGCTCGGTGAGGTCTGGTCCCGTGGGGTGAGCCGCTCCTTCAGGCGCGTGATCTCCGCGGACCTGCCCACGAACTCTGCCAGCGGGCGGGGCAACTGGTGTGGTGTCTCGTGAGGTGCCACGATGTTGGTGGCGGTTGCCGCGTCGGCTCGCAGCACCATCTCGTGGCATCGGCGCAACCCTTCGCCGGGTGACACGCCGAGTTTCTCGGCGAGCAGCATCCTGCCTTCCTCATAGACCTGCAGCGCCTCGGCCGGGTTGCCCGATTGGAACAGTGCGGTCATGAGCAGCTCGCGGACCAGCTCGCGCAGCGGGTTGCGGCGGGTGAGGTCCCGCAGTTCCTCGGCGATGTCCCGGTGGTGGCCCAGGCGCAGCAGGCTTTCCGCGCGCATTTCCAGGGCGGCGAGCTGGAGCTGCTCCAGGCGCTCGCGCTGCGTCTCCGCGAACGGGCCGGGCAGCCCGCTCAGCGCGGTGCCGCGCCACAGCGCCAGGGCCTCGTCGAGGCGGCGCACGGCCTGGCGGTCGTCGCCGGCGCGCTGGACCCGCCTGGTCTCCTCGACCCACTCGGCGAACAGCAGCGCGTCCACCTGAGCAGGCTCCACCTGTAAGACATAGCCGGCCGGTGTTCCCGCCAGCACCCGCGACGGCTCGCGCCGCCCGCGATCGGGCTCGAAGGCGCGGCGCAGGCCGGCGACATAGGTGTAGACGCTCTGCACGGCATTGCGCGGGGCATTCTCACCCCAGATGCCGGCGATCAACTGGTCCATCGGGACAGGACGAGGCGCCGCCGCGGCCAGGATCGACAGAGCGGTCCGCTGCCTGGCCGGTCCGAGATCGACATGCTCCTCGGCGGTCCCGCGGTGGAGCTCGGCGGACACCTCGCCAAGAAGGCGAACGAAGATCCTCTTGCCCATACGACCTCCTCGACTCGCCCTTGAATCGCGTCAGAAGGGCAGCGTAATCAAGATCGTCGTTCAGTGAAGGCTTGCGGGGCCGCCTGTAGATCGAATGTAGACGTGGCCGATAAATTAGAAACCCGGCTGTGCCGCTGAGCAGCCAGTCACCTGAGCCTGACTGATCAGCGGCTCAGGCAGGGTTGCCCGGACGGCCGATGGCGGGGCTGGGAGCCCCTAACCGGCCGGGCCACGGTACGTCAGGCACGGAGTGCGGTGCGTGCCCGGTTGCCGCCTTGCCTGGCTGGTCACTGCCGCTCAGCAGCAAAAAACCTCTCCCTGCCCAAGGGACAGGGAAGACGCCTCGGCACTTGAGGCCGTAGCATTACCTCCAATGGTTACCGCGGCGGCGATCACGGTAACCAGGACGGACAGGACAATGCGCATGCGCACGGGGGTTCTCCCTAGCCTATGTGAGTTCCTTGGACTTCATCTTCTCAGGGAGCGGCTGCTGTGACCACATCTGACCTAGTCGGACTCCGCATCAAGACGGTTCGGCGGCAACGCGGCCTGTCGCAGGCACAGCTGGCGCACCCCGAGCTGTCGGACAGCTACGTCTCGTTGATCGAGAGCGGAAAGCGTACCCCCACCCCTGCCGTCTTGGAGCTGCTGGCCCAGAAGCTGGACTGCTCGCTGTCCTATCTGATCAACGGCGTCACCGCCGAGCAGATGGAGGACATCGAGCTCGCCCTCGGCTACGCCCGGCTCGCGCTCGAGAACGGCGAAGTCGCCGAGGCCCGCACGCGCTTCGAGGAACTGCTGGGCAACAGCAACCTGACAGGTCTGACCGCACTTCGTCAAGAAGCCGAATTCGGTCTGGCCCTCGCCACCGAGGCCGGGGGCGATCTCGACCGGGCGATCTCGATCATGCTCAAGCTCCGCGAGGACGAGCTTCCCGCCGAGCAGAACATCGAGGTGGCCATCGCGCTGTGCCGCGCCTACCGGGAGCGCGAGCGGCTGAGCGAGGCCGTCGAGGTGGGCGAGCAGATCCTCAGCGGCAAGTCCCGGCAGGGCTGGACCGACCTGCTGGTCGAGCTGGGCGCCACGCTGCTGGCGGCCTATCTGGAGCGCGGCGACATGCTGCGCGCCAGGCAGTTCGCGGCCGAGCTGCTCAACGCGGCCGACGCGCTGGGCACGCCGCGCTCCATCGTCGCGGCCAACTGGAACGCCTCCATCGTCGCCCGCGCCACCGGGCACAACAGCGAGGCGGTGGCCTTCGCCGAGCGGGCCCTGGCCGTGCAGGTGGAGCACGGGCAGCCGCGCAACACCGCGAGGATGCGGCTGCAGTTCGCGCGGACGCGGCTCAGGACCGGCGCGCAGGACGCCGCGACCGTCCGCGACATGCTGCGCACGGTGGTCGCGGAGTTCGAGCAGACCTCGACCAGCACGATCGACCAGGCCATTCTCTACATGGAGCTGGCCAGCGCCGAATACATGACCGGAGACCTCGACCAGGCCGCCGAGCACGCCGTGATCAGCAGAAACCTGCTCCCCGAGTTCGGCCACGTGCTGGGCGCGGAGGCCAGCCTGCTGCTCGGCAGGGTCTACGGCGCGGTCGGCCGGGTGGACGAAGGGCGCCAGCACGCCGCCGCCGTCAAGGGCTGGCTCACGCCGCTGCCCGACTCCCGCCGCTCGGCCCGCACCTGGTACGCCGCCGCCGAGACCATGGAGTTGCTGGGCGAGACGGACGAGGCGGTGGAGGCGTACCAGCGGGCGCTGGCCTGCGCGGGGCTATAGCGAGGTCCGGACCGGGCGGTGGCGTCGGTAGCCTTGGGGGTGCCATGAAGAGATCCCCGCTTGCGGCCCTCGCCGCGACTGCCGCCGCCCTGCTCGTGCTCGTGTTCGGCATGGCGGCTCCCGCGCTGGCGCACGACGCGCTCAAGAGCAGCTCCCCGGCCAAGGACGCCGAGGTCAAGAGCCTCGACGAGGTGCGGCTGGAGTTCACCGCGGGCGTGCGCCTGCCGTTCGTCATCGTACGCGGCCCCGGCGGCGCCGAGCTGCAGAGCGGCAAGCCTGAGGCCGACGGCAAGGTGGTGACCCAGGCGGTCAAGGAGCCGCTGCCCGACGGGAAATACACGATCGCCTACCGGGTCGTGTCGTCCGACGGGCATCCGATCGAGGGCGAGATCCCGTTCAAGGTGAAGGGGGCGCAGACGCCGTCCCCCAGCGCCTCCAGTAGCGCGGCGCCCGCCACCTCGGCACCCGCCACCTCGGCACCCGCCACCTCAGCGCCGGCCACCCAGAACGAGGCGCCGCCCGCGCAGACCTCGCCCGCTACTGATCAGGCCTCGGCCGGCCAGCCGGTGGGCTTCCCCGTCTGGCTCGTCATCGTGATCGGCGCGCTCGTCGGCATCGGTATCGGTTTCCTGCTCAGCGCGCGGAAGAAGAAGCCATGAGCAAGGCGGCGCGGCTCGCGCTCGGCGGGGCGGCGGCCGCGGTCGTCGCCCTGGTCATCGGCATGATCGCCGGCGGCAGGGCGTTCCCCAGGATCATCCCGGGCCTGCCCGACTCCGGCGCGGTCGTCCGATGGGGACTGCCGCTGTCCAAGCTGCTCATGGACGTGGCCGGCGTGACCACCGTGGGCCTGCTGCTCATGGCCGCCGCGCTGCTGCCCAACGACAAGGGCGTGCTCGGCAGGACCGCCGGCCAATACGTCAAGGCCGGCTCGTGGGCGGCCCTCGCCTGGGCCGGCTCGGCCTTCGTGGCCATCGTGTTCAGCACCGCCGAGTCCATCGGCAGGACCGTTCCCCAGATCCTCGACCGCACCTTCCTCACCAGCTACGCCACCCAGACCACGCAGGGCGTGGCGCTCACGCTCGTGGTGCTGTTCGGGGTGGCGATCGCGCTGTTCTCCCGCGGCGCCATCACCGCGGGGGCCGCGGCGGGCCTGCTGGTCTTCGCGCTGGTGACGCTGCTGCCCGCGCCGCTCACCGGCCACACCTCCTCCTCGCCCAACCACGACCTCGCCACGTCGGCGGTCTCGCTCCACCTGCTCGCTCTCGCCCTGTGGGTGGGCGGGCTCGCCGTGCTGGCCATTCACGCGGTCCGCAAGCAGCCGCAGCTCGAGGTGGCCGCGCGCCGGTTCTCCGACATGGCCGTGTGGTGCTACGCCGGGGTGGGGCTGTCCGGCGTGTTCAGCCTGATCGCGCGGCTGGGCGCGGTGTCCGACCTGTGGACCACCCAGTACGGCCTGCTCGCCGTGGTCAAGATCGTGGCGTTCGTGCTGCTCGGCTACGTCGGCTACTGGCACCGCCAGCGCACGCTGGCCGACCTCGACAAGGGCAGGCCGCGCGCGTTCACCCGGCTGGCCGGCGGCGAGATGCTGCTCATGCTGGCCACCATCGGGGTGGCCGTGGCGCTGTCGCGCACGCCGCCGCCCGACTTCAGCGTCCCCGCCGACCGGGCCTTCGAGCTGCTCGGCTTCCCCCTTCCGGCCGAGATCACGCTCGGCAACGTGTTCACCATGTGGTGGTTCGACCTGTTCTTCGCCACGGTCGCCGCCGTGCTGGCCGGGCTCTACGGGTTCGGCGTGTGGCGGCTGCGCAAGCGCGGCGACAAGTGGTCGTGGGGGCGCACGGCCTCCTGGTACGTCGGGGTCGCGCTGCTGGTGTTCGCCACGCAGAGCGGGCTGGCCCGCTACGCCAAGGTCATGTTCGACGTCCACATGATCGAGCACATGACGCTCTCCATGGTCGTGCCGATCTTCCTCGTCATGGGCGGGCCCGTCACGCTGGCCCTGCGCGCGCTCAAGCCCGCCACCCGGCGGGGCGACCGGGGGCCGCGGGAGTGGATCACGACGATCCTGCACAGCCGCTTCACCAAGGTCGTCACGCATCCCGCCATCGCCACGGCCATCTTCATCGCCTCGACGTACGCGCTGTACTTCACGCCGCTCTTCGAGTCGGCCATGGAGGAGCACCTCGGGCACATCTGGATGACCCTCCACTTCCTGCTCAGCGGGTGCCTGTTCTTCTGGGTGATCGTCGGGGTCGACCCCGCGCCCAACCGGCTCCCGTACGTCGGGCGGCTGCTCATGCTCTTCATCACCATGCCGTTCCACGCGTTCTTCGGGGTCGCGTTGATGATGATGGGCACGGTGATCGCCTCCGGCTGGTACGAGCAGCTGGGCCGCACCTGGGGCGCCACGCTGCTGCAGACGCAGCAGGACGGCGGGGCCATCGCCTGGGGCTTCGGCGAGATCCCGACGCTCATCGTGCTGCTGGCCATCGCCATCCAGTGGTATCAGGACGACGAACGGCAGGCGCGGCGCATCGACCGCAAGGCCGACCGCTCAGGCGGCTCAGGGGATTCGGAACTCGACTCCTACAACGCCTACCTCGCCCGTCTCAACCGCGCGGACAAAGGTGAGTGACAAGGTTTCCGGCGAGTAGCCGTTCGGCCATGGCCTTCTATCTTCCCACTACAAGTCTCTGTACCGCCAGGTAGCCTGTCTCCCAGGGGAGACGGGCATAACCCCATGACCAGCGTGCGTAGGCCTTGAGGGGGGACGCGCACCGCCAGGTGAGGGCGCCGGAGTGGGGACCGGCGTGAGCCCGGTGTGCCTAGGAAGGCGAAAGCCATTGTCGGAAGAGACACGGATGCGCGGGGGGCAGAGCCTGGCCGAGGCTCTTGAGAGCTGTCTGGCCGAATGGTCCGAGCGCACGGGGATCGCCGTCGAGACCTGGGCGCTGCCGGCCACCGACGTGTCTTCGCGGGTCTCCAGGGCCGTCATGGCCACGATCGACGAGGCCCTGTCCAACGTCGAGCTGCACAGCCGGGCCCGGACCGTGTCCATCGCCGTGACGGTCTCCAAGAGCGGGCTGCGCATGACGGTCAGCGACAACGGCCAGGGCTTTCACACCGCGGGGGCGGGGAGCGGGATCGCCAGGATGCGGGCCGCCTTCACCGAGCTCGGCGGGAGCCTGTCGGTCAACAGCGTGCTCGGCGAGGGCACGACCGTGACCGGAGTGGTGCCCCGACGCGGCTGAGGGGGGTCAGGAGAGCGTGAGGATCTCGCTGCCCGTATCGGTGACCACGATCGTGTGCTCGAACTGGGCCGTGCGCTTGCGGTCCTTGGTCACGGCCGTCCACTTGTCCGGCCAGATGTCGTACTCGATGGTGCCCAGCGTCAGCATGGGCTCGATCGTGAACGTCATCCCCGGCACCAGCTCCACCCGCAGCGACGGGTCGTCGTAGTGGGGAACCATGAGCCCGGAGTGGAAGCTCGTGCCGATCCCGTGGCCGGTGAAGTCGCGGACGACGCCGTAGCCGAAGCGCTTGGCGTACGCCTCGATGACCCGGCCCACCACGTTGAGCTGCCGCCCCGGCGCGACCGCCCTGATGGCGCGCATCATGGCCTCGCGCGTGCGCTCCACCAGCAGCCGCGACTCCTCGTCGACCTCGCCCACCAGGTAGGTGGCGTCGGTGTCGCCGTGGACGCCGCCGATGTAGGCGGTGATGTCGACGTTGACGATGTCGCCGTCCTGGAGCACGGTGTCGTCGGGGATGCCGTGGCAGATGACCTCGTTGATCGACGTGCACAGCGACTTGGGGTAGCCCTTGTAGCCGAGCGTGCTCGGGTAGGCGCCGTGGTCGACGAGGAACTCGTGGCCGACCCGGTCGAGCTCGTCGGTCGTGACACCGGGCCGGATGTGCTTGGCGACCTCGTCGAGCGCCAGGGCGGCGATCCGGCCGGCCACCCGCATGCGCTCGATGATCTCGGGGCTCTTCACGTCGGATTCGCCGGTCTTGGGGCGCTTCTTGCCGACGTACTCCGGCCGCTCGATGTGGGCGGGGACCTTTCGCATGGGCGAAACTCGCCCGGGCTGGAGCAGTGTCGTCATGAAACATGAGTCTACGGGGCAGAATTGACCCCGTGAGCGAAGGCCAATGGTGGTTCTGTCTCAAGCACATGCGGGTCGAGCCCGAGAAGGGCTGCCCCAACAAGGACCGGATGGGTCCCTACACCTCCGAGCAGGAGGCGGCCGGGGCGCTGCAGCGCGCCGCCGACCGCAACAAGGCCTGGGACGAGGCGGAGAATGACGACGACTAGGGCACGACCGCGTACGCCCTGACCGGGAAGGTTCCCATGCCCGCGACCATCGGGGGCGCGGCGTGGAACCGGAAGCCGTTCTGAGGCAGCGCGGCCAGTCCCGTCAGATGCTCCACCAGCGGGATGCCCGCCTTCAGCAGGATCGTGTGGGCGGGGCGCTCGCCATGCGGCGGGGTGTCGTCGATGTTGAGCGAGTCGATGCCCACCAGCGCCGCCCCCTGGTCGGCCAGCCACTGCGCCGACTCGGGCGCGAGGTAGGGGTGGCCGTGCAGGTAGGCGTCGGTGCCGAAGTGGCGGTCCCAGCCGGTGTGGATCAGCACGGCCCGTCCCCGTACGTCCAGGTCCTCGGCGATCACCACCTCGCGGCCCGTGCCGGCCCGCACCACGAGGCCGGGCAGGTCGGCCAGCTTGCTCACCGGCACCTGTGACAGGTCGGGCCCGTCGGGATAGCGGTGGTACGGGGTGTCGAGGTAGGTGCCGGTGTTGGCGGCGAGCGCGATCGTGGCGATGTGGAACTCCGTGCCCGGCGCGTAGACCTTGCGCGAGTCCTCCCGGCTCAGGTGCACCCCCAGCGTCGGGCCGGGAATGCCGGGATAAGTGACCATTCCGTCAACGATGCGGTGGCTGAGTTCGACGATCACGCGGACGCTCCTACACGTGCGAGCTTGATCAGGGCGAGGACGCCGATGCCCGCCCAGATCAGGTTGAGGCCGGCCGACGGCCAGGCGGAGCTGTAGGCGCTGTTGGCCATGAGCCCGAGCGAGCCGGCGAGGTTCATGAGCTGGTACGCCGCGCCGTCGCCCGGCAACCGGGACTGCGTGACCAGGATGTACCCGGCCAGCAGCAGGGCGGCGCCGATCCAGCCGACGGCGGCGAAGAGGAGGTCCATGGCCGTCATTGTCTGGAGTGATCGTCGTAAAGCGCAAATAAAGAATGCTAAAGGTGCGCGTAAGCTGACCTGCATGGACATCGATCCACGGCGGTTGCGGATCCTGCACGAGGTCGCCCGCCGCGGCGGCGTCATGCGGGCCGCCGAAGCGCTCTATCTGACCCCCTCGGCCGTCTCCCAGCAGCTCGCCCAGCTCGAACGCGAGGTCGGGCTGGCCCTCATCGACCGCTCCCAGCGCAGCGTCTCCCTCACCCCGGCCGGGCGCGTGCTCGCCGGTTACGCCGAGCGGGTGGAGGAGGAGCTGCTGGAGGCCAGGCGCGAGCTCACCCGGTTCACCGAGCGCCTGGCCGGGCCGGTGCGCATCGCCGCCTTCCCCACGGTCATCACGCACGTGCTGGTGCCGGCCATGCGGGACCTGGCCGCACGCCACCCCAAGATCACCCCGGTCATCCACGAGGTCTTCGGCCCGCCCGCGCTGCAGGAGTTGCGCATGGGCGCGGTGGACGTGCTCATCACCGAGCAGGACATGGGCCTGCCCGGGCTGTCGCAGCCGTCACTGAGCGCACGGCTGCTCTACGTGGACGAATACCGCATCGTGCTGCCGCCCGACCAGCCGGACCCGGGGTCGGTCCCCGAGCTGCTGCGGTTGCCCTGGGTGGCCAGCGAGCCGAACCAGGCGTGCGGGCAGGCGCTGGAGCGGCTGGCGGGACTGCACGGGTTCGAGCCGCGCAAGGTGCACGTCATCACGGAGTTCGGGCCCACGCTGTCACTGGTGGCGGCCGGGCACGGGGTGGCGATCGTGCCCGCGCTGGCTCTGCTGGATGTGCCGGAGGGCGAGGTACGGGTGAGCGAGGTGCGTGACGTGGGCGCGCGCCGGCTGGACGCGGTCACGCGGGTGAGCCGTACCCGGTCGGGGGAGCCCGACCCCGTGCAGGCCGTGGTGATCGGCGCGATCGAGGAGGCCACGGCGGCGCTGGAGACGTCCCTGAGCGGCCGCCTGCACAGTGCCCCCAGTGCCACCAGCGCCTCCGAGCCGGAGCGGTCGCGTCCCTAGTCGGCCTGTTGGGGGCCGCTGACCTTGTCGAGCAGGCGGGCCAGGCGCTCGCGCAGGCCGGGGCGGCGTTCGGGCTCTCCGGCCGCCGTGCTCACCAGGTGCTGCGCCCCGTCGAAGGTCACCAGCCCGTCCCGCGGCACCTCGATGCAGTCGTGCGCCAGCCCGGCCAGCTCCCGGTCGCCGCCCTCGATGGCCAGGATGGTCGCCCCCGTGCGCCGGGCGTCGTCCACGCGTTCGAGCAGCGGCACCGGAGCCTCCCGCTCGGCCAGCACGAACAGCGTCTCGCCCCGGGCCGCGCGCTCCAGGCGTTCGATCCCGACGCGCAGGTGGGCGGGCGCGTCGGCGGGCGGCGCCCAGCGCACCAGCGTGGGCGTGAGCTGCGCCATTCCGGAGAACCTGGCCTCGTCGGCGAGGTGCGCGGTCAGGTGCCAGGGCTCCTCGTCGGGGGTGCCCACCAGCAGCAGGCCGCCGGGCGAGCGGGTGGCCCGCAGGGCGACGGCCAGCTCGCGGGCACGTTCGAGCCAGCCGGTCTCGGCCAGGAGCTCACGCAGCAGTGCCACCGATCCTGAGTCCATTTCCCCATGGTGCCTGACGCCGCACGCGCGGGGTGGCTGATTCGGGAGTGATGTGTTGACACGAGGTGCGTTTCCCCGTCATTTCGGGCCTTGACAGGAGGTTACTCCCGGGTAACGATCGGCTCGCGGCGCCGCCGTCCCAAGTATGTGGTCCTCACGGAGAGGGGCGGTACATGTCCTTACGTGTCCGCGTCAGCATGTCCATGGTCCTGTTATTGATCATGTCCCTCATCACGACCCCGGCCCGCGCGGCGACGCCGGGAGACGTGGTCTCCGCCCAGCCCACCACCGTCTACCTCCTGCCGGGCAAGCTCCTGGAGGTTCCGGTCAACGCTTGGCACCTGCTCTACAACTCCACGTCCGCCACCGGCTCGCTCAACACCGTGTCGGGGACGCTGCTCGTGCCCAAGAGCGGCTACCCGCTCGGCGCGCGCCCCATCGTCGGGTACGCCGTCGGCACCCACGGGCTCGGCGACCAGTGCGCCCCCTCGCTCAGCATGAGCCAGGGCCGGGAGGCGGAGCTCGCGCTGGTGAGCCTGTTCCTGCTCAAGGGGTACGCGGTGGCCATGACGGACTACGAGGGGCTCGGCACGCCCGGGCCGCACACGTACATGGCCGGGATCTCGCAGGGGCACGCCGTGCTCGACTCGATCAGGGCGGCCACCCGCGTGTCCGGGGCCGGGCTGTCGAACCGGGCGCCCGTCGCCGTCATGGGCTACTCCCAGGGCGGGGCGTCGGCCGGGTGGGCGGCGCAGCTGCAGCCCTCGTACGCGCCCGAGCTGCGGCTGAAGGGCGTCGCGGCCGGAGGCGTGCCCGCCGACCTGCACGCGGTCGCGGACCATCTGGACGGCGGGTCCGACTTCGGGCTGGCGGCGGCGGCCGGGGTCGGGCTGGACGCGGCCTACCCCGAGCTGAACCTTCAGGCGGACCTCAACGACCGCGGGCGTGCCCTGCTCGCCGACGCGGCCGACGACTGCGTGGGCGACCTCGGCAAGCTGTCCGGGCTGAGCTTCTCCGACCTGAGCCCGATCGACCTGCTCAACCAGCCGAAGTGGCTGGCCCGGCTCGGTGAGAACCGCCTGGGCGCCACGGCTCCGCGGGTGCCGATGTTCCTGTATCACGCGCGGGGGGACCAGATCATCCCGCTGTCCGTGGGCTCGACGCTGCGGTCCGAGTACTGCCGGGCCGGGGTGAACGTCCGGTGGACCGCGCTGCCCGCGCCGGACCACGTCACGGGAGCCGTCGAAGGAGGGCCGCTGGCCATCGAGTGGCTGGCCCTGCGGATCCTCGGGCTGCCCGCGATCGGCAACTGCTAGCCCGTACGCCGGCCGGGCCCGCACGACCGGGCCCGGCCCACCCGGTGGCGGGTACCGGGCGGCCGAGCTGGCATGATCGGGCGTATGACAGATGTGAGCGGGCTTTCCATCGGCATCCTCGGCGGTACCGGTGACCAGGGGAAAGGGCTGGCGCGGCGGTTCGCGCTGGCGGGGCACCGCGTGCTGATCGGGTCGCGTAGCGAGCAGCGCGCCCAGGACGCGGCCGGTGACATCGGGGCGGGTGCGAGCGGGGGCGCGAACGCCGCCGTCGCCGCCGAGGCCGACATCGTGATCGTGGCGGTGCCGTACGAGGGGCACAAGGCGCTGCTGGAGTCCCTGCGGGCCGAGCTGGCCGGGAAGATCGTCGTCGACTGCGTGAACCCGCTCGGGTTCGACAAGCAGGGCGCCTACGCGCTGCCGGTGGAGGAGGGCAGCGCGGCGCAGCAGGCGGCGGCGGTGCTGACCGAGAGCCGGGTGGTGGCCGCCTTCCACCACGTGTCGGCGGTCCTGCTGATGGACCCGGCCGTGGAGAAGGTGGACCTCGACGTGCTGGTGCTCGGCGACGACCGCGAGGCCACCGACACGGTGCAGGCGCTGGCCGAGGTCATCCCGGGCGTGCGCGGCGTGTACGGGGGGCGGCTGCGCAACTCCCACCAGATCGAGGCGCTCACCGCCAACATCATCTCCGTGAACCGCCGCTACAAGGCCCACGCCGGGCTGCGCATCACCGACATCTGACCCGCCCGTCGCAGGGACCTCAGCCCTGGTCGGTGGGACGGGTGTGTCACAGCCAGCCCGCGTCCTCCGCGATGCGGATGGCGTCGATCTTGTTGCGGGCTCCCGTCTTCGTGATCGCCCCCGTCAGGTAGTTGCGCACGGTGCCGGGGGAGAGGTGGAGGCGGGAGGCGATCTCCTCGGCCGAGGCGCCCCGGGCGGCCTCCCTGAGCACGGTGGACTCGCGCGGCGTGAGCGGGCTCTCGCCGTACTGCATGGCCGAGGACACCAGCTCGGAGTCCAGCACGCGCAGGCCGGCGGCGGTGCGCCTGATCGCGTCCGCCAGCCGGTCGCCCGGGGCGTCCTTGACCAGGAACGCCTCGATGCCCACGGCCAGAGCCCGGCGTACGTGGCCCGGCTGCCCCATGGCCGTGAGCACCAGGACGCGGCACGACGGGAGGCGCTCCAGCAGCGTGGCGGCGGCGGTGATGCCGTCCACCACCGGCAGGTCGATGTCCACGACCGCGACGTCGGGCCGTACCCGCAGGGCCTCGGGCACGATCTCGTCGCCCCGGGTCACCTCGGCGACCACCTCGATGTCCTGCTCCAGGCGGAGGAGGGCGGTGAGGGCGGCGCGGATCATGTGCATGTCCTCGGCCAGCAGCACCTTGATCACGCCGCGACCTCCATCGCTAGGAGGAAGCCGCCGGCGCCGGTCCGGGCCGCGGTGCACGAGCCGCCCGCCTGGGCCGCGCGTTCCGCCAGCCCCGTGAGGCCCCCGCCGTCGGGGCCGGGCTCGGCGAGGACGCCGTCGTTGGCCACCTCCAGCCGGAGCGTGCCGCCGTTCACGGACGTGGTGATCGTGCAGGTCGTCGCGCGGCTGTGGCGCAGGACGTTGGTGACGGCCTCGCGTACGGCCCACGCCAGCGCCTCCTCCGAGCGGCCCGGCAGCGTCACGTCCGCCAGGTGCGCCTGCACGCCGACCCCCGACGACTCCAGCAGCGCCACCGCCCGGTTCACCTCGCCGGCCAGCGACAGGGCCCGGTAACCCCTGGCGACGTGGCGTACGTCCTGGGCCGCCTCCCTGGCCACCTGCACCAGCTCGCCCACCTCTGTCCGGGCGGCGGCCGGGTCGCGCTCCATGAGCCGGGAGGCCAGGTCTCCCTTGAGCGCGATCGCGGTCAGGCTGCGCCCGAGGCCGTCGTGCAGGTCGCGGGAGATGCGCAGGCGCTCCCTGAGCACCGCCGCGTCCGCCAGCTCGGCCCTGGCCTCCTCCAGGTCGGCCGCCACCCGCGTGAACCGCACCAGCGCGTAGATCATGGCCCCCGTCGTCGGCACGGTGACCACGTAGAAGAGGGTGACGATGTACGGGACCCCGCCCAACCACAGGACGGTGCCCTCGTACAGCATCATCAGCACCACCAGCGCCCCGCCCCAGCCCAGTGGCAGGAACACCAGCAGCGTCCCGGCCAGCATCGGCGCCGTCACCCCCGACATGCCGCCGGGCAGCAGGTCGGGCAGGTACGTGACGACCGCCTGGAGCACGATCGTGAGCGGGTAGGCGGGCGGGCGCTCGCCGCGCAGCCCGGCCCGCATGTTCAGGTAGTGCGTGGAGATCACGGCGAGCGTGGCGACCGCGGCCAGGACGCCGTAGCCGGGGCCGTGCAGGAAGTAGGTGAGCGCGAGCAGCGAGTACGCGGCCGAGACGGCGGTGATGAGGCCGGTCGCGAGCCGCCTGGCCGAGGAGGAGACCACAGGCAACGTTATCTCTATGATCGGCGTGGTTCCCAGCGGAACCACAGCCGGAGCGCGACGAGCCCGACAGCCGTCCAGGCGGCCAGGATCAGGGCGGGCACGGCCAGGTCGCCGGTCTTGACGGCGTTCACGACGGCGCTGGTGGGCAGCAGGTCCAGGGCCGGCCGCAGCCACGAGGGCAGCGGGATCGGGCCCATCGCGCCCGCGGAGACCCCCGCCACCAGGAAGACGGGCATGGTGAACGCGGCGGCCAGCTCGGCGCGCGGGATGGCGGCCGTGTACGCGGCGCCGAGCAGCGACAGCACCGCCGACCCCGCCACCGTGATCGCGGCGAACCCCAGCGGGTCGTCCGGGAGCGGCACGCCGGCCACCACCCGCACGGCCACCGTGCTGAGCGCGATCATGGCAATGGTCTGCGTGGCCGTGCTGGCGATCTGGCCGAGCAGGATCTGCCCGTCCGTCAGCCGGCTCGCCCGCAGGCGCTTGAGCACGAGCTGGTCGCGGCGGGTGGCCAGGGCGACGGCGACGTTCATGAACGCGGTGATCGCCAGCAGCACCGAGATCGTGCTCTGGAAGATCGCGGCGGCGGCGGAGGGACCGACCACGTTCCTCATGAGCAGCGGCATCCCCACGGCCAGCCCGACAGGGGTCACCACGGAGGCGAACAGCATGGACCTGTCCCGCCAGAACAGGCGCGTGCCGAGGCGGTAGGTGGCGGTCAGGCTCATCGGGCGCTCTCCAGGAAGAGGTCTTCGAGGGTGGCGGCGCGGACCTCCAGGCCCGACAGGCGCAGGCCGCGCCCGGCCGCCCAGGTCAGCAGCGTCTGCGCGGCCAGGTCGGGGTCGTCGGCGCGGCAGACGGCCGTCTCGCCCTCCATGGTGACCGGCAGCGGCAGATCGGCCGGGTCGACGTCCGCGGGCAGCCGGAACGCCACCCGCCCCGACCGGGCGGCCAGGGTCTCGGCCATGTCGCCGGACGCGACGATCTCGCCGGCGTCCAGGATGGCCATGGCCGTGGCCAGGCGCTGTGCCTCCTCCAGGTAGTGCGTGGTCAGCAGGATCGTGGTGCCCTGCCTGGCCAGGTCGCGGACGACGGTCCAGGTGTTGCTGCGGGCCTCGGGGTCCATGCCGGTGGTCGGCTCGTCGAGGAACAGCACGTCGGGGCGGCCCAGCAGGGCCAGCGCCAGGTCGAGCCGGCGCTTCTCGCCGCCGGACAGCTGGCGCACCTTGGTGCTCCGCCTGTCCGCCAGCCCGGCCAGCTCCAGCACCTCGTCGCGGGGACGGGGCGCGGCGGTGAAGTCGCGCCAGGTGTCGACGGTCTGGGCCACCGTCAGATCAGGGAAGAACCCGGCCTCCTGCAGCATGATCCCGGTGCGCTGCCTGACGGCCGCGCGGTCGGTGTACGGGTCGAGGCCGAGCACGCGCACGGTCCCGCCGTCGGCCCGCTGGAAGCCCGCCAGCACCTCGACCGCGGTGGTCTTGCCCGCGCCGTTCCTGCCGAGGAGCGCGAAGATCTGCCCCTGCGCAACCTCGAACGAGATGCCCTTCACCGCCTCGAACCCCTGGTGGCTCTTCCTGAGCCCGGTCACTTCGATCGCTGTCATGCGTACGAGTGTTTCCGGGGCGATCGCGGGGCGACAGTGAAGAATTCACGACTTGCGCGAGAGCTTGAGCAGCGCGTCCGTGACGCCCTCGGGGTCGACGAGCTGGTGCAGGTGCTGGCCGGGCACGCGGACCACGGGCCAGCCCCGCCGCCCCGCCTCCTCGGCGACCTCCTCGTACGGCGGGCCGAACCACAGGCACGAGCACCTGACCTCGTCCCACCCGGCGGGCACAGGGATGGGCTGGGTGTAGTAGTCGAGCGGCAGCCGCGGCTGCTCCGCCGCCACCTTGATGCGCACGGCGGGGTCGGGCAGCATGGCCACCACGTCCTCCTCGTCCCACCAGTCGGTCCAGCGCGGCAGCACGCCGTCGGGCCCGGCCAGGTCGTGCAGGAACGGCAGGAAGCTCTCCTCCGCGACCTTGATCAGCCCTTCGCGCGGCGGGATGTGCGCGTCGGCGAAGACGCACGCCACCACCCGCTCGCCAAGCCCCTCCTTGATCAGCGGCAGGAAGAAGCCGGCGTTGCTGTGCGCGGCCAGCACGACGGGCGTGTCAGGGGTGACCGCGCGCACCGCCTCGACCACCCGTGGCCAGTACGGCGCGCCGCCCGTCGCCACGCCGGTCAGGTCGGGCACCACGGCCGCGTGTCCGCGGCGTTCCAGCGACTCGGCCACGGGAGCCCAGGTCGAGGGCCCGACGGAAGGGCTGTGCACGAGTACGAAGGTCGTCTCCATAGGCCCACCCTGTCAGACCACGAGGGTGTGCCGGGACACCGGGCGATCGGTGCCGTCGAAGAACGCCCAGGCCACGGCCAGGTTGTTCACCGCTCGCGAAAGCTCGTCCTCGGGGAACAGGAAGTGCAGGCGCATGCGGTCGGCGTGCCCGCCCAGCGGGTCGAACGATCTCCCCGGCGGCACCGCGACCCCGTGCCTGAGCGCCACCTGGGCGAAGGAGTCCACGTCGCCGTGCGGGATCCGCACCCAGATGGTCTGGCCGCCGAGCGCGGGCTCGAACTCCCACGACGGCAGCCGTTCGCGCAGCTCCGCGCACAGGTGGTCATGGCGCCGGCGCAACGTGCGCACGCGCGCCGCGCGTACCTCCTCCAGGCGGCGCAGCAGCGCGACGGCGGCCAGCTGGCTGAAGACCTCGCCCCCGAGATCGAGCACGGCCCGCAGCCTGGCCAGCCGCGACACCAGTGGAGCCGCCGCGCGGATCCACCCGACCCGCAGCCCGCCCCAGACGAGCTTGCTCAGCGAGCCGACGGTGATGAGGTGCTCCCCCCGCTCGAACGACGCCAGCGGCGGCGGCGTCTCGCCCGTGAAGCAGAGCTCGGCGCACACCTCGTCGTCGATCAGCGGCACGTCGTGCTCGGCGGCCAGCGCGGCCAGCCGCCGGCGGGCCGGGGTGTCCATGACCGCGCCGTCCGGGTTGCGGCTGGTGGGGACGAAATAGGCCAGCGCGGGGCGTTCGCGCAGGTCCTCCGCCGTCCCGGGCCGGACGACGGCGGCGGCGTGCCGGAACACCTCCAGAGCCCCCGGGTACGTCGGCGCCTCGGTCAGCACGGTGTCGCCGGGGGCCACCAGCAGCCCGGTGAGCAGGGTGAGCGCCTGCTGGGCGCCCGTCGTCACCATGATCTCCTCGGCCGTCGTCGGCACGCCGCGGCCGGTGTAGTAGGCGGCCAGCGCGGCACGCAGGGCCGGGTTGCCCGCGGGCTGGTAGCCCAGGTCGCGGGTGCCGGCCAGCCGCGCGCCCGCCTCCGCGTACGCCTCGAACATCGCGGCCGGCATGTCGTCCGGCGCGGCGCACGTCAGGAGCTGCACGCCGTCCGGCGGGTGCAGGATGTGGAGCAGGAGCGGATTGGTCGGCACGCCGTCGGCGGCGCGCGTCGCGGGCAGCTCGAGCGCGGCCACCCGGGTGCCGCTGCCCTGGCGGCGCACCACGCGGCCCTCCTGCTGCAGCAGGTCGTACGCGGCGACCACGGTGCCCCGGCCCACCGCGAGCCGCTTGGCCAGCACCCGGTCCGGCGGGAGCGCCCGGTCGGGCGACAGCACGCCGTCGTCGATGAGCGCCCGCAGCCGGGCCGCGAGCAGCAGGTAGAGCGGGCCGCGGCCCGACGCCCAGCGGCCCAGGAGATCGACGAGGTCGCCGTCGGCGAGATTGGCCCCATTCATGGACCAATTCTGCCGGATTGGCTCTGATGCCGGACCGTTTCGCGGGCGATCCTTGACGCATGACCGATTCTCATCCCTCTGAGCTCCGCCCCGAGACGCGCACCGTCCACGTGCCGCAGCCCGTCATCGAGGGCAGCCGGCCGATCACCGTGCCGATCTACCAGACCTCCGGATTCGTCTTCGACGATCCCGCCGTGATGGCCGACGCCATGGGGCGGGCCGACGGGCCGTTCGTGTACGGGCGCTACACCAACCCCACCGTCCGCTCCCTGGAGGAGGCCGTCTCCGGGCTGGAGGGCGGGGTGGGGGCCGTCGCCACGGGCTCGGGCATGGGCGCGATCAACACCGTCCTGCTCGGCCTGCTCAAGCCCGGCGACCACCTCATCGCGCAGAAGTCCCTGTACGGCGGGACCGCCGCCATGATCAACGACCTGGTGGGCAGGTTCGGGATCACGGTGACGTACGTGCCCGAGAACGACCCCGCCGCCCTGCGCGCCGCCGTCCGCCCGGAGACCCGGCTCGTCTACCTGGAGACGATCAGCAACCCGATGACGCTGGTCGCCGACCTGCCGGGGATGTGCGCGGCGGCCCGCGAGCTGGGGATCGTGTCCGTGGTGGACAACACGTTCGCCACGGCCCTGCTCTGCCGGCCCATCGAGCACGGCGCGGACATCGTCGTACACTCCACCACCAAGTACCTGTCCGGGCACACCGACGTGGTGGGCGGGCTCGCCGTCTTCGCCTCCACCGAGCTCTACGAGAAGGTCTGGCACTTCGCGATCGAACTGGGCGCCTCCGCCGACCCCTTCGCCGCCTGGCTGTCGCTGCGGGGGCTGCAGACCCTCGCCCTGCGCATGGAACGCCACTGCTCCAACGCCCGCCTCCTCGCCACCCGCCTGGCCTCCCACCCCGCCGTCACCGCCGTGCACTGGCCGGGCCTGGCCACGCATCCCTCCCACGAGCTGGCCGGGAAGCTGCTGTCCGACTTCGGCGGGGTGCTCTCGTTCGACCTCGCCGGCGGGCGGGCGGCGGGGGAGAGGTTCATGAGCTCCGTACGCCTCATGCTCCTCGCCCCGTCGCTGGGCGGCGTGGAGACGCTCGTCATGCATCCGGCGACGACGTCCCACCGCTCGCTCAGCGCCGGGGAGCTGGCCAGGCACGGGATCGGCGAGGGCACCGTACGCATCGCCGTGGGCATCGAGCACCCCGAGGACCTGTGGGCCGACGTGGCGCAGGCGCTGGCATAGTGGCCTGTGTGGATTACTCGGATGTGCTGGCGGCGGCCAGTCGTATCGACGGGCTCGTGCTGCGTACGCCGGTGCTGGAGGTCTCGCCCGGCGTCTTCTTCAAGCTGGAGCTGCTGCAGCATTCGGGGTCGTTCAAGGTCCGCGGGGCCTTCAACCGGATGCTGTCGGCGGGCGAGCTGCCGCCCAGCGGGGTGATCGCCGCCAGCGGCGGCAACCACGGGCTGGCCGTCGCCTATGCGGCGCGGGTCCTGGGGGTGCGGGCGGAGATCTTCGTGCCCGAGGTGACGAGCCCGGTGAAGGTCGCCGGGCTCGAGGCGCTGGGGGCCCACATCACGCAGACCGGGGCCATCTACTCGGAGGCCGCCGAGGCCGCCGCCAAGCGGGCCGCGGAGACGGGGGCGCTGGCGGTGCACGCGTACGACCAGGCTGAGGTGGTGGCGGGGCAGGGGACCACGGGGCTGGAGATCGTCGAGCAGACGGGTGGCGTGGACACGGTGGTGGTCGCCGTCGGCGGGGGCGGCTTCGCCGCCGGCATCACCCTCGGCACCTCCGGCCCGAGCCCTTCGCCGGGCCACACACCCGCGACCCCACCCACCCCGGCACCCGGCTCCGCCCCGGTGCCTGGTTCCGCTGTGGCGCCCGGCTCTGCTGTGACGGTCGGCTCCGGTGCGGTGCCCAGCTCTCCTGTGACGCCTGGCTCCGGTGTGGCGCCCAGCTCTGCTGTGACGGCCGGCTCCGGGCCGCGGATCATCGCGGTCGAGCCCGAGCGGATCCCCACCCTCCACGAGGCGCTGCGCGCGGGACACCCGGTGCCCGTCGAGGTGAGCGGGGTGGCCGCTGACGCGCTGGGCGCCACCAAGATCGGCACCATCGCGTTCGAGGTCCTGTCCTCACCTCGGGTGGAGAGCGTGCTGGTGACCGACGAGGCGATCGTGGAGGCCCGGCGTACCCTCTGGGCCCGTCACCGGGTGGCGGCCGAGCCCGCGGGCGCGACGGCGTACGCGGCACTGCTGTCGGGCGCGTACACGCCGGCTCCGGGGGAGCGGGTGGCCGTGGTGCTGTGCGGCTCCAACACCGACCCCAGCACCCTCACCCCCTGACCACCTCCCCCACCTCATGCCCGGCGTCGGACGCGGCGCCGCCCCGTGCCCAGCGCCGAACGCGGCGTCGCCTGATCCCCAGCGACGAACGCGGCGCCGCCCTGTGCCCGGCGGACGGGCGCGGCGTCGCCTCACGCCGCGCCCGAGCCCTTCGACGCCGGGCCTGAGCCCCGTCGCCTGACGCGTGTGCCCCGCAGCGCGGATCTGGACCCACGGCCCAGAACCCGCGCGCTCGGAACAGCAGCCCAGTGGCGGTGGCACCCTCAGCGGTCGTCCCGTCGCAGGCGGCCGTACCGCCGAGTAGGGGGCGTGTCGTCGGGCCGCCGTCAGTTGTACGTGTGCTCAGCAGCCGGGAAGGCGCCCGCGGTCACGTCGGCGGCGAAGGCGCGGACGGCGCGATCCATCTCGGTGGCCAGATCCGCGTAGCGCTTGACGAACCGGGCGGGATGCGGCGTGAGCCCCATCAGGTCCTGCCACACCAGAACCTGCGCGTCCGTCCCCGCGCCCGCGCCGATGCCGATGGTGGGGATCGTCAGCGACGCCGTCACCCGCTCCGCCAGATCCGCCGGCACGCATTCGAGCACCACCGAGAACGCCCCCGCCCGTTCCAGGTCCTTGGCGTCCGCCATGAGCTCGTCGCCCGATTGGCCGCGCCCCTGAACGCGGTAGCCGCCCAGGACGTTGACCGACTGCGGGGTCAGCCCGAGGTGGGCCATGACCGGGACACCGGCCGACACCAGCGCCTCCACCTGCGGGACGACCCGGCGGCCGCCCTCCAGCTTGACGGCGTGCGCCCCGGCCTCCTTCATGAAGCGCGCGGCCGACTCCAGCGCCTGCTGAGGTGAGGACTGGTACGACCCGAACGGCAGATCCGCGACCACCAGCGCCCGGGACGAGCCGCGCACCACGGCCGCCGTCAGGGGCAGGAGGTCGTCGACCGTGACGGGCAGCGTGGAGTCGTACCCGTAGACGACCATGGCCGCCGAGTCGCCCACCAGCAGAACGGGGATGCCCGCGTCGTCGAAGACCCTGGCCGTCATCGCGTCGTAGGCGGTGACCATGGGCCACCGCTCTCCGCGCTCCTTGGCGGCGGCGAGGTCACGAACGGTGACCCGGCGCCCGGAGACGCCCCCGTACAGCGTGGTTGAAGAGGACATGTGTGAACCCTCCAGAAACGTCTCGAGGCGCCCCAGTGGCGTCCCCGGACTCTTCCGATGATGGCACGCGCTGTCACGTGCCGAAAAACCTGTGGCGAAACTGTCGGTGCCTCTTGCGAGAATCAGCGCGGAGGTTGAAACGACATGGCTCTCGCCCCTTACCGACGACTGGTCAAGATTCCGGGCGTTCCCGCGTTGCTGCTGATGGGGCTGCTGGCGCGGGTTCCGTCCACGGCCATGGGGATGACGCTCACCCTGCACGTGGCCATGGCGCTCGATCTGGGCTACGGCAAGGCGGGGCTGGTCACCATGGCCAACACCATCGGCATGGCGATCGGCTCGCCGTTGTCGGGGAGGTTCGTCGACAAGCATGGGTTACGTCCTGTGGTCATGGTCACGACCGTGGCGCAGGCGGTGTTCTGGGCGTGTGCGTGGGCGCTGCCGTTCCCGGCCCTGATCGGGACGGCGGCGGTGGCGGGGCTGCTGGCGTTGCCGGTGTTCAGCGTGACCAGGCAGTGCCTGGCCGCCATGGTGCCGGTCTCCCAGCGGCGCAGCGCGTTCGCGCTCGACTCCATGCTGGTCGAGCTGGCGTACATGGCCGGTCCCGCTCTCGCGGTGGCCGGGCTGACGACGCTGGACAGCAGGGTGACGATGACGATCATCGGAGTCGCCACGGCGGCGGCGGGCCTGGGCATGTTCATGCTCAATCCGCCCACCCGATCGCCCGACGAGCTCGAGGCGCAGTCGATCAAGGTGTCCAGGCGGCAGTGGCTGACGCCCGGGTTCGTGGCGTTGCTCGGGACGGCGGCGGCGGCCACGTTCGTGCTCACGGCCACGGAGCTGTCCCTGATCGCGACCATGAACAACGCCGGCCAGACCCAGTGGGTCGGCCTCGCCGTCGCCATCTGGTGCGTTTACTCCCTGATCGGCGGCTTCGTGTACGGCGGGCTGTCACGTGGCTTCTCACCCTTGGTGCTCATCGCCTCCATGGGCCTGCTCACGATCCCGGTCAGCCTGGTGAGCAGCTGGCAATGGCTGGTCGTGATGCTCCTCCCGGCAGGCCTCCTCTGCGCGCCGGCACTGTCGGCCACGGTCGACGTGCTCTCCCGGTGGGTGCCCGCCGCGGCGCGAGGCGAGGCGATGGGCTTCCACGGCACGGCCCTGCTGATCGGCGGAGCGAGCTCGGCCCCCATCGCGGGCGCCGTGATCGACGCAAGCGGGCCGACGTGGGCGTTCGTGCTCGCGGGCCTGGTGGGAGTGGCCATGGTGCTCGCCGCCGCCCCCTTCTGGCCCCGCCGCCCCGCCGACCCCCTCTCAACCTCCACCCAGACCCCGTCGGCCTCGCCCCCTTCGACCCTCGCCGAGCCCACTCCAGCACCAGCCGAGGCCCCTTGAGCCGGTGATCAGCAGGGCCCCGGCGATCGGCGGCTTCTTAACGCGACGGCCGGTGGTCCTCCGACCGGGGCGTGGTGACGCGGCCGTAGTGCTCCGGCGGTCACAGCCGGCGCCCGCGGGAGCACTGCGGGCGCCGGCTGTCGCCGCAGGCGAGGCCTTGGGCACGCTTCCTTGCTAGCGGCAGGAGCGAGGACGGCCGGAGATGGCCGGAGAGCGGGAGACAGCTGGGCGAAGATCATCCCGAAGCGGCGGCCGACCGCGGTCAGCACCTCGGCTCGCGAGCGTTGGCGAGAGTTAACCCAGGGTTTACGAAACGGGACCGTTGCGTATCGGAATAGCTTGCGATACGGTGTCGTTGCGAAACTCGTACGTATCGAAATTGGGGGGCTCTTCGTGAGAGACGTAGTAGTGGACCCGAACGCGGGTCATCCACGCCGATGGGGGATCCTCGGCGTGCTGGTGTTCAGCCTGCTGGCCGTCGTGCTGGACAACACCATCCTCAACGTGGCGATGAAGACCATCGCCGACAAGACGGTCGGCTTGGGGGCGACGCAGAGCGAGCTGGAGTGGGCGATCAACTCCTACACGCTGGTGTTCGCCGGGTTGCTGTTCACGTTCGGGGTGATCGGCGACCGAACAGGGCGCAAGCGGATGTTGTTCATCGGCATGGCGCTGTTCGGCCTGGCCTCGCTCGCCAGCGCCTACTCGCAGGATCCGATGCAGTTGATCCTTGCGAGGGCGGCGATGGGCATCGGCGGGGCGGCGATCATGCCGGCCACCCTGGCGATCATCTCCAACGTCTTCCCGCCCGGTGAGCGGGGCAAGGCGATCGGCGTGTGGGCCGGTGGCGTGGGTCTCGCGGTGGCGATCGGGCCGATCACGGGTGGCCTGCTGATCCAGCACTTCTGGTGGGGCTCTGTCTTCCTGATCAACGTGCCGATCGTGATCATCGCCATGATCCTCATCGCGACCTTCGTACCGGAGTCGCGTGACCCGAAGCCGTCCAAGCTGGACCCGGTCGGTGTGCTGCTGTCGATCATCGGGTTGGTGGCCGTGGTGTACGGCATCATCCGCGGCGGCGGCCTCGGCACCGTCTTCAGCGCGGAGGTCCTGGTGCCGACGCTGTTCGGGCTGGTGGTGCTGGGCGTGTTCGTGTGGTGGGAGCGGCGCATCGACCACCCCATCTTCGACGTCCGCAACTTCGGCAACGTCCGCTTCAGCTCGGCCATCGGCATGATGGGCATCGTCTTCTTCGCGATGATGGGCGGGATGTTCTTCCTGACCTTCTACCTGCAGACCGTGCTGGGCTTCTCGCCGGTGCAGGCGGGGGCGCTGATGATCCCGTTCGCCGCCGCGCAGCTCATCTTCGCGCCGCTCAGCCAGCGGGTGAACGAGCGGTTCGGCGGCAAGCTGTCGGCCACCGTGAGCATGATCGTGGTGACGGCGGCGCTGGCCAGCTACGCGCTCATGGACCAGGACACCCCGATCGTGCTGATCGAGGTCATCTTCTTCGTCCAGGGCGCCGCGATGGCGAACATCATGCCGCCCGCGACCACCGCCATCATGGAGTCGCTGCCCAGGGAGAAGGCCGGCGTCGGCTCGGCCATGAGCAACACCGTCCGCCAGGTCGCCGGCGCGCTCGGCGTGGCCGTGCTCGGCTCGGTGCTGTCGTCCAACTACCGCGGCGAGATCACGCCCTCGCTGGCCGGCCTGCCCGCCGACGTCCAGCACACCGCGGGTGAGTCGATCGTGCAGACGATGGGCGTCGCCCAGGCGCTCGGCGAGAGGGGCCAGGCGCTGATCAAGCCCGCGTTCGCCGCGTTCGTCGACGGCATGCACGTGACGGCGCTGGTGTCGGCGGTGATCGCGCTGGTAGGCGTCGCGGTGGTGGCGAAGTGGATGCCGGGCAAGACCCGCCCGGCCACGCAGGCGGAACAGAAGGAACCGGCTGTAGTGTGAGGCAGCGATGACGATCCAGGAATCAGGGACTGCCCGTCCGGCGGGGCGTCCGCGTAGCGAGAAGGCCGAGAAGGCGATCATCGAGGCCACCCTCGATCTGATCGGCGAGGGCATGGGCGTCTCCGATCTGTCCATCGAGGCCATCGCGTCGAGGGCGGGTGTCGGCAAGACGACGATCTATCGGCGCTGGTCCAACAAGGAGGACCTGGTCGTCGACGCCCTCGCCACGCTCAAGGCCCCGGTGCCGTCGCTCACCGGTACGTCGGTGCGTGACGACCTGATCTCCCTGCTCGACGCGATGCGCAGCGAGTCAGGTGTGGCCCGCAACCGCTGCGTGATGAAGATCGCCATGAGCGAGGCCGATCGCTATCCGCAGTTGATGGACCGGTTCATGAAGCGGGCCATCGAGCCTCGGAGGCAGGCGATGCGCGCGGTGATCGAGCGCGGCATCGCCAACGGCGAGCTCCGCGCCGACCTGGACGTCTCGATGGGCATGGCCGTTCTCACCGGCACCATGCTCTGGTTCACCAAGTGGGGTCCGGCCGGTGATCTCGACGTGGATCTCGCCGAACGCGTCGTGGACGTGGCGCTGGCGGGAATGGCCCCCTGACGGCGGCCACCTGCGCATGTCCCGGGCCTGTGCCGTGTCTTTCGGATGATGGCGTGAGTGCCGTTTTCGGAGGCATGGGACCTCGGGGTGATGACTCCCGGCGGGGGCGTGTTAGCGCCGCCCCCGCCGGGCTTTGCCTCATGTGGGTTTGTGGCAACGGGGTCCGTAGGTGATCGTTCTGGCCTAGGCAGAACGTGAGCATTGTTCTAATCTCGCGGCCATGCCCCCCATGCGAAAAATCGCGACAATCGTCGTGCTCACGTCAGGTCTGCTGTTATCCGGCGGCACCGCTTTCGCCCATGAGGAGCGTCCGGTGACGCTGCCTGATGGTACGGGGACGGTGCCGGTGCTGCGGTCCGGGGAGCCGGATCTGCTGGTGTGCAAGACGGATAAAGCCGACTTTGAGCGTCGAATCGCGAAATTTCCGGATGATCTCAAAGCCCGCAACCTCGACCTTTTCGCGAAATGTCAGCAAAAAGGGGTTAGGCACCTCCAAGAAGCCGTCGACCAGGTCGACCGCCCCGGAATGACGATCGCCATTCTCCCCGGACTCTACCGCGAGGAACCCAGCCAGCCCGCCCCCACCGGCGCCTGCGCCCAGCTCCCCGCCCGATGGTCCACATGGGGCTACCAGATCCTCTCCTTCGAACAGCAGCGTCAGTGCCCCCACAACCAGAACCTCGTCGCCATCCTCGGCAAGAAGGACCTGCAGATCGAGGGCACCGGAGCCGATCGGCTCGACGTCGTGATCGACGCGGAGTACCGCAAGCTCAACGCCGTCCGCGCCGACCGTACCAATGGCATCTACTTCCGGAACTTCACCGCCCAGCGCACCACCTTCAACTCCCTGTACGTGCTCGAAACCGACGGTTTCGTCATCGACCGCGTCCTCACCCGCTGGAACGACGAGTACGGCTTCCTCACCTTCGCCAGCGACCACGGCCTGTACACCGACTGCGAGGCGTACGGGAACGGCGACGGCGGCCTCTACCCGGGCAGCGCCTCCAACCTCAACGACAGCCGCGACCACGACGTCCCCAGGTACGCCATCGAGATCCGCCGCTGCAAGAGCCACGACAACGCGCTCGGCTATTCGGGCACCGCCGGCGACTCGATGTGGGTGCACGACAACGAGTTCTACGACAACATGGTCGGCGCCACGATGGACAGCCTCTGGCCCTCGCACCCCGGACTGCCGCAGAACCACGCCAAGTTCGAGAACAACAAGATCTACGACAACAACCGCGACTACTACCGCTACACCCGCGACGGCACCTGCGCCAAACCCCCGGCCGAACGCGGCTACGAGCGGGGCGTGGTGTGCTCGCAGGTGGGCGTGCCCCCGGGGACGGGCATCCTGGTCGCGGGCGGCAACTACAACGTCTTCAGGAACAACCGCGTCTGGGGCCATCGGCGGGCGGCCTTCCACCTGTTCGGGGTGCCCGCGTTCATCAGGGGTGAGAACGACCTGGCCAAGCAGGCCGACACCTCCGACTACAACCGCTACGAGGGCAACGTGTTCGGCGTGAGCCCGACGGGCGAGCGGCGGCCCAACGGGCTGGACGTGTGGTGGGACGGTCAGGGCACCGGCAACTGCTGGCAGGGGGACACGGGCGCGTCGTCGCCCGCCGTCCTGCCGGTCTGCGCCGCCACGGCGCCCGCGCTGTCTGGCGGCGCGAACCGCCTGCTGGCCGAGCCCGTGAAGCTGATCAAGCTGTACCTGTGCGCGGACTTCAGCGCCTCGCAGGCCCGCCTGCCGGCCGGCTGCGACTGGTTCGGCGCGTCGGGGCTCGGCAAGGTGGAGACGCAGCTCGCCCTCGGCGGCTCGGCGGTGCTCGGGCTGCTGCTGGGGCTGTTCTGGTGGCGTTCGCGGCGCGGCGCGCGGCGGCACGGCGGCGACGGCCGGTCGGGGAACGGCGTGGCGCCTGCGGTGACGGCGATCGTCCGGCGCCGGCACCGGCTGGTCGTGGCCGGGAGCGTCGCCGGGGCCGCCGGGCTCGTGCTCGACGTGGTGGCGGCGGCCGTGGACAGCACGTCGCAGGCCGGGGCCGCGCTGCTGCTCATGGGGGCGTGGTGGCTCTGCCTGGGTGCGGCCCTGCGGGGCAGACGGCCGGCGTTCGGCCTGCTCACGATCGTGGTGGGGCTGCTGGCCTGCGCCGACGCCTTCGACCGGCTGGTGTACCTGATCCCCGTCGTCCCGCTGGGGCCGGGGTGGATCCGGGGGCTGCTGACCGGGCTCTGGGTGCTCTGCGCGGTCGTGGTGCTGGCGCCGCGGCGCAGGGGCACCGCGCGGGAGACGCCCGTTGAGGCCGAGGTGAGCGCGTGAGCGGATCCGTCCGCATGGCCGGGTGCGTGCTGGCGTGCTGGCTCGTCACGGCGTGCGGGCCGCTGTCGCAGACCCACCACAATCCGGGCAACAGCCACGAGGTGGCCACGGCGGCGCCGAGCGGGCAGGCGGACGCCGTGATCACCGTCGCCCGCGGCCAGGTGAGTCCGCCGCCGGGCTGGCTGGAGGTGGCCAAGGGCCGGCAGGTCAGCATCACGGTGACCAGCGACGTCGCCGACGAGCTGCACGTACACGGCTACGACATCGAGGCCGAGCTGCGGCCGGGGGTGCCCGCGACCGTGCGCTTCACGGCCGGCCTGACCGGGGTGTTCGAGGTGGAGACCCATAAGAGCAAGCTAGTCCTCACGCAACTGGCGGTCCGGTGACGGCGGGGGTCCTCGCGCACGGGATCGGTACGCGCGGCGACCTGCCGATCCCGCTCTTCTACGCCTACGCGGGCGCTTTCGCGGCGCTCGTCGTCTCGTTCCTGGCGCTCGGGCTGCTCTGGGCCGACTCCCGCTTCCGCGGCGACCGGGCGGGCCTGGTGATCCCGTTGCGCCTGCCCGGCCGCCCGGCGCGCGTGCTGACCCTTGTCCTCGCCGTCTACACGATCGGCCGGCTCGTGGCGGGTCCCGCGGACGGGAATGCGGGGCCGTACCTGGTGTATGTGCTCTTCTGGGTGGGTCTGGTCCCGGCGTCGCTGCTGTTCGGCCCGGTGTGGCGGGCGCTGAGCCCGTTCCGGCTGCTGCCCGACCGGCCCCGGCGCCCGCTCCCACGCGGGCTCGGCTACTGGCCCGCCGCCGCGGGGCTGCTCGCGTTCACCTGGACGGAGCTGGTCGCCCCCGAGCCCGCGGCCCCGCTCACGCTGCTGACCTTCTGCGCCCTGTACGCGGCCACCCAGCTCATGGGCACCCTCGTGTACGGCCACGCCTGGCTGGAACGCGGTGACCCGTTCGAGGTGTACTCGACCCTCATCGGCCACCTGTCACCCCTCGGCAGAAAGGCGAACGGCGACCGCGTCCTGCGCAGCCCCTTCGACGGCCTCGACGCCATCCAGCCCGCCCCCGGCCTGGTCGCCACCGTCTGCGTCCTGCTCGGCGGCACCGCGTACGACGGCTTCTCCGGCACCCCCGCCTGGGTGAACGCCCTCCAGTCAGGCCCGCTCGGCCGCACCGGGCTGGGCACGCTCGGCCTGCTGGCCGCCGTCGCGGGGGTGGCCCTCCTGTACGCCGCCTGCCTCGGCGCGGCCGGACTGATCGGCGGCACCAGGGGGCTGACCGCCCGCTTCGTCCACTCGCTGGTGCCGATCGCCACCGGTTATCTCATCGCCCACTACTTCTCCCTCCTGGTCATCGAGGGCCGGCACGGCCTCCTCCTAGCGCTCGGCGTGGCCGCCCAGCCCGACCCGAACGCCGTCGAACCCGCCACGATCGCCGTCGTCCAGGTGCTGGCCATCGTGGTCGGCCACGTGGTGGGGGTGGTGGCCGCCCACGACCGCTCCGTCCGCCTTCTGCCGCCCGGCCGCGCGGTCGCGGGCCAGATCCCGCTGTTCGTGCTCATGGTCTGCTACACGATCGGCGGCCTGACGCTGCTGCTGTGAGCGGACCGGGCCCGACTTCCGGCGGAGATCCGGGGCCTCGGGGTTCAGCCTCTGGTCGGTCGTCCGCCGAAGGGCCCTCTTCTAGCGTCGAAGGCATGATCGAGGTACGGGAGCTCACCAAGCGGTACGGCGGCGTCACCGCCGTACGCGATCTGTCCTTCACGGTACGGCCCGGCCAGGTGACCGGGTTCCTCGGCCCCAACGGCGCGGGCAAGTCCACCACCATGCGCGTCATCCTGGGGCTGCACCGGCCCAGCGCCGGGGCCGCGACCGTCAACGGCCGGCCCTACGCCGAACACCCCGACCCGCTCCGGCAGGTCGGGGCGCTGATGGAGGTCACCCCGGCGCACGGGGGCCGCACGGCGTACCAGCACCTCTTGGCGCTGGCCCGCACGCACGGGATCGCGCCCGGCCGGGTGGCCGAGGTGCTCGAGCTGGCGGGGCTGTCCTCGGTGGCGGGGCGGCGGGTGGGCGGGTTCTCGCTGGGCATGCGGCGGCGGCTCGGGGTCGCGGCGGCGCTGCTCGGGGACCCGTCGGTGGTGATCATGGACGAGCCGGTCAACGGGCTCGACCCCGACGGGGTGCTGTGGGTGCGCACCCTGCTGCGGTCGCTGGCCGACGAGGGGCGCACCGTGCTGGTGTCCAGCCACCTGATGAGCGAGATGGCGCTGACGGCGCGGCAACTCGTGATCATCGGCCGGGGGCGGCTGCTGGCGGAGACCTCCGTGGCCGACCTGATCGCGCGGGCCGGGACGGACGCGGTGCTGGTCCGCTGCCCGCGCGCCGCGGAGCTGCGGGATCTGCTGGTACGGCACGGAGCCTCGGTGACCGGTGCCGAGGCGGGCGTGCTCGAGGTGGGCGGGCTGGCCGGGGAGGCGATCAGCGCGCTGGCCGCCCGCGAGGGGCTGGCGCTGCACGAGCTGACGCCGCGGCAGGCGTCGCTGGAAGAGGCGTACATGGAGCTCACGCGGAGCGAGAGGGGGATCCGATGAGCGGGCTGACGTTCGGGAGGGTCGTGCGCGCGGAGTGGACCAAGCTGTTCGCGCTGCGCTCCACCTGGGTGGTGATGGGGGTCGTGCCGCAGCTGCTGGTCGGGCTGGCGGCGCTGATCGGCTGGAACGCCTCGGGGGCTGCCTCGGGGGCCGCTGCGGCTCCGGGCGGGGTGACGCAGGCGGTCGGGGGCGGGTTCCTGGTGTTCGCGGTCGTGTTCGGCGTGTTCGGGGCGCTGGTCATGACGGGCGAGTACGGGTCCGGGCTGATCGGGGCCACGTTGGCGGCCGTGCCGCGGCGGCTGCCGGTGCTGTGGGCCAAGGCCGTGGTCCTGGTCGTGACGACCGGGCCGCTCATGGTCGTGACCTCCCTGCTGGCCTTCCTGGCCAACCAGGCGTTCGCCGCCCATCCGATCACGCTGGGGGATCCCGGGGTCGTGCGGGCGATCCTGGGGGTGTCCGCCGCGACGGTCGCGGTGGCGCTGCTGGGCCTCGCGATCGGCACGATGCTGCGGCACACCGCGGCCGCGGTGCCCGTCTACCTCGGGGTGCTGGTGCTGCTGCCGCCGGTGCTCCTCGCGGCGCTGCCCGGGGCGGTCCGGGAGACCGTGCTGCCGTACCTGCCCACGCCGGCGCTGCAGGCCATGTACCACGTGGGGGACGACGGCGTGCCCGTGCTCGGCCCGGCGGCCGGGACGGCGGTGTCGCTGGCCTGGGTCGCGGTGGCCCTGGCGGGCGCGGCCGTACTGCTGCGCCGGCGCGATGCCTGAGCCGGAGGTGGAGGCGATGGTCGGGCCGGGGGCGGGGATGGGCCGCCGGGTGGTGCGTGGCGCGCCGGGCGGTCCTAGCCTGGGGAGCGTGCGCCGACTTCGCACCCTCGCCCAGCGCTACCCGCGGGTGGTGGACGCCTGCCTGGCCGGGCTCGTCGCGGCGGTGAGCGTGCCGGTGACGATGGGCGGCGGCGGCGCCCCCGGCGTGTTCGAGCCGGGCACCGGCGTCACGGGGGCCGGCTGGGTGTGGTTCGCCGCCGTGCACGTGCCGCTGGTGTGGCGGCGCAAAGCCCCCGTGCTGATGTTCTGGGCGGTCATGGCGCTCGTGGCGGGCTGCGTGCTGGTCGGCCGCTTCACCGGCGTCTTCCTGGTCTTCGTGCCGCTCGTCGCCGTGTACGCGGTGGCCCGGCACCGCCCGGCCCGCCACCTGTGGCCCGCGGCCGGGGCGGCCGTGCTGGCCATGGGGCTCGGCCGGCTGCGTGACGACCCGGGCTGGCCGGTCATGATCGGGGTGGCCTCGCTCACGGTGGCCACGGCGCTGGCCGGGGTCGTCCTGCGGCTGCGGCGGGCGTACGTGGCGGATCGGGCCCGTCACCTGGAGCGGGAGCGCGACCAGCAGGCCCGGCTGGCGGTGGCCGCCGAACGGGCCAGGATCGCCCGCGAGGTGCACGACATCGTGGCCCACAACCTGGCCGTCATGGTCGCGCTGGCCGACGGCGCCACGTACGCGGGGCCCGAACGCGCCGCGGACGCGATGGGGAAGGTCGCCGCGACGGGACGGGAGGCGCTGTCGGAGATGCGGCGGCTGGTCGGGCTGCTGCGCGAGGAGCGGGCGCCGCAGCCGGGCTTCGACGACCTCGACCGCCTCCTGGAACAGGTGCGCGCGGCCGGCCTGCGGCTGGTGGTCACCCACGAGGGTGTGCCCGGCGCGTGGGGCCCGGGGGCGGGCCTGGCCGTCTACCGGATCGTCCAGGAGGCCCTGACCAACACGCTCAAGCACGCGGGTCCGGGCGCCCGCGTACGGGTCCGGCTCTCCTACACCCCGGAGGCCGCCGACCTGGAGATTCTCGACGACGGCGCGGGCCGCGCCGTTGTCCCCAACGACCGAGGGGGACATGGGCTGATGGGGATGACCGAGCGCGCCGCCCCGTACGGCGGGCAGGTGGAGGCCGGGCCGATGCCCGGCGCGGGATGGCGGGTGCGCGCCCGGCTCCGCTTCGACGATGGCGTGGTGGCGTCGTGACGGCCGGGGTCCTGCTGGTGGACGACCAGCCGCTGCAGCGCCTCGGCTACCGCATGGTGATCGACGCCCAGCCCGACCTGGAGGTGGTGGGGGAGGCGGGCGACGGCGCGCAGGCGGTCTCGATGACCCGGGCGCTGCGGCCGGACGTGGTGCTGATGGACGTGCGCATGCCGGTGCTCGACGGCATCGAGGCGACCAGGCGCATCGTCGGCTCGGGGTCCGCGTCGCGGGTGCTGGTCATGACCACGTTCGACCTCGACGAGTACGTCTACGCCGCCCTGCGGGCCGGGGCCGGCGGCTTCCTCCTCAAGGACGTGCCCCCGGCGGACCTGCTCACGGGCGTACGCGCGGTCGCCGCCGGGGACGCCATGGTGTCGCCCGCCGTCACCCGCCGCCTCATCGACGCCTTCGCCGCCCACCTGCCGGACCCGGACACCGGCCGCACGGCGGCCGACGAACTGCTGCACCGGCTCACCGAGCGCGAGCGGGACGTGCTGATGGAGGTGGCGCGGGGCCGCTCCAACGTGGAGATCGCCCAGGCTCTGACGGTCTCGGAGGCGACGGTCAAAAGCCATGTCGGACGTATTCTCGCCAAACTCGATCTGCGCGATCGCGTGCAGATCGTGGTGCTGGCGTACGAGACGGGAATCGTCCGGCGCGGCGACGGCGGAGTGACCTGATCGGAGCGCGTGTCTACGCCGTGACCGCGAGGAGCACCGCGGTGACGTTGTCGTGCCCTCCCGCGTCCAACGCCCGCCCGACCAGCGCCCGCGCGTCCTCGGTCAGCGCCATCCCGGCACCCTCGTCCGGCAGCCAGTACGCGCGGCTGTCGCCGATCCAGCAGGCCCAGATCCCGCCCTGGCCGGCGATGCCCGCGGCGTACGTGCAGGCCGGCGCGGCGTGCGCCGACTCGGCCAGGGCCGCGACCGCCCGGCCCGCGCGGGTCGCGGCGTCGGCGAGCGCGGTTTCCGGCAGCGCGCCCGCCCGCAGCCGCGCCGCCAGGGTGGACGCGCCCGTGTCGGCCGCGATGCGGGCGGCGCGCTCGGAGCGGGGCGACATGGACACGCCATCACACACCACACCGATCGTCCACGCGCCGTCCCCGGCCAGCGCCATCGCGTCGGCGTTGACGCCGCGCCGCAGCCCGCGGTCGCTGACCCCCGCCCCGCCGCCGGTCGTGATCTCCAGATGCGAGCGGAAGGCCGGTTGGGCCTGGCCACAGTCCCAGCAGTGGCCGTCCGGAGTCACGGTGCTGCCGCCACAGAGGGCGCAGTGTGTCGTCATCTCCCCTCAATCGTGGCAGAGCGCGGCGATCCGGGCGCGGTAGCTTGGGCGCACCGGGAGGGGGCAGGTGATGGCGGACGAGGCGACGGCGGCGGGCGAGGCGACGGCGGGCGAGGCGACGGCGGGCGAGGCGACGGCGACGGCGGCGGAGCTGCTGGCAGCGGCGCGGGGTGGGGACGACCTGGCGTTCGGGCGGCTGGTCGGGCCGCTGCGGGACGAGCTGCGGGCCCACTGCTACCGGATGCTGGGGTCCGTCCACGACGCCGAGGACGCCGTGCAGGACACGCTGGACCGGGCGTGGCGGAACCTGGCGCGGTTCGAGGACCGCGGGTCGATCAGACCGTGGTTGTACAGGATCGCGACGAACAGGGCGCTGACGCTCATCGAGAGCCGGGGCCGCCGAGAGCTGCCCGCCGACCTCGACCCGGCCGGTGGCGAGGTGGCGTGGCTGGAGCCGTACCCGGACAGTCTGATGGCCTGGACGGCGGGACTCGGACCCGAGGCGCGGGCGGTGGCCAGGGAGAGCGTGGAGCTGGCGTTCGTTGCGGCGCTGCAGCACCTGTCGGCCGTGCAGCGGGCCGTGCTGCTGCTGCGCGACGTCCTCGGGTACGCCGCCCGCGAGGTCGCCGACCTGCTGGACACCACGGTCGCGGCGGTCAACAGCGCTCTCCAGCGGGCCAGGAAGAACCTCGCCGAGCTGCTTCCCCCGAGCACCCAGCGGCAGACCCTCGGCGAGCTGGGCGAGGCGGGGAGCCGGGAGCTGGCCCGCAGGTACGCGGCCGCCTGGGAGGCCGGGGACTTGGACGCCATCGTGGCCATGCTGGCCGAGGACGCGAAGTACTCGATGCCGCCGCTGGCGGCCTGGTTCGAGGGGCGCGACGGGATCCGCGGGTTCCTGCTCGGCGGGCCGCTCAAGGAGCGCTGGCGGATGCTGCCCGCGCGGGCCAACGGGCAGCTGGCGTTCGGCACGTACATGTGGGACGAGAGGCGGGCGGCCTACCTCCCGGCCGGGCTGGACCTGCTGGTGGTGCGGGGCGGTCAGGTGGCGGAGGTGGTGTCGTTCCTGGAGGCCGATTTCGCCGGTTTCGGCCTTCCCGAGGAAGTGCGATGAGTTTCGGGATCCGCCCGGGTTGTACGTCCGGAACGAAGGTATCGACCCGGAAGGACCCCACCCATGTCCACGAACGAAGACCAGATCCGCGACCTCGTCCTGCGCTGGGCCGAGGCGGTGCACCGCGGCGACCTGGAGACGGTCCTCGCGGACCACGCGGCGGACATCGTGATGTTCGACGTGCCGGAGGACGTTCGCGGCATCGAGGCGTACGAGAAGGCCTGGCCGCCGTTCTTCGAGTGGCAGGCGCGGGGAGCGGCGTTCGAGATCGAGTCGCTGGACGTCGTCGCCGGTGACGGCGTCGCCTTCGCGTACGCGCTGCTGCGGTGCGGCATGCCCGCCGACGACCGGCGGCTGCGGCTGACGCTCGGCCTGCGCGAGGAGGGCGGCCGGTGGGTCGTCGCGCACGAGCACCACTCGTTCCCGATCGCCGACGACGGGGCGGCCGTGCGGGAGGTGCGCGGGGTGCACGAGCGGTGGTACGCGGGCACCGCGGCCAAGGACCTGGACGGCATGATGGCCGCCATCGCCGACGACGTCGTGTCGTACGAGCACGACGTGCCGCTCGAGTACGTGGGCGTCGAAGCGGTGCGGGAGGTCTGCGCGCGCGGCCTCGACGAGGGCCCCGACGTCCGCTTCGACATGCCGGAGCTGAGGGTCATGGCCCGGGAGGACCTCGCGGTCGCGTGGGGGCTGAACCGGGTGCGCGTCGGCGGGGGCGGTGAGACGTGGTCGCGGGGGACGCGGGTGTTCGAGCGGCGTGACGGCTCCTGGGTGATGATCCACCAGCACGTCTCCTACCCGTACGACCCGGCCACGGGCGAGGCGCGAACCGACCTGCGCCCCGGGCCTGCCCGGCGCTAGGCGGGCGGCAGGACGGTGGCGAGCATGGTGTCGAGGGCGCGCTGGGACGTCTGTAGCCGCTCGATCGTCCCGGCGATGCGCTCGCGCTCTTTCCGCAGGTTGTTCACCATGCCCGGGCACGCCGTCGGCACCATCGCGTCGCCGTCGTCGTGGACGCAGGGCAGCAGGAGGGCGATGACGGTCGTCGGGAGCCCGGCGGCGAGCATCGTACGGATGTGGCGCACCGACGCCACGTCCGGCTCGCCGTACTCGCGGTAGCCGTTGGGCAGCCGCACCGGCCGCAGCAGCCCCTGCTCCTCGTAGTAGCGCAGCAGCCGCCTGCTCACCCCGGTGCGGCGGGCCAGCTCTCCGATCTTCATGTGCTCCTTGACCTTCACATCGATGTGACGCCTTAGCTTCCGATCACAACAACGGAAAGGAGCCGATGATGCCTGGAGTTGTGATCATCGGAGCGGGGCCGGGGATCGGCCGGTCCGTCGCCCGCCGGTTCGCGCGGGAGGGGCTGCCGGTCGTGCTCGTCTCGCGTACCGGCACGACGCTCGACCTGGACGGGGTGCTCGCGTACAAGGCCGACAGCACCGACGAGGACCAGCTCAGGGCGGCCCTCGACGCGGCCGCCGCCGAGCTGGGCACGCCGGACGCCGTGGTCTACAACGCCGCGATCATCCGGCCGGACGCGCCGGGCGAGGCGAGCGTGCGGGCCCAGCTGGACGCCTGGGCCGTGAACGTGGTGGGGGCGCTCGTCGCGGCCGCGCACGTGGCGCCCGCGATGGCCCGGCGCGGCAGCGGGTCGTTCCTCATCACCGGGGGGATGCCCGAGCCCAAGGCCCGGTACGTCAGCCTCTCGCTCGGCAAGGCGGGCGTGCGGACGCTGGTTGCGCTGCTCGACCAGGAGTACGGGCCCTCGGGGGTGCACGTGGCCAGCGTCACCGTGGCCGGACCGGTCGCGCCCGGCACGGCCTTCGACCCCGACGACATCGCCGAACACTACTGGCGCCTGCACACCCAGCCTCGGGAACGGTGGGAACGGGAAGTCCTCCACGACGGCACGGCATCACGTCCGTGAGGCTGTCGAGCCGCAGGAGCTGGCGACGGCACGGCATCAGGCTGCCGAGCTGCGGGGCGTGAGTTTCCAGAGCCGACGGCGGTACGGCATCACGTCGGTGAGGCGGTCGAGTCGCGAGGCGTGAGTTTCCAGAGCCAGCCGATCGCGTCGAGCCCGAGCCGTCCGGCCACCCGCTGGGAGGAGTGGTTGTCGGCACTGGTGCTGTAGAACAGGCGGATGCCCGGCAGCAGGCCGGCCCACGCGGCGGTGGTCGCCGCCGCGTACCCGCGGCCCCGGAAGGCGGGCGAGGTCCAGGTGCCCGCCTCGGCCCCCTCGGGGGTCAGCCGGGCGCTGTGGCAGATCGCGGCCACCTGTCCGTCCTCGACGATCATCGCCCAGGGCGCGCCCGCGCCGCCGGCGAGGAGCTCGTCCCACTCCCCGGGCTCCCAGTTGGCGGGACGCAGCGGGCGCAGACGTACGGCGTGCGACGGGTCGTCCGACCTGATGATCTCGGCGGGCGCCTCGAACCTGAGCGGCGGACGCACCAGATAGCACGGCCCTCCGGACACCGCCCGCCCGCCGCCCAGCAGGGCGTCACACCGCGCCAGGATGTCAGGCGGGTGGCCGGGGGACGACGGGACGCCTTGGGAGACGAGGTCGAGAAGCTGCGTGGCGACCGGGTCGGGCACGTCGGCGCGGACCGCGGCGGTCATGCCGTCGGCCGCCACGCCGATCACCAGCTCCTCAGGCCCCGGCAGGCGGCCTCGGTCGTCGAGATGCCAGATGACGCCGAGCTCGACACGGAGCAGATCGACGCTCATGACCCCTCCGGCCCTGGCAGGTGGCCCCGGCCGTCGAGGCACCAGATGACGCGGAGCAGATCGACGCTCATGACTCCACCGGCCCTGGCAGGCAGCCTCGGCCGTCGAGGCACCAGACGACAGCGAGCAGGTCGACGGTCATGATTCCACCAGTGTGAACGCGGCGCTGGCTGCCACCCTGCCGTTGACGATCACGTCGAGCTCCCGGGTGCCCGGAGGCTCGTCGCGGGTGGTGACCGGGCGGAAGGAATGGCTCTTGCGCACGGTGAACGTCGTGCCCGGCCCCTCCGCCTCCCGCCGGCCCAGGTGGAACACCCGGCGCGAGCCCGCCCGCCGGATCGCGTACTTGAGCAGCACAGGACCCGGCGCGCCCGCCGTGACCGTGACGGCGAAGGCCAGCCTCCCGCCGACGGCCACGGTGTCGGAATCGAGGGCCAGCAGGTCGACCGCGCCGCTGCCCGGGGTGGCGCCCACCAGCGCCAGCGCCTCGGGATGGCCGGAGCGCAGCAGCCCGCGTACGGCGTGGCGCAACACCTTCTCCACGTGCGAGCCGCCGTCGGAACGCCATCGGGCCAGCAGCTCCAGCGCCACCTCCGGATGGTCCTTGGCCAGGTCGTTGACGTGGTTGGCGACCGAGCGGCGGACGTATTCGCTCGGGTCGTCGCGCAGCCGGTCGAGCAGGGGCAGGGTCGGCCCCGGCGCCATCAGCCAGCGCACCCGGGCGCCCCACGGCAGCCGCGGGCGCGACCCCTCGGAGGCCAGGCGGCGCAGATGCTCGTCGGGGGACTCCGCCCAGCCGTACATGATCTTGAGCGCGTCGTCGCGGTAACGCTCCAGGTAGGGCCGTACGGCGAACTCGCCCGTCGCGTACGGCGTGAGCACGGCCAGCGTGCCCATCCCCGCCTCCAGGTGATCGAGCCCCTGGACGGCCGAGTGATCGGTGGCCGGCCAGCCGCTCCACATGTCCAGCGCGACCCGCGAGGCGCACTCGCGCACGACCTCGGCGGCCTGCGGATAGGGCAGCGGCAGCGCGTCGTGCAGGGCCGCGGCGACATGCCGTACACGGTCCTTGAGCTCGAATCCGTCCAGCCCTGTCAGGGCGCGCGCGGTGAAAGCGGCCCGTGGGAACGGCGACCAGGCGGCGGCCAGCCCGTCGGCCAGCACGGATATGGACTCGGCGTTGATCATGTCCTTGAGCGGTTGAGGCACGCGCCCACTGTGCCAGCCGCCACCGACAATCCGTCAGCCCTGCCGGGAGACAATGCCTCAGCCCTTGCGGGAGGCATTCCCCCAGCCCTGTCGGGACAGTCCTCAGCCCTGTCGGGACAGCCCGAGGAAGTAGGGCCGCATCGAGGGATAGTAGTCGTCGAAGTCCGGCGTGGGGGAGCCGTCGCGGGAGGCCACGAGCATGTCGAGGTAGTACTCCCAGCCGGGGCCGACCTCGCCGATCGCGTCCTCGGTGTCGAGATGGTGGACGAACCGCAGCTCCGTCGTGCCGTCGCGCTCCTCCAGCAGCAGCTCGACCCGCCAGGCCCCGAACTCGTCCAGCGCGGACAGGGCCAGCCGCCTCGGCGGTTCGCATGCCTCGATGCGCATTTCGGACCAGGGGGCCTGCTCCTCGTACACCAGCCGCACCTTGATCGTCTGGCCGGGCGCGCCGTGACCCTCCCACGGGCCGAACCAGCGAGCGGTGCGGTCGGATTCGGTGATGCTGGCCCACACGTCCTCGGCGGGCGCGCGGAACGTCCGGCTGAGAACGAGGTCGTTCCCCTCGCTCGTCCCGAACAACCGGCCGGTGGGGATACGGTTCATGCTGATTCTTCCTCTCTGCTGCTCTTGGTCCCGGTGGTCGGGCGGCGCTCGCGGCGGGTCCGGTAGACCTCGGTCTCCAGCGCGTCCAGGCGGTGCTCCCACCCGGAGGGCCGGCCGAACTGGGCGAGCCAGGTGATGAGCTCGTCGAACTGCTCGGGTTCGAGCGCGTAGAAGCGCTGCCTGCCGATCAGCTCCGCGCGAACCAGCCCGCTCTCCCTGAGCACCCGCAGATGCCTGCTCACGGCGGGCCGGCTGATGGCGAACCGCTCGGCGACCTCCCCGGCGGACAGTCGCCCGTCCCTGAGCATCTCCAAAATCTGCCGCCGCACCGGGTCCGCGATCGCCCCTGCCACCTCGTCCACGGTGAAAGCGTAACCTACTGGTTACGCGTTCGCCAAGCGCGTCTTCCTGGACGGCGCCCGCTCGCGCGCGTGGAACGCGACCCAGCACACCGCCAGCGCCAGCCCGAACACCGGCACCCAGCCCAGCCGGGCCAGCACCCACTCCGGCCCGTCGGGCACCGTGTGCAGGCCGGGGAGGGCTTCGCCCGTGAGCAGCCCGAGCGCGGTGACCAGGATCATCGCGCTCTGGTGCCACAGGAAGATCGTCATCGCGGACAGGTTCACCAGCGCCACCGCCGCCCACACGACCGGCCGCCGCAGCACCCGGCGCAGCGGGCCGAGCAGGAGCAGGGCCGCCCCGCACTGGGCCAGACCGAAGGAGACGGCCGCGAGCGTGGGCGGGTCGAGGTTGGAGACGGCGGCGCCGGGCACCCCGACCATGGCCGCCGGATACCCCGCCCCGACCACCAGCCCCACCGCTCCCACCGCCCCGCCGACCAACAACACCCACCCGGCGGTACGACTCCGCAGCGCCCCGCGTGCCCAGGCCGCCCCCAGGCAGTACGGCACCAGCCACCCGGCCACGACGTTCACGGATCCGAGCGACTCGCTCAGTCCGTGGGACTCCAGCCACCCGGCCACGACCTTTATGGATCCGAGCGAGTCGCTCAATCCGTGGGACGCCGGCCACCCGGCCAGGGCGCTGACGGCGCCGACCCACGAGGACCCGCCCACGCCGTACCGGACCAGATCGATCACCGCGACGGTCACCAGCGGCCACATCGGGTGTAACCGGGCCACCAGGGGAGTCGCCGCCGTCAGCACCGCGAACACCACCAGGAACCACATCGGCGACACCACCAGCTTGACCAGCCTGGCCACGGTCACGGTGTCGGCTCCTGCGGCCAGCATCCCGGCCACCGTCACGCTCCAGACCGCCAGCACCACGCCGACCGGCCGGAACAGCCGCGCCAGCCGGGCGCCCAGCCACTGCCGGTACGTCCCGGCCGCCGCGCCCCGGCTCCTCGCCGCCGCATACCCGCCCACGAGGAAGAACACCGCCAGCGTCTGGAACAGCCAGGTCGCGGGGGCCAGCTGCGGCATGTGCCGCAGCGGGCTGGCCACCCGTATCGCGCCGCTGTCGAGCACCAGCGCCGTCACCAGCCAGTGCCCGAGCACGACACCACCGATGGCCACCGCCCGGAGAGCGTCGATGGCGCGGTCACGATCGGGCGGGGTGTCACGCTCGACGCGCCGCACGAGGTCACGCAACGGCGCGAGTACCTGGTGCCGCCCGGTCGCGGCGGCGCGGCCGACCCGCGATGCGAGGTTGCACATCGGCTCACCGGCGCGGCGCTGCTCGGGCGAGCCGCCGTGGACAGCCCGCCGCACGAGGTCACGCGATAGCGCGAGGGCCCGGCGCCGCCAGGGCCGCGCGCGAGCGGGGTCACGCATGACGGCCCACCTCGCGGACGGCCTGCCCGGTGACGATCCTGGCGATGTTCTCCAATGCCGGCGAACCGGACCTGAGATAGTCGCTGTGCCCACCGCCGCCCGCCGCGAAGACATGGGCACCGAACTTCGGGGACACCGGATCGGTGCCGAACCCGGCAGTGAGGAAGGGCAGACGGAGCCGTACGTTCGGGATGCGCGCGACCCAGTCCCCGCCGCCCCGGCCGGCCCAGACGGTGGCCCTCGTCCGCAGGGCGGCGACGTCGGGCGCGATCACGCCGGGGCTCCCGTACAGGACGATGTTGCCGACATCCAGCCCGGGCGCGGCCCGCGCGCACACCACGGAACCGTACGAGTGACACAGCAGCGAGATCGCGGCGGCAGGCTTGGCGGCGGCGAGCTCCCGTACGAACGCCCGCAGCCCGGGGACGGCCCCATCGGCCCAGCCGGCCGACATCGCGGCCAGACTGACGGTGCTCGGGGTCCGGTATCCGAGCCATGCGATGACGGCGGCCCGATCCCCGAGCGCCTCCCGCAGCCGCATGGCTCCGCCGCGAAGGAGTCCGTACTTGTCGAGATTGGTGTCGGAGCCGGGGACCAGGACGGCGATCCTGCCGGCTGTCGCCAGATCGCCGAACACCTCGACGGCCCGGCCGCCATCACGCCCGTCGAAGGCCAGGAACCGGCGGGACGCATCCGCCATGTCCCGCAACATCGCAGCCCGCCACAGATGCCCATACCGGACCGCCATCCGCTCAGCCGCCCGGATGTCCTCCCTGCTCGCGGCATATCGCCGCGCAAGGGCAGCGGGAGCGGCACTCGGGAGCGTCCCGAGATGATCGGGTACGGGCGCCGCCACGGCCCCCGGCCACGCCGCCCCCGAAACCGGCACGCCCACGGCGACGGCGACGAACGCACCAACCAGAAAACGCCACCAAGTCCGTCCCCGAAGCGCTCCCCCCTCCCTAGCCCTCAGCCACCTCCTCCCACACCCCCACTCAATCCGGGCGCACCACGCTGGTGGCTTCGCGTTGAACCGTGTTTGCCTGTCCGACCAGCTTGTCGGCCTCGCGCACCACGCTGCTCGCCTCGCGTTCGGCGGTGGCATCCCTCTCAGCCAGGTGCGCCACGTCGCCGGCTTCGCGTTGGACGGTGTTTGCCTGACCGACCGGCCCGTCGGCCTCGAGCACCACCACGTCCGCCTGGCTGACCACCATGGCGGCCTTACCTGTGTCGCCCGGCCGGCTCGGGTCGCGGTCCCGCTACATCGGACTTCTTCATGAACTTCGATCACCCAGGCGACGCTGCCGCACCCGACATCCCCGCCACATCGAACCCACGACCGCATTCCAACGACCCAGGGTGGACCCAAGATGTACGACCGTGGTCCGATGCCCCGCCCAACATCACGCAGCTACCATCGGCCCATGCAGGTCACCCCACCCCTCCCGCTCCTGAGGCGAGTGCCGTCCGGCCTCTGGACGGCACTGGCCTGGTGTGCGGGCCTGGCGCTCACGTTCCTGATGCGCGTCAGGCTGCCAGGTGAGGCGGAGCCCGCCTACAGCCCCGGTGCGTTGCTCTACCGCTGGGACGGCCTGTCGTTCCTGATCGTGGCCACCGCGCTGGTCGTGGCGGGCAGCATCCTGCTGGACCGCCGCCCACTCCCGGCCCTGACCCTGCTGCTGGCCGCCTCCGCCGTGGCGTGCATGCCCCTGGGCGTAGCAGAGATCCCTTCGGCCCAGTTCCTGGCAGTCGACGCCGCCCTTTACTTCGTCGCGGCCACCGCCCCACGCCGTACGAGCATCGCCGCCATCACCATGGCGCTCATCACGCTGGCGGGCTATCTAGGGACGCGGCTGCTCTTCGGCTGGGTCGTCGGGACCTCGGCGGAGCTCGCCGTGGCCATGACGGCCGTCATCGCCTGGCTGGTCGGCCGCTCGGTGCACCAGGCCCATGTTCATGCCGAGAGCCTGCGGATCCAGGCCACCGCCCAAGCCATCACCAGCGAACGCCTCCGGATCGCCCGCGAGCTCCACGACATGGTCGCGCACAGCATCGGCATCATCGCCCTGCAGGCGGGTGCCGCCCGGCGAGTGATCGACACTCAGCCAGTACGCGCCCGCGAAGCGCTGGGCGAGATCGAGACGGTCGGCCGCGAGACACTGTCCGGCCTACGCCGGATGCTGGGCGCCCTCCGCCACCCCGAGCCACCCCACCCACGAGAAACGACACTCACCACTCACCCCAATCCAGCCCACCCATCGCAGAGCGAGCCGTCCGCCCGCTCCGCACCGGTCGACCAGCAACCCGGCACGCTGCCCATTCCAGCCCAGCCATCGCAGAGCGAGCCCTCCGGCCACTCCATGCCGGTCAACCAGCAACCGGGCGCGCTGCCTGATCAGCCCGCACCGACCGAGCAGCGACCGGACGCGTCGTCCAGCCGATCCGCGCCGGTCGAAGCAGGGCCCGCCCATCGCACGCCGGTTGAGTCGGGGTCGGGTGCTCCGTTCAGCGGGCCCGCGGTGGTTGAGGAGGGGTTCGGTCGGGGTGCGCCGGTTGAGCTAGGGTCGGGTGCTTCCTTCGGTGGGTCTGCGGTGGTTGAGGAGGGCTTCGGCCGTTATGCGACGGTGGAACTGAGGCCGGGTGTGCCCCTCGACCGGCCTGCAGCGACCGGGCTGGTTGAGCAGGGGGCAGGCCGGTGCGGGCCGATTGAATCGGGGCCGGATGGGTCTTTCGGCGGGTTTGCGTCGGCTGAGGAGGGCCCGGATGTGGCGCTCGGCCCGCCTGCGCAGGTCGAGCAGAGGCAGAATGCATTGGCCGGGTGGAGCCAGCAGGGGTTGCTCGGCTCGCAGGGGTTGCTCAGCCCGGATGGGTCGCTCAGCCCGCATGGGTCGCTCAGTCAGCACGCGGCGGTCGAGCTGCCACAGCGGAGACGGTCCGATTACCCCGAATCGGGCCAGGCGCCGCCGGCTGTGCCTCTCGGTCAACCCGAACCTGGCCCCGCACCTTCGACAACCCCGCTCGGCTCCGGCCTGGCCCCGCTTGACTCGGGCCTGGAACTGCTCGGTTCGGGCCTGGCCCCATTTGACTCGGGCCTGGCGCCGCTCGACTCGGGCCTTGCCCCGTTTGACCCGGGCCTCGCCCCGGCTGGGCTGGCCGACCTGGAGCGGCTTGCCGCGACGACGACGGCCGCCGGTGTTCAGGTCCAGGTGCGCTGGCGGGGTGTACGGCGTTCGCTCCCTCCGGAGATCGACATGTCCGCCTACCGCATCGTCCAGGAGGCGGTCACCAACGTCACCCGCCACGCCGAGCACCCCTCGTGCCAGGTGACCATCGACTTCGGTGATGAGGAGTTGGCCATCGAGGTCATCGACCCCGCACCCAGCCCCCACCCCAGCCTTCCCCCGGACCCTGGTCTGGCTCTTTCCTCGGGCCCCATCCCGGCTCTTTCCTCGGGTCCCAGTCCGGTTCTTTCCTCGGACCGTAGTCTGGCTCTTTCCTCAGACGCCGGTCCGGGTCTTTCCGCGGGCTCGGGTTCAGGTTCTTCTTCGGGCCGCAGGCTGGCTATTTCCTCCGACTCTGGTTCGGGTCTTTCCTTGGGCCGTAGTCCGGGTCCTTCCTTGGACCCCGGTTCGGGTTCTTGCCCGGACCCAAGCCGGGGCGTTGCCGCAGCTCCCGCTCACGATCTCAACTCCGCCGTCGACCCCACTTCCCCCTTCGGTCCCAGTTCCGACGCCAGCCTCGGTCCGGGCCCCGGTCCTGGTCTCGGTGCTGTCACTGCCCACAGGTCCGGCTCTGGTGCTGGGCGTGGTTTTGGGTTTGGGGGTGGTCGGGGGCCAGGTCGGGGGCGTAAGGCGGGGGTTGGGTATGGTCTGGTCGGGATGCGTGAACGAGTGGCTCTGCTGCATGGCGTCTTCTCTGCCGGGCCACGTCAGGAAGGCGGGTTTCGGGTGGTGGCACGCTTGCCCGCACCGGCGCGGGTGCGATGAACGTCCGTGTCCTGCTGGCCGACGACCAGCCGCTCATTCGGACCGCCCTGCAGATGGTCATCACCGACGCGCCGGATCTCGAGCTCGTTGGCGAGGCGGGAACGGGTACGGAGGCGGTTCGCCAGACCGAGGAACTGCGGCCCGATGTCGTGGTGATGGACATCCGCATGCCTGGCATGGACGGCATCGAGGCCACCCGCTTGATCACAGCCGGCCCCACCGATGCCCGCGTCATCGTCCTGACGACGTTCGACGAGGACGATTACGTGTATGGGGCGTTGCGGTCCGGGGCGTCGGGGTTTCTCGTCAAGGACATGGCGCTTGATGACATTCTTGCGGCGATTCGCGTAGTCGCTGCGGGAGATGCCCTGATCGCGCCTAGTGTCACCCGTCGGCTGATCGAGGAGTTCGCTGCTCGCCCTCAGCCCGGTCCTCACCATCGGTCCCTCGACGGCATCACCGATCGGGAACGCGAGGTGCTGACCCTCATCGCCCGTGGGCTGTCCAACACGGAGATCGCCACCGACCTGGTTCTGAGCGTTGCCACGATCAAGGCGTACGTGACGAGGCTGCTGACCAAGCTGCACGCCCGTGATCGCGTTCAGCTCGTCATCATCGCCTACGAGGCGGGCCTGGTGTCAGCGTCCCGCGACGGATAGGTCGCTTTGCGACGACGAGCCCTTCGCCGGGTGACGTAGTTTCCGGCAGGCGTCTGGCGAGAAGCTTTCCCTCGCGTGGGGGGGAGGTCTGTCGGAGGGGGTCGGTTGGATCTGCCGGGAGAGGTCTGCTGGAGGGGGTTGTCGGGGGGCGGTCGGCCGAGAGGGTCGCTGGAGGGTGGTCGGGCGAGAGAGCTGCCGGAGCGATGGGCAGGGACATCGGACCGTTAAGGCCGGACCGGACACTTGCGAGCGGGAGGAACCCCGCTCCCGCAACCCCGCTCCCGCAACCCCGCTCCCGCAACCCCGCTCCCGCAACCCCGCTCCCGCAACCCCGCTCCCGCAACCCCGCTCCCGCAACCCCGCTCCG
>NZ_JBEXMW010000024.1:0-67507 GCF_040610775.1 Nonomuraea sp. NPDC003709 | reverse complement strand
CCGCAACCCCGCCCCCGCAACCCCGCCCCCGCAACCCCGCCCCCGCAACCCCGGACGCCGGAGGACGGGCCACGGGCTGTGGGCCGCGGGCTGCGGACCACAGGCCCGGGGCCGCGGAGCATGGGCCCCGGAGCGCGGGCCCCGGGCCCCCGGGCCCCCGGGTCCCCGGGTCCCCGGGTCCCCGGGTCCCGGACCATGGACCCCCGGGACGACGGACCGCGGACCCCGGGTGCCGGACCCCGGGTTCCCGGACCGCGGAGGACGGACTACGGAGCACGGGTCCCGGGCCGCGGACCTCGGACACGATCCGTGGAGCACGGACCGCGGAGGACGGACTGCGGAGGACGGACTGCGGAGGACGGACTGCGGAGGACGGACTGCGGAGGATGGACCGCGGAGGACGGGTCCCGGGCCGCGGACATCGGACACGAGCTGTGTTGTCCGGGTGCGGCGTGAGCGCGGGGGACCAGAATGCTTGACACCGTTCGGAGTGTTCGGTGAGCGATGTGCGACTCAGGCTCAGCCCTCAGGACGGCAGGCCGAGTGCGCCTTCCAGGTGGGCCTTGCGGAAGGTTGTGCCGTCCAGTTGGGCGCCGGTGAAGTCGGCCTGGCGGAGGTCGGCGCCGGTGAAGTCGGCTGTCCGGAGGTCGGCGCCGGTGAAGCGGGCCTGAGGAAGGGCGGTGTTCTTGAAGTGGGCCGTACGGAGGTCCGCGTTGGTGAAGCGGGCCTGGGACAGGGTGGCGTCCGTGAAATCGATGCCGCGCAGGTCCGTGCCCGACAGGTCGGTGGCGCGGAGGGTGACTCCGTCGGCGGCCACGGGGCCGGTGGAGACGGGGCCGCGGTCGGACTTGCGGTCGCGGCGGCCGAGCACGGTCAGGGCGGCCTCGACGGTCAGGTGGGGGCGGGGGGTCGCCTGGCCGCGGGCCCGGTCCTGCAGGTACGCGGCGATGCTCAGGGTCACCTTCCAGGCGAAGGACGGCGCCTCGTGGGAGATGTCCTCCAGCTCGTAGAGGCCCTGGACCCGGGCGCTGGAGTCGCTGGACCTGAGGTCCTTCAGCGCCTGGTCATAGCGCGCCTGAAACTGCTTCTGGGTCTCGAGCGAGACGGTCTGGGAGCTGAAGTAGAACGTGCCGACCAGGCCCGCCAGGGAGAGCGCGGCGGTGACGAGGGAGCCGACCTGCATGAGCATCGTCCGGGTGGCGGTCACCGCCTCGGCCCGCTGGTCCGGCGCAAGCGCTTTGACGTCCGCGGTCATCCGGCGGGTGACCGGGCCGAGCAGCGCCCCGACGGCCACGGCCGAACCGGCGACCACCACCCCGAGCACGATCATCAGAAATGTCATGGTGCGCCTCTTCCGCTGGTAAGGCCCGGCGTCCGAAGGATCGGCCGGGCCATATTAACGGCGAGGTAATGGCTATTTCTTAGGTTGATCGTCGTGTTGGGATAAGAGCCCTATGGCCGATTAATCGGCGGTTTCGCGCCATCTGTTGGTGATGGGGAGGCGGCGGTCGCGGCCGAAGTTCTTCGGGGTGATCTTGGGGCCGGGCGGATACTGGCGGCGCTTGTACTCGGCCAGGTCGACCAGCCTGATGATCCTCGTGACCAGCTCCGGATCGTGGCCGGCCGCGATGAGCTCCGTCGAGCCCATGTCCTTCTCCACGTAATCGTCCAGCAGGCGGTCGAGGATTTCGTACGGCGGAAGGGAATCCGTGTCGCGCTGGTCGGGGCGGAGCTCGGCGCTCGGCTCCTTGGTGATGGAATTTTCGGGAATGGGGGTTTTCGCGTCGAGCAGGAATTGCGGCAGCGAATTGGCGTTGCGCCACCTCGACAGTTCCCACACCATCGTCTTCGGGACGTCCTTGATGGGGGCGAAGCCGCCGGCCGAGTCGCCGTAGAGGGTCGAGTAGCCCGTCGCCAGCTCGCTCTTGTTGCCGGTCGTCAGGACCAGGTGGCCGTGCTGGTTCGACAGGCCCATGAGGATCATGCCGCGCACCCTCGCCTGGAGGTTCTCGGCCGCCAGGCCCGAGAGCTCGATCTCCTTCTCGAAGGCGTCGACGATGTCGGCGATCGGGGCGATCCGGGAGTTGACGCCCTGCCTGCGGACGAGTTCCTCGGCGTCGGCCAGGGAGTGGTCCGAGGAGTAGCGGGACGGCATGAGGACCACGTTGACGCGCGAGGGGCCGATGGCGTCGGAGGCGATGGTGGCGGTCAGGGCCGAGTCGATGCCGCCGGACAGGCCCAGGATGACCGACTGGAAGCCGTTCTTGGCCACGTAGTCCCGCACTGCCAGGACCAGGGCCGCGTACACCTCGCCGTGCAGGTCGAGGTGCTCCGCGATCGCCGCGGGCGCCGGTTCGTACGGCTCCAGGGGGTCCGAGGAGAGCACCAGGCGCTCGACGGTGATGGTGGAGCCGTCGCCCGCGTCGTACGGGAAGAAGCCCGGCTCGGCGTCCGAGACCGGCAGCTCCAGATCGACGGTCAGCAGCTCCTCCCGGAACTGGCCCGCCCGTGCCACCAGCTCGCCCGAGGCGTCCACCACGATCGAGTCGCCGTCGAAGACCAGCTCGTCCTGGCCGCCGACCTGGTTGACGTAGACGAGGGCGCAGCCCGCCTCGCGGGCCCGGCGCGCGCACAGCTCCAGGCGTACGTCGTCCTTCTCCTTCTCGTACGGCGAGGCGTTCGGCGAGATCAGCAGCCCGGCGCCCGCCTGGCCCACGACGGACACGGGGCCGCCCTCCTGCCAGAGGTCCTCGCACACCGCGATCGCCACGTCCACGCCGTGCAGCCGGAAGATCGGCAGCCGGTCGCCGCGCACGAAGTAGCGGTATTCGTCGAACACCCCGTAGTTGGGCAGGTGGTGCTTGGCCGTACGGGTCACCACCTGGCCCTTGTGGAGCACAGCGGCCGCGTCCAGCGGGGCACCCTTCGGCTGGCCGACCCGGGGCGCCAGTCCGGCGCGGTCCACGTAGCCGACCACCACCGGCAGGTCGCCCAGGCCCTCCCGCTCCAGCCTGCGCGCCACCTCCTCCAGGGTCCGGATGCTGGCGTCCACGAAGGACGTACGCAGCACCAGGTCCTCCACGGGATAGCCGGTGAGGAACATCTCGGTGAAGACGACGAGGTGGGCTCCACGATCGGCGGCGTCGCGGGTCCACGCGATCAGCCGCTCGGCGTTGCCATCAAGGTCGCCGACGGACGGGTTCATCTGGGCCAGGGCGATACGCAGTTGTGCCACGTCGCCAAGCCTAGTACGGCGCGATTTTTATCGTCAAAGCGACGAAAAGGAAGTCTTTTCCCCGGGTGTCACAAAACCTGACTCATACGCGGCCATAACCAGCTGTGCGCGGTCGAACAGCCCGAGATGCTCCAAGAGCGACTTGACCATGATGGCCACCTCCTCCTCGGACAAGGAGAGCGTCTGGCCGATCTGGCGGTTCGTCAGGCCGCGGGCGACGAGTTTCAGCACGTCGAGCTGGGAGTCGGCGAGCCCGGCCAGGGCCGGGGGAGAGGCCGGGTCGACGCGTCCGGCGAACCCCGCGATCAGCCGGGTCGTGATCGTCGGGTCGATGAGCGCGTCCCCGGCGGACGCGGCCCTGATCGCGGCCAGGAACTGCTCCGGAGCCGACGTTTTCAGGATGAATCCACTCACTCCAGCACGCAGTGCCGCATAAAGGTTCTCGTCGCTGCCGAACGTGGTCATCATGATCACCTTCGGCGGCCGGTTTTCGGACAGGATGCGGCGGGCGGCGGCCAGGCCGTCCAGATGGGGCATCTGGATGTCGAGCAGCACCACGTCGGGGCCGGTCTCGGCCACGAGCGCGATCGCCTCCTCGCCGTTGGTCGCCTCGCCGACCATCGTCACGCCTGGCTCGGCGTCCAGCATCGCCCGCACGCCCGCCCGCACGAGCGCCTGATCGTCGGCCACCACGACCCGCAGCGGCGCGGTGCCGGAAACGGCGGCGGAAACGGCGGCGGACGCGGCGGCGGACACGGCGGTGGACACGGCGGTGGACACAGCGGCGGGCGCTTCCGCCGGAGGCTGCGGCGGCTCCTCGGGGGCCGGGGACTCCAGGCGCTGGGCGAGCATGTCGGCCTCCAGGCGCTGCAGCCCGGCCGACAGGTCGAGGCCCAGCTCGTCCCGCCACACCGAGCGCGCCCTGCGCAGCGCCGCCAGCGCGTCGCCCTGGCGCCCGAGCCCGTACAGGCCCGTGGCCAGCAGCCGCCAGGCCTCCTCCCGCAGCGGGTACGCCGACGCGTGCGCCTCCAGGTCGGCCACCAGCGACGTCGCCCGGCCCAGCGCCAGGCCGGCCCCGGCCCGGCGCTCGACGGCGATCAGGCGCAGCTCCTCCAGCCTGCCCGCCTCCGTGGCGGCCCAGCTCAACTCGCCGAACTCGGCCAGCGCGGGCCCCCGCCACAGCTCCAGCGCCGTGTCCATGGCCGCCCACACCCGGCCCGGATCGCCTTCCGACTTCACCAGGGCCTCGAACCGCCACGCGTCCACCTGCTCGGTCGCGGCCCGCAGGGCGTATCCGGGCGGTGCGGAGACCAGGACGCGGGCCTCCTCGCGGGGTGCGCGATCGGGTTCGAGGGCGCGGCGCAGGCGGGAGACGTATCCCTGGATGGTGGACAGGGCCTGTGCGGGCGGCGCGCCCGGCCAGAGCTCGTCGATGAGGGTGTTCACGGGTACGGCGCGGCCGCCGGCGACGAGCAGGCGCGCGAGCACCGCCCGCTGCCGCTGGCCGCCGAGATCGAGAGGGGCGCCGTCGGCCCAGGCCTGGAACGGTCCCAGCGCGGTGAATGTCAGCATGTCAGGCGTAACTTTAGAGGGAGACGGTTCCTGGGTATATGGCGAATTCTCCCAAGGTACGCGTCTCCCGTGACCCGAGATGCCGTCAGCGGCGTCTGATCGCGGGTCCGAGGAGCAGCATGCCCACGGCCGACAGCACCCCCACCCCGCCGATCGTGAACCACAGAGCCTGGGAGCCGATCTCCAGCAGCGGCCCGCCGATCAGCGGCGCCAGCACCGCCGCCAGCGACCACGAGAACCCGAACAACCCCGAATACCGCCCCCGCAGCTCGGCCGGCGCCAGCGTGGCCACGACCGCGCCCGGGATGCCCGCCGTGATGACCTCGCCGGCAGTCCACACCACGATCGTCACCACCAGCCCGAAGGTGGTCTCGACGAACGCCGTCATCGCGAACCCGAGCGCCATCACCGACAGCCCCAGCGCGAACATGCGGGCGGGGTCCCGGCGTCCCAGCCACCCCGACACCAGGGGCTGCACGATGACGATCAGGATCCCGTTCAGGGCCATGGCCACCCCGAACTCCCCGGCCGACAGCCCCACGACCTTCGTCATCGCCACCGGCAGCATGGTGAACGTCTGCGAGTAGACCAGCGCGTTGCCCAGCGCCACCAGCGTGAACCCGATCATCACCCGGTCCCGCAGCACCACGCCGAACCCGCCCGCGGACTCCCGCGCCGCCGGTCTGGTCTCGGGGACGGCCCGCCACACCAGCACGGCGAAGACCACGCTGGACAGAGCGTCGATCCAGAACAACCAGAGGAACCCGAGGCCGGCCAGCCAGCCCCCGGCCGTCACGCCGACCGCGTACCCGAGGTTGATCCCCCAGAACAGCAGCCCGTACGCCCGGGGCCGCTCCTCGGGCGAGACCAGGTCCGCGACGAGGGCGGACGAGGCGGGCCGGTAGATGTCCATCACCAGGCCGAGCACGAGCATCGAGGCCACGACCGCCGGCAGCGAGGAGCTGTAGCCGAGCGCCAGCATGGTCGCGGCCGTGGCCAGCATCCCGCCCGACAGCGTGGCGCGGCGCCCGATCCGGTCGGTGAGCACCCCCGCGACCAGCTGCGACAGCAGCGAGCCCACCCCGAACACGCCCATCACCAGGCCCGCCGCCGCCACCGACAGGCCGCGGCTCTGCGTCAGGTAGACGCCGGTGAAGGGCAGGACCATGGTGCCCAGGCGGTTCACCACCGTGCCGCCCCAAAGGGCCCAGAACGCGCGGGGCAGCCCGCCGATCTGGGACCGGAAAAACGACCTTCGCTCAAGAGTTGTGCTCGACACGCGACAAAGCCTGATATGCCGGGTTTGTGAGGGCGAACGATTTAGTGCAGGCTAAAAGCATGCCGATCGAGTGGGTGCTGAAGCCGGAGGACGTGGCCCGGATCCGGTTCGCGTTCTCGCCGATGTGGGAGCTGGTCGCCAGCCTGCGCACCCTCCAGGGGCCGTCCAGGCAGTCGATCCACCTGCCCTGGCTCAAGGCCGTACGCCCCCGCCTGGCGGCGCTGGACCTGGCCGAGCTGTTCGCGCTCGTGCCCGCGACCGGCTACATGGCCGACTTCATCACGCCGCCACCCGACACGCCGATGCCGGAGTTCGCCGCCGAGCTGGAGCGGGTCAGAAGCGCGGATCCCGGGCAGGCCCGCGAGGAGGCGGCGAAGATCGTGGGGACCGACCGGGCCGTGCTGGAGCGGTTCATGGCCGACCCCGAGGCGGGCGTGGCCAGGGTCGCCGCCACGCTGGAGGCGTACTGGGAGGCGTGCTTCGCGGAGTTCTGGCCCCGCGTGTACGGGCTGCTCGAACGGGACGTGCTGCGCCGGTCACGGCAGCTCGCCCAGGGCGGGGCGCGCGAGCTGTTCGCCGCGCTCGATCCGGCCGTGGTGTGGACGGGGGAGCGGCTGCTCATCGACCGGCCCTGGTGCGAGGCGGGCGGCCTGCACGGCGACGGGCTGGTGCTGGTGCCCAGCGCGTTCTGGGGACCGGCCGCCGTGGCGGTGATGACGGCGCCGTACCAGTCGATGCTGGTCTACCCCGTGCTCGGCGTCGGCACGCTGTGGGAGCAGGGCCCGCCGCCCGCGCCCGGCGCGCTCGCCGCGCTGATCGGCAGGAGCCGGGCGCAGATCCTGCTCGCCCTCGCCGAGCCCGCCACGACCTCGGCCCTGGCCGCCCGCATGGCGCTCACGCCCGGCGCGGTCAGCCAGCACCTCGGGGTGCTCAGCGGCGGCGGGCTCACGGTGGGGATGCGGGTCGGCAAACAGGTCGTCTACCGCCGCACCCCCACGGGCGACACGCTGGCGGGTCACGCGTAGCGCTTGGACTCCAGCAGCCAGTCGAGGTGGGCGCGCGGCGCCGCCAGGTACGCGCAGGCGACCTTGCTGACGTCCCTCGCCTCCTTCGGCGCCAGATCATCCAGCGGCAGCCGCCTGGCGGCCTTGTGCATGTCCTGGCAGCGCGCGGCGATCCGGTCGAGCACCCAGGCCGTCGCCTCCCGCTCGCCCAGCCCGAGCTGGCGCATCGCGAGCACCACGAAGTTGTGCACGTCGCCGCGCTCCTTCGGCCGGGAGGCCACGTCGTTGCACCACGCCGTGACGTCGCTGCACGCGCTCACCAACTGCTGCCACGGCTCGCACTCGTGCACCCACACGGGCACCTCGACCCGCAGGCACGGCTCGACCAGGTCATAGAGGTACGGCCCCACGGTGCCCCTGCGCAGCGCCGGATATTCCTCCAGCGTCGGCATCCGGCCCGCTGCCCGGTTGTCGGCCTCGGTACGGCAGGCGTCGTGCTGGCGCCGCAACCCGACCGCGAACCTGGCCCGCCACCGGTCGCTCATCCGCGCGCTCGTCACCCGCCACAGGTCCGCGAACGCCGCCTCCAGCGGATGCCGGGCCGCGCCCCTGAGCATGCCGTCGAAGATGTCCAGCGGGCAGGAGCCCTCGTCCAGCTCGTCGTCCAGGTGGAACAGCCACGTCAGCCACTGCGCGAACAGCGCCGCCGCGGCAGCGTCGAACTCGGCGAACGCCCGGCCCGCCATCCGGTGGTAGCCCACGCCCGGGGCGGCCCGCAGCCCGGTCCTCCTGGCCCAGTCGATGACCGCGGCCTCGATCGCGTACACGGCCGGGTGCATCCGGCACGGGGCCGCCATCGCGGGGACCCGCTCGGTGAGCGGCAGCAGCGCCATCGCGGCCGAGCCGCCCCTGCGCGGCAGCGGCAGCACCGAGGTCAGGGCCGAACGCAGCGCGGTACGCACCGTCGCGAACACGGTGGTGCCCCCGGTGGTGTTCACAGTGGTGTTCTCAGCGCTCTTCACAGTGGTCTTCGCAGCGGTCTTCACGCCGGTCCTCACGCCCGCCCTCACAGCGGGCCGAAGAGCCAGTTGCCCGTGGCATTGGGATCGGCGCCGCGGTAGTAGTCGGAGGCGGCCAGGACCAGCTCGTCCACGGTGAGCGTGCCCCTGCCCTCGCGGTCGAGGCGGTCGAAGGCCGCGTCGACGTCGTCGTACGCCACGCCGAACGCGCTCAGCATCGTGCGGAAGTCGCCCGGGCCGATCTCCCCGTCGCCGTCGCCGTCGCACAGTTCGGCGACCGCCACCGTCGCGGGCCTGAACACCGCGTCGTACTGGTCGCCCGTGACGAACGCCGCCACCATCCCGGCCCGGAAGTCCGGGCGCGCGATCCCGAAGTCGATGTCGCGCTCGAGCGCCTTCGCCAGCGCCGACCAGATCTCGTCGAAGCCGTCGACGAGGCTGGCCCCGGTGACCGAGGTGGGGGACTCCCCGAAGCCCACCAGGATGCGGGCGCCCAGACCCAGAAGGTCCTCCCGCTCGACGACGCCGTTGCCACTCGCGTCTATGTGGTCGAATGCCCGATCTAGCTTGTGATTGAGCAGGTCGATAGCCACCAATGCCTCCCCCGAGACTGACTGCGTGATCACAGTAAGCTCGGGGCGGGGCCTTTGTCAGCGAGGCTCGCACCGGCACCCCCCGTAACGTGTGCGAAACACGGGCGCGGCATGCTGGTAGCTGGACCTGTACGGACAGATAGAGGGGACGCCGTGGACCGCCAGCAGGAGTTCGTGCTCCGCACGCTCGAGGAACGCGACATCCGGTTCATCCGGCTGTGGTTCACTGACGTGCTCGGTTTCCTCAAGTCAGTGGCCATCGCCCCGGCCGAGCTCGAAGGCGCGTTCGCCGAGGGCATAGGCTTCGACGGCTCGGCCATCGAGGGTTTCGCGCGTGTCTACGAGTCCGACATGCTCGCCAAGCCCGACCCGGCCACGTTCCAGATCCTGCCCTGGCGCAGCGAGACGCCGGGCGCGGGCCGCATCTTCTGCGACATCCTGATGCCGGACGGCTCACCGTCGCACGCCGACCCGCGCTGGGTGCTCAAGCGCACGCTGGCCAAGTGCGCCGACATGGGCTTCACCTTCTACACCCACCCGGAGATCGAGTTCTTCCTGCTGAAGAACCGCCCGGAGACCGGCGAGCGGCCCGAGCCGATCGACTCCGGCGGCTACTTCGACCACACGCCGCACAGCGCCGGCCACGACTTCAGGCGCCAGGCGGTGCTGATGCTGGAGTCGATGGGCATCTCGGTGGAGTTCAGCCACCACGAGGGCGCCCCCGGGCAGCAGGAGATCGACCTGCGCTACGCCGACGCGCTGACCACGGCCGACAACATCATGACCTTCCGCCTGGTCATGAAGGAGGTCGCCCTGGAGCAGGGCATCTGGGCCTCCTTCATGCCCAAGCCGTTCACCGAGCACCCCGGCTCCGGCATGCACACCCACATGTCGCTGTTCGAGGGCGACCGCAACGCCTTCTACGAGGCCGGGTCCGAATACCGGCTGTCCAAGATCGGCCGCTCGTTCATCGCCGGGCTGCTCAAGCACGCCGCCGAGATCACCGCCATCACCAACCAGTGGGTCAACTCCTACAAGCGGCTCTGGGGCGGCGCCGAGGCCATCGCGGGTCAGGGCGGCGAGGCCCCCTCCTACGTGTGCTGGGGCCACAACAACCGCTCCGCCCTGGTGCGGGTGCCGATGTACAAGCCGCACAAGGGCGGCTCGACGCGCATCGAGTTCAGGTCGCTCGACTCGGCGTGCAACCCGTACCTCGCCTTCGCGCTGATCCTGGCGGCCGGTCTGAAGGGCATCGAGGAGAGCTACGAGCTGCCCGCCGCCGCCGAGGACAACGTGTGGACGCTGACCAGCGCCGAGCGGCGGGCCCTCGGCATCCAGCCGCTGCCCGGCTCCCTCAACGACGCGATCGCGGTGATGGAGCAGAGCGAGCTGGTGGCCGAGACGCTCGGGGAGCACGTCTTCGACTTCTTCCTGCGCAACAAGCGCGCGGAGTGGCGCGAATACCGGCGGCACGTCACCGAGTTCGAGCTCGGCCGCTACCTGCCGGTGCTCTAGACGGCTCCCTGAAACTCGCGGACCTCGATGGGCAGCAGGGCCACGGCCCCGGCCAGCTTGCGGGCCCATTCCAGGGCCGCGTCCATGTCGGGCGCCTTGATGATCGTGAAACCGCCGATGTGCTCCTTGCCCTCCACGTAAGGGCCGTCGGTGGTGAGCGGCTCGCCGTCGCTCATCCGCACCACGCGGGCGCCGGAGGGTGGCTGGAGCGCGCCCGAGAAGACCCAGGCGCCCGCGTCCCGCATCTCCTGTTCGACGGCGCCGATGTCGCGCATGATCGGGTCCAGGACCTCGGGCGGGGGCGGGGGCCCGTCGGGCTGCTGCATGCTGAGCACGTACTGCTTCATGTGACTTTTCCTTTCCGTCACCTCTCACACGAACGCGGTGCGGCCGTATCGACATCCGGCGCGCGGAAATCTCATCGCGTGCGTGTCGGCGTCCGGTCGAACACGATCTCCTGGAGCAGCCCGGCCTGGACCCGGTCGACGATGAACGCGCCGGTGGCGGGCCCGGGGTCGCCGGACTTCACCCTGGCCGACAGGCTCTCCCACCTGCGCTGATGGCGCGCGAATGTCTTGGGCGCGACCACCCGGCCCCTGGCCAGCTGCCCCGCCAGCGCCTCCTCCGGCGGCGCGTCGAGCAGGAGCAAGTGGAAGCTCGCCCGGTGCCTGCGGGCCAGCCAGGCGAAACCCCGCAGCACGTACGGCGCGCAGCCCCGGTTGTGGGCGATGATCGAGTGCCCCAGGACCAGGGCGCGGCGGATGCGGCTCAGGTGGGTGACGAAGACCACGACGCGGCGTAGCGGGCCGGGAGCCCAGCCGAGCCGCTCGTGCCAGTGCCGCTTGGACTGGTAGGTGTCGATCACCACGACCGTGCCGACGGTGACGGGCAGGCTCTCCGCGCCGTGCAGTCCGTACAGGCGCCGCAGCAGCGTGGTCTTCCCCGCGCCCGGCAACCCCGTCAAGATGACCAGCGACCCCGGCGGAAACCGCAACCTCGCCGCCTGCACAGACCCACCCCCGCTTCTGTCGTGTTGCTTACAGCTTCTCCGAGGTTGGCCCCGGACGCGCACTTGGGATCGGGCGGTTTTGTCACGGGCCAAGGGAAACCCGGGATAGGGTAAAGGGAACGCCTTGATCGGCCTCACATCGGGGAAGCCCGGAGTGGGGCCGATTTTCGTTGCTTCTAACCTCCGGGTCACATCCCGGCGATGTGTGGCGCATAGCGTGTCGATGGGCGGGAAGTTTCGGGCCCCTTCGAGGCGTTATGTGGTGGTGTCGATCAGCCTCAGGACCCCCGAGATCTGGTGAAACCGGGCGTCCAGTAAAATCGGCCTGCTTCTATTGACATTTATGGACTTGTCGCCGTACGTGGCGATATTGGAGGGTGTGGCATGACGACGTCTGCCCTGCAGACAGTGCTGACGGTTCCGGAGCGCTTCCGGGGCCCGGCGGGAGTCGCCAACGGCGGCTGGATCGCGGGCACCATGGCGGAGGCGCTGAACGGGGGCCGATCAGCGGTCGAGGTCACGTTGCATGCGCCGACCCCTTTGCGAACCGAGTTGCGCCTGGAGCACGTCGCCAACTCCGTCTCCCTCTATGACGGCGACAAGCTGCTGGTCGAGGCCATTCCCGTGGCCGAGGACCTGGAGGGCCCGGGGTTCGTGCCGTTCAACGACGCGGCCCGCGCCGAGGCGGGGTTCGTGGGTCTGAAGGCGCACCCGTTCGCCGAGTGCTTCGCCTGCGGGCTGCGCGAGCCCGGTGACGGCCTGCGCATCTTCCCCGGCCCGGTGGAGGGCACGGACCTGGTGGCGGCCGGCTGGCGGGTGCCGTTCACGGTGACGGGCGAGGACGGCGTGCCCGCCTCGATCGTGGGCGCCGTGCTCGACTGCATCACTGGCTGGGCCCACTTCGGCCCGGGTGAGAGCGCGCTGCTCGGCCGCCTGGCCGTGCAGATCCACCGCCCGGTCCACCCCGGCGGCCGCTACTCCGTCGTGGCCCGCCCGACCGGCCGCGACGGCCGCAAGATGTACGGCCAGAGCGCCATCTACGAGGCGGACGGCACGCTGGTCGCCGCCGCCCGCGCCACCTGGATCGCTCCACGCTGACCTGCGGTCCCGGCGATCTCGGAGAACGGCCCCTGAGCACCGCTCGGGGGCCGTTCCGCGTCCACGGCCCGCGCCTTGTCAGGAGGAGCCGGTGAGGTGGGTGACGACGGACGAGACGCAGCGGTCGTCGAACAGGATCGTGTAGTGGTTGCAGTCCGGGATCACCTCGTCCCGCAGCCCCGGGAGGCGGGCGGACCAGGGGCGGGCCAGGTCGTCGGGCAGCATGCCGACGTCCTGGTTGAGCAGGCCGCGCGGCGCCCTGAGGAGGGAGAGCGGTGACGTGATGGCGGTCAGGGCGGCGGCGATGGCCTCCGACTCCAGGCGCAGCCAGCGTCCGTCCTGCAGCACCGCCTCCGGGGCCACCCGCGACCTGAGCGCCCCGTCCGGGCCCGTCAGGTCATAGCGGACGTACGCCTCCACGTCGGCGTTCCAGTGGCCGGCGAAGGCCGGGTGTGCCTTGAAGAAGTCGACGTAGGCGTCCGCGGTGGGGAACGTCTGGCGCAGCCGGGCGAGCGCCGGCCCGAGCGTGGCCTCCATCTCCTTGTCGACGTCCACCCCCTCGGGCAGCGGAGGGAAGGGCAGGCCGCCGTCCACCAGCACGACCCGCGCGAAGTCCCGCTCCGCGGCGGCCAGGGCGGCCACGTACGCGCCCATCGAGTGCCCCGTCAGCACCGCGTCCGGGCCCGCCCCCACGTGGTCGGCGACGCGCAGCACGTCCTCGGCGTGCCTCGGCAGCCCGTACGGCCCGGGCAGCGAGGCGCTGTGCCCGCGACCGCGCAGGTCCATGGCGACCATCGACCACTCCTCGGGCAGCCGCCGCGCCACCGCGCCCCAGGTCATCAGGGAGGCCGTGATCCCGTGGACCGCGATGATCGTGCGCGGTCCCGTGCCGAACCTGGCGATCCGCAGACCGCCGACATCGTCCAACTCGAAGCTCATGGTCGGAGCTTAGGCATCCGGGTGATCGGGCGGGCAGGGGGGCGGTGTGGGGAATTGTAGTGATATTCCGGATAATGCCCTGATATGCGTATCACCGTTGTTCAGCACGAGGACGAGGCCGGGCTCGGATACCTCGGTGACTGGCTGGGGCTGCCCTGCGACGTCGTCCGGCCGTACCTCGGCGAGGAGATCCCCGCGCGCCCGGCGGACGGGCTGATCGTGCTCGGCGGTGCGGCGGCCGCCTGGGAGGACGAGCGGAGCCCCTGGCAGCCCGCCACCCGCGACCTGCTGCGCCGGGCCGTGGAGGAGGGCACGCCCACGCTGGCCGTCTGCCTGGGGGCGCAGTTATTGACCATGGCCTGCGGCGGCACCGTCGAGCGGGGGACGAACGGGCTCGAGGTGGGCGCCTGCGAGGTGGTCGCGCTGCCCGCGGCCGCCGACGACCGGCTGCTGGCCGGGGTCGGGACGGCGGTGGCCGTCCAGTACCACCAGGACGCGATGACGCGGCTGCCCGACGGCGCGGTGCCGCTGATGACCGGTGCGCAGTACCCGAACCAGGCCTACCGGCTCGGGGAGGCCGCGTGGGCGATCCAGTTCCACCCCGAGGCCACGCCGGAGATCTTCACGTCCTGGACCGACGGGTCGGGGCTGGACGCGGCCGAGGAGCTCAACACCGCGGTCAAGACCGCCGAGAGCGAGCTCGTGGCCACCTGGCGGCCGGTGGCGGAGGCGTTCGCGGAGGTGGTCAGGACCGGCGGCCGCGCCTGAACCACCGCGTCCGCCCGGCCCCGGCCGTGTCCGAGCAAACGGCCCTGTCCGAGCGGGGCCGGGTCAGGCCGTGGGCCGCGGCGTGCACGCCGGCCAGCACGACCGGGAGCGCGGCCAGGCCCGCCCAGCCCGACGCCCCCGTCCGTACCGGCACCCCTTCGGCCCGCAGCCGCCGCCAGGCCCACACCGAGAACGGGATGACCACCACGGGCGCGGTCACCGCCCCCGGCGTGTATCCCCGCGTCACCGCGGCCTGCGCCAGGTGCATCACCCCGTGCGCCCCGAACCCCAGCAGCGCCGCCTGGAACACCGGGCTCCGCCCGCCCGTACGCGCCCCCAGCGCCGAGGCCCCCGCCATCACCCCGCCCATGAGGCCGATGGCCACGTTCACGTGCCGCTGCGAGACCTCCAGCCGCTCCCACGGCACCCACGGCAGCCGCTCCTCCAGCCGGGGCCGGGCCGAACGCGTCCAGCCCGCCATGGTCGCCAGCTCCTCCACGTCGTGCACCGCCCACGCGGCCAGCAGGCCCCACGTGACGGCAGGCGGAACCATCGCCGATCGCCTCCCTAAAATGCAACGCAACGTTGCGTTTCTATGCTACGGCCGAAGTCCTGTCAAGATGGAGGGGTGCCCAGGATCGAATCCACCGCCGCGCGGCTGGCCAGGCTCGGCTTCGCCGACGGCGCCAGGGCCGCCCAGCTCGTCCGGCAGGCCGGAGCCGAAGTGGAAGAGCTCCTGGAGTTCCTGGTGGACGTGGCCGACCCCGACGAGGCGCTGGTCTCGCTGACCCGCCTGGCCGAGCGCGATCCCGCCGTGCTCGACGTCCTGCGCCGCGACGAGGGGCTGCGCACGAGGCTGCTGGCCGTCCTGGGCGTCAGCGCCGCACTCGGCGAGCATCTGGTGCGCCACCCCGGCCAGGTGGCACTCCTGGCCGCGCCGTTGCCGGGCGACGCGCGGGCCGAGCTGCTCAAGGCGGTCGGCGCACAGCCGGGGGAGGCCGCCACCGCGGAGCGCCCGCTGGAGGCGCTGCGCGTGGCCTACCGGGGCCGACTGCTGCATCTGGCCGCCCGCGACCTCACGGGAGAGGCCACGCTGGCCGAGGTCATGGCGGAGCTGTCCGACCTCGCGGGCGCCGCGCTGGAGGCCGCGCTGGCCATCGCCCGGGCCGAGGTCGACGACGGCGAGGTACGTCTGGCGGTCATCGGCATGGGCAAATGCGGCGCCAGGGAGCTCAACTACATCAGCGACGTCGACGTGATCTTCGTGGCAGAGCCGCGCGAGGGCGCCGACGAGACCAAGGCGCTGCGCACCGCGACCCGGCTGGCCCAGGCCATGATGCGGGCCTGCTCCGCCACCACGTCCGAGGGCTCCCTGTGGGAGGTGGACGCGGGCCTGCGGCCGGAGGGCAGGTCGGGCCCGCTGGTGCGCACGCTCGGCAGCCACCTGGCCTACTACCGGCGCTGGGCCAAGACGTGGGAGTTCCAGGCGCTGCTCAAGGCCCGGCCGGTCGCGGGCGACATGGAGCTCGGCTCGGCCTACGTCGAGGCGGTCAACGACCTCGTGTGGACGGCGGCCACGCGTGAGCACTTCGTCGAGGACGTGCAGGCCATGCGCCGCCGGGTCGAGGCCCACGTGCGCGCCGAGGGCGACCGCCAGCTCAAGCTGGGGCCGGGCGGGCTGCGCGACATCGAGTTCGCGGTGCAGCTGCTCCAGCTCGTCCACGGCAGGCTCGATCCGCTGCTGCGCCGCAGGGCCACGCTGCCCGCGCTGGCGGCGCTGTCCCGGGGCGGCTACGTCGGCCGCGACGACTCGCGCGGGCTGGCTGAGGCGTACTCGTACCTGCGCCAGATCGAGCACCTCCTGCAGCTCCACCGGCTGCGGCGCACCCACATCGTGCCCACTGACGAGTCCGACCTGCGCAGGCTGGGCCGCGCGCTCGGCATGCAGACCGACCCGGTGGGGGAGTTCACGGCGCGGTGGCGGCGGCACGCCATGGAGGCGCGGCGGCTGCACGAGAAGCTGTTCTACCGGCCGCTGCTCCAGGCGGTCTCGCGGCTGCAGGAGTCGGAGGCGCGGCTGTCGACCACGGCGGCCAAGGCCAGGCTCGAAGCGCTCGGCTACGTCGATCCCACAGGCGCGCTGCACCACATCGCCGCCCTCAGCGCGGGCGTGTCCAGGCGGGCGGCCATCCAGCGCACGCTGCTGCCCGTCATGCTGGGGTGGTTCGCCGATACGCCCGACCCGGACGCGGCGCTGCTCGGGTTCCGGCAGGTCAGCGACAAGCTGGGCAGCACGCCCTGGTATCTGCGGCTGCTGCGCGACGAGACCGCGGTGGCCTCCAGGATGTCGCGCGTGCTCGGCACCAGCCGCTACGCGACCGGCCTGATCATGAACGCGCCCGAGGCGGTCGCGATGCTGGGCTCGGACGACGAGCTCGCCGTGCGCTCCCGGGAGTCGCTGGCCGGCGAGGCCTCGGCGGCGGTCTCCAGGCACCAGGGCGACCCCGAGCCGGCCGTCGCGGCCGTGCGGGCGCTGCGGAGAAAAGAGCTGTTCCGGACGGCCGTGGCCGACATCTTCGGGCTCATCGACATCGAGACGGTCGGCGGCGCCCTGTCGTCCCTGACCGACGTGACCCTCCAGGCCACCCTCGACGTCGCCCTCGCCAAGGTCCCCCGCGTCACGAGGTTCGCCATTATCGCGATGGGCCGGCTCGGCGGCATGGAGAGCTCCTACGCGAGCGACGCCGACGTCATGTTCGTGCACTCGCCGCTGCCGGGCGTGGCGGAGCGCGAGGCCACCGACGCCGCCTTCGCCGTGGCCAACGAGGTGCGCCGGCTGCTCTCGCTGCCCGCCCCCGACCCGCCCCTGATCATCGACCCCGACCTGCGTCCCGAGGGGCGCCAGGGCCCGCTGGTGCGGACGATGGCCTCCTACCGCGCCTATTACGCGCGCTGGTCGTCGCCGTGGGAGTCGCAGGCGCTGCTGCGGGCCAGGTTCTCGGCGGGCGACGCGGAGCTGGGGCGGGAGTTCACCGCGATGGTCGACGAGCTGCGCTACCCGAAGGGCGGCCTGCCCGACGACGCGGTCAGGGAGATCAGGCGGCTCAAGGCCCGCATGGAGGCCGAGCGGCTGCCGCGCGGCGCCGATCCCGGCCTGCACACCAAGCTGGGCCCCGGCGGGCTGTCCGACGTGGAGTGGGTGGCCCAGCTCCTGCAACTGCGGTACGCGGGCACGCTGGGGTCCCTGCGCACCACCCGCACGCTCGACGCCCTGCGCGCGGCCGTGGCCGAGAGGTTGCTCGCCCCGGCCGACGAGGCCGTGCTGGTCGAGGCGTGGCGCTTCGCCTCCCGCATCCGCGACGCGATCATGCTGGTCAAGGGCCGCCCGGGCGACACCGTCCCGCGCGACTCCGGCGAGCGGAAGCTGATCGCCCAGACGCTCGGCTACCCGCCGGACGGCTCGGAGGACTTCCTCGACGACTACCGCCGGGTGACCCGCCGCGCACGACAAGTGATGGACAGAGTTTTCTACGGGGCTTGATCGGCAGCGCGTACGGGTGTATCAAAGCCCGCGTGTTATCCGTTTACGTGGATTTGGCCCTGGGCCTGGTGGTGTCGTTCCTGCTGCTGTCACTGCTGGTGAGCGGGCTCAACGAGGCGTTCGTGCGGGTGCTCGCCATCCGCAGCAAGTTCCTGTGGGCCTACCTCAGGGACACCATGGACGGTTCCGACGCGCAGGGCAGGTCGTGGCTGCCCGCCAAGGTGCGTGACGTCTTCGCGGCGCTGCCCTTCATACGCGACCCCCGGCCCAAGCACAGCGATCAGCCCTCGCCTCCCGAGCCGGGGGCGCTGCCGGCGCAGGAGACCAAGGCCGAGGACGCCATGGTCAACCTGCTCTACCAGCGGGTCCAGGGGATCGACCATCCGAAGAAGGGCCGTACCAGCATCTCCAACATCCCTCCCGCGCGCTTCGCGGTGGCCCTGATGGAGCTGGCCGCGGGGGAGCCGGACGGGGTCGAGGGGCTCCTGGAGAAGCTCAAGGCCATGCGCAGCCCGCTCTACGGCCACCTCAAGGGCGTGTGGGAGACCGCGCAGCGCGACCTCGACCGGTTCCGGCAGGGGGTGGAGAGCTGGTTCGACGGCGAGATGCAGCGGCTGTCCATGCTCTACAAGCGCTACGTCAAGTGGGTCGTGGCCGTGCTCGGCGTGGTCGTGACGCTGGTGTTCACGATGGACGGGCTGGAGTACGCCAAGACGCTGCTGCGCGACAACGCCTTCCGCGCCTCGGTGACGGCCGTGGCGGGGTCGGGGACGGACGCGTACAACGAGCTCAAGGCACGCTGTACGGGCGGCGACCCGGTGCCGTGCGTCACCGAGACGCTGAGCCAGCCCGCGCTGGTCAAGATGCTCGACCATGCGCTGGTCAGCGTGTCGATCCCGGCGGAGGGCGACCCGTCCGTGCACTGGAACGGCGGCCTGTGGTGGCAGCGGATCACCACACCCAGCCACTGGCCCGGCTTCCTGCTGACGTACGTGGCGCTGCTGTTCGGGGCGTCGTTCTGGTGGGACGTGCTGCGCCGCCTGACCGGGATCAAGAGCCGCCGCTGAGCCCGCCCCTGGCCGCCAGGGTGATCACGTCGGCCAGGGCCGCCAGCTCGCCGGGGTCGTCGGTGAGCCGGGCCGTGGCCAGGCGCAGGTGGTGCGTGGTCGCGGGGCCGATCACGTACCGGCTGCCGGCCGCCACGGAGATGCCGTGCGCGGCCAGGGTGACCAGCGCCGCCGACTCCTCGCGCACCGGCACCCACAGGACCAGCCCGTCGCCGCCGCCGGTGGGCACACCGCGCTCCGCCAGCTCCGACTTCAGCCGCGCCCGCCGCCCGGCGTAGACCGTCCGGGCGTGCGCCACGCGCTCGCGCACCTCGTCGTCCCCGAGCAGGTGGGCCAGCGTGTCCTGGAGGATCCTGCTGGTCCAGCCGATGCCGAAGCTCCGCAGCACGCGCACCCGCTCGACCGCGTCCGCCGCCCCGCCGATGATCGCGATGCGCAGGTCGGGGCCGTGCGACTTGGAGTACGAGCGCACCAGCACCGTGCGGTCGGGGAAGCGCGTCCCCATGCTCACCATCGGCGAGACCGACAGCTCGCCGATCCCGTCGTCCTCCACGATGAGCGTCGAGGTCGGCTCCAGCAGGGCGGCCAGCTCGGCCGAGCGCTCGGCGGTCACGGCGTGGCCGCAGGGCGACTGGCCGCGCGGCTGGTACACGAACGCCACCGGCCTGGCCCGCAGCGCCTTGGCCAGCGACTCGGGGACGGGCCCCTGCTCGTCGCAGGCCACCGGCACGATCTGGACGCCGATCGTCTCCAGGATGTCCAGCAGCCGGGCGGCGGTCGGCTCCTCGATCGCGATCCGGTCGCCGGGCAGCGCGGTCGTCTGGCAGAGCAGCTGCACCCCCTCGTACCCGCCGCCGACCGCGAGCCAGCCCTGCGCCGGGAACGGCCAGTCCGGCTCCACGGCGGCACGCAACCGCGGCGTGATCGTCTCGCGGGCGTAGTCGTTGAGCCCCTCCGCCCCGGCCGCGGCGATCAGCGCGGCCTCCAGCGGCGGCAGCAGCGCCGGGTCCGGGGAGGCGATGGCCAGGTCGATCGCCAGCCGGTCGCCCCAGTGGCCGATGCGCTCGTAACGGATGGGACGGGGCACGTCGGGCGGCCCGAGCACCACCGTGCCACGGCGGCGATCGGTGTGGATCATCCCGTGCCGCCGCAGCTCCGACCAGGCCTCCGCGACGGTCCCCGAGCTCACGCCCAGCTCCCTGGCCAGGCTGCGCACGGTCGGCAGGCGCGTCTGCGCGGTGACCGTGCCCTGCCTGATCAGGTCGGTCAGGGCGGCGGCTATCCCGCGTGCGGTCGGCTCGCCGATGCGCTGCGCCAGCCAGGCGGATTCCACATGACCTCCTGTAAATCTTTGTTCAGCAACAAAGATCGTCTTGTGTGGGACGTTGCCTGAACATAAGGTTTCCAGCAATTCAAAGCAAGGGAACTTTGGGGTGTTTGTGCATATTCGGTTGGGTCTGCGGGATTGGGACCATCTCGTACCGGTGGCGACGGGGGAGGTGCGGCCCGAGGGGTTCGAGCTGGACCTCGAGTCCCGCGCCGTCACCCCGGACGTCCTGAGCGAGCCGGGCCTGGACGGCGGTGAGACGTCCTTCAGCAGGTACGTGCTCGGCCGCGCCGCGGGCGACGACCGCCTGGTGGGTCTGCCGGTGTTCGTGATGCGCGGCTTCCGGCACCGGTGCGTCCTGGTCCGCCGTGACAGCGAGCTGACCTCGCTGGAGGAGCTCAAGGGCGCCCGCATCGGCCTGACCGGCTGGCCGGACTCCGGCAACACCTGGACGCGCGCCCTGCTCAGGGCCGCCGGCGTGGACATCAGGGGCATCGAGTGGACCGTCGGCCCGCTGGTCGCCGGGGAGACCGGCAAGGACCGCGTCGGCCCCGTCCCGTTCCCCGACAACGTCTCGCTGACCGGCGACGGCCTCGCCGAAGGGCTCGCCGAGGGCCGTTACGACGCGATCATGACTCCGTTCATGCCCGACGAGTTCTTCACCCCGGACAGCCGCTTCCGCCACCTGCTCGCCGACCACCGCGCCGCCGAGTTGGCCTACTACCGGGAGACCGGCTTCGTGCCCGGCATCCACCTCGTGACGCTGAAGCGCGAGGCCGTCGAGCGCGACCCTGGGCTGCCGCGGGCCGTTCAGGACCTGCTCGAACGCTCCAAGCGGCACTGGCTGGCCCGGCGGCGGCTGCTCACCGACACCACGCCCTGGCTGCTCGCCGACCTGACGGAGACGGCGCGGACCTTCGGCCCCGACTGGATGCCGTACGGCGTCGGGCCCAACGCCGCCATGATCGCCGCCTTCTGCGAGGAACTGCACGCCCAGGGCATCTCGAACCGCCGCATCCGACCCGAGGAGGTCTTCGACAGATGAGAATCGCCGTTGGACAGTTCGCGTCCTCGGAGGACTGGACGGACAACCTCAAGACCTGCCAGGACCTGATCGACCGGGCCGCCGAGGGCGGCGCCGACCTGCTGGTCCTGCCCGAGGGCGCGATGGCCCTGTTCGTCGACGAGCCGACGCGCATCCGCGAGGCCGCACAGCCGCTGGACGGGCCGTTCGTCAGCGGGCTGGTCGAGCGCACGCGCGGCTCGTCCACCACCGTGATCGTCGGCGTGCACACCCCGTCGGGCGACGGCCGTGTGTTCAACGTCCTGGTGGCCGCCAGGGACGGCGAGATCGTCGGGACGTACACCAAGCTGCACCTGTACGACGCCTTCGGCCGGCGCGAGTCCGACAACGTCGTGCCCGGCACGAACGCGCCCGTGGTGATCGACGTGGCCGGCTGGAAGGTCGGCATGATGACCTGTTACGACGTGCGCTTCCCCGAGCTGGCCAGGCTCCTGGCCGACCAGGGCGCCCAGGTGATCGCGCTGCCCACCGCGTGGGTGCGCGGCCCGGCCAAGGAATGGCACTGGGAGGTCATGGTGACCGCCCGCGCCCTGGAGAACACCGTGTACCTGGCCGCCTCCGGCGAGTGCGGCCGCCGCAACATCGGCGCGAGCATGGTCGTCGACCCGCTCGGCATCACCCGGGCCCGCCTCGGCGACGCGCCGGGCCTGCTCTGGGCCGACGCCTCCATGGAAGAGCTCGAGCGAGCCCGCCTCAGCCTCCCCGTCCTCGAGAACCGGCGCTTCGCCGTCGACCCCCGATTGGAGCGAGATGTCTAAGTACGCGACGGCTGCCCTGCTCGGCGCCGCCCTCCTGATTGCCGGCTGCGGCGCCAACCCGGAGGAGGCCCAGGGCGCGCTGAGCTCCCAGTCCGCCCCCTCCGGCACCGTGGCCGCCCAGGGCAAGGACCAGGCCCTGTACGACCGGCTGCCCGACAAGGTGAAGACCGCCGGCAAGCTGGTCTCGGTGAACAACGGCTCGTTCCCGCCGTACGAGATCGCCGGGGCGGACGGCAAGTCCATGACCGGCGCCGCGGCCGACCTGTCGGAGGCCCTCGGCCAGGTGCTCGGCGTCAAGATCGAGCACGTCACCGTGGACGGCCTGCCCAGCCAGCTCACCGGCATCGCGTCGGGCCGCTACGACCTGGCCATCGGCCCGGTGGGCGACTTCCCGGACCGGCAGAAGTCCAACGACTTCGTGGACTGGGTCAAGGAGTTCGTGGTCTTCGCCGTGCCGAAGGGGAACCCCAAGAAGATCAACTCGGTGGCCGACACGTGCGGGCTGAAGATCTCGGTCATGGCCGGCGGCTCCGCCGAAGCCGTGATCAAGAACCAGTCCGAGGCCTGCGCCAAGGACGGCAAGCCGAAGATCACCGTGCAGTCGTACAAGGACCAGCCCACCTCGGTGCTGGCGGTCAGCTCGGGCCGGGCCGACGCGTTCTTCTCCTCGCAGGCGCCGCTCACGTACTTCGTGTCGCAGTCCGGCGGCAAGCTGGAGCTGGCGGGCAAGGGGCAGAGCAACGGTTTCGACGACCTCTTCCAAGGGGCCGTCGTCGGCAAGGACTCGCCGCTGCGTGACGTGGTCAAGGACGGCATCCAGAAGCTGATCGACAACGGCGCCTACGCCAAGATCATGGACAAGTGGGGCACCTCCGACAACAAGCTGGACAAGGCCGGCGTCAACCTGGCGGGGTCATGAGCGGACTGCCGGACGTCGACGTCGCGGGCGCGTCCCGCACGCGCCATCCGCTGCGCTGGGTGGCCTCGATCATCCTGCTGGTGCTGGCCGCCCAGCTCGTGAGCCTGCTGGTCACCAACCCCAACTTCCAGTGGGACGTGGTCTTCAAGTACGTCAACGCGCAGGTCATCGGCCAGGGCGTCTTCACCACGCTGCTGCTCACCGTGATCGCGATGTTCGTGGGCGTGGTGCTCGGGGTGCTGCTGGCCATCGGCCGGCTCTCCGAGAACCCCGTCGCGCGGGCGGCCTGCGGGCTCTACGTGTGGTTCTTCCGCGGCACGCCGGTGCTGGTGCAGCTCGTGCTCTGGTACAACCTGTCGTACCTGCTGCCCAAGGTCTCCCTCGGCGTCCCGTTCGGCCCGGAGTTCATCAGCGCCGACACGAACCTGGTCATCACCCCGCTGCTCGCGGCCGTCCTCGGGCTCGGGCTGAACGAGGGCGCATACATGGCGGAGATCATCCGCGGCGGCCTCATGTCGGTGGACCCCGGGCAGACCGAGGCCGCCTCGGCGCTCGGCATGAGCAACGCGCGCACCTTCCGCAGGATCGTGCTGCCGCAGGCCATGCGGTTCATCATCCCGCCCACCGGCAGCCAGGTGATCAGCATGCTGAAGGCCACGTCGCTGGTGAGCGTCATCGCCCTGGCCGACCTGCTGTACACGGTGCAGTCGATCTACAACCGCACCTTCCAGACCATCCCGCTGCTGATCGTCGCCTGCGTCTGGTACCTGGTCATCACCTCGATCCTGTACGTCGGCCAGTCGTTCATCGAGCGGCACTACGCCCGCGGGGCCACCAGGCACGCGCCGCAGAGCTTCTGGGCCTTCCTGACCTTCCGCCGGCGCCGTCCCCCGGAGGTGACGTCATGACCGTCCCCATGGTCCACGCCCACGCCGTACGCAAGCACTTCGGCCACCTCGAGGTCCTCAAGGGCATCGACCTGGATGTCCACGCGGGGGAGGTCGTGGTGATCCTCGGCCCCTCCGGGTCGGGCAAGTCGACGTTCCTGCGCTGCGTGAACCACCTGGAGACCATCGACGGCGGCTCCATCTTCGTGGACGGGGAGCTGATCGGGTTCCAGGCGTCCGGCGGCAAGGTGCGGCACCTGCGCAAGCGCGACATCACCCGCCAGCGCCGGGAGATCGGCATGGTCTTCCAGCAGTTCAACCTGTTCCCGCACTTCACGGTGTTGCAGAACGTCATGGAGGCGCCGGTCGGCGTCCGCCGCGAGTCGCGCGAGCAGGCCCGGGAACGGGCGTTCGGCCTGCTGCGCCGCGTGGGGCTGGAGGACAAGGCGGGCAGCTATCCCAGGCAGCTCTCCGGCGGGCAGCAGCAGCGGGTGGCGATCGCCAGGGCGCTGGCGATGCGGCCCAAGCTGATGCTGTTCGACGAGCCGACCAGCGCGCTGGACCCGGAGCTGGTGGGTGAGGTGCTGGCCACCATGAAGAGCCTCGCGGAGGACGGGCTGACCATGATCGTGGTGACCCACGAGATCGGGTTCGCGCGGGAGGTGGCCGATCGGGTGGTGTTCATGGACGGCGGCGTCGTGGTCGAGTCGGGCACGCCGAAGGAGGTCCTCGACAACCCCACCAGCCCCCGCACCAAGGCCTTCCTCAGCCGCGTCCTGTAGCCCCCACGACCGCCCCTTCCGACCGCCCCCTTCCCCCTGAAGGACGGATGGGACATCGGTGGGAAAGGCGCGGGCGGGCCTATCGTGGGTGGGATGGAGACCCAGCGTTTGATCATGCGCAGATGGCGCGACGAAGACCGGGAACCATTCGCCGCGATGAACGCCGACCTCGAGGTGATGGAGCACTTCCCCGCCCCGCTCACCCGCCCGGAGAGCGACCACTTCGTCGACAGGATCGAGGAGGAGTTCGACAAGGTCGGCTACGGGCTGTGGGCGCTGGAGGTGCGCGGGAGCGGCGAGTTCATCGGCTTCGCCGGCCTGATCTGGCAGACGTTCGACGCGCCGTTCCTGCCCGCGTGGGAGATCGGATGGCGGCTGGCACGGCCCGCCTGGGGCCACGGGTACGCCACCGAGGCGGCCAGGGAGGCGCTCGGGCACGCGTTCGAGAAGGCCGGGCTGGACGAGATCGTCTCCATGACGGCCAAGAGCAACACCCGCTCCCAGGCCGTGATGAAGCGCCTGGGGATGACCCACCTGACCGACTTCGGTTACCCGCGGCTGGCGCCGGACCATCCTCTGTTCCCGCACGTGGCGTACCACATCAAGCGCCCGTAGGGGCGCTCATGGCGTAGAGGACGTCGCGCAGAGCGGGTTCACGGCCGCGTAGCCAGACCAGCCGCAGCGCCAGCGCGGGAGCCTCGAAGCCGAGCCGCACCAACGCGCCGGAGGCCAGGTCCGGCTCCAGCGCGAAGTCAGGCAGCAGCGCGCTGCCGAGCCCCTGCCGGGCCCATTCGCGGGCGGTGGCGATGCTGGTCAGCTCCCTGCGCGGCACCTCCGCGCCGAACGCCCGGTCGGCGGCCAGCCGGATCGAGCAGCCCGGCGGGCTGACCAGCAGCGGCTCCCGATCCCCGTCCGGCGCCGCGACCAGCGCCAGCCCGACCTCACCCACGTCCAGGAAGTCCAGATCGGGCGTCACCGGCCCGGAGCCGGGGTCGTGCGGCACGGTGAACCCGAGCCCGCCGATCCGCAGGCCCGTGTCCAGCAGGAGCACCGCGTCCAGCTCGCCGCCCGCCACCCCGGCCAGCAGCGACTGCCTGGTGTGCGAGCGCACGTCCACATCCAGGTCGGGACGGCGTTCCGACAGGCGGCGGATCACGGCGGGCATCCTGGCCGCGGCGAGCATCTCCAGCGCCCCGATCCGCACCTTGCGCCGCTGCCCGGTGACGGCGCGGCGCACCTCGTCGGCGTGGTCGAGCAGCCCCTGTGCCCGCGCCAGCAGCGTGGCGCCCTGCTCGGTCAGCCGCATGCCCTGGGGCGTGCGCTCGAAGAGCGCGACCCCGAGGCTCCGCTCCAGCCGGCGCACCTGCTCCGACACCGACGCGGGGGCGAGGCCGAGGCTGTTCGCCGCTCCGGTGACGGTGCCCGTCCCCGCCACCGCGACGAACCCCCGCAACTGCCGCAAGTCCATGGCCGCCAGCATACGGTTTTCCCGAACGCACCCTGAGGCCGCGCCTGTTGAGGGTGGATGTGGCGTTTCAGCAGGCTGAGGCGCATGATGTTCGGATTCTCCCTCGCCTACTTCCTCGTGATCCTCGACACGACCGTGCTGACGATCGCGCTGCCCGATCTGCGGGCCTCGCTCGGCGGTTCGCTGGCCGGGCAGCAGTGGGCGGTGAACGCGTACACGGTCGCCTTCGCCGCCTCGCTGCTCGTCGGGGGAGCGGTGGCCGACCGCTACGGCGCGGCCCGGATCTTCAAGGCCGGTGTGGTGGCGTTCGGCGCGATCTCGCTGCTGAGCGCTGCCGCGCCGCACCTGGGCGTGCTGGTCGGGCTGCGGGCCCTGCTGGGCGTGGCGGGCGCGCTCTGCACGGGCGGCTCGCTCGGCCTGCTCCCGCAGCTCTTCCCCGACCCGGCCGCCCGCGCCCGCGCCACCGGCCTGTGGGCGGCCATCACCGGCACCGCGCTCGCCGCCGGTCCGCTGCTCGGCGGTCTTCTGGTGGACCTGTACGGCTGGCGCGCGGTCTTCCTGCTCAACCCGCCCCTCGCCCTGATCAGCCTGCTGGCCATGCGCCGGGTGAGCTCGCCGCGCGGCCACCGCGGGATCGACTGGCGGGTCCAGGCGCTGGCCTGCGCGTTCCTGGGCCTGGTGGCGCAGGCCCTGATCGGCCCCTCGGTCCTGGCGGGCGTCGCGGCCGTGGCCGTACTGGCGGCGCTGGTGCCGGTGGAGCGCCGCAGCGACGCCCCCGCGCTGCCCGGCGGCCTGCTCGCCGCCACCTGGCCCGAACTGCTCGCCGGCACGGTGGCCAACTTCGCCTTCTCCGGCGCCCTGTTCGTCCTCACCCTCCTGCTGCAGGACACCCGCCACCTGGACCCGCTGGCCGCCGGGCTGGCCTTCCTGCCGCTCACCCTCCCCATGGCCGTGAACCCGCTGCTCACCGGCCGCCTGGTGGCCCGCTACGGCCCGCGCCCGCCGATCCTGTGCGGCCTCACCCTGCTCGCGACCGGCCTGGCGGGGGTCGCCCTCACGGACGCGCTGGCGTTGTGGCTGGTGGTGATGGGGTTCGGGCTGTCGTTCGTGCTGCCCGCGCTGATGGCGGGCATGGTCAACAGCGCTCCGCCGGGGACGGCGGGCACCGCGGGCGGCGTCCTGAACGCGTTCCGCCAGGCCGGCGCGACCCTCGGCGTGGCGGTCATGGGCGTGGTCGGCCGGCCCCTGCTGGCGGCGGCCGTCCTGACGGCCCTGACCTGCTTGTGCTACGCGGCGGGCGCCTGGCGCGCCCGCACGGCCGCCCTGACCTGACGATGCGGGTATCGTGATCGGCTGGGGTTTGTCCGGGGATGGCGAGGTGGACCGTGCGTTTCCAGCATTCGAGTGACATCTGGCGGGACTTCCCGGAGCTCGTGCCCGGCGTGCTCGTCGCGTCGGGCGTCTCGGCGGACGTCTCCGTCGACGATCAGCTCTTCGAGCTCGGCGAGCTCGCCGCGGAGCGGCTCGCCACCGCCTCGGAGGGCGAGCTGCCGGCGATCCAGGCGTGGCGGCGGGCGTTCTCGAAGATGGGCCTCAAACCGACCCAGTACCGCTGCGCCTCGGAGTCCCTGCTGCGCCGCTTCAGGAAGGAAGGCGCGCTGCCGCGCCTGCACCCGCTGATCGACCTCTGCAACGCGGTCTCCATCGCGTACGCGATCCCGGTGGCGGTGTTCGACGTCTCCAAGATCTCGCAGTACGTGGAGGTCAGGTACGCGGCGGGCGACGAGACGTACCTGACCTTCTCCGGCGAGACCGAGCACCCGCCGCCCGGCGAGGTGATCTTCGCCGACGCGGAGGGCAGGGCCCACGCCCGCCGCTGGACCAACCGCCAGAGCGGCCACTCGGCCGTCCGCGACACGACCACCGACGTCCTGATCGTCGCCGAGGCGTTGCACGACACCGCCAGGAAGGACGTCGAGTCCCTCATGGCCGCGCTCTCGGACGAACTGGCCGCCGTCTGGCACATGACGCTGCCGGAATACACGATCCTCGGCCCGTCCGAGCCCCGGTTCGAGTTCCCGGCGTGACATGAAGCGGCCCGGGACCGTGCCGATCGGTCCCGGGCCGTTCGCCGTGTGCGGGCCGGCGAGCTTGAGGCCGCAGGTGTCATGTCGGTGGTTGGCCTCGACCGAACTCGACGGACGGGCCGCCGGAAGGCGATGCCGTGCTCAAGCCGTCACTAGATCATTGGCCGATCCGCACTCAGAGGGTCCGTCAACAGAAGTTCAAGCAAGCCTGACTTCGCCCCGCTTTATTCTCCCGAGAAAGCTCTCGTATTCGGCCGGAGAGAGGGCGATTATTCCGTCCGATGGATTCTTGGAATCCCGCAGTCCGATGCGTCCGTCCCCGAAAACGCCGACCTCGACGCACGACCCAGTGGCTCCGCACTGGAGACTTCTGTGCCAGACCTTCGGTGAAGCAGGGGTGACCTGATTCATCGTGTCATCCTTTCTATGGTTAACAAGGTGTGGGCCGTTCTAGACCCACTTCTCTATTTGTGACTCGAGAAAGCGTATCGTGTCTTGCGGATTGAGCGCGACTTCACTTAGACGCTTGAAAGCCATGAACTGGCGATGAGTCCGCATTTCATCCATGTCGACGTTTCCCCCGGACTCGTCCTCTACGTAGAGGACCTCGGGATGAATTTCGCCAAAGCCTTCAACGGTGGGAAATTTTAGTAAAATGAAATTTGGCATGTAGCCGCCTGGGAGGCCCTCGCGATTCAGTAGGACCTGGAGGGAGAGGTTGGGGGTTTCGGCCACATCCATAAGATGGCGTATTTGGGCTGCCATGATGGAGTTGTCGCCGACGCGTCGCATGAGGGTGGATTCATCCAAGACCACGTTGAAGCTCGCCGAAGAGTTGCCGAGGACGCGCTCTATGCGTGCCATGCGAAGCTCGATTCGGCTTCGAATTTGACGTGGCGTCAGGAGGTCCTTATAAGGAGGGACATCGATGATCATGCGTGCATAGTCGGGGGTCTGGAGCAGCCCTGGAACGATTATGGCCTGCCATTCCCATGATTCCTCGGCACCGCTTTCGTAGCCGAGATAGTCGATGAATCCCGGCGGGATGGCATCAGCATACTGCTCCCACCATTCCGAAGCTGTGGACGGCGGCACCAGATCAAGGAGACGTGTGCGTTCTGGCTCCGGAATCTGGTAAAGAGTGAGCAGTGCTTCTACGTCGGTGGAGCGAGGTAGTGTCTGCCCGTTTTCCAGTCTGGAAATCTTAGACGTGGACCAATTGAGCTCCCTGGCTACTTGAGGGCCGCTGAGGCCGATCGCCTCGCGCCGTCGCCGGAGCTCGGCCACGAGTCGTCGGCGGAGGATCGTGGGGCTTCCTCGAGTCATCGATGCCTCCGCTTCTCTGCTTGGCTCTAACCATCCCGTACGTCTGGCAAAGCCACTGCAATCCTCACCGGGACGCTTGAGTTATGTATCGCAAGGATTCTCTCAAGGAATCTCAGCGGGAATCCCGCTAGGCTTTACTCTAGGAGACCCGATCAGCCTTCTCAAGAGGGAGGTGTGAAAGACGAGACCAATGTTGCCAGTGAATATCGCTTCCCGGCCGGCGTGCTGCGTTCTGCCGGAGACGTTCGATCCGGCACCCTCAGGGATAGCCTCACAGTCGGGCGGTTCGCCGGGTATGCCCGCTTCATCAAGGTGAGCTGAGCTGAGTCACCGACTTCGTTCGGGAGCCTCGACGCTCACGCCACAGCAGGAGGATGCAGGTCGTATGACGCAGGGCAACGACGCATGTGCGAACTGACGGCTGGCTTCTCGTGCCACTTCCGCACTCAGGTCTAACAAGATCAAGGAGGGTCTTCTTGATCATGGTCCACCGTATACGCGTCTTGCACTGGCTCGTCCATGCGATGCAGACGGCCCTTATTGCGGGACTCTTCGCGTTCTGCGTCGCCAGGGAATTGGGCGCTCAGCCGCTGGCGGCGCTGGGCGCAGGAGGCAGCACCTTCGTCGCGGTCTCGATGGGCTTCGCCGCTTTCCTCACCGCCACGGGGACGTTAAAGGAGCCGGCTCTTCCGGCGACGGGCAGTGTCAGGCCGCCAACGGATCAAGACGTACAGTAATCGGGCCGCTGCTTCGTCGCGCGCTGTTCTGGATCGCCTGGGGAATGAGAAAGGCCATCGACGATGGTCTCAATGGTGGAGAGCCGATGGCCTTCTCGGTGTGCAAGCGCCCTGGCTGTGCCTGTAGCCAGCGCGTGAACCGCTACTGCCCTGGTCACAGCCTTAAGTGATCACACGTCGTATTACGGCTCGAACTCCCGTCTGCCGTTTCACGACCTGCGCCGATCACGTCGAGTAGTGCTCTGACCAGGCAGTACGGCTCTTCAAGTCTCCCGTCGACTTCCGGCGTTTTACGGCGTCGGACGGAACTGGAACGGAACTGGGGAGACTGCTCCGGCGCGGTGGGTGTGGCGGCAAGCATGAGGAGGATGGACAAGGCGGCGGCTGAGAACGAGAACCAGAAGCAGGGGAGGACTCACCGTCAGAAGCGGTGATGTGGTCGACTACCCTAGCGGGGGCACTCGCCGGCCGCTCCTTGACCTGCTCTCCTCGCACGCCGCACCCAAGTTCCGGGGCTGGGGAGTCTCAATCTGACCCATGTCCGAGGTAGAAAAAGTCGCCGATGGATGAACCCTGCGTTGTGTGGCGGGGACCCTTCCCGTGATCAATGCCGGCTGCGCCAGTCCAGGTTCGCTTGCCCGGCTTCCGCGACAGGGACGTAGAAAATACTCGGCATGAAGCCCGGCATCACGTAGCCGTCATATTCCGCGACGATGACGCCGGTTCCATTCCATGTCTCCGAATAGTCGTCGTTCATGGTCTGGAAAGACCTCATGGCCGGCACCACGAACACGCCAGCAGGCTGATATTCCTTCGATGCTTCCTCCCGTGAGTGTACCGGCCTCCTGAGATCGATGAAGAAGTATTCATATTCACCCTCCCATGGGAGGGGTTCGTAAATCTCAAAATCTATACTGCGCAGCGAAACCACCTGTTGCGGCTGGATGTTGTAGTCCATGGCATCACGGACGAGGTTGAACAGGGTTTCGCTGTCCTCGGGAGTGAGCGTGTACCCCTTGGTGGCAGCCCAGATCCGGTAGAGATAGTTACTATTGTCATTAACATCATCGTCGTAGTCCATGCGGATGAGAGCTGCCCGCTTTACCTCTGCCGGATAGTCCTCCCGCTCTTTGCTGATCAAGCCGTCCACAATGCTCTGCGGATCGTCCATGATCAGGACCCCTTCTCCTGTTGGAGCCCCGCACGCGCGAGGCGATCCAATCGTTTCCATCGTCCAGCAGGACGGGCGCGCGTTCAAGGGGTGAAAGACCGACGCGGCTACCGCGATCTAGCTGTCCATCTCGCCTGCCGTCGACCCATAGCGGAGCGGCAGCGGGGGCGGGGGAGAGCCACCGCGTTTCCACGGTCATCTGCCTCAGTCGCCGGCCGCTAGCAACCGGATGCGTGACCGCGTGCGCTGACCGGTTCGTCCCCGTGTCTGGAAATGAGCGCTTCCTGTGATCACTCTGTACTGTCGTGGCGGCCCATCCACTCGCCCGCGCCAGTGGTCCGGCGTTTTGCGTGCGGTCCGCAGGGAGTGAAGCGGGAGGCGGCGGCGTGCGCTGACGGCGGCGCGTGCGGCCCGGTGGGCCGCCTTGAAGCTTGAATGCGCCATGCGGAAAGCCCGTGGCAAGGTGCAGGACCTTCCCACGGGCTTTCGATTCCACGACTTGCGGCACTACCTCGCGTCGCTCGTGATCGCCTCGGGCGCTGACGTCAAGGTCGTCGAGGCCCGGCAGCGCCAAGACCACGCCCGACACCTACGGGCACCTGTGGCCGGACTCCGACGAGTCGACGCGGGCCGCGATCGAGGCGGTGCTCGCCGCTCGAACGGAACTGAGGCAGAACCGGACGGAAACCGCGCGATGAACATGCAGCTCGCCGCGCGGTAACCGATCACACGTCGTAGTACAGCTCGAACTCGTGCGGGTGCGGGCGCAGGCGGATCGGGTCGACCTCGTTCTCCCGCTTGTACGCGACCCACGTCTCGATCAGGTCAGGCGTGAAGACGCCGCCCTCGAGCAGGTAGTCGTGGTCCTCCTCCAGCGCGTTGAGCACGTCGGTGAGCGAGCCGGGCACCTGCGGGATGTTGCGGGCCTCCTCCGGCGGCAGCTCGTAGAGGTCCTTGTCGACCGGCTCCGGCGGCTCGATCTTGTTGCGGATGCCGTCGATGCCCGCCATCAGCATCGCCGCGAAGGCGAAGTACGGGTTGCAGGACGGGTCGGGCACCCGGAACTCGATGCGCTTGGCCTTCGGGTTGGAGCCCGTGATCGGGATCCGGACGCAGGCCGAACGGTTGCGCTGGGAGTAGACCAGGTTGACCGGGGCCTCGTAGCCGGGGACCAGGCGGTGGTAGGAGTTGACCGTCGGGTTGGTGAAGGCCAGCAGCGACGGCGCGTGCTTGAGCAGGCCGCCGATGTAGTAGCGGGCCGTGTCGGACAGGCCCGCGTAGCCGACCTCGTCGTAGAAGAGCGGCGAGCCGTCCTTCCACAGCGACTGGTGGCAGTGCATGCCGGAGCCGTTGTCACCGAAGATCGGCTTGGGCATGAACGTGACGGTGTGGCCGTACTCGAGCGCCGTGCTCTTGATGATGTACTTGTACAGCATCAGGTTGTCGGCGGTCTTGAGCAGCGTGCCGAACTTGAAGTCGATCTCCGCCTGGCCCGCCGTGCCGACCTCGTGGTGCTGCATCTCGACGTCGATGCCGCACTCGATGAGGTTGCGCACCATCTCGGAGCGCAGGTCGGTGAAGTGGTCCATCGGCGGGACCGGGAAGTAGCCGCCCTTGTAGCGCGGCTTGTAACCGAGGTTGCCGCCCTCGGTGGCCTTGCCGGTGTTCCAGGCGCCCTCGATGGAGTCGATGTAGTAGTAGCCGGCGTTCTGCTTCGTCTCGAAGCGCACGTCGTCGAAGATGTAGAACTCGGCCTCAGGGCCGAAGTAGACCGTGTCGGCGATGCCCGTGCCCCGGAGGAACTCCTCGGCCTTGCGCGCGACGTTACGCGGGTCGCGGCTGTAGGCCTCGCCGGTCAGCGGGTCGTGCACGAAGAAGTTCAGGTTGAGCGTCTTGTGCTGGCGGAACGGGTCCACCACGGCGCTGGACGGGTCGGGCAGCAGAAGCATGTCGGACTCGTGGATCGCCTGGAAACCGCGGATCGACGAGCCGTCGAACATGAGTCCGTCGGTGAAGACGCTCGCGCTGAAGTTTTCTACCGGGAAGGTGAAGTGGTGCGTCGTCCCCGGCAGGTCGGTGAACCTGACATCGACGAATTGCACCCCTTCGTCACTGATGAACTTCAGGACGTCGTCGGCGGAGTTGAACACTCTCGAACCTCCCTGGGGACTGGCCATCATACCGACGCTAGGGCGTGGCCGTTTCCGTGTGGTGTCTCGATTGTTTCGCACATGTTACGCAGGTCAGGTGCCCTGCGTAGCGGCGCATCCCTCGGAATCGTCCTCTTCCAGCTCGTACGGATCCACGGGCGCGCCGGTCGGCGCCACCGTACCCCGAGGTGAATCCTCGTACACGGGATGGATGAAGCCGTCGCGCGTGTCGCAGCTCGCCGGGGTGCTGCTCGCCCGCCAATCCAGCGGCCACGCGACCAGCCGCCCCTCCTCGCGGTACAGCCACACGCGGCCCTTGGGATGGGCGACGACCCGGATCGTGGTGTCCGGCCGGCCCGGGCGGTGCACGGCGTAGACGACGATGTGGTTCAGCCTGAGCTCGACGCCGCGCCGCCAGCGGTCCTTGAACGTGCCCAGCTTGACCCGACCGCGCACCTTGATCACATCGGTGGAGAGCTCGGCCGTGCCCTTGGCGAACTGGATGACGAAGGCCGCCGAGCCCTTGTGCTTCTTCATGTCCCGGAGGAACCAGTCACGCTGGTCGGGGCTCAGGAGCTTGGTGAACGCCGACGGCTTGCCGCCCAGGAGCGCCTTCTTGTCGAGGAAGGCCGCCGCCATCAGCTCGCGGGTCAGCTTCAGGCCCTTCGCGACGTCCTTCTTCGACAGCCCGCCCAGCGCCTTCGCCTCCGGCAACGCGAAGCCGGCGGCCCCCTCGGCGTACTTCTCGGCGGGGGATCCGGCGAACGGGCTCGTCGGCTCCTCGCCGGCCCCCTCGGTCGGCTCCTCGGCGGCTTCGTCCGCCGGGTTGCCGGCGGGTTCGACGGCCGGCTCGGCGATCGGCGCCGGCGGGTCGTCCACGACGACGCCCGAGGTGAGCAGATCGGGGCGGAAGGCCACGATCACACCCGCGGCCGTGATCAGCGAGGTGATCACGGCCATCGCGATCCAGGCCCGCCCGATCCGCCGCGGCTCGGACCCGTAGTCCCCGTATCCCCCGGATTCCCCGGATAAGCGCGCCGACCTGCTCTCGCGCCTGGCCAAGCGGTCGGTACGCCGCTGTTCTTTCGCGCCTTTGACGGCCGCGGCGCGCATCCTGCGCTGTTGCTCCTCGTCTATCTGCGCGACCAGCTCGTTGAAGCGCGCGTCAAGGTCATCCCCGTGTGGCATGGCGTACATGATGGCCGTTCTGCGACGCGGTTGGGTCACGATGCCGACCGGCCTACCGGGCGGCTACCGTTGAGGGCATGAGCAGCAAGGAGCCTCGGTGGACGCAGACCTGGCTGGGCGGCGTCAGGTCCGCCGGGGTCGATCTCGGATACCCGGGGGAGCGCCTGGGGCTGCCCGAGGAGGGCAGCGGGTCGATCGCCGGCTGGGGGCGCAGGATCGCCGCGCTGGTCATCGACTGGATGATCTGCACGTGGGTCGTCGTGCAGCTGCTGCTCAGGATCAACCCGGCCGAGCAGCCGTGGGCGCCCGCGGCCGTCTTCGCCGTTCAATACCTGATCCTGGTCGGGTTCATGGGGCAGACGTTCGGCCACCGGCTGGCGGGCATCAGGGTGGCCGCGATGGACGGCGGCGACCCGCGCTGGCTGCCCGTGCTGGTGCGCTCGGTGCTCCTGTGCCTGGCTGTGCCCGCCCTGATCTGGGATCGCGACCACCGCGGGGTGCACGACCGCGTCTCCAACACGATGGTCGTCCGCATGTAGCCGAGTAAAAAACCGTACCGGGTTCAAAAATGTACCCGGTACGGTTTATACTGCCCTCATGGGGTTGAGGGAGCGGAAGAAGGAGCAGACGCGGCGGCGGATCGCCGAGGTGGCGCTGCGGCTGTTCGACGAGCGCGGCTACGACGCGGTGACCGTCAACGAGATCGCCGAGGCGGCCGGGGTCGCCAAGGTGACGCTGTTCAACTACTTCCCGACCAAGGACTGCCTCGTCACCGAAGGGGTCAAGGAGGACCTGGCGGCGATCGTGGCCGGGCGGGGCGAGGGGCGCTCGCCCCTTCAGGCGCTGCGTGAGCACTACCGCTCGATGGCCGCCCGGGGCGCGGGAGCGCTGGACGTCGAGGCGCTGCTGGCCAGGGTGCGGGTGATCGGGTCGAGTCCGGCCCTGATGGGCGCGCTGCACGCGATGCACATGAGCGAGCGCTACGAGCTGGCCGAGGCCCTCGGGGAGGCCTATCCCGGCGACGATCTGACCGCGCGGCTCATGGCCGGGCAGATCACCGCCGCCGTCACCACCATCCAGGAGGCCTTCTTCCATCGCATCGCGACGGGCGAGCCGCTGGAGGAGGCGGGCCGCCGTCTGGCGGGTGACGTGGAGCTGGCCTTCGACCTGCTGGAGCACGGCCTCACATACGTAAAAAAGGGGATAAATCATGAAAAAGGGGATCAACTATGATGTCGGGTTCCTGCCGGGCGACAGCCTGAGCCGCGGGTCGTTCCACATCGAGGACGTCCGGCGCGACATGCGGACGATCGCGGAAGACCTGCACTGCGCGTCCGTACGCATCTCCGGCCGCGACCCCGAGCGCGTCGAGGCGGCCGCCAGGGAGGCCGCGGCGGCCGGGCTGGAGATCTGGTTCACCCCGTTCCCCGTGGACCTCACCCAGGACGCGATGCTGGAGGTCTTCGCGGACGCGGCCCGGCGCGCCGAGTCGGTGCGCCGCGACGGAGCCGAGGTCGTGCTGGTCACCGGCTGCGAGATCACCGCCTTCGGCCACGGCTTCATCGACGGCGACGGGTACGGCGACCGGCTCGGCGCCATGATGGCCGGCGACATGGAGTGGTGGACGTCCCTCATGCAGGTCATGCCGCGCTTCAACGCCTACCTGGCGAAGGTGGCCGAGACCGTGCGGCCGCTGTTCGGTGGCCGGCTGAGCTACGCCTCGGCGCCGTGGGAGCCGGTCGACTGGGCCCCGTTCGACGTGGCGGGCGTGGACGCCTACCGCGCCGCCTACAACGCCCACGACTTCGCGGACGAGCTACGCGCCCAGTTCAAGCACGGCAGGCCGGTCGCCGTGACGGAGTTCGGCACCTGCGCGTACCGCGGCGCGGGGGAGCACGGCGGCTCGGCCTGGGTGGTGCCCGAGGACGCGGTACGCGACGAGGGCGAGCAGGTGCGTTACTTCACCGAGCTGATGGACGTCTTCGAGCAGGAGGGGGTGGAGACCGCGCTGTGGTTCACGTTCGCCGCCTTCAACCGGCCAGGGGAGGCCGACCTGGGCTCCTACGGCGTGGTCAGGATGCTCGACGAGCGGCGCTGGGAGCCCAAGGAGGTCTTCCACGCCATGGCCGCTAGGTACGCGCGCAGCTGAAAATGGCCGTGCCCGGGAGGTGACGGCCGCGCAGCGGGCTCCAGCCGCCCCACACCCGCTCGTGCCCCTCCGGCCACTCGGGCTCCAGCAGCCCCGCGACGGTCAGCCCGGAGGCGACCAGCAGGTTCACCCAGTCACCCATGGTGCGATGGTGCTCGGCGTACGTGACCGTGCCCCGTTCGTCGTGCTCCTCGTAAGGGGAACGGTCGAAGTAGGACCGGTCGGACGTCAGCCCGCGCGGCCCCGGATCGTCCGGGAACGCCCACCGGATCGGATGGCTCACCGAGAACACGAACCGGCCGCCCGGCCTGAGCACCCGCCGCACCTCGCGGAAGACGGCGAGCGGGTCGGCCACGAACGGCAGCGCGCCGAACGCCGAGCAGGCCAGGTCGAAGGCGGCCGCGGCGAACGGCAGCGACTCGGCGTCGGCCTGGACCACGGGCACGCGCAGCCCCGTGTCGAGGTCGATGCGCTGGGAGTGGCGCAGCTGCCGGTGGGAGACGTCGAAGGCGGCCACCTGCGCGCCCTGCGTCACCAGCCAGCGGGCGCACTGCGCCGCCCCGCAGCCGATCTCGAGCACGCGCCGTCCGCGCACCTCCCCGAGGAGGTGCGCGTCGGCCTCGTCGACGCCTTCGGGACACCACACGAACCCGGTGTCACGCAGGAACTCGCCGTGTTCGAGCTGGTAGTCGTCGGCGTTGCCGTCCCACCACCAGCGGTTGGCCCGTGCGGAGGAGGACAGCACTAGCGCATCTTGGGGCCGCGCGGCATGCGCGCGCCCTTGGGCATGGGGCCCTTGGGCAGCGGCATGTTCTTCGGCAGCGAGCGCAGCCGGTCCTTCACCTCGTTGACCGCGGGCTTCTTGAGGTTGCGCGGCAGCTTCATCAGGTGGCGCTGCAGCTTGCCGAGCGGCACCTGCCCCTCGCCGTCACCGCACTGGATGTCGTAGATCTCGATGCCCAGGACCACCCGCGCGACCCGCTTCTTCTCGGCCGCCAGCATCTTCGCCACCCGGTTGCCCGGCCCCTCGGACACCAGCACGACGCCCGGATAGCCGACCACGAGGTGGATGAGGTCCTGGTCGCGGTTGACCGCGATGGCAGGGGTGACCTGCCAGTTGCCGCGCATGCCCTGCAGCACCGCCGCCGCGGCACCCGTCTGGCCGTGCAGGATCGAATATTGGGCCTTCTGGGCGAGCTGCCCGAAGACCACCAGACCAACCGTGAGCGCGGCCAGCACACCGATGAACACCGAATACCACAAGTAGTCCGTGACCAGGCCGATCACGACGACCACAGCCAGCGTGCCCACCGCCGAAAGGAAGACGATGGGCAACCCCTTGGGGTTGGCCTGCTTGATGATCTGCGCGATCATGCGGAGCTGCTTGATGCGCCCCGGCTTCTCTGGATCCTCGGACTTTGCCATGCTCTGAAGGATACAAACCAACAGGTGCGGTATGGAAAACGTGACCCCGTCATTTCGCGCCCGGCTAGATCTTCACGGTCGCGGACAGGCGCGGATCGGCCGCGTGGCGGCCCGCCTCGACCGTGTGAACGCCCTCGACGGTCCGCCAGCCGCCCTCCTCCCAGACCTGGAAGGTCCGCTCGGGCAGGAACACGGTCGTGATCACGGTCTCCCCGGGCGCCGCCTCGACCACGTCGAACCCGGCCAGCGCCCTGTCGACGTACACCTGCACGACCTCGCGGCCCGGGCGGTCGCCGGTGTTGGTGACCGCCACCGTCACGCTCGTGCCCTCGGCCGCGATCGAGTCGTACGACCAGGTGGTGTAGCCCAGGCCGTGCCCGAACCAGAACGCCGGCGCGCGGCCCGTGCGCTCCCACGCCCGGTAGCCGATCGAGGTCCCCTCCTCATAGGCCACCACACCGTCCACCGGCGTCACGTCGGCCACGGGAGCGTCCTCCAGCCGCCGCGGCCACGTCGTGGGCAGCCGCCCGCCCGGCTCGGCGTCCCCGAACAGCACGTCCGCCAGCGCCGCCCCCGCCTCCTGCCCCGGGAACCAGGTGAGCAGCACGGCCGCCACCTCCTCCGCCCACGGCAGCTCGACCGGCGAACCCGCGTTGACCACCACGACGGTGCGCGGGTTGGCCGCGGCCACCGCGCGGATCAGCTCGTCCTGCCGCCCCGGCAGCCTGAGGTCCGCGCGGTCGAAGCCCTCGCTCTCCACCTCGGGCGTGGTCGCGGCCACGACCACCGCCACGTCGCACTCCGCCGCCACCCGCACGGCCTCGGCCATGAGCTCGTCCTCGCCGGGGCCGGGGTTCGCGTGGCCGGCCGTGAAGGACACGAACGCCATCCCGCCGAACGCCCCGGCCGGGTGCGTCACGACCACCTCGTACGCCTGCCCGGCGGCCATGGGCAGGCTGATCCGCCGCTCGGGCGGCGACAGGAACGCCATGGCGGGGTCGTCGCCGTCCGGGCCGATGCTCTCGTCGAAGACGCTCTCGCCGTCGACGGTGACGGTGAAGGCGCCCACACCCGCGACCGACAGCTGGTGCTCGCCCGAAACGTCCGGTGTGTACGTGGTACGCAGCCGGACCGCCGCCAGCCGGTCGCCGTCCACGCCCGGCGGCAACTGGCCGATCCACCGCGCCTCGGCCGTGGCCAGCGGCTGCTCCGACAGCACCGCGCCATCGGCGTCCAGGAAGGCGGCCGTGGCCGGGCCGGGGAGCGGGGACAGGCGGATCCGGGGGTCGGTGCCGAGCGCGTACCGGACCTCGGCCCGCTCGCCGAGCCCCTGCAGCGGCGAGACGATCCGGCCCGGGAAGACCTGCGCGCTCCCGCCGCCCATGACGCGCGCCTCGGCGGCGGCCGCCCCGATCAGGGCGATGGTCCTGATCTGCCGGAACGGCAGGATGCCGTCGTTGGTGAGCAGCGTGCAGCCGCGCGTGGCCACCTCACGCGCCAGCGCCACCCCGTCGATGGCGGGGCGCTCCTCGATGGGTGGGGGCTCCGCGCCGTGCAGGGCCCCGACGCGGTGGGCCAGGCGCAGGATGCGGCGCACCCGATCGTCCACGACCGACTCGGGCACCCGCCCCTCCCGTACGGCGGCCTCCAGCCTCTCTCCCCACGGCCCGTGCGGACCCGGCATCGCCACGTCGGTGCCGCCCAGCGCCGCGGCCTCGGTCGTACGCACCGCCGTCCAGTCCGACACCACGAACCCGTCGAACCCCCACTCGCCCTTCAGCACCCCGTTCACCAGCTCGGCGTGCTCGGTCATGGTCGTGCCGTTCACCGAGTTGTAGGCGGTCATGAGGCCCCACGCCCCGGCCCGCACCACCCGCTCGAACGGCCGCAGATAGACCTCGCGCAGCGCCTTCTCGCTCACCCGGACGTCCGCGGTGAAGCGGTCGGTCTCGAAGTCGTTGGCCACGAAGTGCTTCGGGGTGGTGGCCACCCCGCCCTCCTGGACACCCTCGACGTACGCGGCGCCGATCTCGCCCGTCAGGTACGCGTCCTCGGAGAAGCACTCGAAATGCCGGCCGCCGAGCGGGGAGCGGTGCAGGTTGATCGTGGGGGCGAGGAGCACGTGCACGCCTTTGCGCCGGGCTTCCTGGGCCAGCAGCCGGCCCGCCCGGCGGACCAGGTCCACGTCCCAGGTGGCGGCCAGCGCGGTCGAGCTGGGCAGCGCGATCGAGGGATCGACCGCGCTCCACTGCTCGCCGCGTACGCCGATCGGGCCGTCGCTCATGACGAGCCGATCGAGGCCGATCTCGGGCAGCGGCGGGAGCGACCACATGCCGGCCCCGGTGAGCAGGCGGACCTTGGCGCCGAGGTCGAGCCGGGCGATGAGTTCGTCGAAGTCCACGAGCCCAGTCTCCACCAGCTCGCGCGGGGCTCAAATGAGGCTCACGCGGGGGCTCAGAGGGGGCTCACGGGAGCTCAGACGGGGCTCACGCGGGGGGCAGACGGGGCTCACGCGGTGGCCTCAGGCGGTGGCTCAGGTGGGGCTCAAGCAGGAGGCTCAGGCGGTGGCGAAGAACTCCAGGAGCTCGGGCACCAGCGCCTGCGGGGCCACGTTGTGCGCCTGGCCCTCCAGGACCCGCCGTACCGCGCCCGGCACGGCCGCCGCGACCGCCAGCCCCGCGTTCGACATCCACCCGGGGCTGTCCTCGCCGTTCAGCACCAGCGTCGGCTGCCTGACGGCGGCCAGCCGCCCGGCGGGCAGCGCGTTGCCCGGCCCCAGCACGGCGGCCTCGTAGGCGAGGGTGTGGGCCAGCGCCTCCACCTGCGCCCAGGACGGCTGCGCGCGCATCGCGGCCACCGCCTCCGGCGGCGCCTCGGCCGCCTCCACCATGAACCGCTCGACGGCCTCGCCCCGCCTGCCCGCCCTCACCAGCGCCTCCAGCCGCGCGGCGAAGTCGTCCGGCAGCGGGGGCGCGCTGTCGTCCACGTGGTACGGCGGCTCCCACAGGGCCAGCTTCGTGACGGCCGGGTTCCGCACCGCGGCCTCCAGCGCCAGCGCGGCCCCCGACGAGCCCCCGAACACCATGGCCGACCCGCCCGCCGCCTCGATGACCGCCGCCAGATCCTCGATCTCCCGCTCGACCGCGTACGGCTGGGTGTCCCCGCTGTCGCCGCGCCCCCGGCGGTCGTAGTCGTACACCGTGAACCACGGGGCCAGGGCGGCCGCAATGCCGGCCGGCGTGACGTGGCCCCGCACCCCGAACGCGCCGTGGACCAGGACGACCGCGGGCCCCTCGCCGCAGCTGTCGAAGGCGATGACGGTCCCGTCCGCCGAGATCGCCTTGCCGCTCAGGCGGCCGGCTGCGCCAGGCACAGCGCCTCCCAGTGGTGTCCGTCGAGGTCGGCGAAGCCGCGCTGGTAGCGGATGCCGTCCTCCTGCTTCACGCCCGCCGGGGTGGCGCCGAGCGCCAGCGCCTTGTCGACCAGCTCGTCCACCTGGGCCGGGTTCTCCATGCCCAGCACCAGGATCGCCTCCGTGGCCGTGTCGGCGGCGGCGATCTCCTTGGTGATGTACGAGCCGAACGTCGGCTCGGTCAGCAGCATGACCTGGGTCTGCTCACTGATGATCACCGACGCCATGCCCTCGGCCATGCCGAACAGGTTGAAGCCGAGTTCGGCGAAGAACTTCTTCGACCGCTCGAGATCCTTGACCGGCAGATTGACGAACAGCTGCATTTTCCTCATCCCTTCCTTCGATGTGCCTTCAGTCTGCCGATCGAAGGGGGTGCCGGTCTTGGATCTGGGTGCCAGGCGGATTGACGTTCAGCGCACGGTGTTCAGCACGGTGTTCAGGCGCCGGTATTCGGCGGGCGGCATCCCGTACGCGCTCTTGAAGAGCCTGCTGAAGTGGGCCGAGTCCGGCAGCCCCCACCGGGCCCCGATCTCGCTCACGGACCGGGTGCCACCCGATGCCAGCTCCGCGCGGCACCGCTCCAGCCGCCGCTGCCGGATCCAGGCGGCCACCGTGGTGTGCTCCGCCTCGAACAGCCGGTGCAGGTAGCGCACGGAGATGTGGTGCGCGGCGGCGACGGTGGCCGGGTCGAGGCCGATGTCGCCCAGCCGCTGCTCGATGAAGGCATGGATCTCCATCAGCAGCACGCGCTGCCGGGAGTCCTCCGGTAATGCCCGCGTCAGCTCGACGCGTTCGGCGACGGCGGTGCTGACCAGGTCGGTCACGATGCCCGACAGCCTGGCGGCGCTGCCCGGCCGGTACGTCTCGATGTCCTCGGCCACCCGGCGCAGCAGCGGCACGGCCAGCGCGGCGGCGCCGGTCTCGGCGGCGATGGGGACGGCGGCGAGCGCGTCCACGGCGCCGGACGGCAGCGCGAGCAGGTCGCGCGGGAAGCTGAACAGCGCGAGCCGCACCGCCGAGTCGTAGGCCAGCTCGTAGGGCCTGGTGAAGTCGTAGATCGTGAACTCGCCCCGGCTGAGCTGCGCGTCCCGCCCGTCCTGGGAGAGCCGCGGGCTGCCCTCCAGGGCCAGCACGACGCGGTACATCTCGGGGCTGCCGCTGTCGATCATGCCCGGGGTGCGGTGGACGCTGTGAGGCGTGGACGTACGGATCCGGCCGACGGTGACCGAGCCCAGCCCGCCGGTCACGATCTCGCCCCGCAGCGGGGCGCCGGGGGCGATCCTGCAGTCGAGCGGGCCGAGCGTGTCACACACGATGCTGCGCCAGGCGTCGTGACGTCGCTTGGCGGGCAGGTCACTCGTGCGGATCAGAACCGCCATGTCCGCTCCCGGGGTCGGCTGCCCGCCATGCTAACGCGCCGCATGAAGCAGGAGCCGAAAGCCCGGTTACGGTGCCGGGTCGTTGACCGTGCGGAAGGTCACTGACACGCGCCGTGTGCGCGGGACGCGGCCTGCCGTGGTGGGGTCGCTCTTGCGTGCGGCGATGCTGTGACGCCAGGTGTATCGGGCGGGTCCTGACATGACGCACAGGCTGCCGGGGGCGAGAGATATCGCCACCTTCGTACCGTCCGCAGGATGGGTGAAGTCCATGACGCAGGCGGAGCCCAGGGAGATCGCGGCGACGACCGGGCCGAAACAGGGCACGCAGTCGACGTGTGGGCTGATGCCCTGCCCCGGCCGGTACTCGTTGATGATCACTTGGTTCGCTTCGCTGTCCATGATTCCTTCGCGGACCAGGCGTACGGCCTGCTGCCGCGCCCATCCCGGGATCGGTGGAGCGGCGGCGATCAGGGGATCCCTCGCCACACTTCGGCGGCCGTAGTCGTAGCGGTGGCCGTAGTGCTGCACTCGTCTTCGCAGTTGTGTCGACCACTCGGCGGCGTCGAGGAACGAAAGCAACGACGCGCAGGCGTCGGGAGCGAGCCAGCCGGCGATGTAGCGCAATCCCGGCACCATCTCATCGCGAGATGCCGGCGGGAGGCCGTCAAAGGACAGTTGATCGAATGACTCCGGCATGCCGAAAACAGTAACCAGCCGTCAAAGGACTTCGAACGATTTTGCGGGGGCGGGGTCATGAGCGCGGCCGGGTATGGAGCAGCCCCGGGACCGTACGGGTCCCGGGGCCGGAGGTTGGGAGGTCAGGCCGTCTGGCGAGCCTCGATGGCCTGCTTGTAGAGGCGGCCCGCCCGGTACGACGAGCGCACGAGCGGCCCCGAGAGGACACCGGCGAACCCGATGGCCTCGGCCTGCGCCTGCAGCTCCACGAACTCCTCGGGCTTCACCCACCGCTCCACCGGATGGTGCCGGGGAGTGGGCCGCAGGTACTGGGTGATGGTCAGCAGGTCGGTGCCGGCCGCGTGCAGGTCGCGCATGGCCTCGACGACCTCCTCGCGCGTCTCGCCCATGCCCAGGATCAGGTTGGACTTGGTGACCAGCCCGGCCTCGCGGGCCGTCGTGATCACCGCGAGGGACCGCTCGTAGCGGAACGCGGGACGGATCCGCTTGAAGATTCGCGGCACCGTCTCGACGTTGTGCGCGAACACCTCGGGCCGGCTGGAGAAGACCTCTTCCAGCTGGTCGCGGTTGCCGTTGAAGTCGGGCACCAGCAGCTCGACGCCGCACCCGGGCAGCAGCCCGTGGATCTGGCGGGCCGTCTCGGCGTAGAGCCAGGCGCCGCCGTCGGGCAGGTCGTCGCGGGCGACGCCGGTCACGGTCGCGTACTTCAGGCCCATCTGCTGCACGGACTCGGCCACGCGGCGCGGCTCGTCGCGGTCGTACTCCTTCGGCTTGCCCGTGTCGATCTGGCAGAAGTCGCAGCGGCGCGTGCACTGGTCGCCGCCGATGAGGAAGGTCGCCTCGCGGTCTTCCCAGCACTCGTAGATATTGGGACAGCCCGCCTCTTCACAGACCGTGTGCAGGCCCTCCCGGCGCACGAGCGATTTCAGCTCGGTGTATTCGGGGCCCGTCTTCAGCTTGGTCTTGATCCACGGGGGCTTGCGCTCGATAGGGGTTTCGGCGTTACGCACCTCCAGGCGGAGGAGCTTTCGGCCTTCAGGGGCAACGGTCACGTTCTTAGCTTACGTCTCCCGGAAAAGCGGCCTGGCCGGGGGGTGCGGAGCTGTTGGTGTTCGATGCGACGCTGGTTACGCCATCGCCACAGTGCGTGTCGTCGCGCTGGGCCGGGGCCATCACCAAAACCTCCCACGATCAGTGGGCGCTGGCCCGCCGCGGCCAGGCCGACCACATCCGCGACCTTCAGGCCGCCATCGCCACGCTCATCCGTCGGCTGTCCCTGCCCGTCGGAAGGAAAGGAACCCGCAAGGAGCCGGGCGGCTACCGCTCCAGACAGGAGTGGTTCGCCAAGTCCCGCCGCCTGCACCTCCTGCAAGACCGGCTCAAGCGGCGGAAGGCTGACCACCAAGCCGGGCGGGTCCGCGTGGTGCGGGGCGGCAAACGCCTGGCCCGCACCCGGCACCACCTGGACGCCGCCGGACTCACCGAGTCCGAGTGGCGGAACCGGTGGCAGGCCGAGCGCTGGTTCCTGGCCGCCGACGGCGAGTCCGGCAAACGTCACGGCAACGAGACCATCCGCATCACCCCCGACGGCCAGGTATCGATCAAGCTGCCCGTGCCGCTGGCACACCATGCGAACGCGCCGCACGGCCGCTACGTGCTCACCTGCCGGGTGACCTTCGCCCACCGCGGGGTGGAATGGCGGGATCGCATCGAGGCCAACCGGGCCGTGGCCTACCGCATCCACCTGGACGCGCAACGCGGACGCTGGTACATCACCGCCTCCTGGCAGATTCCTCAAGCCCCGACCGTGCCCATGGCTACCGCACTCGCCTATGGCGTAATCGGCGTGGACACCAACGCCGACCACCTGGCCGCCTGGCGCCTGGACACCCACGGCAACCCGATCGGCAACCCCCGCCGCTTCACCTACGACCTGAGCGGGAACACCGGTCATCGCGACGCCCAGATCCGCCACACCCTGACCCGGCTACTGCACTGGGCCAGGGCCTGCGGTGTGCACGCCATCGCCATCGAAGACCTCGACTTCGAAGCCGACAAGACCCGGGAGAAACACGGCCGCCGCAAACGCTTCCGCAAGCTCATCTCCGGCATGCCCACGAGCAAGCTCCGGGCCCGGCTCACCTCGATGGCTGACCAGACGGGTATCGCGATCATCGCCGCCGACCCGGCCTACACCTCCCGATGGGGCGCCCAGCACTGGCAAAAGCCCCTCACCACCAAACGCACAACCACCCGCCACGACGCAGCCGCCGTGGCGATCGGCAGACGCGCCCAAGGACACCCGATCCGGCGACGGACGGCACCGCCCCCTGCCCACCGGAGCGATGGACAGGGGCATCGGACCGTCCAGGCCGGACCGGACGCTCGCGGGCGTGAGGGACCCCGCCCCCGCATCCCCGGACCACAGACACGATCCGTGCCGCCCGGACGCGGCGCGTACGCGGGCGACCAGAACGCTCATCACCGTCCGGAGCGTTCGGCTGAGCACGTGCCACTCACGCTCAGTCCATAGGAACGGTCAGGAGATGAGGCCGAAGCCGCGGATCGCGCGCGTGTAGTGGGCGAGCAGTTCGTCGTCGACGCGTTCGGACTCGCGCGTGCCGAGCAGCTCCGAGTGCGGGGGAGTGGTGAGCACCCCGTCGTCGGTGAGCCTGGAGCGGGCCAGCGCGCCCTGCCTGATGGCCGCCACGCTCTCGCCGCGCAGCGCCGCCGCCTGCATCGGCGCCAGGTAGCCGCCGCCGGCCAGCCCGTCGAGCTCGGCGAGGTCCTGTTCGGAGGCAACCCGCCGGGCCAGCTGCCGCTGCCGGGCCAGGGTACGGCTCTCGCCGGCGCGGGCCAGCCGGGTCAGCGCGTACCGGACCAGGAGCACGGGCCCGCCGAGCACCCGGCCGAGCATGCGGCCGAACATCCCCGCCACCTCGTACGTGGTCCCCGGGTGGTCCACGGCGCCCAGCGAGGAAGCCGCGATCTTGGTCTGCGCCTCCTGCCTGACCTGCAGTGGCTCGGCCCCCATCAGCGCGTCCCGCCACGCCTCCAGGGTGAGCAGCGCCCCGCTGACGACGAGCTCGTCGCCGGTCGGCACCCGCGCGTACGCCGTGGCCAGCAGGGCGACCCGCTGCTTGGGCGGCAGCGCCAGCCACAGCGGCAGCCCGATCATCAAGATGGGGGTACGCAGCGGGCCCACGCGGTCGTAGCGCGTCTCCGGGTCCAGGTCCAGGACGGCGACCTTGCGCGGCCGCCGGACGCCGACCAGGTCGGCCACGCGTTCCGCGGCGCCGTACAGCTCGGGCGCCGAGGAGCGGTTGAGCACCTCGGCGTCGGCGGGCAGGCCGCCCAGGCGTGGCCGCAGCGCCCACGCGATGGCCAGGCTCGCGCCGCCGAACAGCCACGCGAGCAGGGAGCCGGGGTACCCCAGGATCACCCACGCGCCCAGCGCGACGAAGCCGAGCGTCAGCAGGTGGACCAGAAGGGCGAGTAAGAGAGCGAGGACACGCTTCACACGGCTGATCGTAGGCCGCGGGTCATCTGCGGAGAAGGTCCTCTTCGTGGAGATCGTACGACTCCATGCCGAGGGCCTCCGCCAGCCGCTTCTCCGCGATCGGCATGACCTCCTCCACCACGATGCGGCGGCCGGTCTCGGCCGACAGCGAGGAGACGCCGACGTCGGGGATGCCGCACGGCGCGATGCGGTTGAACCAGCGGGGGTCGTTGGCGCAGTTGAGCGAGAAGCCGTGCATGGTGACGCCGCGGGCCACGCGCAGCCCGACCGCGCCGAGCTGGCGGTCGGGCAGGCCCAGGCTGGGATCGCCGACCGCCCAGACACCCCCGCGCCCCTGCACCTGTCTCGCCGTGACGCCGAAGTCGGCGCAGATCTGGATCAGGGCCTCCGCGAGGCGGCAGGCGTACGCGTTGACGTCGGTGATGCCGACGATCGGGTAGGCCACCAGCTGCCCGGGCCCGTGCCAGGTCAGCCGGCCGCCCCGGTCGACGTCGACGATCGGGGTGCCGTCGGCCGGACGCTCGTCCGGGGCGGTGCGCTTGCCCGCGGTGTAGACGGGCGCGTGCTCGAGGAACAGGACGGTGTCGCTCAGCTCTCCGGCGACCCGCTTGCCGTGCACCCAGCGCTGCAGCGACCAGGCCTGCTCGTAGGGGACGTCGACGCCGAGGCGGACGATGGCGAGTGCGTGGGGATCGTCCCCGTCGATGGGGCGCATGAGCCTATTGTGCCGGTCCCGCCCCCGCGAAGGGTAATCAGGGGGTAAGGAGTCGAGGCTCGATCCTGAACTCCTTGACCCCGCCGGCCCCGTCGCTCTCCACCCGGTACGCGTAGCCGCCCGGCTCGACGGTCACCGCCTGGATGAACTCGGTGCCCACGTAGTGGAGCCCCACGCCCTCGTCGGCGGCGTATCCGGACGGCAGCTCGCCGCCGGCCACCGACTCCTGCAGCAGCGGCCGGCGCTGCGGGTCGGAGTCGTAGTGGACGCCGCACGAATAGGGGAGCAGCGCCATCCCCTCGGCCCACACGCGCAGGTCGGGTCCGAAGGAGTCGGTGTTGCCGCCGACGTGCCAGCACAGCGCGCCCGCGCTCTGGCCGGAAAGCACCACCCCGGCCCGCCACGCCTCCTCGAACGCCTCGTCAAGGCCGTGCAACCGCCACAGGGCCATCAGGTTGGCCACACTGCCGCCGCTCACGTAGATCATGTCCTGTTCGAGCATCCACGCCCGGGGATCCTCGACATTGGGCATCGGGAACACGGTGAGATGGCTCAACTCGACGTCCCACCCGGCGAAGGCGCCGTACATCTTCAGGATCCAGTCGTCCGAGTCGCCCACCGCGGTGGCGACCAGGCCCAGCTTCGGCCGGTCCTGCCCGGTCAGGTCGAGGCCGTACCGCAGCAGCGCGCTGGCCTCGAGGAAGCTGTAGCGCCTGCTCGGGCGGAAGGATCCGCCCCCGATGGCGAGGATGTGTGACTGTCCTGACCGGCTCATGTCAAGATTCTCCCACCTGTTGAAGACGGACGGTTCACTACAGTACGGCGCTCAGCGCCTCGTCGAGGCGGGTATGGGCGAACACATAGCCGCTGTCGAGCAGCTTCCTCGGCTCGACGCGGTGGCCGGGCAGCAGCGCCTCGCGGGCGAACTCGCCGAGCCCCGCGGACAGCGCGAAGCCGGGCACCGGGATCGGCACCGTGCCCTTGCGCAGGGCTTTTCCGAGGGTGCGGGTGAATTCGGCGTTGGTCACGGGCGAGGGCGAGGTGAAATTGACTGGTCCTGTAATGTCACGATTTTTCAAGACATGCACTGCGGCCCCGACCCAGTCGTCCACGGCGATCCACGACCAGTACTGCTTCCCCGACCCGAGCGGCGCCCCCAGCCCGATCCTGAAGATCGGCAGCATCCGGCCGAGCGCCCCGCCCTTCTCGCTGAGCACCAGCCCGGTCCGCATCTGCGCGGTCCTGACCCCGGCCTCGCCCGCCCGCCTGGCCTCGCCCTCCCAGCGCCCGCACAGATCCGCCAGGAAGCCGCTGCCCTTCCCCTGGCTCTCGTCGATCACCCGGTCGCCGGTGTCGCCGTAGAAGTCGACCCCGGAGGCGGACAGGAGCACTTCGGGCTTGCCGGACAGCGCGCCGATCGCGTCCACGAGCACCCTCGTGCCCTGGACCCGGCTGGCGACGAGCTCCCGCTTGTACGCCGGCGTCCACCGCCGGTCGCCCACGGACGCGCCCGCCAGGTGCACGACCGCCTGCGCCCCTTCGAGCGCGGCCTGGTCGATCTCCTGCTCGGCCGGGTCCCAGAAGGCCTCGTCGGCTTCGCGCGGGCGGCGCCGTACGAGCCGGACGACCTCCCACCCCTCGGCCCGCAACGCCGGCACCAGCGCCGACCCGAGCAACCCCGACGCCCCCGTCACGATGATCGCCATAGCCCCACAGTACGCCCGCCCCACGTCACGGACGCGCCAGCCGCGCCAGGCCCAGGGCAGGCAAACGGCCGGGCGGCCCCGGAAGGGGAGCCGCCCGGCCGCAAACGCCAGGATCAGGATCAGGCGAGGCCGAGCTGGGCCTCGAAGCGGCCCTCCTCGAGACGGCGCTTGACCGTCGTGAGGAAGCGGGCCGCGTCCGCGCCGTCCACCAGACGGTGGTCGTACGTCAGCGCCAGGTAGACCATCGACCGGACCGCGATGACCTCGCCCTCAGGCGTGTCGATCACGACGGGCCGCTTGACGACGGCGCCGGTGCCCAGCATGCCGACCTGCGGCTGGTTGAGGATCGGCGTGTCGAACAGGGCCCCACGGCTGCCGGTGTTGGTCAGCGTGAAGGTGCCGCCGGTGATCTCGTCCGGCGTCACCTTGTTGGCGCGCGTGCGCTCGGCCAGGTCGGCCGTCTTGCGGGCCAGCCCGGCGAGGTTGAGGTCGCCGGCGTTCTTGATGACCGCCGCGATCAGGCCGCGCTCGGTGTCGACCGCGATGCCCAGGTGCTCGACGTCGAAGTACGTGACCTCCATGGTCTCGTTGTTGATCGTCGCGTTGAGCTTCGGGTGCTGCTTGAGCGCCTCGATGGCGGCCAGCTCGAAGAACGGCATGAACGACAGCTTCACGCCCTCGCGGCGCAGGAAGTCGGCCTTCGCCTGGTCGCGCAGCCGCGCGATCTTGGTGACGTCGACCTCGACCACCGTGGTGAGCTGCGCGGCCGTCTGCAGCGACTCGACCAGCCGCTTCGACATCGTCTGGCGAAGCCGCGTCATCTTCTCCGTGCGGCCCCGCAGCGTCGTGTCGACCTCCACGGGCTCGGGACCCGCGGCGATCGGCGCCTGCGCGGCGGGAGCGGCGGCGGGCGCCGGCTGGGCGGCGGCCGGAGCCGGAGCCGCGGCGGGGGCGGCCTGGGCCGCGGCGGCCTTCTCGCGCTGGGTCTTGGCGGCCTCGAGCACGTCCTGCTTGCGGATGCGGCCGCCGACGCCGGTGCCGTTGATCGCGTCGAGGTTGACACCGTGCTCGTTGGCCAGCTTGCGCACCAGCGGCGTCACGTACGGGCTCTCACCCGACGGCAGCGGCGCGGGCTCCGCGACCGGAGGAGCGGCCTGCGCGACGGGAGCGGGGGCCGCGACCGGGGCGGGCGCCGGAGCCGGGGCCGGGGCGGGCTGCGGGGGAGCCGGCTGCGGGATCGACGAGACCGGCGGAGCCGGGGCGGGCTCGGGCTCGGGCTGCGGAGCCGGCGCGGGGGCCGCCGCCGCCTCGGGCGCCGGGGCGGCGGCGGCCGCCTGGCCCTTCTCGTCGATGACGGCGAGCTCGGCCCCGACCTCGACCGTCTCGTCCTCAGCCACGACGATCTTCGTGAGGACACCCGCGGCCGGCGACGGGATCTCGGTGTCGACCTTGTCGGTCGACACTTCGAGGAGCGGCTCGTCGGCCTCGACGCGCTCGCCCTCCTTCTTCAGCCAACGGGTTACGGTGCCCTCGGTCACGCTCTCGCCGAGCTGGGGCATTTGTACGGAGACCGGCATCGTTATTCTTCTCTCGCGTTCTGATCTCGAGGGCTTGGACTAGTTGTGTACGTGCAGCGGCTTGCCGGCCAGGGCCAGCATCGCCTCACCCATGGCCTCGGACTGGGTCGGGTGTGCGTGGATGAGCTGGGCGACCTCTGCGGGCAGCGCCTCCCAGTTGTAGATCAGCTGCCCCTCCGTGACGAGCTCGCCGATGCGCCGGCCCACCATGTGGACACCGACGACCGGGCCGTCCTTCTGGGCGATGACCTTCACGGCGCCCGAGGTGCCGAGGATCTGGCTCTTGGGGTTTCCCGCGAGGTCGTAGACCTGCTCGACGATCTCGATGCCGCGCTCGGCCGCCTGCGCCGACGTGATCCCCACCGAGGCCACCTCGGGGTCGGAGTAGGTGATGCGCGGCACGCCCGCGTAGTCGATGGGCGGCGGGTTGAGGCCGGCGATGTGCTCGGCCACCATGATCCCCTCCGCGAACCCGGCGTGGGCGAGCTGCAGGGTCGGGATGAGGTCGCCGATGGCGTAGACGCCGGGCACGGAGGTCTGGCAGTGCTCGTCGACCACGACCGCGCCGCGCTCGATGGCGATGCCCTGCTCCTCGAAGCCCATGCCCGCCGACACCGCGCCGCGGCCGACCGCGACGAGCAGCAGCTCGGCGTCGAGGGTCTTGCCGTTGGCCAGCGTGACGACCACGCCCGTCTCGGTGGTCTTGGCGGTGTCGAAGAAGACGCCCAGCTCGTACTTGATGCCGCGGCGGCGGAAGGCCCGCTCCAGCAGCTTGGAGCTGGACTCCTCCTCGGTCGGCAGCAGGTGCGGCAGCGCCTCGACGATCGTGACCTCGGCCCCGAACGAGCGGTAGACGCTCGCCAGCTCGACGCCGATCACGCCGCCGCCCAGCACGATGACGGACGTGGGCACGCGGCCCATCTTCAGGGTGTGCTCGCTGGTGATGACGCGCTCGCCGTCGATCTCCAGGCCCGGCAGCGACTTGGGCGCCGAGCCGGTGGCCAGGACGAGGTTGCGGCCCTCGACGACCTCCGAGCCCACCTGGATCCGGTTGGGGCCGACCAGGCGGCCCTCGCCCTCGACGATCGTCACGCCCGCGGACTTCAGCAGGCCCTGCACGCCCTTCCAGGCCCGCGTCACGATCTTGTCCTTGAACGCGTGCACGCCCTGCACGTCGATGCCGTCGAAGCGCGCCTTGACGCCGTAGGACTCGCTCTCGCGGGTCTCGTCGGCGACCTCGGCGGAGTGCAGCAGGGCCTTCGTGGGGATGCATCCCCTGTGGAGGCAGGTGCCGCCGATCTTGTCCTTTTCGATCAGCGCGACCGACTTGCCCAGCTCAGCCGCCCGAAGCGCGCAGGCGTAACCGCCGCTGCCGCCACCTAGGACGACGATGTCATAGGCCACAGGAAGGCTCCTTGTCGGGGTGTTCGTGATGCCGTCATCTTTTCATTTGTTTCAGATGCTCGCGTGCCGCTCTGCGAGTCCGATGAGGGTACGGGTGATGGCACCCGTGCCGCCCTTCGGGGTGTAACCGTACGGCTCGCCCTTGTTGAAGGCGGGGCCGGCCATGTCGATGTGGGCCCAGCGCACGCCGTCGGGCACGAATTCCTTCAGGAAGATGCCCGCCGCCAGCATGCTGCCCCATCGCTCCGGCTGGAGGTTGGCGATGTCGGCGATCGGCGAGTCGAGGCCCTTGCGCAGCTCCTCCGGGAGCGGCATGCCCCACGCGCCCTCGCCCGCCGCCTTCGCGGCCTCGACGACCAGCTCCCTGGCGGCGTCGTCGTTGGCCATGACGCCGGCCGTGCGCCAGCCGAGCGCGACGATCTGCGCGCCGGTGAGCGTGGCCACGTCGACGATCAGGTCGGGCTCGTCCTGCGCGGCCCTGGCGATGCCGTCCATGAGCACCAGGCGGCCCTCGGCGTCGGTGTCGAGCACCTCGACGGTCTTGCCGCTGTAGCTGTGGATGACGTCGGAGGGGCGCTGGGCGGTGCCGCTCGGCAGGTTCTCGGCCAGGCAGAGGTAGCCGACGGCGTTGACCGGCAGGCCGAGCCGGGCGATGCCGATCATGGCGCCGAGCACCGCGCCCGCGCCGCCCATGTCGGACTTCATCCAGTCCATCGAGGCCGACGGCTTGAGCGACAGGCCGCCGGAGTCGAACGTGATGCCCTTGCCCACGAACGCCAGCCGCTTGCCGGCCTCGGGGTGGGTGTAGGAGAGGCGGACCAGGCGCGGCGGGTTGGCCGAGCCCTGGCCGACGCCGATGAGGCCGCCGTAGCCGCCGTCCTTGAGCTGCTTGTCGTCGAGCACCTCGACGCTCAGCCCCGCCTTGTCGCCCTCCTGCTCGGCGATCTCGGCGAACTTCGCCGGCCACAGGTCGGACGGAGGCGTGTTGACCAGGTCGCGGACCAGGGCGACCGAGTCGGCCAGCACGCCCGCGCGCTCGGCGACGCCGTCGGGCTGGCCCGAGACCACGGTGAGCTCGGCGACCGGGGCCTTCTGCTCGCCGTTCGTGCGGTAACGGGCGAACGCGTACGCGCCGAGCAGGCCGCCGAGCGCGACGGCCTCGGTCTCCTCGGGCGTGCCGGTGGGCAGGGCGAGCGCGGCCCTGGAGGTGCCGGCGAGCGACCGTACGGCGGCGCCGGCGGCGCGGCGCAGGCCTTCGGCGTCGGGCGAGTCGCCCAGACCCACCGCGACCAGCAGCGGGGCGGCGATGGCGCCGAACGTGGGAAGCTTGGCCACCTCGCCGGCCTTGCCGGTGAAGGCGACGGCGCGGAGGGAGTCGGCGAGCTTGCCGCCGAAGGCGGCCTCGAGCGACTCGGCGCCCGTGGCGGCGCGTGGGCCGTCCTGTCCTGACCTGAAGCCGACGATCAACGCGTCGGTCGCGATGGAGACTGGATCTGCTGAGTTCAGCCGCACAGTGGTCACGTAAACCGATGCTATCCAGGTCTTCTGCGTACTCACAAACAGGGGTTCATCCTACCAATCGCGAGTCATGCGGAATGGTGCTAGTGTCATTAGCATCATGCTGCTGACGCTCGATCTCAACGACGCCCGGCCCCTGCACGAGCAGGTGGCGAGCGCCATCCGCCGCGCCATCGGAGAAGGCTCCTACCGGCCCGGCGACCGCCTGCCGCCGGCCCGTGACCTGGCCCAGGTGCTCGGCATCAACCCCAACACCGTGCTGCGCGCGCTGCGCGACCTGCGGGACGAGGGGCTGCTGGAGTTCAGGCGGGGCCGGGGGGTCAGCGTCGCGGGGCGCGCCGACGGTCGCGCCCTGCTCGCGCAGCGGGCGCGCGAGCTGCTGGACGAGGCCCGCAAGTACGGCTACGGCCGCGACGACCTCATTGCCATACTGGAGGACCTGCCGTGAATCCCCGAATCACCGCCGTCATCTGGGGGCTGTTCATCCTCGCCGCGCAGATCGGGCTGCCGCTGGCGCTGCGCGACCGGCTGCCCGACCCCCTGGCCACGCGCTGGGGCCTGGGCGGACTGGCCTCCCGCTCGATGTCCTTGACCACGTACATCGTGGTCACGTTCCTGCTCTGGGCGGTGCTCTGGCTGGTCGCGCTGGCCGCGGCCGAGCGGGCCACGGCCCGCAGGCCGAGCCGGACGGTGTGGTGGGGCGGGCTGTTCGGCCTGGGCGCGCTCGCGCTCGGCGTCAACGTCACGACCGTGCTCGCCAACCTCGACGCGCCCGACTGGGTCGCGGCCCGGCTGCCGGGCTGGCAGGTCCTCGCGGTCATCGCGGCCGGGACCGGCGTCGCCGCCCTCGTGGGTTATCTGCGCAGGGGCGCGGCCGACCAGGATGCCGCCCACCGGATCCCGCCCCTCCTGCGGCTCAGGCCCGGCCGGCGCACCGTGTGGGTCGGCCACGCCGCCAACCGGTGGCTGGCGCTGCTCCCGATCGCCGCCCTGGTCGCCGCCCTGGTGCTGGGCCTGCTCTACGTCACCGGTCTGGTGCCCGGCGGGCAGGCGACGTCGGTCCTGCCCGGGCTCGTCCTCGTGCTGGCGGCCGGAGTGCTGACCTCGTCAGTGTCCGTGCAGGTCGGCGACGGCCGGGTGGCCGTCCGGTTCGGGCCGCTCGGCTGGCCGGCGCGCAGGATCCCCCTGTCGCTGATCGAGTCGGCCTGGTCGGAGACGCGCCATCCGGCCGCGGTCGGGGGCTGGGGCATCCGCGGGCTGCCCGGCAGTTCGACCATCATGCTGCGTGGCGGCGAGTGCCTGGTCATCCGCTACCGCTCCGGCGGCCGGCTCGCGATCAGCATCGACGACGCCGAACGCGGCGCATCCCTCATCAACGCCCTCATCGCGGAGCGAGTGGAACAATGAAACGACCTCTCCTCATCTTCATCGTCCTGGCCTTCGGGCTCTCATGGGCGGCGGCGCTGCCCCTCTGGTTCGCCGGCGGGATCGGCTCGCCGCTGCTGCGGCCGCTGGCCACGCTGATGATGTTCACCCCGTCGGTGGGGGTGCTCGGCGTCTGGGCGGTCACGCGCACGCCGTTCCGCGAGTGGGCCAGGCAGACCGGGCTCACGCTGGGCGAGCGCAAGGGGCGCACCGGCGTTCTCATCCTGACCGCCTGGCTCGGGGTGCCGCTGCTGCTGCTCCTGGCGGCGCTCCTCAGCGCCGCCGTCGGGCTGTTCTCGCTGGATCTCGACCAGTTCAGCCTGTTCAGGGCGGTGCTGCGGGCCCAGGGCGTGGGCGTGCCCGAGAGCCTCACCACGGCGGTCGTGCTGCAGATCGGGATCGCCGTGGTCGTCGGGCCCGTGCTGAACGCGATCCCCGCGCTGGGGGAGGAGTGGGGCTGGCGGGGCTGGCTGCTGCCCCGGCTCGTCTCCACCAACGGCATGCTCCTCGGGCTGGTCTACACCGGCGTCATCTGGGGCCTCTGGCACGCCCCCCTCACCCTCCTGGGCTACAACTACGCGCGGCTCAGCTCCTGGGCGGCGCTGTTCTTCGTGGGGTTCTGCGTCCTGTTCGGGGTGCTGATCGGGTGGCTGCGGCTGCGCACGGGCAGCGTGTGGCCGGCCGTCGTGGCCCACGGCTCGCTGAACGCCGTCGCCCAGTCCGTCCTGCTGCTCGGCGACGCCGCCGCGCCGCCCAACGAGGTGCTGGCCGGCCTGACCGGCCTGGTGGGCTGGGCCCTCATGGCGGTCGTCGGCGCGGCCCTGCTCCGCTTCTGTCCGGTACGCGTGCCGCAGCCGGTCGCCGCACCCTCCTGATCTCGGGGGCGCTCAGCCGAGGATCGCGCAGACCGCCAACGTGGTGGCCGTGGCCGTCTCGACCAGGGCCCCCAGCACGTCACCGGTGATCCCGCCGAGGCGCCGCCGCGCGTGCCCGAGCAGCAGCAGGGCGGCGCCGAGCCCGGCGACCAGGCCGAGCGGCAACACGGGCTCCCTGGCGAGGCCCAGGCAGACGGCGGCGGTGCCGAGGAGGGCGGCCAGGGTGACCAGCAGAGAGGCGGGGCGGCGTACCGTGCCCGCGACCATCGCGCCGAGCCCGTCGGGCCGGGCGGCGGGGACACCCGCCCGGCAGGCCCAGGTCAGCGCCAGCCGCCCGGCCACGCAGGCCGTCACCAGCGCCGCGTACCCGGCTCCGGCCGCCGCGGCGACCTGGACGAGCAGCGTCAGCACCAGCGTCATCACGCCGAACGGCCCGATGTCCGACTTTTTCATGATGTCGAGCGCCTGAGCGGCCGGCTTGCCGCTGCCCAGCCCGTCCGCCAGGTCGGCGAGCCCGTCCAGGTGCAGCCCCCGGCTCAGGACGGCCAGCAGCCCGACCGCCAGCGCCGCCCCCAGCAGCGGCGGCCCGGGCAGGAACAATGGCAGCCCCGCGACCAGCCCGAGCGCGAGCCCGACCACCGGGGCCAGCGTCATCGCCCGCCCCGCGACCTCCCGGTCCACCCGCTCGACCCGCACCGGGAAGACGCTGAGAGTGCCGATCGCCAATGACAGGCCATGCGGAAGGCGCATATCGGACGATCGTAGGCCCACTAGTGTGGCGGGATGCACGTGGTTGAACTCGAAGGCGTAGGTGTCCGAGTTGTCGGCAAGGCGCTGCTGGACGGCGTCGATTGGCAGGTGGACTACGGCGATCACTGGGTGATCCTCGGCCCCAACGGCGCGGGCAAGACGACGCTGCTCTCCCTGGCGGGCGCCGTCCGGCATCCCAGCGAGGGCGCGGTCAAGGTGCTCGGCCACAAGCTCGGCCGGGTGGACGTGCGGGAGCTGCGCCGCCACATCGGCCTGGTCGCGGCCAGCCAGCGGCTGATCGACGAGGAGCTGATGGAGGAGGAGGGCGCGACCGCGCACACCGTGGTGCTCACCGGGCACACGGGGACGAGCGTTCCTCTGTGGGACAAGTACGGCGAAGGCGAGCGCGACCGGGCCCACCGGCTGCTGGCCGACCTGGGGTGCAAGGACCTGGCGGACCGGCCGTTCCGCGTGTGCTCGCAGGGGGAGCGGGCCAGGATCAGGGTGGCCAGGGCGCTCATGGCGGACCCGGCGGTGCTGCTGCTCGACGAGCCGTTCGCGGGCCTCGACCTGCCGGCCAGGGAGGACCTCATCACCGCCGTCGAGGACCTGGCCACGACCCGGCCCGTCCTGACCACCGTGACGGTGACGCACCACCTGGAGGAGGTGCCGGCGACGACCTCCCACGCGATGCTCATGCGCGACGCCAGGGTGCTGGCCGCGGGGCCGGTGGAGGAGGTGCTCACCCCGGACAACCTCTCGGAGTGCTTCGGCCGCCCCCTCCACGTGGACCGGCTCGACGGCCGCTGGTACGCCCGCGCCGTCCGCCCGTAGCGGTCACAGCTCCACCAGGCGCCCCGCCACCACCAGCGCCACGTACTCGGACTCGGCGGCGAGGCGTTCGTTGAGACGGCCGAGCGCGTCCCGGAAGGCCCGCCCGCTCGGCGTGGCGGGCACCACACCCATCCCCACCTCGTCGGAGACCGCCACGAGGCGCACGGGTGTCTGCCGCCAGGCCGCAACGAGCTCGTCGCAGCGTTCGCGGACGGGCGCGCGGTCGCCCTCCCAGGCCCCGTGCTCGTCGAACACCGCCGTCAGCCACGTCCCGAGCCCGTCGATCAGCAGCGGCGCGGTGGCCTGCCCGATGGCCGAGACGAGGTCGGCGGTCTCGACGGTGGCCCAGTGCGCGGGCCGCCGCTCGCGGTGCGCCCGCACGCGGGCCGCCCACTCGCCGTCCCCCGCGCCGCTCGGTCCGGTGGCCACATAGGTGACGTACGGCTCGGCCGCCAGCCGCAGCTCGGCCTCGGCCGACTTCCCCGACCGCGACCCGCCCAGCAGCAACGTCCGCCACGGCGCCGTCGCGCCACCGTCGCCGGGTCGCCTCCCGATGGCCGTCCCGGGGAGCGCCCGGCCGGTCTCCAGCACCGTCCCGTCGGGAACGGCCGACGCGCCCCACAGCCGCAGGCGCCTGGCCAGCTCCTCCTCCGAGCGGACCCGATGGTCCAGCCCGACGGCCACCACCGCGGTCCGGTCGTCCGCCAGCCCCGCCCGCCGCAGCTCCCCTAGCCGCTCGGGCCGGTCGAGCAGGTCGATCAGCACCACGTCGTACCTGGCGGGCCCGTCCACCGGCACCGGCCGGCCCGGTGGGAGGCAGAGCAGCCGGGAGCCGTCGGGGCCGGCCAGCCCCAGCCCGCCCGCCCGGGCCCGGTAGCCGCTCGGCGGATCGTCGAAGGGGAAGCGGGCCACGCCGTCCACGACCAGCTCGAACGGGCGTCGGTGGCCGGACGGGAGCCCGGCGCACGAGGCGCACCGGCAGCCGGGCTCCGGCCATCCCGCGCCGCCCGCCGTACCGGAGACAAGGATTTTCACCGCGCCGAGCGTAGCGTCCTGGCGCGGCCGGGTTGATGGAACGTTCCAGGTCAGACGCGGGTCCTGGAGCGGCGGCGGGTGGCCGCCACGGCGCCGCCCGCCAGCAGGGCGATCGCGCCCGCGCCGGCCGCGACCAGCGTGATCGGCAGGCCGCTCCCGGACGGCGCGGCGGACGCGGCGGCGGCCGCCAGCTCGGTGCCGCCCCTCTCCCTGAACGGATAGTCCGCGACCGCCACGACGGCTCCCTGGGCGTTCACCCGGACCTTGGCCGTGGAGGCGAGGAGCTGGGCGGCGGTGGCGTCCTCGGCGCCCGCGACGCACTTCGGCGCGCTCTGCCCGGGAGTCCGCTCGCCGGGGTAGGCGTCGGCCTCCCCGTCGCCGAAGTCCACCGCGACCACCACGCGCTTGTGCCCGGACCCGGCCGCGTCCCGGCCGCACACCGCCTGGAACGACGGCAGGTCCCCGCCAGGAGACTCGCCCCTCGCCCCGTCCGGGGCCACGGAGAAGCGCCATCCGATGACGGAGCCGTCCGGCGGGGCGGCGTCGGCCGTCACGGCCAGCCAGGCCGTCCCGTCGCTCTGCCACGCGCTCCACGTCCGCGGGACCCCGGGGTCGGCGAGAGCGGAGGAGGGGAGCGAGAGAAAGGCGGCCGCCCCGAGGGCGACCCCGGCCGCAACACGATACGCGCGCAGCATCGATTGACCTCCAAGCTCGGGAGTAGGGTTCCAGTGCCTGCGGAGGGTGCGCCGGCGAACCCGCGGAAAAGGAGCGTATGGCATGACATGGCGGTGGCGTTATGAAAATGCAAATGGTGGTGAGGTAACGGATCGCCCTTTGCCGCGAGAAGTTTTTCCGAGCCAGGCGGACGCGGAGTCCTGGCTTGGCGAGAACTGGCGTGACCTGCTCGAATCGGGAGTTGAGCAGGTGGCCTTGCTCGAAGAGGACCGCGTGGAGTACACGGGTTTGTCATTGCGCCAGGAGTGATCTGCGGTAAATGAAAAGCCCCTTGAGCGCCATTGTGGCTCAAGGGGCTGTTTCTCGGGTGGGGACGGGTTACGGGCGGGTGCGCGGGCTCTGCGTCTTGGCCGGGTCGCGCTCCACGACCGGGTCCAGCACGTCGTCGATCCGCTTGAGCACGTCGGCGTCCAGCTTCACGCCCGCGGCCTTGACGTTGTCACGCACCTGCTCGGGGCGGCTGGCCCCGACGATGGCGCTGGAGACGTTCGGGTTCTGCAGCACCCACGCGACGGCCAGCTGCGCCATGCTCAGCCCGAGGTCGGCCGCGATCGGCTTGAGCTCCTGGACGCGGGTCAGCACGTCGTCGTTCATGAACCGGGCGATCATGGCACTGCCGCTGCCGTCGGTGGCCCGGGAGCCCTCCGGCGGCTGCTGCCCGGGCAGGTACTTGCCCGTGAGCACGCCCTGGCCGATGGGCGACCAGACGATCTGGCCGATGCCCTCCTTCTCGCTCAGCGGCACGATCTCGCCCTCGATGATCCGCCACAGCATCGAGTACTGGGGCTGGTTCGAGACGATCCGGTCGAAGCCCATCTCGTCGGCGATCTTCAGCGCCTGGGCGATCTGGTCGGCGCTCCACTCGCTGACGCCGATGTAGAGGACCTTGCCCTGGCGTACGAGGTCGTCGAACGTCTTGAGCGTCTCCTCCAGCGGCGTCTCGTAGTCGAAGCGGTGCGCCTGGTACAGGTCGACGTAGTCGGTCTGCAGGCGGCGCAGCGAGCCGTTGATGGACTCGGTGATGTGCTTGCGGGACAGGCCGCGGTCGTTCTGGCCGGGGCCGGTCGGCCAGTAGACCTTGGTGAAGATCTCCAGCGACTCCCTTCGCACGCCCTTCAGCGCGCGGCCGAGCACCTCCTCGGCCTTCGTCGCCGCGTAGACGTCCGCGGTGTCGAACGTGGTGATGCCCTCGTCGAGCGCCGCCTGCACGCACTGCTTGGCGGCGTCCTCCTCGACCTGGGAGCCGTGGGTGAGCCAGTTTCCGTAGCTGATCTCGCTGACTTTGAGACCACTACGACCGAGGTGTCGGAATTCCATGGATCCGACCTTAATCCCGGTCCATGGGGTGATTGGTTTCGGGATAGGGTGCGCGACGTGCTGAAGCTCGTACGGCTGGCGCTGACGGCGGCCATCCTGACCGCGATCGGGGTACGGCTGCGCCGCCGCGCCCGGATGCCCGTCAAGCCGCCCGCGCCCCCGGCCCCGCAGGCGGTCGCACACGCGCGGATGGGCCTGGCATGGGCCGCCATTGCGGGGGTGGTGGCCCTGGCACTGGGCGCCGCCCTCATCCCCACGGGGCCGCAGGCGGCGTCCGAGGTGCGGTCGGCCGTCTACCAGATTCAGCAGTCGGTCATGGGCGTGACGATGGGCGCCGACGGAAAGAGCCCGGCGCCCACACCCACGCCTGTCGCGCCCACGCCGGCCGCCACGGCCCCAGTGCCGCCCCCGGGCATCCCGGCCGCGTGCATGGTAAGCGGTCAGGCGACGGTACGCCCGATCAGCCCCCGCGTGCGGGCGGCGGTGAACCGGCAGTGGCGGCGCATCGAGCGGTGGCTACGGGAGCACGCGCCCCGGACGTACGCCTCGCTGGGCGCCCCCGGCAGGGCCGGCACCGTCGCGCTCGCCGAGGCCCAGACGGGCCTGGAGTTCCCCGACGACCTGAGGGCCTCGCTGCTGCGCCACAACGGCATGTCCGGCCCGCCCGGGGCCCGCTTCAGCTTCGGCGAGGAGCGGGTGCTCGGCGTGCGCGAGATCCGCGACCAGTGGCGGGAGAGCTGCGCCGCGCGGGTCGGCAGGGGCGACCCGATCGGCCGGCTGATCCGCGTCGGCACCCTGATCGAGGTCGACGCGGACAGCGGCCACGTGGTGGCGTCGATGGTGGGGCCGGAACCGATCTGGCCCTCGTACCACGCGATGCTGCGCGACATGGCGGACGCGCTGGAGAAGGGCCGCCCCATGTTCGGGGCGCGGGCCACGGTCAAGGGCGGCCTGCTCCGCTGGTCCGACGCTCTGTGAGCGAGCCGTCCCCGGAGGCCGGGGACGGCTACTTCTTGAGCACCGGCTTGCCGCCCGGCAGCACCGTGGGCGGCGGGAAGCGCAGCTTGCGGATCTGCAGCGCCCGCATGGCCGCGTAGAAGCCCACGCCCCGGGTGCTCTCCTGGGGCAGCTTCTCCGCCACCAGGCGCTTCACCTTCCACGCCACGTAGACAGAGGTGAACAGCACGCCGATCATCATGATCGGCCAGCCGATGGTGACCGTGTATCCCAGCACCGCGGTGCGGATCGACATGGGCCATGGGATCCACGTCGCCAGCAGGATCAGTAGCGAGAACGGCAGGAAATACTGGCTCGGCAGCCGCCGGGAATCGACCCACTCGCGCGCGAACTTGCGCGCTGCGCCCTTGTCACGAGCAGGAAAATACCGCTCGTCACCTGCGAGCATGCCCTGGCGGGCCCTGTCTCGCTCGGCGGCCTGCTTGGTCCGCATCTGCCGATAGGCCTCTTTACGGTCTTTCGGTGCATGGACCGGCTGGCGCCGTTTGCTCTCCTGATCACGGCGCTTGGGAGTGGGACGACCTTTACCCTGGGGCTTAGGATCGTCATCGGGGACGGGGGTGTCGTCCACGGAGGTTTGGGAACGGCGTCGCAACACGACGTCAACCCTACCTGGACTGCAACTTAGTGACGCCCTCGTGCGTTATGCGTAGGGTAATCCCAAGGCGGCTGCGCTGCATTGGGTGAACACCAGCACGACCTAGAAGGGGACGGCCGACGCGCATGAGCGTGATGAAGAGACTTTCGATGATCTTCAAGTCCAAGGCCAACAAGGCCTTGGACAAGATGGAGGATCCGCGCGAGACCCTTGACTACTCCTATCAGCGGCAGCTCGAGCTGCTGCAGAAGGTGCGCCGGGGTGTGGCCGACGTCGCCACGTCGCGTAAGCGGGTCGAGCTCCAGGTAACCGGCCTCGAGAAGCAGGCCCAGCGCCTTGAGGAGCAGGGCCGCAAGGCGCTGTCCGTCGGGCGCGAGGACCTCGCCCGCGAGGCGCTGCAGCGTCGCTCCAATCTGCAGACGCAGATGGCCGACCTGAAGCTGCAGCACGACAACCTACAGGCCGAGGAGGAGAAGCTCACCACGGCTTCCCAGCGGCTGCAGGCCAAGGTCGACGCCTTCCGTACGAAGAAGGAGACGATCAAGGCCACCTACACCGCCGCCGAGGCGCAGACCCGGATCAACGAGGCCTTCTCCGGCATCTCCGAGGAGATGGGCGACGTCGGCCTGGCGATCCAGCGCGCCGAGGACAAGACGGCGCAGATGCAGGCCCGCGCCGGCGCGATCGACGAGCTGCTGGCCAGCGGCGCGCTCGACGACTACACCGGCTCCCGCGGCGACGACATCCAGGCCGAGCTCGACCGCATGGGCGGCGGCATGGACGTCGAGCTGGAGCTGGCCAGGATGAAGGCCGAGCTGGGCCAGGGCCCCGCGCCCAAGAGCGCCATCGAGCAGGGCCAGCCGCAGCAGCAGCCCCAGCCTCAGGCGCAGCCGCAGCAGCACGGCGGGACCCAGCAGCTTCGTCAGCCTGGGGAGCCGGCATGATTGTCAGGATCATGGGCGAAGGCCAGGTACAGATCTCCGCCGACGACATCGCGGTGCTCAACGAGCTCGACACCGAGCTCGAGGCGGCCATCGAGGTCGGCGACGAGCCGATCTTCCGTACGAAGCTGCACGCGTTGCTCGACAAGGTGCGCCAGGTGGGCAAGGCGCTTCCCGACGACAGCCTTGAGCCGTCAGAGCTGATCCTTCCCCCCGCGGACGCCTCGATCGAGGAGGTCCGGGAGATGCTGGGCGACCAGGGCCTCATCCCGGGCTGAGCCGTGGGTACGCGGTTCGCGTCCGACCGCGGGCTGACCACCCGCATGGTCGTGACGATGTTCCTGCTCGGGTTGCTCTATGTCGTGTTCGTCGGCGTCCTGATCGCCCTGGGCGTACGGGCGCTGAGCGTGCTGGTGATAGCCGGGGGCCTGCTGTTCGTGCAGTACTTCCTGTCCGACCGCATCGCGCTGTTCGCGATGCACGGGCGGGAGGTCTCGCCTCAGGAGGCCCCTGAGCTGCACGGCATGATCGACCGGCTGTGCGCGCTCGCGGACATGCCCAAGCCTCGGGTGGCGATCGCGGATTCCGACGTCCCCAACGCGTTCGCCACCGGCCGCAACCAGAAGAAGGCCGTCGTCTGCGTGACGACCGGCATTCTGCGCCGCCTGGAGCCCCAGGAGCTCGAAGGGGTTCTCTCGCACGAGTTGTCGCACGTCGCCCACCGCGACGTCGCCGTCATGACGATCGCCTCGTTCCTGGGCATCGTGGCGGGGCTGATGACCAGGTTCGCCCTCTACGCGGGGCTGGGCGGCCGCCGCAACGGCAACCAGGGCGGGGTGCCCGTCGGGTTGATCATCCTGCTCGTCTCCGTCATCGTGTACGCGATCAGCTTCCTGCTCACCCGCGCCCTGTCGCGCTACCGCGAGCTGGCGGCCGACCGCGCCGGGGCCCTGCTCACCCAGCGCCCTTCGGCCCTGGCGAGCGCGCTGGTCAAGATCACCGGCGACATGGCCAGGATCCCGACCCAGGACCTGCGCGAGGCGGCGCCGTTCAACGCCTTCTACTTCGCCCCGGCGGCGGCCCCGGGCCAGACGCTGGCGAACCTGTTCTCCACCCACCCGCCGCTCGAACGGCGGCTGGCACAGCTGTCGGACATCTCCCGGCAGCTCGGAAGGGGCTGAGCCTCGGCATGGGCTGGCTGGACGCCCTGCTCGGCCGGTCGAAGCCGGTCAAGCCCAACCTCGACGCGCTGTTCGCACTGCCGTCGGCGGCCGTGACGCTGCAGGCCGCGACCGGGCTGGTGCCCACGGGCCTCGGCTCGGTGGCCTTCAGGGCCGCCGAGGGCGGGGCGTTCGCCACGCTGCAACGCGACGTCAAGGAGCTGCTCGGGGAGCGCGTGGAGGAGTCGCGCGACTCCTACGGCTACACCTGGCTCCTGGTGCGCCGCGAGCCCGACGCGCTCGGCGACCTGGTCACCGAGCTGCACGCCGTCAACTCGTCGCTGGAGTCGGCCGGGTTCGGGCCGTCGCTGCTGTGCTCGCTGGTGTCGTTCCGGTCCGAAGGCGACGGCCGCCGGCTGGCCGTCGTGTACCTCTACAAACGCGGGACCTTCTACCCGTTCGCCCCGCTCGCCGCCCAGAGGCGGGACAACGCGCTCGAACTGCAGGTCAGGGGCGCTCTCGAGGGCGAGCTGCCGCTGGAGAAGGATCTCGGCCGATGGTTCCCGGTCTGGGGCGCGCCCGGCCTCTGACCGGACACCCTGGGTGATCTAATGATCACGTGGAGCGAAGGTTGTACGTCCTCGCGGCTTCCGCGTTCATCGTGGCGGCCGTGCTGGGCAGTGCGTGGATCACCGGCCAGTTCACCACGCCGGAGGTCGACAGGACCGACGGGTACGTCAGCGAGTTGGCCGCCCGCGACCAGCCGTGGACGCGGTTGTTCCGCACCAGCGACGCGCTGGCGGGGCTGGCCTGCGCGGCCGGGGTGGCGCTCGTGCCGAGGGTGGCCCGCGAGTGGCGGGCCTGGCTGGCGCTGGCGGCGTTCGGGGTGTTCACGTTCGCGGCCGGGTTGTTCCCGCTGGACTGCGCCACGCTGAGTGACCCGTACTGCGGGCGGCGGGTCGTGTCGTCCGCGCACCACGTGCATCAACTGGCCGGGGCGCTGGGCACGGCCGCCCTGCTGGCCGCGATGGTGCTGCTCAGCGCGCGCTGGCGGTCGTGGGTGTCGTGGCTGTTCACGTGGCTGGGGCTGGCGGCCACGCTGCTCACCGCCGCCGCGCTCGCCGACCGGCACGGGGTGGGGCTGGCCCACCGGGCGCAGCTCACGCTGTTCGCGGTCTGGCTGGTGTACGTGGCCGTCCACCTGCTCATCACCGACGACCCGCCCGTCCCGCCGATCACGGCCGAGGCGCTCGATCACGACGGCGGATACGCCGGGCCGCACGTGGTCGAGCAGGGGGCCGGGCCCGTCGTGCTGATCACGGCCGAGCTCGGGGGCGCCTGGTTCCACTGGGGCGCGGTGGCCGGGCTGCTGGCCGGGACCCGTCACGTCATCCGCTTCGACCGCTGCGGCCTCGGCCTCAGCCCGCACGCGACCGCCCCGCCCACCCTGTACACCGAGGTGGCCCGCCTGGCCGCGCTGGCCCCGTCCCATCCCGAGCAGGTGACCGTCGTCGCCCACGGCGTGGCCTGCTGGCACGCGGAGGCGTTCGCCAGGCTGCACCCGCTGCGCGTGGCCAAGCTCGTCCTGGTGGATCCGGCCCCGGTCACGGAGCGCAAGCCGTCCGCGCCGGCCAGGACCGCGGGCCAGTGGCTGCCCGCCCTGGGCGGCACGTGGGGCGCGACCGCCGTGGCCCGCCTGGCCGGGCCCGCCGCCCACCGGCTGCTCGTCGGCGTGCCCGACCCGTACGGCGTCTACCGCACGGGCAAGGTGCTCGCCGCGGCGGCGGGGGAGTGGCTGGCCCGTCGCGACATGGTCGCCGACCTGCTGCGGGTGCGGGAGGAGACGCAGTTCCCCGGCGTGCCGGTCACTGTGATCAGCGCCGGTGGGCGGGACCTGGGCCACGCACGGCTGGCCGGGGCCCTGTCCGCCACGCTCGTACGCCTGCCGGAATGCGGGCACCAGATCCAGCTCGAGAATCCCGGGGCGGTCGCGGAGGCCGTCCTGGGCGCGCCGGGCATCGGCCGGGCGGGATGACGCCGGGCGTTCTAGGATCGATGCGGGACCCGTTCGAGGGAGTAGGCGTGGACATCACCGTCGTCGGCGAGGGCGCCGTCCTGGCCGCACCCGACATCCTCCGGCTGCACGCGGGCGTCGAGGTCCGCCGGGCCTCCGCCGCGGATTCCTTCACCGCCGTCCGGGCCGCCGCCGCCCGGCTGGCCGAGGCCCTGGCCCGGGAGGGCATCGCCGCGCAGGACGTGCGCACCGTGGAGCTGTCGCTGGGCCCGGAGTACGAGGTCTACCCCAAGGTGGCCGCCTACCGGGCGGTCCAGGGGGTGGAGGTGATCGTCCGCGACCTGTCCAGGGCCGACCACGTCATCGACACGGTCGCCGGGGTGGGGGAGGAGGCCCGGCTGAACGGCCTGGCGTTCGAGGTGTCGGACCCGTCGGGCGTCCTGAGGGAGGCGCGTACCCGGGCCTTCCGCGACGCCGCCGCCAAGGCCGCCCACTACGCCGAGCTGGCCGGGCGCCCGCTGGGCCGGGTGGTCTCGGTGAGCGAGGACGTCAGGGGCGGCGGCCCCCAGCCCCTCACCATGGCCGCCGCGGTGGCCGAGACCAGCGCCTCCATCAGTCCCGGCCGCCAGTCCCTCACGGTGACCGTCCGGCTCGGCTACGACTTCGCGTGACTGGGGTGACTGAGGTCGGCTCCGTGGATGAGACGTGGGGCGGGGGGGGGGGGGGGGGGGGGGTGGGGTGAGCGTGAGGGGGTGGGGGGGGATGGGGGGGGGGCCGCCGCG